>NZ_JBHVEY010000003.1:454043-487356 GCF_042802055.1 Rhodococcus sp. NPDC057529
TGTTGGTGGACTGTTTGGCAAAATTCGCGGAGGAGAACAGGGGACACTCTTCTCTCGGGAGGGGGGGGATTTTGGGTGGGGTGCCCTTTTTCCCCCCCCCCCCCGACGGCTCCGGTTAACGCCCGGGTACCACGGAGATCGTTCCCTGGCAGACGGCGTTCTGGGAATTGACGAACCACCATCCCGCGCCGGTCTGGACGGTGACGGTGAACGACACCGTTCCGGTTCCCGTCCACGTCCGGTTGATCGGGATTCCCGGCTTCTGCTGCCACGCCGCCTCGTCGCTGACGCTGTGGCCGCTCGCGCCCGTCGTCGTGTTGTGCCAGTCGACCGACACCCGCGTGCCGTACCAGTTGATTCCGATGCTCGGGATCAGACCGCCGGGCGGCGTGGGCAGTTCATTCCCGCCGCTGAGCAGGATCGCCGGCTCCAACGCCGACCCACCCGGCCGTAGCGACTCCCCGGACGAGGCATTGACGGTCCACGTGAACGGCGGTGCCCAGACGAGCGGATTCGCGCTCGAGCACGTCATCGTCGTCGATGTCGGCGGTGCGGGCTGAGCATGTGCGACCGCACCCCCTCCTGCCACGACGGCGGTTCCCAACCCGACAGCAGTGAGTGCCGTAGCGCATGCGCGGCGCCCCAACTGGTTGCTCATGAGCCCTCCCATTTCTTCATTCCCCGAGACCCGAGACGTACCTCGCCCCTGGACTTTCGGCGGCGGACAAGAATTCGTTACAGATCGTGCGATGCGGACGTTTCTCCTGCAGCTGTATTCGGGTCCCGACGACCGGCTTTCATGCGGTCACCATGGGCTTCCGGGTCTTTCAGTTGGATGCTGACGCAAGATCGCTCGCTGTCAGCGCGAGGATGTCGTCGGCGTGGCTGACGGCGATGAAATGGCCACCACCGCTGACCGGGTGCCAGACGGCGCCCGGGGTTCGATCGGCCACCGTCTTGTTGATGATCTCGGGGACCAGGGTGTCTGCACTGCCCTGCCAGAAGTGCACCGGGCGTTTTACTTTGGTCATGTCGAACGGCCAGGCCTCGTAGAGCATCGTGGCGTCGACGACGAGTCCGTCTGCGCCGTGGCGAAAACACTCCCGGCTTGCCTTCAGGAAGGTTGCGAGGACGTCCTCGTCGGCCAGTACCTCCCGGTCCGCCGCGCAGGCCGACTTCGTGATCGCCCGCCCGTAGCGATCCTCGAAATGTGTGGCACTTATGCCGAGCAGCTCGTACATGAGCGTGAAACCGGGGTGGAAGTGCAGCGCCAGGCGACCACCCAGCGCGTCCACGCTGCTCAGATGCTTCGCGGCCCAGTTCGCGCCGAACGTTCCGTAGTTGCCGCCGGCGATGCACACGACACTGACCAGTCGCATCGGGTCCAGATACGCGGCCGCCGCCAAGGCCCACGGCCCGCCCTCGGACCAGCCGGTCACCGCGAACCGGTCGGCGTCGAACGAGTCGGCCAGCAGCAGGAGGTCGGCGGTCCAGCTTTCGAAGGTGCGACCGGGCTGGAGGTCGGACCCGCCGATGCCCGGCCGATCCGCGCAGACGAATCGCAGTCCGTTGGCCTTCGCGTACGAGTCGAACAGTTCGGCCTCCCATCGGCTCGACGGTCCGCCGTGGTTGTGCAGCACGAGCGGCCCGCCCGGGTCACCGGCTTCGAGATACGTGATGGTCCTGCTGCCGATCCGGATGCTTCCCTCGCTCGTCACGTGGACTCCTCACAGTGTCGGCCCGACGCCGAAACCGGGTGGGCGGCGTCGAAACTGCAGGTACTCGGATCTTTTCCATACTAGGCTCGACGGGTGACTCGTCCCGAGCAGAAGGGGATATCCGGCGTGGTGCAATCAACGGAGCGGCACGGCGTGCGCAGGCGCGGCGGTCTCACCTTCCTCTCGATCGTCCTGGCCGGGGTCGTGCTCGCGGCGGGGTGCGGGCAGCAGGACTCCGGGTCCGAGGCCGAGTCGCAGCCGGTTGCGACGACCTCCGGAGCGAACCTCGTACCACCCGAACGTCTGCTCGGATTGGACGTCGTACAGAACTACTTTCCGGAGATGGAACGCCAGACGGCGACGAGTGAGAACACCACAGCGTCCGGTGCCCCCGACGCGACGCGAATGGTCATCTATGAAGGCGGCGACGGGAGGAGGGTCACCGTCTCCGTGGATCAATATGCCAGCCCCGACGCGGCCTCGACCGCATTCGAGCAGGCGATCGGCAAAAGCGAAGTCGTCCAGGGGTTCACACCGCTGCCTGCGCCGGCCGATGTCGGCGACAAGGCGTTCGCCGGAACCGTGACCCAGGGAGCGGACACGCACATCGGGTACGGCGCGCTCGCCGGCGAGTACGTTGTCGGGGTCACGTCGGCCGGCTATCCGGCCACCCCCGAGAACGTCGGCAAACTGACTGAACTGACCCGGGCGGCCGTCGAGAAGGCCACCACGGCTTAGGGCCGCGCCAATAGCGCGTCAGGATTGTGGTCACCGGAGTCAGATCGGCGTCAAGGCTCGTCGAATCCTCGCGTGAGGGGGGTAGATCTGGAACTGGATCCCCAGGAGGTTCCGATGACGCTTCATCTTCCCCACCCATTCGTTCACGAGCGGCCGCGTCAGGACACGGTGCTCGACCTCTCGGTTCTCGGTGCGACCGGGCCGGGTATCGAGGACGCGCTACGCGCGGTGATGGAACAGCCGCAGCTGCGGCTCGTCGGTTTCCGCTGCGCTGCGGATTCCGAAGCCATTGGGGACGCGATCGGGCTGATGGAACAGGTCCGGCGCGACTCCGGCGTGATCCTGACGGAACTCGTCGTGCAGGGCGAGGGCGGGGCGGACGTGCAGGAGGTCGTCGACGAGGCTTTGGACGAGGCCTGCGCCCGAAACCGGTATCCCCGTCCGAGCGTCGCGTTCACGCACGCCCGGGTGTCCACGTTGACGAAATCTTGACGCGGGCACCCCTTGCGCCCTGTTGAACGCGCGTTTAGCGTACTAAACATGCGTTCAACCAGTCCCGGTTCCGAGGTCCCGCACCCCGACATGACCACCCGCGCGCGAGTGCGCGACGCGGCCATCACGGTGTTCGGCAATCACGGCTTCAGTACCGGAGTGCGGGCGATCGCCACCGCGGCCGGGGTGTCGCCCGGCCTGGTGATCCACCATTTCGGATCGAAAGACGGCCTGCGCGCGGAATGCGACGAGCACGTCCTCCGCATCATCCGGGAACAGAAGGCGGAGGCGATCTCCACGCCCGGACCGGCGGGCGCCATGCAGGCTCTCGCCGACATCGAGCAGTACGCCCCGCTCGTCGCGTACATCGTACGGAGTTTCCAGGCAGGCGGAGGTCTCGGCGAATCCCTCTTCGAGCACATGGTCGAGGACACCGAGGAATACCTCGCACTCGGAGTGGCGACGGGCAGGGTACGGCCCAGCCGCAACCCGCAGGCCCGGGCACGCTACCTCACCCTTTACAACGTCGGCGCCATGCTGCTGTACCTGCAGATGCGCGCCGACAAGGAAACCCCGCTCGACTACGCCACCGCCATCCGCGACCTCGCCACCGACGTCACGCTGCCCGCCCTCGAGATGTACACCGAAGGCCTGCTGCCGGATTCGTCGACGCTCGACGCATACCTGGCCACCGAAGACGGCGCCGCGCAGGCGGGCGCGGCGCCCGCAGAACATCCCGACTCCCCGAACTAGGAGCAGCTATGAACGCGATCATCGAAGTGCGCAACCTGGTGAAGACGTTCGGACCGACCCGCGCGCTGGACGGACTCGACCTCGAGGTCGGCGAAGGGGAGGTGCACGGATTCCTCGGGCCGAACGGCGCCGGCAAATCCACCACCATCCGCGTCCTCCTCGGCAGCCTCCATTCCGACAGCGGTGAGGCCACCGTCTTCGGCCGCGACCCCTGGCGTGACGCGGTGGCACTGCACCTCGACATGGCGTACGTCCCCGGCGACGTGACGCTGTGGCCGTCGTTGTCCGGCGGCGAGACCATCGACCTCCTCGCCCGGATGCGCGGCGGACTTGACGAGACCCGCAAGCAGGAGTTGATCGAGCGCTTCGACCTCGACCCGCGGAAGAAGGGCCGGGCGTACTCGAAGGGCAATCGGCAGAAGGTGGCGTTGGTGTCGGCGTTCTCGTCGAACGCCCGCCTGCTTCTGCTCGACGAACCGACGTCGGGACTGGATCCGTTGATGGAACAGGTTTTCCGTGAGTGCGTCGCCGAGGCCCGGGACCGCGGGGTGACGGTGCTGCTGTCCAGTCACATCCTGTCGGAGGTGGAGGCGCTGTGTGAGCGGGTCACCATCATCCGGTCGGGACGGACCGTCGAATCCGGCACGCTGGCATCGATGCGGCACCTCAGCCGGACGTCGATCACCGCCGAACTTCTCGGTGATCCCGGCGATCTGAGTCGCATCGACGGCGTGGCGGACATCCAGTTCGACGGGACGACGCTGCACTGCCAGGTCGACAGCGAGCATCTCGGTGAGCTCATCCGGGTGCTCGGCGACACCGGCGTACGCAGCCTCGTCAGCGAGCAGCCCACCCTCGAAGAACTCTTCCTGCGACACTACGAGATCGACGACGGCACCACGGCGTCGCCCGGCACGGGGGAGAAGGTGCGGGCATGACTACCGCAACGGTGTCCCGGTTCCGGCCTGTGGAACCGGCGCCGGTATCTTCCTCGGATTTCACGGGGACGCTGCACTTTCTGCGGTTGTTCCTGCGCCGGGACCGGATCGCGCTGCCCCTGTGGGTGCTGATCTTCGCGTTCGCACCCGCGCTGTACGTCGCGAGCATCGCCGACATCTACACCTCCCCGGCCGACCTGGCGGAGTTCGCGGCCACCACGGCGGCCAGCCCCGCACAGATCGCCATGTACGGGCCGATCTTCAACTCCAGTCTGGGCTCGGTGGGGGTGTGGAAGGCCGGCATCTATTACACGCTGATCGGGCTGGTGGTGATCCTGACCGTCATCCGGCACACCCGCGCCGAGGAGGAGACCGGCCGGGCCGAGCTTCTCGACTCCACCGCCGTCGGACGGTATTCAGGTCTGACCGCGGCGCTGATCCTCGCTGGTGGTGCCTCCGTCGTCACCGGGATCCTCTGTGCGGCAGCGTTACTCGCCCGCGACCTCCCGGTGGGCGGCTCGGTGGCCTTCGGGACGTCGCTGGCCTGCTCGGGTCTGGTGTTCACGGCGGTGGCGGCCGTTGCGGCCCAGGTGAGCACCGGCGCCCGCGTCGCCCGCGGCGTCGCGTTGACGGTGCTGGGCGTCGCGTTCGCGTTGCGCGCGATCGGTGACGCCGGCAGCGGCACCCTGTCGTGGTTCTCGCCGCTCGGCTGGGCGTTGCAGATCCGTCCGTATGCCGACGAACGCTGGTGGGTCGTCATCCCCAGCCTGGTCACGGCGGCCGTACTCACCTGGGCGGCATACACTCTCTTGCGCCGTCGCGATGTCGGCGCCGGCCTGATCGCCGAACGGCCCGGTCCCACCGACGCATCGCCTGCGCTCGCCGGAACCCTCGGGCTTGCGTGGCGGATGCACCGCGGCACACTCGCGGCCTGGACCGCCGGGCTCGGACTGTACGGACTGCTGATCGGCAGCGCCGCGAACGGCGTCGGCGGCCAGGTCGGCAACAGTCAGACGATCCGGGACATCATCCTGCGGATGGGTGGGTCGCAGTCGCTGGAGGAATCGTTCATCGGCTACGCGTTCACCATGCTCGCCATCGCGGCCGCGGCCTACGCGATCTCCGCGTCGCTGCGGTTGTACTCGGAGGAGAACGCTCAGCGTCTCGAACCCGTGACCGCCGGTTGCGTCGGCCGGGTCCGGTGGGCGTCGAGCCACATCCTGTTCGCGTTGCTGGGTCCGGCGGTCGCGATGGTGGTGGCCGGGGTGGCCGCAGGACTCACCTACGGCGCGTCCGTCGGCGACGTGGGTGGGGCCCTGCCGGGTGTGGTCGGGGCGGCGCTCGTGCAGCTTCCCGCGATCTGGTTGCTGGCCGGAGTGACGGTCCTGCTGTTCGGCGTGATCCCGCGGTTCACGCCGGTGGCGTGGGGAGTGCTCGTCGCGTTCCTGCTGATCTTCATGGTCGGGTCGATCGCGCAGTTCCCGCAGGCGGTACTGAATCTCGAGCCGTTCAGCCACGCTCCGAAGCTGCCGGGCGGCCAGTTCGAATGGGCGCCGATCGGGTGGCTGCTACTGATCACGGCCGCGCTGATCGTGTCGGGTGTGGCGGCGTTCCGGCGGCGCGATCTGCGCTGATCCCCGGCCGGTGTGCACACTGAAGGCATGGCACGTGTGCACACCGGCGAGTCCGTCCTGGCCCGGACGGTGCGAATAGTCGAATCGTTCCGTTCGGACGATTCGTTGCTGACGGTGTCCGAGATCGCCCGCCGGGCCGGTCTCCACATCTCCACGACGTCGCGGCTGATCGACGAACTGGTCGGGTGCGGCTGGCTCGAGCGTGAGGACCGGAAGGTGCGGATCGGGGTGCGCCTGTGGGAGGTCGCGTCGCGGGCGTCCCCGACCCTCGGGCTCCGGGAAGCGGCGATGCCGTTCATGGAGGATCTGCACGCCGTCGTCGGGCAGCACACGCAACTCGGTGTCCTCGAAGGCGACGAGGTGTTGTTCATCGAGCGACTCACGGCGCCGGGCGCCGTGGTCAACTACACGCGCATCGCCGGCCGGATGCCGCTGCACGTCTCTTCGTCCGGGCTGATCCTGCTCGCGCACGGACCGTCGGAGCTCCAGGAACGGATCCTCGGGGAGCCGTTGAAGGTGTTCACCGACAAGACGATTCGTACCCCACGACAGTTGCGGGGTGTGCTGGCGGACGTGCGCCGACACGGCTACATCCTCTGTGCCGGTCACCTGTACCCGGACACGACGGGTGTTGCGGTTCCGGTGCGGGACGGCACCGGCAAGGTGGTCGCCGCGCTGTCGGTCGTCGTGCCGAACGACGAGAAGGCGTACGCGCAGATCCCCGCGCTGCAGGCGGCCGCGAAGGGTATCACCCGGGTAATGGCGACCGCGTCGAAGTAGGCCCACTGCGGTGGACTATCCGCCCCGCCCGTGCCACGGTGGAAGCGGAACCACTTCTCCCGGAAAGCGCAGCGCCATGGAAAGCACCGCACAACCCAGCCCCCTGGAATGCCCGGACTGCCACGCCCTCACCGCGGATCTCGAGGCCCACAAACACTGGCATTCCCGGCTCGTGCACGACATCGCCACCGCGGTCGACAAGGACATGAACCGGCGGGCCCACACCTCCTGACTCAGTCGGCAGACACGGAGAGCACGACTTTTCCGCGCACCTGACCGTCGACGAGGCGCCGGAGTGCCGTGGCGGCCTCGCCCAGCGGGTACGTCCGCTCGACGACCGTGACGTCTCCCGACTCGACGAGGTCGCGGAGCACGCGCAGGTCGGCGCCGTCCTCCTTCGAGACGAACACGCACAGTGTCTGACTCACGAAGGGGGACAGAGCGAGTGCGCGGAGTTGACGATCCGTGCCGCCCAGCCACCGTCCATCCGTTTCGCCGCCGACGATGACGAGTCTCCCGCGCGGAGTGAGGACCCGGCGCAGCCGCGACAGCGACGTGTTGCCGCCGATGTCGAGGACGACGTCGTAGCGTCGTCCGAGCCAGGTGACGTCGTCGACTGTGTAGTCGACGACGTGATCGGCGCCGATCGACCGGACCAGGTCGACCTTCGCGGTGCTGCACACGCCGGTGACCTCCGCGCCGTACGCCTTGGCGATCTGCACGGCGAACGTGCCCACACCGCCGGAGGCGCCGAGGATCAGCACCGACTGCCCCACTGCGACTCGGCCGTGGTCGCGTACCGCCTGCAGCGCCGGGAGGCCGGAGATCGCGATCGCCGCGGCCTGCACGAACGTCAGATCGGCCGGCTTGTGTGCGAGTTTGGCCGCGGGCGCGCACGCGTACTCCGCGAACGTCCCGGTGCCGATGCCGAAGACGGCGTCGCCGCGTCGGAATCCGGTGACACCGTCGCCGACCGCCTCGACGCGCCCGGCGAGGTCCATTCCGGGAACGGCGGATTTGGGCCTGCGGAGGCCGTACCCGGCGAGGCGCAACGGGTACGGAAGTCCGGTCACGAGGTGTGCCACGCCGCGATCGACTCCCGCCGCGTGTACTCGGACCAGCACCTGGCCGGCGGCGGGAACGGGTATCGCGAGGTCCCGTGGTTCGAGGATCTCGGGTGGGCCGTATACATCCTGGGCGACGGCCTTCATCGTGCCGCGTCGGTGCCTGGACGCGTGGTTGGGGCGTTCGGGTTCGGTCGGTGACTCCATCTTCGGGCTCCGTTCGAGGGTGGGCCGGGTGCGCAATCCCTGACCTCTGCTTACAGTGTAAGCTTACAATGTAAGTCTGGTGCTTACAACGTAAACTTTCGCCGATGGAGAATGAGCGATGACAGAACCCCGTGTTCCCCTGACTCGGGAGCGGGTCCTGCGCGCCGCCGTCGATCTTGCCGACGACAGCGGTTTCGACGCCCTCACGATGCGCCGCATCGCGCACGCGCTCGGGGTGGAGGCGATGTCGCTGTACCGCCACGTGAAGAACAAGCCCGACCTCCTCGACGGCATGGTCGACGTCGTCTTCGGCGAGATCGACCTGCCGCAGACGGGGCTCGATTGGAAGACCGCGATGCGCCGGCGGGCGATCTCCGCGCGCGACGTGCTCGCGCGGCACCGCTGGGCCACCGTTCTGATGGAGTCCCGTGCGACGCCCGGCCCGGCAACGCTTCGTCACCACGACGCGGTGCTGGGGATTCTGCGGTCAGCGGGATTCTCCATCGAGCTTGCTGCACACGCCTTCTCGGTGCTGGACAGCTATATCTACGGGTTCGCGATGCAGGAAGCGAGTCTGCCGTTCGGCTCGTCCGGCGAACTCGCCGACGTCGCGACGGCGATCCTGGGGAGTGTCCGGGCCGACAAGTACCCACACCTTGCCGAGTTCGTGACGGAGCACGCGATGGCTCCCGGATACGAATTCGGCGACGAGTACGAATATGGACTCGATCTCGTCCTGGACGGACTCGAGCAGGCTGTCCTGCGCGTCGAGTGACCCCGGTTACGTCTCGACTTTCAACTATTGAAAATGCTCTGGCGGCTCGGCCCCCGGTCGGAAGATCCTCGAACAAACGCGAGATCGAGGAGTCGAAATGCCACAGAACCCGGTTTCTTCCGGTGCGCCGGCGGACGCGGCGCTGCGAGTTGTCGCCAAAGAGGTTGTCGCGGAGGGCGTCGTCGCGCTGACGTTGCGGCACCCGGACGGCCGGCGGCTGCCGGACTGGGCGCCCGGCGCCCACATCGACCTGATGCTCCCGAACGGGCTGATCCGCCAGTACTCGCTGTGCGGTGACCGTTGGGACGCGCACACCTACCGGGTCGGGGTGCTGCGGGAACCCGCCGGCCGCGGCGGGTCCGCGTACGTCCACGACGAACTGGCCGAAGGCGACCTCGTCGGGATAGGCGGCCCGCGCAACAACTTCCCGCTCGTCCCCGCGCCGAGGTACCTGTTCGTCGCCGGCGGCATCGGAATCACTCCGCTGCTGCCGATGATCCGCCAGGCGGAACTGATGGGAATCGACTGGCAACTCCTGTACGGCGGGCGCACCCGGACGTCCATGGCGTTCCGGGACGAACTCGCCGGCTACGGCGACCGGGTGGTCGTCGTGCCCCGGGACGAGCAGGGCCATCCCGACCTGCCCGCGTATCTCGCCGCGGCCGCCGCCGCCCAGGCGAAGGTCTACGTGTGCGGACCCGGCCCGCTACTTGCGGCCGTCGAAAGCTGTTGCGCCGACTGGCGTGTGGGCTCGCTACGGACCGAGCGTTTCGTGCCGCAGGACCGGGGCGCGCCGCTGCGCGACGAACCGTTCGAGGTGGAACTCGCGCGCTCCGGCCTCGCGGTGACGGTGCCTCCCGGCGCCAGCGTCCTCGACGCGGTTCAGGCGGCCGGGGTCAACGTCCTGTCGTCGTGCCGCGAGGGCACGTGCGGGACCTGCGAGACGACCGTCCTCGCCGGCGACCCCGACCACCGCGATTCCGTCCTCGACGACGACGAGCGATCCGCAGGCGACTGCATGCTCATCTGCGTCTCACGGTCGTGCTCCGACCGTCTCGTGCTCGACCTCTGACCCACCCACACGTGACACACCCAGCGAAGGGATTTCCCGTGACGATGTTCGCCCCTGCCCCCGCGTTGCCCGTCAGCGACGCCGACCCGTTCGCCCTCGACGTCCTGCAGGACCCGTTGCCGTTCCAGGCGAACCTGCGGGACGCGGGCCCGGTCGTGTACCTGCGGCGCTACGACGTCTTCGCGCTCGGCCGCTATGAGCAGGTCCATGCCGCGCTGACCGACTGGCAGTCGTTCCAGTCCGCCGCCGGGGTCGGGTTGAGCAACTTCCGGTACGAGACCCCGTGGCGGCCCCCGAGCATCCTGCTCGAGGCCGACCCGCCGCACCACGACGCCCCGCGGGCGGTGCTGAGCAAGATTCTGGGTCCGCGCGCACTGCAGAAGCTCAGGGCGTCGTGGATTCGGGACGCAGACATCCTCGTCGACCAGTTGCTCTCGAACGCAATCGAATTCGACGCGGTCACCGATCTCGCTGCCGCATTCCCGCTGCGGGTGTTCCCGGACGCCGTCGGCATCTCCGGCACCGGGCGGGAGAACCTGCTGCCGTACGGCGACCACGCCTTCAATGCGTTCGGTCCGGTCAACAGCCTGGTGGAGAAGGGGGCGCCCCGGGTGGCCGAACTGTCCGGCTGGGTCGACGAGCAGTGCGCCCGCGACGCGCTCACCGGCGACGGCTTCGGTGCGCAGATCTGGGCGGCGGCCGACCGCGGCGACATCACGTACGAGCAGGCGCCGCTCGCCGTGCGCTCGCTGCTGACGGCAGGCGTGGATACCACGGTCAACGGGCTCGCGGCCGTGCTCTACGCGTTCGCGCGGCATCCGGAGCAGTGGGCGAGGCTGCGCGAGAATCGCACGCTGGCCCGGACGGCGTTCGACGAGGCCGTGCGGTGGGAGTCACCGGTCCAGACGTTTTTCCGCACGGCCACGAGTGACGTCGAGATCGGCGGCACGGTGATCCCCGACGGCAGGAAGATTCTGATGTTCCTCGGCGCCGCGAACCGTGATCCGCGCAGGTGGGACGATCCGGACGCGTTCGATCTCCGCCGGAATCCGTCCGGGCACGTGGGGTACGGAATGGGCATCCACCAGTGCGTCGGCCAGCATGTCGCGCGCCTCGAATCGGAGGCGTTGCTGACGGCGCTGGCCTCCCGGGTGGAGTCGCTGGAGATCGCCGGGCCGGTGCGCCGTCACCTCAACAACACGCTGCGGTCGTGGGAATCGGTGCCGGTGAGGGTGCGGCTCGGCTGACCATACGTACGTATGTATTGACGGTGCCCGGTCCGTCGTGGCCGGTTACGACGTGTCGGCGGCGGACTCGTCGATGTCGAAGAGTTCGCCGATCAGGCCGCCCAGGAATCGCCGGTGCTGCGAGGACACCTCGGCCGCCGCTTCTCCGTCCCGGGTTGCGCACAGGTCGATCAATTTGTCGTGGTGCTGGATCGCGTCCTGCCAGCCGCGGAGGCTGGAGAACTTGCGGTAGTAGATCCGGTGGATCTGGGGGTGCACCTGGTGCATGAGCCGCTTGAGCAACGGGTTGGCGGCCGCCTCGACGATGATGCCGTGAAGGGTGTCGTCCGCGGCGAGAGCGGCACCGATGTCGTTGGCCTTGATCGCCTGCGCGAGGTCGTCGTTGGCGCTGCGCATCACGGCGATCATGTCGTCGGTGAGGTTGGGAACCCCCGTCTTCACGGCCAGCTGGTCCAGAACTTCCATCACTGCGAGCGTTGATTCGACGTCGGCGCGGTTCAGCGGGGTGATCCGGGTGAAGGCGGCGGGTTTGGCCTCGACGAGTCCGGTGTCGATCAGCCGTGCAAGCGCCTCGCGGACCGGGGTCCGGCTCAAGCCCAGATGTTCAGCCAGCTCGCTGTCTTTGACCTTGGATCCGGGCGCGAGCTCACCGGTGACGATCGCGTCGCAGATCCGCTCGAACGCGACGTCGCTCATGCGAGGGCGCTCCACCGGATTATCACGCAACATACTGGATACTGTAACGCTGCACGATGCGCGCTCCAGGGGCCGCGTGGGCGCGGGCCGGGCACCATGCCGCGAAGGTATCGAGAACGTCTTCCTTCAGTCAACCAATATATTGGATGTGGTGTACTGTTCGACAGGCAGCGATCGACCTCAGTAGAACGGCGAATAGGTGCTGGTGGAAAAGTTGAGCGAGTGCGATGTGCGGATCGAGCACGACTCGATCGGAGATCTGGCGGTGCCGGCGCGGGCGTACTACGGCGTCCACACCGCCCGTGCGAGGGACAACTTCGCCATCACGGGGTCTGTGATCGGCCAGTACCCGGCGCTCGTCGCGTCGCTGGCGACGGTGAAACAGGCGGCCTGCCAAGCTAATCGAGACCTAGGTCTCATCGACGACCGGCGCGCCGATGCCATTGTGGCCGCGTGCGCGGAGATTCGGGCTGGGGCGCTGCTCGACCAGTTTCCGATCGACCCGATCCAGGGCGGTGCGGGTACGTCGTCGAACATGAACGCCAACGAGGTGATCGCGAATCGTGCACTCGAGATCCTGGGATTCGGTCGCGGCGCCTACTCCGAGCTCGACCCGCTCACCCACGTGAACCTGGGGCAGTCCACCAACGACGTGTACCCGACCGCGATCAAGCTCGCGCTGGTCGAACACCTTCGGCTGTTGATCGCGTCGCTCGGTCGGCTCGCAGAGTCGTTCGACCGCAAAGCGATCGAGTTCGACGACGTCGTCAAGATGGGGCGTACCCAGCTTCAGGACGCGGTACCGATGACCCTGGGGCAGGAGTTCGCGGCCTACTCGATCATGTTGAACGAAGACTGCGCCCGGCTCTCCGAGGGCGTCCTGCTGCTGCTCGAATCCAACCTCGGTGGCACCGCCATCGGCACCGGGATCAACGGTCATCCCGAGTATTCGGCGCTCGCCTGCAACTACTTACGCGAATTGACCGGCGAACCGGTCGTGCCGGCAGGCAACCTCGTCGAGGCGACCCAGGACTGTGGAGCATTCGTGCAGGTCTCCGGCATCCTCAAACGCGTCGCCGTGAAACTGTCCAAGACGTGCAACGATCTGCGGCTCACCTCCTCGGGGCCGACGGCAGGGCTCGGTGAGATCAATCTGCCTCCGGCTCAGGCGGGTTCGTCGATCATGCCCGGCAAGGTGAATCCGGTCATCCCCGAGATGGTCAACCAGGTCGCGTTCGAGGTGATCGGCAACGATCTCACGGTCACGATGGCGGCCGAGGGCGGGCAGCTCCAGCTCAACGCATTCGAGCCGGTCATCGTCTACAGCCTGTTGCGTTCGACGACGCACCTGGCCGCGGCGGCAGACACCCTGGCCGTCAAGTGCGTCGACGGGATCACCGCCAACCGCGACCACCTCGAGCAGGGCGTGCGGCGCTCGATCGGCATCGTCACCGCGCTTTCGCCGTTCATCGGGTACACCGCCAGCGCGGACATCGCCAAGCGGGCCCTCGCGACCGGGGCCTACGTCGGCGACCTCGCCGTCGAAGACGGCCTGCTCACCCAGGCGCAGGCCGACGACATCCTGTCGCCCCGGCGTCTCGCCGGCCTGCTCACCGCGCCCACCGTGGATCGCGAATTCACCGCCCTCGACCCGGTCGGCGGCGTCCCCGCGCACTGACCGACGAATCCACCCGCACTATCGAGAGAAACGAGAAACGGATGACCCTCACACCTCCGGCGCACGCCGTCGTGGTCCCCGCGGCACATGCGCGCTCCTGGCTCCTGGTCGCGGGCTCGCGCCCGGAAGAGTTCGCCGCAGCCACGAACTCGGCGGCCGACGCAGTCATCTTCGACCTCGAGGACGGCGTCGTTCCGGCGTCGAAAACGCGGGCCCGCGACCATGTGGCCGGCTTCCTCGCCGGTGGGGGTGCCGGGTGGGTGCGCATCAACAATGTCACCACCGCGGACTGGGCCGAGGATCTGGATGCGATCCGCGGGCTCCCCGGCCTGCGTGGCGTGATGCTCGCCAAGACCGAATCCGCGGACCACGTCGACCGCACGGCCGCCGAGCTGCCGCAGACGCCGATCCTCGCGCTGGTCGAATCGGCGCGTGGCGTCGAATTCGCCTTCGATATCGCCTCGGCGGACTCGACGACCCGAATAGCGTTCGGCACCGGCGACTTCCGCCGGGACACCGGCGCCGGCGATGCCCCCGACGCCCTGGCGTACGCGCGGGGACGACTCGTCGTCGCGAGCCGCGCCGCCGGGATCTCCGGACCCATCGACGGCCCGTGCCTGACGGGCGAACCCGATCTCACCGACGCCCTGGCCGTCACCAGGACGATGGGCATGACCGGCAAGCTCTGCATGCGTGCCGGTGACACGGCGACCGTCAATCGTGCACTGTCCCCGCAACACACCGACGTGGAATGGGCCACCGAGGTCATCGCACAACTCGGCGCACAGGGCGAGAACGTCGCCGACGGCAGCGACCTCCCCAAACTCGCTCGCGCCTTGCGAATCACCCACCTGGCCGACGTCTTCTCGGTGTCGGCGTGAGATTGTCGTCCGTCGACTCCGACCAGTCCCGGTCGCGGGTGTAGAGCAGTTCCGCAGCGCGCACGGCGAGCCAGAGTTCGGACAGTGAATTGGTGTCCGCAAGGTCGCGGGACGTCAGCGCCTCGACCTTGCGGATGCGGTACATGACCGTCTGCCGGTGAATGTGCATCGCTTGCGCCGTCTGCTGCCACGACCGCTGGTTCTGCAGGAAGGCGTCGAGCGTTTCGACGAGCCGCGAGTTGTGCTGTTCGTCGTAGTCCAGAACCGGGCGCAGGATCCTGTCCACCAGGGTTTGTGCGTCGGCCACGCTCGACAGCCCGACCCACGGGACGGCGCTGCCGTATCGGGATACGATCGTCTCGCGGCGTTCGGCGATCGACAGTGCCCACAGGGCCTCCCGGGCCGCATCCTGAAAACGTGCGAGGGACCCGAGGGTTCGGCTGATGCCGATGCGGGCGGTCGGGCCCAGCGCGCGGGACAGCACCGTGTCGGTGTCCGGGCCGTCCGGCACGAGGACGTGCGCGGTACCCATGCGCACCAGGCACAGATACGGAAGGGTGTTCCGCCACAGCGAATTGTGCAGTTCGAGCATCCGTTCCGGCTCTTCGCTGCGCGCCGCCACCAGCACGGCCGACTCGGGTGTCAGCCCCAGCTCGGCGAGCTGGGCGGTGACCCCGGAGATGTCCATGCGGCCCTCCAGCATCTGCGTGAGAAGCCCCGCACCGTAGCGGCGTTCGTGCTCGAGCATCAACTGTGTCTGGGACAGCTCGATGGCGACCACCGTGGCGGCATGCTGGAGCTGGATCGGGTCGACCCCGGCCTTCGGGTCACTGAGCGTCACCAGTGCGGCACCGGAGTGCCGGGGAATGCCGGTGAGCATTGCGGCCCGGTTGCCGACCGACGGAAGTCCGTATGCGCCGCCCGTCACATTCTTCGACGCCTCGGACAACGCCACCACGGCGTCGCTGAGCGTCGGATCCAGCGGCTGTGTGCCGGGAAACCAGGGCTCCCCGGTGGCGCGGTCGCATACCTGAATCTCGCAACCCAGTTCGCGCGCGAGTGCGGACAGGAGGTCGGCGGGCGCGTCGCCGCGGGCGGTGTGCCGGCGAATCAGGTCGTAGATGCGGACGGTGCGACCGAGTCGTTGTGACTGGTCGACAAGGGTGGCCTCGGCCACCGCCCGGGAGATGGCGACGAAGGGGAGTGGGTACCGGATCCACAGGACCGGGAAGCCCAGTTCGTCGCTGGTGCGCGTGAATGCCGCCGTCAGCCGCGGGCAGTACATGTTCTCGCCGATGCCCAGCCCGGCCACCCCGGCGCCCGCGAGGTGCCGGACCAGATCCGCCTGGTCTTTCGCCGACTTCGGGAAAGACATGCCGTTGGTCATCAGGAACTCGCCGCCGGTGACCCAGCGCCACGGTTCGGGCAGGTCGGACGTGTGGGTCCAGGTGACCTCGCGACCGAGGCCGGACGCCCCGGAATATACGTCCAGGCGCAGATGCGGGATCTCGACCAGCTCACCGACGGTGATGGCCACGGAACCTCCTCTGCGTCAATGCCCAATCATGTTTGTGCGATCGAATAAAGCGTAACCACCGGTTTTGCGCATTGGCTACTCGTGCTGCGCCGGAATGGCCAGGCAGTCTGTGTTGGACGTCACAACCGGCAGCACCCGCACTTGATCCAGTCCAGGAGCCCCAATGACAACTACCGGTCATCTCATAGACGATGCACCGCTAACTTCCTTCCACAAGAAGCTGACGGCGTTCTCGTCCGGCGGGCCGTTCATCGACGGCTTCGCGTTGTCGATCATCGGCGTCGCGCTCATCACCCTCGAACCGGCCATGGATCTCAGCGCCACCGAGATCGGTCTCATCGGCGCGGCCAGCCTGGTCGGCATCTTCGTCGGCGGCGGTGTGTTCGGGTACGTGACGGACAAGATCGGCCGGCACGTCATGTACATCGCCGACCTCGTCGCGCTCGCCGTGTTCTCCGTCCTCTCCGCGTTCTGCGGTGAGGCGTGGCAGATCATCCTGCTGCGATTCCTGCTGGGTGTGGCCATCGGCGCCGACTATCCGATCGCCACGTCGCTGCTCGCCGAGTTCCTGCCGAAACGGCAGCGTGGCCGACTGCTGGGTGCCATGTTCGTGGTGTGGGCCCTCGGCGCCGCGGCCGCGTACGTGGTCGGTTTCTTCGCGAGAGGACTCGGACCCGACGCGTGGCGCTTCCTGCTGGCGAGCCCGGCGATCTTCGCGATCATCACGCTGCTCGCCCGGATGGGCACCCCGGAGTCTCCGCGCTGGCTGATGAGCAAGGGGCGGATGGCGGAGGCCGACGCGTCCATCAAGCGCGTCTTCGGCGAGCAGTACGGCGTCGCCGACCTTCCCGAGGAACCCGTCGTCAGCACGTCCTTCTTCCGGGTGTTCCAGAAGCCCTACCTTCGCCGCACCATCTTCGTGGCGATCTTCTGGACGGCCCAGGTGATCCCGCTGTTCGCGGTGTACACGTTCGCCCCCGACCTTCTCGAGTCCTTCGGGCTGTACGGCGACGCCAACCTGTACGGCGGTTCGCTGATCATCGCGATCCTGTTCGTGGTCGGCGGCATACCCGGACTGTGGCTGGTGGAGAAGATCGGCCGCCGGAAGCTGCTGATCGGTTCGTTCGCGATCATCGTCGTCGCGCTCGCCGTGCCCGCGCTGATTCCCGACGTCTCGGCGAAGATCTTCTTCCTCGCGCTTGCGGTGTTCGCCATCAGCTCCGGTGCCTCGAGCTTCCTCGAGGTGGTCTACCCGAACGAGTTGTTCCCCACCGAGGTCCGGGCCACCGCCGTCGGCATGGGCACGGCGATCAGCCGGATCGGCTCTGCCGCAGGCACCTATCTGATGCCGATGGCGCTGGTGACGTTCGGGGCCGGCGGGGCGTTGATGATCGGCGCGGTGGTCAGCCTGGTCGGCCTCGTCGCGTCCCTCTTCCTCGCACCGGAGACCCGCGGCGCGTCGCTGTCGGACACCGCGTCGAAAACCGAGTCGGAAGAAGTAGAGAAGTCCGTCGATCCCGACCCGGCGCCCGTGACGCGCGCCTGACCTGACAAGAACCTTCCCGAGTACAGGAGAGACAGCCATGCCCCAGCCCAGAGAGACCCTCGTCGGTGCACTGCCCGCAACCCAGGTTCCCCGTTACGCCGGCAAGGGCACGTTCGCCCGCATCGCCGACATCCACGAGGTCGACGACTACGACATCGCGATCCTCGGTGTCCCCTTCGACGGCGGCACGTCGTACCGGCCCGGCGCCCGGTTCGGCCCCATGGCCGTCCGGCAGGCGGCGCGTGCGCTGCGCCCCGGTTATCACGTCGAACTCGGCGTGGCACCGCTCGAAGAAGTGCAGGTCGTCGACGCCGGCGACGTGACGGTGACGCCGTACGACCTCGGCGAGGCCTGCCGGCAGATCGAGGCACACGCCGCCGAGATTCTCGGCGGTGGCGACCGGAAGATCGTCTCGATCGGCGGCGACCACACGATCGCCCTGCCGAATCTGCGGGCCCTGCACGCCCAGCACGGACCGATCGCCCTGGTGCACTTCGACGCTCACCTCGACACCTGGGACACCTACTTCAGTCAGCCGGTGACGCACGGGACGATCTTCCGGCGCGCATTCGAAGAGGGTCTTCTCGTCGAGGACCACTCCATTCACGTCGGAATCCGCGGTCCGATCTACGACCAGGCCGACCTGAACGACGACGCGCGGATGGGATTCCGGATCATCCGCGCGGGCGATCTGGACGTGATGGGCATCGAGGCGGCCGTCGACGTCGTCCGCCGGCGTGTCGGTGACGTGCCGGTGTACGTGTCGATCGACATCGACGTCCTCGACCCCGCATTCGCCCCCGGAACCGGCACGCCGGAAGCAGGTGGCCTGACATCCCGCGAACTGCTCCGGATGCTGCGCCAGCTGACCGGGCTCAACGTCGTCGGCGCCGACGTCGTCGAGGTGGCCCCGGCCTATGATCACGCCGAAATCACCTGTGTCGCAGCCGCTACCGTGGTATTCGACCTCGTGTCGCTCATGGTCGCGGGTTCACAGCGCGACACCGTGTCCGCGGCGGCCGAAGCCATCGGTGCGTCGGTGCCGAGTTACTGAACATCCTGAATCTCTCAGCGTCCCGACGAAGCGGTGCCCCGGAGACGGGGCACCGCTTCGCGGCGCACGGCTGACGCGATTCCGCCGAAGGGCCGAAGCCAACACCACGCTGGTCACTCCCTTGAAGCGATCGATTGCCGCCTCGATGACGGCGTGGTCGTCGATCAGATCGGGGCCTGCGAAATCGTCCGAGACCTGGCCGCACTGGATTGACACCGCACCCAGCCACGGGGCGCGGTAGTGACTCCGCCTCGTTCGCGCTATCATCAATTTGTATCCGATAATCGATGAAAGTAAGGGGTCGAGTGTGATGAACGAGCCCACCGACGCCAGCACCGAAGCCCGCTACCTGCGAGGCGATCTCGGCTTCGAGGATGCGCTGCGGGAGGTCACCGGCACCGACGTCGACCGGACGTTCTTCGCCCAGATCCTGCACAGTCTGTCCGACCAGAACCCGGCAGCACCGCCGCTATCCGACCACGATGCAACCCTGCTCGACCAGGCCGGGTTCGTCGACGACCCGGCCGCGGCGACCGCCGCTCGGGTGGATCGCGACATTCGCATGCAGGAACTGGTCCGCAGCTCCCTGTCGATCGCCGAGGCCGCGGACCGTCTCGGGGTGACCGCGGCCCGAATCCGGCAACGCCTCGGCGAGGGCACCCTGTGGGCATTTCAGTCGGGCCGCAACCGGTTGCTGCCGCCCGCCCAGTTCACCGACACCGGCGCGGTGCCGCATCTCGACCAGGTGGTGCCGCTGTTGGCGAAGGATCTGCACCCGCTGACCGTGCAGGCATTGCTCACCCGCCCGCAGCCGTCCCTGACCGTCGAGGGCCGGCCGGTGTCGATCGTGGCATGGCTGACCGGCAGCGCCGGAGCCGCCGACGACATCGAACAGGCCCGAGGCGTGATCACCGCCGCCGAATGGGAATCGGCATAGATGGGGTCGATGCTGCCCGCGCCCCCGACCATCACCGAGCTCCGTGACGCAGCCGTGCGCGGCGAGGAAGTGATCAACTGGCAACCGACCGAAATGATGTGGCGGGTGCATCGCACCACCGGCACCCGGGTGCTGCCCTGGAACGGAATGCGCACATTCGGGCCGATCCTGCGGTTCGACCACCACCCCACCCCGCGCGCCGAACATCCCGGCTACGGCATCTGGTACGGCGCCTCCAGTC
Source organism: Rhodococcus sp. NPDC057529 (assembly GCF_042802055.1). Taxonomy (NCBI): domain Bacteria; kingdom Bacillati; phylum Actinomycetota; class Actinomycetes; order Mycobacteriales; family Nocardiaceae; genus Rhodococcus; species Rhodococcus sp. NPDC057529. Next base: position 474,032 of record NZ_JBHVEY010000003.1, read on the forward strand.
CCCGCGGCGGGTTGGCCGAGGCGTTCCAGAGCGCCCGGCTGATCGACCGGCACCGCGGCGACCCGCATCTGACCGGGCTGCGATTCATCCGGCCGCTGAGATTGCTCGACGTATCCGGCATCGGCGAGGGGGCGTGGGCGACCCGGGTCGGCGGCAACCACGCCCTCGACTCCGCGACGCACGGACGAACCCAGCACTGGGCCCGCACAATTCACCGCGCCCACGACGACCTCGACGGGATCATCTACCGCGGCCGGTTCGCGGGCAGTGTTTGCATCGCGATCACCGACCGCGCCGCTGACTCGTTCCCGGCGCTGCCGGCGTTGTCGCTGCCGTTGTCGCATCCCGGGTTGTCCGGGCCGATCGACAGCGCGGCCTATCAGCTCGGCTATACCGTCACCTGATTGCGACACACACGCGGTGAATCGCTGGGACCCGTGGCCGCATGTCCCGTGACGGCACCGCATCGACTGCAGCACGATTCTGTGTCGACGAAGCGGTGCCCCGGCGACGGGGCACCGCTTCGCGGCGCACTACGCCGGCCACGTGAACAGGGCGTCGCTCCGGTCGTGCTGGAATGCGGCGGACCTGAGGACGTCGAGTGTGGTGGCATCGGTTGCGTCGACGCTGGTTTCGATGGAGAGGGCGCCGCATGCCCAGAGGTGCTCGATCGCGGTCCGGACGACGCCCACCGACCGGTCCCGGGTGTCGGCGGCCGCGTCGAGGCGGAGTAGGCCGACACGGTGCGGTTCATCGGTCAGGCCGACCCGGACGTGGCCTGCGACGGCTCCGTCGGCGTCGGTGACGCACAACCGCCTCGTGTCGGTGGCGTCGGCCTCCTCGAAGTGCTGCCACACGGACGGCGCACCGGCGTCAGGGCCGGCGTCCGCCGTCGCCACGAAAGGCGGCCGCGGGAGTCGCGCCATGCGAGACGCGGCATAGTCGGCGCGGGACGGCAGGAGGAGTCGGTCGCGTCTGCCCCCGAATTGTGCGCCGAATCGCCGTGCCAGCCGTCCGGACGCCGGATGTGAGCCGTAGGAGCATCCCACGAACGTCGCGCCGTCCACGGCGACGAACGGTGCCGGCAGACCCGACAGGTCGGCACCGAGCGTCTCGAACACGACGGTGGCGACTCCCATCGACCGGTACCGCGGATCGACGACGATGTCGACGGCCCACAGCGACGATCCCAGTTCCCGCGCGGTGATCACCGCGGCGAGCACGGGCTCGCTCGGCGCCGCGGCGGTCCACCGGTGCAGCAGGGTGCGGACCTCGGCGGTGAGGTAGTGAGCCGAGGAGCGCGAAAAGGACTGTTCCGGTGCGGAGAAACCCATCTCCGCGTCGGCGTCACGCGCCGCCTCGAACAGGTGCGTGGTGTCGCGGGCCGGGGGGCCGTCGTAGCATCGGAGCGAGATCAGCTCGGCCTCGGCGGTGGTGGGCACGCTCACGCCTCCGGTGCCGTCTCGACCAGACGCCGCACTTCCCGCCGGAACAGATGGCTGGCCAACTCGTTCCGGCCGAGCAGCATCGTGCCTGCGTCCATGCTCGACAACACTCGCTGCGAACCGTCGAGGATCGGGAAGTCCTCGTCGTGGAGGATCGAGATGAGGATGTCCCAGTTTTTCTTCCACCGTTTCTCCCAGTGTTCCTCGGCCAGCCCGCTGTCCTCGACCGTCGGGGCCATCACCCGCATCTGCATGATGGACTCGTTCGGATCCGCCCCCACCGGACGGAACGTGAGCAGCTCGATGTGGGTCGCGTGTTTGAGCAGCATGGTGTTCGGTGCGAGGAAGCAACTCTCGATGGTGTGGTTCACCATCGACGGATCCCACGTCACGTCCTGGCCGATGAACTGGTCGATGCTCTTGCGGCTGGTCAGGAACCAGAAGTGCCGACCGTAGTCCTCCATGGCAACGGCGTTGGTGTGCAGCATCTTCCCTGCCGTGTTGGGATGCGCATACTTCACGTGGTAGTTGTCGAGGAACCCGTCCTGCATGATCTTCCAGTTGGTGGGGCGACGATAGGTGTGCGGATCGATGCTCACGAGGCGGTCGATGCCGAATCCGGCGAGGATCTCGTCCATCTCGGGACCGAGCCAGGCCGCGACGTCGATTTCTCGTCGGGCGTTGTCGATGATCCAGACGAAGCCGTGACGCTCCTCGACGGGAAGCTCGACGAGACCGAATCGGGACCGGTCGAATTCGCCGAAAGTGTTGTCGAGGGTCACGTTGCGCAGCCGGCCGTCGGGATCGTACGACCACCGGTGGTACGGGCACGAGAAGATTCGGCACTTGCCGGACTCCTCGGTCACCAGTTCGGCTCCGCGGTGCCGGCACGCGTTGACGAACGCCTTGACGCTGCCATCCTTCTGCCGGATGACGATGGCCTTGTTCCTGGGAAGTTCGACGGAGATGAAATCGTTCTTGCCGGCGAGTTCGGTGCTGTGGGCGACGATGAACGGCACCTCACCGAAGATGCGGTCCCGTTCGAGTTCGGCCACCGCAGGATCGTGATAGTCGGTCGACTGGAACGGTGCGATCTCGTCCCATTGGTCGGTGACGGAATCGCTGAGGTGGGTGAGTAGTTTGCGCAGTGCGCGGTCTCGCACTGTCTGCATGTCGTGATCGATGCTCATGGTGAAGGGACTCCGATGTGGTCGAGGTGTCGCATGCGGGAGCGCGGTGTGTCTAGGATGCAGTTCGGCCGATGCGATCGTGATGTTCCGCAAGATCTGCGTATTCGGCTCGCAGAATCCGTTTGTCGATCTTCATGCTGGAGGTTCGCGGCAACGGGTTGTCGAGGAACACGACATACCGGGGCACCTTGTAGTTCGAGAGCCGAGTGCGGCAGTGATCGACGATCTCGTGTGAGGGAACGGCGCCGGAGGTGCGGAGCAGAACGGCCGGTGTTTCACCGAATTCGTCGTCGACGACGCCGATGACCGCGGCCTCGAGGACAGCCGGGAGTTCGAGGACGGCGCGCTCGAGTTCTGCTGCGTAGATGTTCATCCCGCCCGAGATGATCACATCCTTGGTGCGGCCCACGACACGGATCGCGCCCTCGTCGTCCTTGACGCCGACATCGCCCGTGCGCAGCCATCCTCCCGAGAACGTCTGCTCGGTGAGTGCGTCGTCCTGCCAGTAGCCTCGGGCGATGCCCGGACCGGATATCCAGATCTCACCCGATGTGCCCGCAGGGCAGGGTGTGCCATCCGGATCCATGATGTCGACCCTCGTGAGGATGCCTCCGAAGCCGACCGATTCCGGTGTGCGAATAGACAGTTCGACGCTGGGGAACGTGACCATCGACAGCGACTCGGTGAGGCCGTAAGCCTGGCGCAGACCGACTCCCTTCGCCGACCAGGCCTCGATGAGGCCCAGAGTCACCGGGTTTCCGCCGATGAAGACCACCTTCAACGACGAGAGGTCGGTGGACTCGAACGACGGGAGCGCGGCCATCTGCTCGAAGAAGATGGTGGTGCCCGCCATCGTCGCCACGCGCTCGGAGGCGATGAGGGACATCGCGACGTGCGGATCCCATTTGGGCAACATGACGACGCTGCCGCCGAGGACGAGGGGCGCGAGGAATCCGTTGAGCAGGCCCGCGGCGAACGACATCGAGCTCACGTTCAGGGTGCGTGCGCCCATGAGTTCCGGCGCCTGCAGCGACCACTCGAAGAACGCGCCGAGCAACGACTCGTGGGTGTAGACGACTCCCTTCGGCAGGCCGGTCGAACCGGACGTGGGAATGATGCAGACGGGGTCGGCGGGATCGCTCCCGGGATCGGGAAGGGGCACGCCCGGATCGGTGGTGCACAGCATCCGGGAGTCCACGATCTGCGGCGGTTCGTCGATGCCCGCGCAGGCCGCTTCGGCGAACTCCCGGTTGAGCGCCGCGGCGACGACGACTCTCGGCGTCAGTTTCCGGTAGACCTCGTTGAGTTCGGTGGTCTTGTGCCGTTCGTTCAGCGGGCACAGGATGGCGCCGGCGCGGATCGCACCCAGCGCGGCGATCGCCCACTCCACCGAAAGGCCGCCGAGGACGCCGACACGGTCGCCGGGGCGCACGCCCGACGACACCAGTTGTGCAGCAGCCTGATCCATCGCGGCGGTCAGCTCGCGCCACGTCAACGAGAGGTCGTGACAGCGCAGGGCGGGGGCGTCGGGTTGGCGAACGGTCCAGGCCTGAACGGCGCGCAGGATGGTGGTGTCACGCATCGACGTGCTCCTTGTCATGGGTGTGGGGTCTCGGCACCGCGAGTGGACGGCCGTCGGGGGTACGATTCGCGCGGACCGGAGGAGGATCAGTGGGACGCAAGCCGGCGATCACGCGGAGCGCCGTGGTGTCTGCCGCGATCGAGATCATCGATCGCGACGGTATGGAAGGCTTCAGTCTGGAAAGAATCGCCACGGCGCTCAATGTTCGGGCGCCCTCTCTGTACAACCATTTCGCGGACAAGACCGAGATCCTGTCCGAGGTGGCGCGGGCTGTGGTTCTGGAGACTCCTCGGATTCCCGATCCCGCACCGGGACAGTGGCGGGAATGGCTGATCGCGGAGTCTCTCGAGTTCCGGAACTCGTTGCTCCGCCATCCGAACGTCGTTCCGGTGGTGTTCACCTGGTTTCCGGAGAAGCTGCTGCACACGCTCTACGCGCAGTATTCGACGCTGCTGGGCGAGCAGGGAGTTCCGCTGTCACGCCATCTGTTTCTGCTCGAAGCCACGCACCGGATGACGGTGGGATCTGCGATGTGCACTGCGACGGGCAGGCCCGCCCTCGTCGAGTTGCCGCCGAACGCCGCGGTGGAACGCTCCGCGGCAGCGACCGATGCGGACGAGGCGCTGTTCGTCGAAATGCTCAGAGCGTTCCTGGTCGGCGTCGACGTCGACGGTGGGAGCTGACCGGCGACCGACTCCGGTACGGGCCGGTCGATGGGCAGGCGATAGGCGGTGAAGACATCTCCGACCTCCTCGGGCTGGTGAATCGCATATTCGAGTGTGAGACGATGCTACATCCAGCGTGACTTGTCTCACTGCGAATAAACTATAGACGTTAGTAAATTCGGTCAAGCCCCCACGGAACGGATATTGCCGATCACATCGCGTAGTACGCGGATCACGGTCTGCATCGCAGGTGAGGGATTCGAGTCCTGCCAGGCCATGGCGATCGGGAGGGTGGGGGCGTCGCCGGCGAGGGGCAGGTATTCGACGCCGTCCATCGTGAGGTGCGCCGTCGAATCCACCACCACGGCAACTCCGACTCCGGCGCCGACCATTGCGAGCAGGCTGTACGGGTCGGGTGCCTCGTGCGCGACGACGGGGGCGAATCCTGCTGCCGCGCACAGCGCGATCGTGGCGTCGCGGACCACGGAGCCGTGTTCGGCGGGATAGATCACGAACCGCTCGCCCGCCAGTTCCCGGGGAGCGACCGCGCCCGCGTCGACGAGGCGGTGCCCGGCAGGGACCGCGACCATCAGCGCCTCCTCGAGCACCGTGTGCGTCGCGAAACCCCGCGGGACCGGCAGTCCGACGATGCCCATGTCCAGGGTGCCGCGCCCGAGAGCGTCCAGCACCTCGCCGGAGTACATCTGCGGGCGCAGGTCCAGTTCGATGCCGGGGTAGGCGTCGGCGAGGGAGCGGGCGAGGACCGACAGCACCGTGTAGCCGCCAGCGCCACCGAACCCGACGGTCACGCGGCCGGTCTCCCCGGCGGCCGCCGCCTGCGCGATGTCGCGGACGATCCCGATCTGCGCCTCGATGGTCCGGGCCGGACCCACCAGCGCCTCGCCCGCGGCCGTGAGGCGCACGGAGCGGGTGGTGCGAACGAACAGGTCGGTGCCCAGTTCCCGTTCGAGGGCCCGCACGGTCTGGCTGAGCGGGGACTGCGCGACATGGAGACGCTCGGCGGCACGCCCGAAATGCAGTTCTTCGGCCACCGCGAGGAAGGCGTGCAGGTGGCGGAGTTCCATGACGCTCCTCGGGGACTATGTGTCTGGATCACCTAAACAAGCTGAATTAAGTCTTGGACTGTACACGGAATCCCGACCATAGTGATGCACACCACCTCTACCTCGGTGTGACGCCCGAGTACCACAGTCAGGGAGAACCGTGAATCCGAATCCCGGCCGCGACGCGGCACCACCCGAATACAGCACCCGGCAGGCCCGCAAAGCAGGTGTCACCGCTTTCGTCGGCACCACCATCGAGTGGTTCGATTTCTACATCTACGGCACCGCCTCCGCGCTGGTGCTGGGCCGGTTGTTCTTTCCCGACGCCTCGCCCGCGGTGGGTACCCTCGCCGCGTTCGCGACGTTCGCGATCGGTTTCGTGGCCCGCCCGCTCGGCGGGATCGTGTTCGGTCACTTCGGGGACAAGTTCGGACGCAAGAACGCCGTCATCATCACGCTGATCCTGATGGGGATCGGAACGGTCGGCGTCGGCTGCCTCCCCACCTACTCGCAGATCGGGATCTGGGCGCCGATCCTGCTCGTCGCGCTCCGGGTGGTCCAGGGCATCGCCATGGGCGGTGAGTGGGGTGGCGCGGTCCTCATCGCCACCGAATTCGCGCCGCCGAACAAGAAGGTGCTCTACGGCGCGTTTGCGCAGCAGGGATCGCCCGTCGGCAATCTGCTCGCGACCCTGGCCTTCCTCGCGCTGACCTTGTTGTCGGACAGCGTGTTCGAATCGTGGGGCTGGCGTCTGCCGTTCCTCGCGTCCGCCGCACTCGTCGTCGTCGCGCTGTACATCCGGCTGCGCATCTCGGAGACCCCGGAGATGAAGAAGGCCGTCGTCGCGCAGGAACGCACCCGGATGCCGCTCGTGGAGGTGCTGCGTTCGCACCCCGTCGAACTCGTCCTCGGTGTGGGCGCGGTGGTCGCGGGCGTCGCCATCACCTACGTCAAGACGACATTCGCACTCGCGTGGGCCACCGCCGATCTCGGATTCGACCGCGGGGACTTCCTCCTCGTGATCACGATCGCGCTCGTCGCGCAGGTGCTCGTGCAGCCGTTCGGCGCCGTGCTGGCCACGAAGATCGATCCGTCGCGGGCGGTGCGCTGGATGCTGCTGCCCGAACTGATCCTGCTGCCCCTGATGTTCCTGCTCGTTCAGACCGGGTCGGTGCCACTCGCGATGCTCGGCATGGTGCTGGCCACGGCGCCGCACGCGATGTACTACGCCGCGCTCGCCGGCATCCTCGCCCAGGTCTTCCCGACCAACGTCCGGTACACCGGAATCTCGTTGTCGTATCAGTTGTCCACGGCGATCTTCGCCGGAACCGCCCCGATGCTCTGCCAGTTCCTGCTCACCCGTACCGACTCGATCTGGCCGGTGGTTGCCCTCGGACTCGGCTACGTCGTGCTGTCGCTCGCCTGCATGACGCTGCTGCTCCGCAGAGGCGAAGCCCGGCGGAGCCCGGACACAGAGCCCCTTCCCGCCCACACCTCGACCCGGAAAGATATCGCCCACTCATGAATTTCGCACACACCGACCCCGCCCTGCGCATCGTCGTCGACCGGTGGACCGCGCTGTCGGACCGCGGCAAGCTGAACGCCCTGCTCGACCGTCTGGGCGCCGACGCCGACAACCGGCTCGACGCCCTCGCCGCCACCGCCGACAAGAATCCGCCGGTGCTGCAGCAGTTCGATCGGGACGGCGAACGCATCGACCGGATCTCGTACCACCCGGCGTACCAGGAGTTGTGCCGCGCCGCCTACAGCGAATACGGACTGTCCGCACTGTCGCACCGCGGCGGCCTGCACGGCTGGGACGAGGTCCCGCCGCATCTGGTGAAATACCTCGCGTCGTACGTCTTCGTGCAGGCGGAGTTCGGGCTGGCGTGCCCCGTGTCGATGACGGACGCCGCCGCCCGCACGCTGCGCATGTTCGGTGAGCCGGACGTGTTCGGGCCGTGGATCGACGCGCTGACGTCGACGGATCCCGAGGGTGCGATGACCGGCGCGATGTTCATGACCGAACCGCAGGCAGGCACGGATATCGCCCGCACCGAGACCCTGGCGGAACGCGACGGCGACGCGTGGCGGCTGACCGGGAAGAAGTGGTTCGCGTCGAATCCCGACGCCGACGTCATCGTGACCCTCGCCCGGTTCCCCGGCGGCGAAAACGGCTCCACCCGCGGCGTCGGAATGTTCATGGTGCCCAAGGTTCTCGCGAACGGCGAGCGCAACAGTTACACGATCGACCGGCTGAAAGACAAGCTCGGTACCCGCTCGATGCCCAGCGGTGAGGTGTCGCTGACCGGTGCGTACGCCCTCCAGGTGGGCGCACTCGACCGCGGGTTCCGGCAGATGGCCGAGATGGTGAACACGTCGCGGCTGTCGAACGCGATGCGGTCGAGTGCCCTGATGCGGCGGGCCGTACGCGACGCCGTCGACCACACCCGGGAGCGGGTCGTGTTCGGCAAGACCCTGTTCGACCAGCCGCTGATGCGCGCCACCCTGCTACCCCTCGCTCTCGACGCCGAGGCGGCGCTCGCCCTGGTGGCGTACAGCGCGCAGTGCCTGCAGTCGGCGGACGCCGGCGACGACTCCGCGCGGGCCCTGATCCGGGTGCTCACCCCGCTCGCCAAGCACTACATCTGCAAACGGGCGCGCGTCGTCACCGGCGAGGCCATGGAGATCCGCGGCGGCAACGGCTACATCGAGGAATGGGCACACGCCCGCCTGGTCCGGGACGCCCACCTGGGGTCGATCTGGGAGGGGTCGAGCAACGTCATCGCCCTGGACGTGCTGCGGTGCATGCGTAAGTTCGGTGCGCACCGCGGTCTGGCGGACACGATGCGGGGCATCCTCGACGGCCTCGGACCGGACTGCGGTCTCGGCGCCGAGATTCTCCGCCGGCGGTGGGACGACCTCGTCGCGGAGGGCGATCTGCTCGTCGCCGGGAACGACGACACCGCGCAGGCCGGGTGCGCGCGCCACGCGAACGCGCTGGCCCGTGCGGCGATGGCCACGCTGCTGTTCGATCTGGCGGATTTCGCGGTCGGCGCGGGCAGCGGCTACCGGTCGCTGCTCGTCGCGAACGCCTACCTCGCCGGCGAGTCCGGAGACGTTCCCGAGGCCGCCCTCCGGAACCTCGCGGCCGTCGTCGACGGCACCGACGTCGCCGAGGACGTCGCGCACGCCGCCGCGCCCCGAACCGACTCTGCAACAGGAGTTCTCCTGTGAACACCACCCACACCGGGCCGGCACCCCTCGCCGGGGTGCGGGTGCTGGACCTCTCCAAGATCCTCGCCGGACCGTACGCCACCATGTCGCTCGCCGACCTCGGTGCCGACGTCACCAAGGTCGAGCACCCCGAGGGCGGCGACCCGACACGGTCGTGGGGCCCACCGTTCGTCGGCGTCGACGCCACGTACTACCTCGCGATCAACCGGGGCAAGAAATCGGTGACCGTCGACCTCAAATCCGAAGAGGGACAGGACCTCATCCACCGCATCCTGGAGGAGACCGACGTCGTCGTCGAGAACTTCAAACCCGGCAGCGGGTTGCAGCGGATCTTCGACTACCGGACGCTGTCCGAGCGGTACCCGCACCTGGTCGTGCTGCACATCTCCGCGTTCGGGGAGGAGGGGCCGTTGCGGGACGAACCCGGCTACGACATGATCGCGCAGGCCGCCGGCGGCCTCATGTCGCTGACCGGTGAGCCGGGCGGGGCGCCGATGAAGGCCGGATTCGCGATGGGCGATCTGGGGGCGGCGCTGTTCGGTCTGATCGGCGTGCTCGCCGCCCTCGTCGAGCGGTCGCGGACCGGCCGCGGGCAGTACGTGACGACGTCGCTGTTCGAGTGTCAGCTCGCCTTGCACGTGAACTGGGCGACGAACTATTTCGCCACGGGGGAGCGTCCCGGCGCGCTGGGTTCCGGTCATCCGAATCTCGCTCCCTATCAAGCGTTCCCCGCGAGCGACGGATACTTCGTCGTCGCGGTGGGCAACGACGCGCAGTGGGCAAGCCTGTGTTCGGCGATCGCACGCGACGATCTGACGGCCGATCCGCGATTCGAGCGCAACCGGGACCGGGTGGCGAATCGCGGCGATCTGGAGCGGGAACTGTCGACGGCGTTCGCGTCGGGCACCGTCGAGCACTGGTGCGACACGCTCACCACCCATGCGGTTCCCGTGTCACCGATCCGGCACCTCGACGAGATCTACGCCGACCCGCACACCGCGGCCCTCGGCATGATCGGCACGGTCGACCACCCGACGATCGGCAGCCTGCGGCAGATCGCGTTCCCGGTCAGCTTCGCGGGCGAACGCCCGCACCTGACGTCCGCGCCGCCGATTCTCGGCGCCGACACGGATGCGGTACTGGGTGCCCACCGGCCGAAGTCGGTGGTCGGCGGATAGACCCGGCCACCCCGGGCGCGCGACGCTCCCGTTCCGTGCGGATCTATTCCGAATCCCGCCAGAACGCCTCGGCGAGACGCTCGACGAGGCGCTGCATCTGTTGCAGGCCTTCGGGAATGCGGTCGGGGCCGAACCGGTATCGGGGACCGTTGAGGGACACGATCGCCACCAGGTTTCCGGACGAATCCTTGACCGGACGAGACAGGGAAATCAACTCTTCCTCGAGCTCGTTGTCGATGAGAGCGAAGCCGTTTTCGCGGATCCGATCGAGTTCGGCCAGCAGGGCCGCGCGGTCGGTGATTGTCTGCGCGGTGTATGCCTCGAGCTTGTCGGGCAGGCGGCCGAGGACCTTCTTGATCGGCCACTCGGCCAGGAGGACCTTGCCGCTGGAGCTGGCGTGGAGGGGATACTGCTTGCCTATCATGTGGGGGGACATCCGCGATGTCGTGCCCACGACGTGTGAGCCGGCGGCCTCGGCGATGAGGTCGAGCTCGTCCCTTGCATTCGGCACCGACAAGGTCACCGTTTCGTCGAACGTGTCGGCCAGCTCCTGCAGTAACGGCCGAGCGCGGGCTGCCAGACCGGCACAGGGGTCGGCGTGCCGTCCGAGTCGGGACATTTCCGAACCGAGGATGTAGTTGTTGTCGATGCGATCCACCAGGCCGGTCCGCTCGAGGCTGTGGAGCAGACGAAATGCGGTGGGACGGGAGATCCCGACAGCTTTGGCGAGGGTGCTCACCATCGCGCCGGTCTTGGGCCGGGATGCAAGCTCGCGCAGAAGACGGACAGCCTTGGTCACCGACTTGTTGGCAATCTCCGCCGGCTCGCCGGGATTCACTGCGATCACTGTGGCCGTCCTCGGCTCGTTCATTGCGCCCCCGATGCTTTCGGTTCCAGTGGTGGGTCAGGCGGCGGTGAGTTGCCGGATTCCGCCGAGTCGGCCCTGGTGGAAGACGAGGGGCTCGCCGTGTCCGGTGTCCATGTGCAGGACGCGGGCGATGACGATGGCGTGGTCGCCGCCGTCGAGTTCGTGGGTAATTTCGCAGTCGACGTAGGCGTGGGCTCCGGTGATGCGGGGGGATCCGGCCTCGGACAGGGACCAGTCGATGTCGGCGAATTTGTCGGGTTGCTTGCTGGAGAGGGCGCGGCAGATCGGTTCCTGGCCGGCGGCGAGGATGCTGGCGCAGAGTCGTCCGGCGGCGCGGACCTTGGGCCAGCTGGTGGAGGTGTGGGCGACGCTGAAGCTGACCAGGGGTGGGTCCAGAGACAGTGATTGGAAGGTGCCGACGACGAGGCCGCAAGGGTGTTCGGCGTCGGCGGTGATGCCGGAGAGGGCGACGACACCGGTGGGCAGGTTCCCCATCACGGTGCGGTAGTGGGCCTGGTCGATGGTCGAGGTAAGCATGGTGGCTCCTCTTCGGGTCGCGGCGCGGGTGCCGGTGTCGGGGACTACTACATACGTTCAATTTATGAACGTTATGTTCAAACTGGTGTAAGTATTGCGTCCTGGGTCACACCCTGTCAAGCGTTTCGGGGTCACCGTTCGGGCAAGAGTTTCTCGGTGCAGATGATGTGGCGCGGTGTTGTTCAGCAAGGTATTCCGTGCGCAGATCAAATCGGGGGGTGGGCGGAACTGCGACGGCGCGGTGTGACGCCGGGCCGTGTTGACCGCCATTGAGGGCCATGTCACAATTTCAATCACAGTGTTCAGAATTTGAACAACCCGGTGGAACCTCGGCTCGGAACACACGAGAACAGATGAACGAAGGAGAACAGGTGAAGATCGCGCAGATCGAACTCTTCCAGGTGGACCTGCCGTACTCGGGCGGTGTCTATGTACTCTCGGGCGGCCGTTCGTACACCTCGTTCGATGCCTCCATCGTCCGCATCACCACCGACGACGGCCGGCAGGGGTGGGGCGAGAGCACACCGTTCGGCTCCACCTACATCGCCTCCCATGCTCTGGGCACCCGCGCCGGGATCGCGGAGATCGCACCCCACCTGCTCGGCCGGGACCCACGTCAGGTCGAGCGGATCAACGACGCGATGGACGAGGCACTCGTCGGTCACAACCACGCCAAGACCGCGCTCGACGTCGCGTGCTGGGACGTCTTCGGCAAGTCCGTCGGGCTTCCGGTCGCCGAGCTCCTCGGCGGTTCGACCGGTGTTCCGATGTCGATGATCTCCTCGATCTACGCCGGTGAACCGGAGGAAATGCGCCGCCGCGTCGCCGATCACCGTGCCAAGGGATATCGCGGCCACTCCATCAAGGTCGGCGCACTCGACAGCGAGGGCGGACCCGCGCTCGATGCGGAGCGGATCGCCGCATCCCTGGCCGACAAGCAGCCCGGTGAGTTCTTCCTGGTCGACGCGAACGGTGGACTGTTGCCGGAGACCGCGCTGCGGATGCTCCGGATGCTGCCGCACGGTCTGGACTTCGTGCTCGAGGCCCCCTGCGCCACATGGCGGGAGACGATCTCGCTCCGCCAGCGCTGCCCGTACCCGATCATCGTCGACGAACTCGCGCAGCAGGACTACGACATCGCGTTCGCCTCGGCGCACGACGTCGCCGACGGCATCGGACTGAAGATCTCCAAGGCCGGCGGTCTGACCCGCGGCCGTCGTCACCGCGACATCGCGCGCGCGGCGGGGATGACCGTCAGCGTGCAGGACACGGTCGGCTCGTCCATCGCGTTCGCGGCGATCGTGCAACTCGGCGCCACCGTCCCGCCGCGTACGCTGCGCTGCGTCCTCAATTGCGAGGACATGGTGACACTGCCGACCGCGAGGTTCGACGTGCTGACCGAGGACGGCGGCATCCTGCCGCCGAACACCCCCGGACTCGGGATCGAGGTCGACGAGGCGGTGCTCGGCGATCCGGTGGCCGTGTGGAGCGACTGAGGTAACACCGAAAAGCCGCGTCGGGGGGGGGGGTTTGTCTTGTTCCCCCCCCGCCTGTTCTTT
>NZ_JBHVEY010000003.1:487366-517603 GCF_042802055.1 Rhodococcus sp. NPDC057529
CGGCGACACCACTTGGACCACTCTCGCGGCGGCTTACGCGAATCTGCCGCAATCTTTGACTTCTTTCTTCCACGCCCTGCGCTCCAACCACCGCTTCCCCTCCCCCCCCCCCCCCCCGCGGCGTATCTGTTCCGGCACCCCGTCACGGCAACACGAGGTCAGGCGCGGACACCCTCGGCTGCGAATGTTCCGCGTGTCAGCGCCACGGCCGCCTGCGCGCCTTCGTGAAGCAGTTCGTAGTCCGCGGCGAGAGCGACGGTCCGGATTCCGTTGTCGGCGCACGCTGTCGTCATTTCCTGACTTCCCCCGTAGGCGGCGACGTCCAGTCCGTGGCGGGTGCACGCCTCCACGATTGTGCGAACGGCATCGAAAGTAGCTCCGCCCAGGACGTCCGAGGCGGAACCGGCCAGCGACAGGGTGAGGTCTGCCGTGCCGATCAGGATCCCGTCCAGTCCGGGTGTCGCGCAGATCGCTTCGGCCTCGGCCAGGCCGTTGGTGTCCTCGATCATCAGGTAGACCCGCTGGCGGGGCGCCGTGGCCGGGCGCAACGCTGCCCGAACCGGGCCCCACGAGCGGTGCCCCTCGGGCGCGTAGCGGCAGAAACCGACCGCCTCACGTGCTTGGGCGGCCGACCCGATCTGTGGGACGACGACGACGTCGGCGCCCATGTCGAGCGCCCAGTTGGCTTGTGCGTAGTTCGTCGCCTGCGTCCGCACCCAGGCCTCGACGCCGGCGCCCTGCACCGCCGAGAGCAGGGGCACGACGGAATCGGTTCCCAGTGCGCCGTGCTGCAAATCGATGACGGCCCAATCGAATCCAGTCCGAACCATCAGTTCGGCAGCGAAGACGGAGTCGAGCGTCAGCCACGCTCCGAGTGAGGGCGCGGTCGAGGTCGAGGTCATTGCGGAGTACTCCATTCGGTGGATTTACGGGCGGCGGTCGGTGAACGCCGCCGGTCACTTCCGGGGTGTCGGTGGAATCAGCACAAGCTTTCCGATGTGCTTCTTGGCGAGGAAATCCTCCTGCGCCCGAACGATGTCGGACAACGGATAGGTGGCCGAGACGACCGGACGGATTTCATTCCGCTCGATGTATCCGACGAGGTTCTCGAAGACGGCGTCGTCCTGGAAGGTGCACCCGTACAGCGTGAGGTCTCTGAGGTAGACCGTGCGCAGGTCGATCTCGGAGATCGGCCCGCCGATGGCACCGGCGATCGTGTAGCGGCCACCCGTGCGCAACACGTCGAGCAGTTGAGGCCACTGCGGTCCGACGACGAGATCGACCACCACATCCACCGAGCCGGCACCGAGCGCTCCGATCAGGTCGACTCCCCGCTCGATGGTCCGATCGGCGCCCTGCGCCTTTACCTCGGCCGCCTTGTCGGGCGAGCAGACGGCGATGACCGTGGCGCCGCGGCGCTTGGCGAGTTGCACCGCCGCGAGGCCGACACCGCCCGATGCGCCGGTGATCAGCACGCGTTCGGCACCGACCGCGGCGCGGTGCAGCATGTTCTCGGCGGTGGAATAGGCGCACGGTAGCGCCGCGAGTTCGGCGTCGCTCCAATCGGAGTCGACCGCGAAGGTTTCCCGGGCCGGAGCCACCGCGTACTGCGCGAAGCCGCCGTCGCATTCGCTGCCGAACGTCCAGCATTCGTACGGGCGGTAGTCGACGTAGCTGCGCAGCATGGTGCGCACGAGGACGCGTTCGCCGATGCGGTCGGGGGAGACGCCGTCACCGACCGCGACGATGCGCCCGCACACGTCCGCGCCCTGAATGCGGGGGAATTTCAGGGTCGTGCCCGACCAGCTGGCATCGTCGTCGTCGACGGACTCGAACCCGCTGGCGCCGCCGGAGTTCGTGTCGGAGTCGATCGCCTTCGAATACCACCCGATGCGGGTATTGATGTCGGTGTTGTTGATGCCGGCGGCGGCGACCTCGATCAGAACCTCGCCCCGATCGGGTCGGGGGATGGCGACGTCGGTGCGGTACTCGAGTGTGTCGAGTCCTCCGTGCCCGGTCAGGAGAACTGCGCTCATATGTTGCGGCAACAAGGTTGGCTCCTTCGGATGTCGATCGGATGTGTTCGTGGGCCGGTGTATCCCGGTCACACCGGTGCGGCGAGTGGTTCGCGTGCGACGAAGGTCTGGGTGAGTTCGCCGATGTCGGTGATGCGGCTGCGCAGGACGTCGCCGGGACCGAGGAATCGCTGCGGTGTCCGGCCCACCCCGACGCCGGCGGGCGTGCCGGTGAACACGACGTCGCCGGGGTAGAGCTCGAGGGTGTGCGAGAGGTGCTCGATCAGCGCCGGCACCGGGAAGATCATCTGCGCGGTACGTCCGAACTGGACGAGTTCGCCGTTGATGCGGGTCTCGAGCGTGAGATCGTTCGGATCGGCGAACTCGTCGATCGTCACCAGCGCCGGTCCGATCGGGGCGAACCCTCGGTGCGACTTCGCGAGACTGAACTGCGGAACCGGGCCGGCCAGTTGCCGCCCGCGGTCGGACAGGTCCTGTCCGACAGACAATCCCGCGACCGACTCCCATGCCCGATCGGCCGGGATGTCGCGGCCACCTCGGCCGATCACAACCACGAGTTCGACCTCCCAGTCCACCGTGTCCGAGGGGAGGGGGACGGTGGTGACCGGGCCGGAGATCGCCGAGGCGAACTTGGTGAAGATCACCGGTGACTCGGGCCGTTCCACACCGGACTCCGCCGCGTGGTCGGCATAGTTCAGGCCGACGGCGAACACCTGGCGCGGCGCCGGCGCCGGCGAACCGAGTCGACCCGGGTCGATCCCATCGCGGTGCGCCGGGGTGACCCTGTCCCGGTTGCCCGTGTACCAGGTGACGAACTCCGCCCACCGCGCGTAGATCTTCTGCGGATGGGAGGAAAAGTAGCCGTGGCTTTCCGCCTCGACGTCGACGAGGCCGCTTCGCGTCGACACCTGGAGGCGGCCATCGAGATTGATCAACCGCACCTGAAACTCTCCCGTCGTCTGTTCCGAGTGTTCGATTCCGGCGACCGGAGCGGGTACCTGCGGATCGTCACTATTTGAACAGTTCGTTCATTGTGTGTGTTGACGATAGTGCGGCCCAGGTCACAGCTTGTCAAGGCGTGCGATGCCACTTTTACCCGCATCGGCCCTGGGTCGGCACGGTTGGTCGCGGCTGTGACGCGACGGGGTCTTGACGACTCATGAGGTCCATGTCACAATTTTGAGCGTGACGTTCACTTGTTGAACGAATGCAATGTCGGTGGTTGACCTGCTGTCGCCGGCACGCCTGCACACTTCATCCCCGCCTTTCCCCGCCCCGGACGGCATTCGCACCGTCCACGTCGGCTGTCATGCCGACGCGCACCAGCAAGGAGTGACCTGGTGACGATTACCAACACGGATTCCGTCGGAGAGTATGAGGACGGACCTGTCGGCACGAAGGCCGACCCGGGTCCGGTCGACAAGAAACGATTCCTGGTCAAGCTGACCGGTGTGATCGCCGGTGGCATGTTCATCGACGGCTACATCCTCGGCATCATCGGCACCGTCATCGGTGCCCTCACCCTCGACCTGGAGATGTCGCTGTTCTGGGAGGGGCTTATCGGCGCCTCCGCTCTCATCGGCATCTTCGTCGGCGGCCCGTTGGGGGGCTGGCTGGCCGACAAACTGGGCCGCAAGCCGCTGTTCGCGATCGACCTGGCGATTTTCATCCTCGGATCGGTGATGCAGTTCTTCGTGGACTCGGCCTGGCAACTGTTCGCCGTCCGGTTGCTGATGGGCATCGCGATCGGCGCCGACTACTCGGTCGGCTGGCCGTTGCTTTCCGAATTCGCGCCGCGGCGGCTGCGCGGCAAGTTGCTGGCCTACTGCGAGGTCGCCTGGTACGTCGGCTTCATGTTCGCCTTCGTCATCGGTTACGTGATGACCACCGTGTGGTCCCTCGACTGGCGTATCGTGCTCGGCTCGAGCACAGTTCCGGCGGTGATCCTGTTCCTGGCCCGGCTGGGTATGCCCGAATCACCGCGCTGGCTGATGAACAAGGGCCGCACCGAGGAGGCAACCGAGATCGCCCACGCCTACCTCGAGGACCCGACGGACGTCGTCGACATCGCCAACGAGGGCACCCGCAAGGGCACGTTCGGGATGCTGTTCACCCCGGCCTACCGGCGGGCGACGATCTTCATCTCCGTCTTCTGGTTCTGCGCGGTGGCACCGTATTTCGCGATCGCCACGTTCGCCGCCAGCGTTCTGGAGGGCTACGGTCTCGGCGACGGACTCGTCGGCGCCATCGGAGTCAACGGCCTCGCCCTCGTCGGTGTCATGGTGTCGGTGCTGCTCATCGAACGAGTCGGCCGCCGGAAGCTGACCATCCCGCAGCAGTGGGTGTGCGCCGTGGTGTTGCTGATCATCGGATTGTGGTCGTCCGCGCCGCCCGCGGTCGTGCTGATCTGCTTCCTGGTCTTCGCGTTCGCCAACGCCATGTCCACGGCCCTGACCGGGGTCTACCCGGGTGAGATCTTCCCGACCGAGATCCGCGGCCTGGGAACCGGTTTCGCGACCGCGTTCAGCCGCGTCGGTGCGGGTCTGGGCACGTTCCTGCTGCCGTGGTCGATGCACAACCTCGGCAGCGGAGTGACGATGATCATCGCCGCGGGGATCTGCATCGTCGGTGCGGCGGTCTCCCAGGTCCTCGCCCCGGAAACGATGGGCCGCAACCTCAGTGAAACCTCGGCCCCGCGCGGCGGTCAGCCCGTTCGAACCTGACCCGTCGCGTACAGCACCGGGAACCGGAGTCCGTGCCAGGGCTCCGGTTCCCGGTGCTTCACACGGCGTGGCGGATCGCGGGACTATTCGCCCGCCGCGTCCTGCCAGAACACCTCGACGAGGCGCTCGACGATGGCCTGCATCTGCTGGAGCGCCTCGGGGATGCGGTCGCGCCCGAAGCGGTAGCGGGGGCCGTTGAGGGTGAGGATCGCCACCAGCGTGCCCGAGGAGTCACGCACCGGCCGGGACAGCGAAATCAGTTCCTCTTCGAGTTCGTTGTCGATGATGCCGAACCCTTGCTCGCGGACCTGGTCGAGCTCCCGGAGCAGAACGGCACGGTCGGTGATCGTGTGGGACGTGAATGCCTCGAGCGTCTCGGGCAGCACCGCGAGCACCCTGTCCAGCGGCATCTCGGCGAGCAGAACCTTGCCGGTGGAGCTGGCGTGCAGCGGGTATTGCTGGCCGACCATGTGAGTCGATATGCGGCTCATGATCCCGACCACATGCGAGCCGGAGGCCTCGGCGATGAGGTCCAGGCCGTCGTGCGAATTCGGCACCGACAGGGTCGCCGACTCGTTGAACTTGTCGGCCAACTCCTGCAGCAGCGGTTGCGCGCGTGCGACCAGACCGGCGTACGGGTCGGCGCGCCGACCGAGCCGGGCCATTTCCCAGCCGAGGATGTAGTTGTTGTCGATCCGGTCGACGAGACCGGTGCGTTCGAGACTGTAGAGCAGACGGAACGCGGTGGGCCGGGAGATCCCCACGCCCTTCGCGAGCGTGGTGACGGTGGCACCGGTGCGCGGGTGTGCGGCCAACTCCCGTAGCAGCCGAACCGCTTTGGTCACCGACTTGTTCGTCATCTCCGTCGGTTCGGGTACTTCGCTCATGCCACCCCTTCGTCGTGTCGGTGCGCACCACACCCTCGGGTACGCGCTTACACGACCACTCTACCGCCCCGGCGTTCATATAGTGAACGCCGGGGCGGTAGAGTGCGGGAACTGTCGAGCGCACACCGCGCGCTCCTCGATTGTCAGGACTGGGCGCGGCCCCAGGTGGACGATTCGCCGGCGGAGTTGACCGTGCGGGGAATTTCGAGGGGGTTGCGTTCCTGGATCGGTGCGGGCAGGAGCGCCTCGGGAGCGTCCTGGTAGGTGACGGGGCGCAGGAATCGGCGGATCGCGGTGGTGCCCACCGAGGTGTGCGAGACCGCGGTGGTGGCGGGGTAGGGGCCGCCGTGGTGCTGGGCGGGGGTGACGGCGACGCCGGTCGGCCAGCCGTTGAACACCAGTCGGCCGGCGCGGGTGGCGGCGATCCGGGTGAGGCTGCGGAGTTGCTCGCGTTCGTCGGGGGTGGGTTCGGTGCGGGTGTGGACGGTGACGGTGAGGGTGCCGTCGACACCGTTCAGGACGCGGTTCACCTCGTCGTCGGTGCCGTATTCGGCGATGATCGCGGCGGGGCCGAAGCTCTCCTCGAGCAGGGTGTCGGCGTGGGCGACCAGCTGTTCGGCGGTGGTGTGCAGCAGTGTCGGGGTGACCTCGGGGACTCCGCTCTCGCCGGTCGATGCGGTGCCCTTGACGAGGACCTCGACGCCGGGTGCGGCGGCGGCCTCCTCGATCCGGTGGTGGTAGCCCTCGGCGATCTTCGCGGTGAGCATCCGTGCCGCGGGCACCTGCTGGGCGAGGGTGGTGATCTGCTCGGTGATCGGCGATCCGGTGGGTACCAGCAGGATGCCGGGCTTGGTGCAGAACTGTCCGGCTCCGAGGGTGAACGAGCCGACGAATCCGGACGCGATCGCGTCGGCGCGCTCGTCGAGGGCACCGGCGGTGACGACGGCCGGGTTGACGCTGCCGAGTTCGCCGAAGAAGGGGATCGGGTTGGGGCGGGCGGCGGCGATGTCGAACAGGGCGCGGCCACCGGCGACGGATCCGGTGAAGGCGGCTGCGGCGATCCGCGGGTCCTCGAGGGCGCGGGTGCCGGCCCGGAAGCCGCTGATCAGTGCGAACGTGCCGGCGGGGGCGCCGGCGGCGGACAGTGCCCCGGCGACGACGTCGGCGGTGGCGGCGGAGGTGCGGGGGTGACCGGGATGGGCCTTGAGCACCACCGGGCAGCCGGCGGCCAGCGCGGAGGCGGTGTCGGTGCCGGCGACGGAGAACGCGAACGGGAAGTTGCTGGCGGCGAAGACCAGGACCGGGCCCACGGGAATCTGGTAGCGGCGCAGGTCCGGGCGGGCGCCGAGGACGAAGTCGGGATCGGCGCGGTCGATGATCACGTCGAGGAAGGTGCCGTCGATCAGTTCCTCGGCGAACATCCGCAACTGCACGCAGGTCCGGTTCAGTTCCCCGGACAGGCGGGGCTGGGGAAGCCCGGTTTCGGTGATGGCCTCGGCGACCAGCCCGTCGGCGTGCGCCTCGAGGGCGTCGGCGATCGCGACGAGTACAGCGGCGCGGTCGTGGGGGGTGCGGTCTTCCCAGAGCGGTGCGGCGGCGGCCGCGGCGTCGAGGAGACGGTCGAGTTGGGCGTCGGTGGTGTCCGGTTCGATCGAATGCGTGACGTCGGTCATGAAGTGCGGGATCCTTTCGGAGAGGCTCGCGCCGGGTGCGGCGCAGCCGGGGTGTGTGGGTAGGGCTGGCGGTTGTCTATTCGAAGGATGCGACCGGCTCGCCGAAGACGCCCTCGTCGGGGACGACGCCGAGACCGGGGCCGGTCGGTACCCGGATACGCCCCCCTTCGATCCGGACCGGGTTGTCCGAGTCGTAGTGAATGTCCATGTAGGGCTCGGCAATCCAGACGCCCTCGAGCAGGCGCGGCTGAACCGTCGAGCCGATGTGGGCGCACGCGGCCGCGATGATGTCGCCTCCCCAGGAGTCGTCGCACGTGTGGGGCATGGAACGCGCCTCGCAGAGATCCCTCACCGTCGCGAGGGTACCGAGACCGCCCAGTCGCGTGACCTTCAGTCCGAATCCGTCGCACACGCCGAGTGAGATCGCTCGGAGCACGTCGCCGAGATCCTCGGTGTTCTCGTCGAGGTAGACCGCGTGGTGCAGTTGGCCGCGAATCGCGGCGATCTCCTCCATCGTGTTGCAGGGCTGCTCGAAGACGAAGGGAATGTCGGCGCACTCCCGGCCGATTCGCAGGACGTCGCGTGCATACAGTCCGCGGTTGGCATCGAGGGACAGGCGGGTGCATCCGGTTGCTTCCCAGACCTTGCGAACGGTCTCGATGTCGATCTCGACCGGCCGTCCGCCCACCTTGATCTGCAGCCGCGGATACCCCTCGGCGATCTTCTCCACGGCGGTCCGGGCGACATCGTCCGGATCACCAATGGACAGTGCGTAATAGGAGTCCACCCGATCGGTGATCGCGCCACCCAGCATGTCGCACACGCGAATTCCGTGGGTCTTGCCGATCAGGTCGTGAATCGCGATGTCGATTGCGGCTTTGGCGTAGTTGTGCCCGTTGAGGAGCCGGTCCAGTGCGCGGCGCACGGCCAGCGGACCTGTCACCTCCATGCCGATCAGGCCCGCCGACATCTGATTCAGTGCCGCCCGCGCGCCCAGGGCGTGCTCCGGCGCATACGTCGGGCCGACCGGGCACGTCTCACCCCACCCGGAGACACCCGCATCGGACACGACCTGCACGATCGTCGAGTCCAGGGCGGTGTACGAGCCCTCGGACATCCGGTAGGCCTTGCCGCTGAACGGCAGATCCATCTGATACACGTGAATCTCGGCGATGCGCAACGCTTTACCTCTTTCGTGGGCTCGGTCAGGCGTATCCAGTGGTGGGTCAGGCGGCGGTGAGTTGCCGGATTCCGCCGAGTCGGCCTTGGTGGAAGACGAGGGGTTCGCCGTGTCCGGTGTCCATGTGCAGGACGCGGGCGATGACGATGGTGTGGTCGCCGCCGTCGAGTTCGTGGGTGATGTGGCAGTCGATGTAGGCGTGGGCTCCGGTGATGCGGGGTGATCCGGTCTGGGAGGGGGTCCAGTCGATGTCGGCGAATTTGTCGGGTTGTTTGCTGGAGAGGGCGCGGCAGATCGGTTCCTGGCCGGCGGCGAGGATGCTGGCGCAGAGTTGTCCGGCGGCGCGGACCTTGGGCCAGCTGGTGGAGGTGTGGGCGACGCTGAAGCTGACCAGGGGTGGGTCGAGGGACAGTGATTGGAAGGTGCCGACGACGAGGCCGCAGGGGTGGTCGGTGTCGGGGGTGATGCCGGAGAGGGCGACGACGCCGGTGGGCAGGTGTCCCATGACGGTGCGGTAGTGGGCCTGGTCGATGGTGGACGTAAGCATGGTGGCTCCTTGTCAGATCGTGGTGCCGGACCCGGCAGCGGTGTAAGAGTGGTCGGGGTGCAATTCGGTGGCGATGTCGCGTGCGGCGCGCAGTGCGCTCTCGATGGCGCCGTCGATGAATCCGGCCCACAGATTCGCGATGTCGCCACTCGCGAAGTGCAGAACGCCTTCGGTGGCCTGCTGCGCGCCCAGGTAACGAGTGACCTGGTTCGGGCGGTGCATCATCCAGGTCTCCTGCGAGTACTGGTCGCTCATCCAGTCGTGTCCGGTCACCTCGAGCACATCGAGATCGTCCCGCCAGACGGTCAACGCCCGCTGAACGGCATCGCGGTCGTTGGGGTCGAGCCGCGTCGAGTCGGCCCCGAAAGCGACCAGAACTGCATCGTCTTCGCCGAGGTATTCGGTGCGCACGACGGACAGCGGGTGGGCGGCGGAAGAGTACGCGAAGAACGGGGCGATCGGGCCACGCACCCGGATCCAGCACTTGACGCCCTGGGAGGCGGCCTTCTCCTTGCTTGCGGCGAGCTTGCCGTCGTTGAGCGGTGGCGTGATGGGGAGGTCGCCGAGAATGTTCTGGGGCACGGTGAGTACCACCCGGCGCGCCGTGATCACCTGGCCGTCGCTCAGGTGCACGTGAGCGCGTTCGGTGTCGTGTTCGATGCGGGAAACCTCCGCGCACGTGCGCAGCTCCGCGGTGGTGTCGGCGGCGATCGCCGCCACCAGGGACTGGGTGCCGTCGGCGAGGCGGAAGACCGCGGACGCCTCGTGCATCAGATGCCACGAGCCCGCGGTGGCGGCGGTCCACCGCAACGCGGTGGTGAAGGCCCCCTCGGTGAGTGGGCCGTTGAAGTGTCCGACCCAGGCCGCCTCGTTCGCCTGGTATTCGTCCTCACTCAGCTGCAGCCGGTCGAGCATGTCCTGCACGCTGTACCGGTCGACGTTCGCGAGCTCGGGGGATGCGGGCGGCAGATCCGGCCGGGGGACGATGTTCATGGTGTCGGCGAGCAGCCGGCGCATTCCGGGATCGATCAATTCCATGAACTGCTCGAGTGTGCCGGTGCGGACGCGGTCGCCGGCGAGCCAGTACGCCTGCTCCGCGCGCGGGCCACGGGTCACCGAGAGTCCGTATCTGGTGATCTCGGCCCACACGTGCGGCTGCACCCAGTGCATCCAGGTGCCACCGATCTCGAGGTCCCTGCCGAGGCGGTGGTCGGTCCACACCCGTCCGCCGAGCCGGTCGCGCGCCTCGAGCACCACCACGCTCAGTCCGGTACGGGACAGCTCCCGGGCGGTGATCAACCCGGCGATGCCGCCGCCGACAACGACGACATCGGCTTCCTGATGCTGGTGGGCGCTGTCCGCCATGGTGTCTCCTCACCGCCGTGAACTGTTCATATTTTGAACGTGTTGTTCAAAATCGATGATCATGATCCTGAGCTGTAGATCACAATCTGTCAAGAGCGACGGCCCTGAATGTCGATCCCGCGACCGCGCGGGCCAGGAGCAGGTCTTGACGTGCCGTGAGTCCCATGTCACACTTTTGACCACATCGTTCAGTTTATGAACACGCAGCGCCGCTGAGCTGCAGCGATCGAGCCCATCCCAACGACCCGCAGTCGCCAGAGATCCCTCGGATTCCGCGGCCGTGCACCACTTCACGAAGGTTGTGACATCACGTGCGAACATCTGCTTCCCGCCTATCCGCCCCTGCGCACGGTGACTGCCCACCGTCGTCGGGCGTGATCGCCACGTCGACACGCACGAGCGAGGAGGGCCGATGACCATCACGAACAACGAACCCGTGGACATCGACCAGCAGTCGGTCGACAAGAAGCGCTTCCTGGTCAAGCTGACCGGTGTGATCGCCGGTGGCATGTTCATCGACGGTTACATCCTCGGCATCATCGGCACCGTCATCGGTGCCATCACCCTCGACCTCGGCATGTCGCTGTTCTGGGAGGGGCTCATCGGCGCCTCCGCTCTCATCGGCATCTTCATCGGCGGCCCCCTCGGCGGCTGGCTCGCCGACAAACTCGGCCGCAAGCCGCTGTTCACCATCGACCTGCTGATCTTCACCGTCGGTTCGGTCCTGCAATTCTTCGTCGACTCGGCCTGGCACCTCTTCCTCGTCCGGCTGCTGATGGGCATCGCGATCGGCGCCGACTACTCCGTCGGCTGGCCGCTGCTCGCCGAGTTCTCACCCAGGCGGTTGCGCGGCAGGCTGATGGCCTTCTCCGAGGTCGCCTGGTACCTCGGATTCATGACGGCCTTCGTCGCCGGCTTCCTGATGACCGCCGTGTGGTCCCTGGACTGGCGCATCGTGCTCGGCTCGAGCACCCTGCCCGCCGTCATCCTGCTCCTGGCCCGGCTGGGTATGCCCGAATCCCCGCGCTGGCTGATGAACAAGGGCCGCACCGAAGAGGCAACCGAGATCGCCCACACCTATCTCGAAGACCCCGCCGACGTCCTCGACACCACCAGCGAACCGACCCGTAAGGGCACGTTCGGGATGCTGTTCTCGCCATCCTACCGACGGGCGACGATCTTCATCTCCGTCTTCTGGTTCTGCGTGGTGGCACCGTATTTCGCGATCGCCACATTCGCGGCCAGTGTGCTCGCCGACTATGGTCTCGGCGACGGACTCGTCGGCGCGCTGGGAGTCAACGGCCTCGCACTGGCCGGTGTCGTCATCTCGGTGATCCTCATCGAACGGATCGGCCGGCGAAAGCTGACCATCCCACAGCAGTGGGTGTGCGCCGCGGTCCTGGCCGCGATCGGGCTCTGGACCTCTGCGCCGCCGGTGCTGGTGCTGATCGGCTTCCTGGTCTTCGCGTTCGCCAACGCCATGTGCACCGCGCTGACCGGTGTCTACCCGGGTGAGATCTTCCCGACCGAGATCCGCGGCCTGGGAACCGGTTTCGCGACCGCGTTCAGCCGCGTCGGAGCCGGTCTGGGCACGTTCCTTCTGCCGTGGTCGATGCACAACCTCGGCGCGGGCACCACGATGCTCATCGCGGCCGGCATCTGCGTCGTCGGCGCGTCGGTCTCCCAGGTCCTCGCCCCGGAAACGATGGGCCGCAGTCTCAGCGAAACGTCCGCCCCACACCAACCGTAACCACCCCGATCCCGAGCGCGGAGTCGCCGGACCGACAACGACGTCAGCCCCGCGACTCCGCCTCGACCCCCAGAACGTCCCACCACACTCCGTGTGTTCGCCAAGGAAGGAGCCAGCGATCATGTCGACCATCTCGGACGCGGTCACCGCACTGGCAAACAAGGGAATGATCCTCGTCGTCGACGACGAAGACCGCGAGAACGAGGGCGACCTGATCATGGCCGCCGAATACGCGAGCACCGATGCGGTCGCGTTCTTCCTCGAACACACATCCGGCTTTCTCTGCGTCGCCATCGACGAGGCCCGCGCCGACACACTCGGCCTCGACCTGATGGTCCCCGACAACACCGAAGCCCACAACACCGCCTTCCTGATCAGCGTCGACTACCGGCACGGCACCACCACGGGAATCAGTGCGGGCGATCGCGGCGCCACCATCCGGGCCCTGGCCGACCCGGCCCTGCAGCCCGCCGACCTCGCCCGGCCCGGCCACGTCATGCCGCTGCTCGCCAAGCCCGGCGGCGTCCTCGAGCGCCCGGGGCACACCGAAGCCGGAGTCGATTTGTGCCGCATGGCCGGGCTCAGCGGCGCCGCCCTGCTCTGCGAGATCGTCACCCCCGATCGGCGGGAGATGATGCGACGTGACGACCTCGAACAACTCGCCGAACAGCACTCGATCCCGATGATCTCCATCGCCGAACTGCGCGCGTGGCGCTCGCGCACGGATGGAACGGTGACCCCGCTCCGTCAGAGTGCCGCCCGCCCCGGGAACATCGTCGTCCGGTCCGGTCGCAGCACCCTTCCCACCGACGTCGGCACGTTCGACGCGCTGGCCTATCAGGCACCCGGCGACGGCGTCGAGCACCTGGCTCTGGTGATGGGCGACGTGGCCACCACCGACGCGCCGCTGGTCCGGATGCACAGCGAGTGCATCACCGGTGACCTCGCCGGCTCCCTGCGCTGCGACTGCGGACCCCAATTCCGATCCGCCATGAGCGCCATCGCCGAGGCCGGCGCCGGCATCCTGATCTATCTCCGCGGACACGAGGGCCGCGGAATCGGTCTGGGGCACAAACTGCGCGCCTACGAACTCCAGCAACACGAGGGCCTCGACACCATCGACGCCAACGTCAGCCTCGGCCTGCCCGTCGACAGCCGCGACTACCGCGTCGCCTGCGACATCCTCGACGACCTCGGAGTCGGCCGAGTGCGGCTGATGACGAACAACCCCGACAAGGTCCGGGCCCTGATCGACCACGGCATCACCGTCGCCGAACAGATCCCACACGAGTCCTCACCGACCGCCTACAACCGGTCCTATCTGACCACCAAACGCGACCGCATGGGTCACACGCTGCAGCGGCTCGGTTGAGTCCCCGCGTCACCCCGCCCATGCGACACGGCAGGCCGGCCTTGGTCACCGGTGTCGAACACCCGGAGGGTGCTCACGCTGCCCGCACTCTCGCCGAGCATGGATTCGACGTCGTCGCACACAGTTTCACTCCGGAGGCGGCCGAACGGATCGCCCGGGACATCACGAGCGGCGGTGGCCGCGCGACCGCCGTCGTCGCCGATCTCACCATCGACCGGGAGGTCGACCGGCTCTTCACCACCGTCGAAGACATCCACGGCCACGTCGACACGGTCGTACACGCCGCCTGGATTCCCGGACCCGAATCCACCGGCACGTCACTCGAGACGATCCATCCCCACGACTGGCACCGATTCGTCCACGCTCACCTCGGCATGGTCTTCGCGACCGTGCGGCGGGCGATGCAGTCGATGAACACAAGCGGCCGGGCGGGATCCATCGTCACCGTCGTCGGCCTGGGCCGATCAGCGACTGAAACAGGCGATTCCACGCTGGCCCGGCAGGTGATCGACGGCGCGATCGAGGCCTTCGCCGTCGCGGCGGCGCGCGATCTCGGCGCCTGCAGCGTCCAGGTCACCAGCATCCGCTTGGTCGACGAACTTCCGACACCCGAACACCCGGACGAGCGCCGCGCACCGGATTTCGACACCGCCCTCGTCCGACTCGCCGACCCCGTCCACCACGGCGGCTGGTCCGGCAGGGTTCTCACCGCGCACGCGGCCCTGCCCGCTGCCGTGCACTGACAACCCATCCCCTTTCCGTCCAACACCTTTGGAGTTGAAGCCGTGACTGTCGTGTCCGAATCCACTACACCGCAGAAGATCGAACTGTCCGACGAGGAGATCTTCGCCGGCCACGTCGGGGGAAAGCTGTCCGTGGAGTTGACGACCCCGCTGGACACTCAGCGGGATCTGTCGATCGCCTACACCCCGGGGGTGGCGCAGGTTTCCCGCGCCATCGCTGCCGACGAGACCCTCGCCGACCGCTACACCTGGGCCAGCCGGCTGGTGGTCGTCGTCAGTGATGGTTCCGCGGTGCTCGGTCTGGGGGACATCGGGCCCCGTGCCTCGCTGCCGGTGATGGAGGGCAAGTCGGCGCTGTTCAGGAATTTCGCCGGGTTGAACTCGATCCCGCTGGTCCTGGACACGAAGGATCCGGACGAGATCGTCGAGACCCTGATCCGGTTGCGCCCGAGCTTCGGTGCGGTGAATTTGGAGGACATCTCCGCGCCGCGCTGCTTCGAGATCGAACGGCGCGCCATCGAGGCCTTGGACTGCCCGGTGATGCACGACGACCAGCACGGCACCGCGATCGTGGTCCTCGCCGCATTGAAGGGTGCGGTGAAGGTCCAGGGCCGGGAGTTGTCCGGGTTGCGGGTGGTGGTCTCCGGTGCGGGCGCCGCGGGTGTGGCGTGCGCGAACATTCTGCTTGCCGCGGGGATCGCGGACGTGACGGTGCTGGATTCGAAGGGCATCGTCTCGGCCGACCGCGGTGACCTGAACGAGGTCAAGACGGATCTGGCCGCGCGCACGAACCCGGCCGGCCGCCGCGGCGGTATCGCCCGGGCCCTGGACGGTGCGGATGTGTTCCTCGGTGTCTCCGCTGGGACCGTGCCGGAGGAGTTGATCGCGACGATGGCGGAGGGTTCGATCGTGTTCGCGTTGTCGAACCCGGACCCGGAGATCCACCCCGACATTGCCCGCAGGCATGCGGCGATCGTCGCGACGGGACGCAGCGATTTCCCGAATCAGATCAACAATGTTCTGGCCTTTCCCGGTGTGTTCAAGGGCGCGCTCGATGCCGGTGCCCGGCGGATCACCGAAGGCATGAAGCTCGCCGCCGCCGAGGCGATCCTCTCGGTCGTCGGTGACGAGGTGGCTGTGGACAGGATCGTTCCCAGCCCGCTCGATCCTCGCGTCGCACCGGCTGTCGCGGAGGCAGTCGCCGCCGCAGCGCGATAGGCGCTTCGCGCCCGTGCGTGGTTAGCGAGTCTCTGCACTCGTCAACCACGCACGGGCGGCGGAGCCGCCCCTGTTCCGCGGCGGTGAGGGCGTGAGTTCGGCATTCGCGGAGCACGGGGCAGTCCTGGCAGATCTGTTTCGCGCGGCGTTCGCGCCGTGTGCGGACGGTTCGCTGCTCGCGTTCGTCGGGCGAGAAGAACATGGCGGTGTCGGTTCCGCGGCACGATCCCTCATGTCGCCAGTCCCAGCCGGACGGACGGTCGGATGGATGCTCGGTGATGGTCATTCGGTTTCCCGGGGTCGACGTTTCGGTACTCCTACGACAAACGCACCGCCGTAACCGGGACAAAGCGTGGCCGGTACGGCGGTGCGTCGTGCACGTGGAGGGCGGGTGCCTGACGCCGACACATCAGGTCAGGCACCCGCGCAGTTCGTTCAGTCAAGAAGGCGCTCCTGATTCCTGAACGAACGGATTGCCGCAGGGAATATGCTCCCCGCGAAGATCTTTCGTGGTGTCAGTTGGTCGCGGTGGACACGTCGAACTCGATGGTGCCGAAGCCTTCGAATTCGCCGACCCAGCGGCCCGCCTGGTTCATGGGCACTGCCTGCAGGCAGCTGCCGGGGAGGATGACCTGGCCGGCCTGAAACTCGACGTCGTAGGCGGCGAGGCGGTTGACCAGCCAGGCGACCGCGGCGAGGGGGTTGCCGAGGATGTTGCGGGTGTTGCCGGTGATGACCTCGCGCCCGTTGAAGTGCAGGGAGCCGTTCATGTCGCGCAGGGTGAGGTCGGTGATGCGGCGGGGGGTGCCGCCGAGGATGACCGCGCCGGTGGATCCGTTGTCGGCGAGGGTGTCCGGGAGGTCGATGGCCCAGTTCTGGACGCGGGAGTCGATGATCTCGATGGCGGGCACGGCGTAGTCGATGGCGTTGATGACGTCGGCGACCGTGATGTTGGGCCCGCGCAGACTGCTCTTCAGCACGAAGGCGGGTTCGAGTTCGACGAACGGTTCGATGTACCTTTCCCGTTCGAGGGTGGTGCCTTCGTAGGCGAAGATGCTGGCGAGCAGGAATCCGTAGTCGGGCTGGCCGAGGCCGAAGGCTTCCTGCATGACCTTCGCGATGTTGCCGAGCTTGTATCCGACGAGGCGGTCACCGTCTGCGACGGCGTGTTCGACGTTGATGCGCTGGACGGCGAAGGCGGAGTCGGCGTCGAGGGCGGGCCAGGTCTTGGTCGGTGCGGTGATCGGTGCCCCGTTCACGCGTGCCGTCCGCAGCGTGGTCGCGACGTCGTGGAGTTCGGTGGTCTGCATGGGTGTCCTTGTCGGGTCGGTGGGGTCAGACGGCGTCGACGGTGCGGTTGCCGAAGCGGAGGCCGGGGTGATCGTCGCGGAGCCGGACGGCGCCGGGGCCGTAGAGCTTTTCGCGCAGGGTGGAGCCTTCGTAGTCGCTCCACATGGTGCCGCGGCGCTGCAGTTCGGGGACGACGAGTTCGATGAAGTCGGCGATGTCCTGGTACTTGATGGCGTTGGCGAGGTTGTAGCCGGCGATACCGGTCTCGTTCATCCACCGGGTCAGCTCGTCGGCCACGGTGGTGGGGGAGCCGACGATGGTGGGGCCGGTGCCGCCGATGCCGACGAATTCGGCGATGTCGCGCGGGGTCCACTCCTTGTCGGGGTCCATCTTCGAGAACAGGTCGACCATGGTCTGTCCGGCGTTGGTCTTGACGTGCTTGAGGGGCACGTCGGGGTCGAACTGCGACATGTCCAGTCCGGTCCAGCCGCTGTAGCGGGCCATCGCCCCGGTGTAGCTCACGAGCTTGCGGTAGCTCTCGTACTTCGCGTGGGCTTCTTCGTCGGTCGGTGCGCAGACGACGTTGAGCATCTGCAGCACGTGCACGTTGGCCGGGTCGCGGCCGGCCTCGGCGGCGAGGGCGCGCAGGCTGTCGACCTGCTTCTTCAGCGCCGGGATGGACACGGCGTTGACGAACACCGCCTCGGCGCTGGCGGCGGCGAGGGCGCGGCCCTTGGACGAGCCGCCGGCCTGGAAGATCACCGGGGTGCGCTGCGGGGACGGCTCGCACAGCGCGAAGCCGGGCACGGAGAAGTACTTACCCTTGTGCTCGATGTTGTGCACGCGGCTGGGATCGATGTACATGCCGCGCTCGGCGTCCCGGACTACCGCGTCGTCGTCCCAGGATCCCTCCCATAGCTTGTAGCAGACCTCGAGGTACTCGGCGGCCATGTCGTACCGCTCGTCGTGCGGAACCTGCTGTCCGGTACCGAGATTGCGGGCGGCGCTGTCGGAGTAGGAGGTCACCAGGTTCCAGCCGACCCGGCCGTCGGTGAGGTGGTCGAGGGTGCTGAACTTGCGGGCCAGCGCGTACGGGTGCTCGTAGGAGGTCGACCCCGTCAGCCCGAATCCGAGGTTCTTCGTCACCGCCGCCATCGCGGAGACGGCCATGAACGGATCCTGCGCGGGGATCTGCGCGGCGTCGGCGAGGGCCGCGTCGGCGTTGCCCTCGTAGATGTCGTGGTAGCCGACGTTGTCGGCGAAGAAGATGCCGTCGAACCGGGCCTGTTCGAGCAGTTTGGCGTACTCGGTCCAGTAGGCGAGGTTCTTGTAGTTCGCGCCCTGATCCTTCGGGTGCCGCCACAGACCGGCCGACAGGTGCGCCGGGCCCTGGTAGTCGAAGGCAAAGATCCGCATGCGCTGAGACGCCATTGTCTATCTCCGTTCACTTTTTGAACACGTAGTTCATGTGTTGAACAACACTGTAAGAGGTGGAATGTGTGGGCGTCAATAGCGCATTTCGCAAGAATTACCCCGGAACTTGTCGATGCTCGCATCCCCACCACTTCGCGACGCCTCACTTTATGGTCGGCATGTTCAAATAGTGGATGGGCGTGTAGAACATAGGCCATGCGTGCCATTCAGGTCTCTCGTCTCGGTGGTCCCGACGTTCTCGAACTCACCGAGGTCCCCGATCCCCAGCCCGGTCCGGACGATCTGCTCGTGCGGACCGACGCGATCGGCGTCAACTTCATCGACACCTATTTCCGGACCGGGGTGTACCCGCATCCGCTGCCGTACGTTCCCGGCGACGAGGGCTCGGGTGTCGTCGAGACGGTCGGCGCCGGGGTGCGCGGCTTCGCGCCCGGTGACCGCGTCGCGTGGTGTGGGGCAACCGGCAACTACGCAGAACAGGTGGTGGTGCCCGCCGCAGTCGCGATCGCGGTACCGGACGGCGTACCCGCCCCGCAGGCGGCTTCCGCACTGGCGCAGGGGATGACGGCCCACTACCTGGCGTACTCGACCTATCCGGTGCAGTCCGGCGACACCGTGCTCGTCCACGCCGGGGCCGGCGGCGTCGGATTGCTGCTGACCCAAATGGCCACGAAGTTGGGTGCGCGGGTGATCACCACCGTCTCGTCGGATGTGAAGGAGAAGCTGTCGCGCGAGGCCGGCGCCGCCGAGGTGCTCCGGTACGAGGACGACATCGCCGCCCGCGTCCGCGAACTCACCGACGGGGAAGGTGTGGCCGTCGCCTACGACGGGGTCGGCGCGGCCACGTTCGAGGCGAGCCTCGCGTCCGTCCGGGTCCGTGGCACCCTTGCCCTCTTCGGCGCCTCGAGCGGCCTGGTACCGCCGTTCGACCCGCAACGGCTCAATCCCGCAGGGTCCCTGGTCCTCACCCGTCCCACGCTCGCGCACTACATCCGCACCCGTGAGGAACTCACCTGGCGGGCAGGCGAGGTTTTCGCGGCCGTCGCGGACGGTTCGTTGCATGTTCGCGTCGGCGCGCACTACCCGCTCGAACACGCCGCCGACGCGCACCGGGACCTCGAGGCCCGGAAGACCACCGGTGCCGTCGTTCTCGTCCCCTGACCGGGAGCCATACGGACGTACAATTCTGCTGGCGATGTTCATACCCGAATCGACGGAGTGATTCGTGTCGAACCTGACAGTCGGCGACTTGGTGGCCATGCGGCAACTCGCGTGCAGCGTGGTGGCCGGCGCTGCCGGTACCCGCCGGATCGTGGTGTGGGCGCAGGTGTGCGAACTGCCCGACCCGTGGAATTGGCTCGGTAAGGACGACCTGTTGATGACCACCGGTATGAGCCTCCCGGCAGCGGCGGACGCACAGCGAGAGTTCGTGCGACGTCTCAGCGAGGCGGGTCTGGCCGGCATCGCGATCGGCGACGACCTGCTCGCGCCCCCGCTGACGCAGGACATGCTGGCCGAAGCCGAGGAGCAGTGCTTCCCGGTCGTCTCTGTCGGTCATGCGACACCTTTTGTCGCGATCGGCCGGACCGTCGCCATCGCGGCCCAGAGCGTCCAGGTCAGTCGAATCGCCCGCTTGAGCCGGCTCTACGACGCCGCGCAGGCGGCACCGGAGGACGAGACGTCGCTGCTCGATCGAGTGTCGGCGGAGCTCGGACACCGACTCCACGTCGTGGACGTCGAACTCGGCAGCGAGGTGCTGCGCGACGCCCGTCCGCTCGGCGACGATCTCGTCGACGAGCTCCGCCGCAGCGTCGGCGGCCGGCTCGACGGTCTTCCGTCGAGGGTGTCGATCGACGCCGGCGCCGGGACGGTGGCGACAGCGTTCCCCCTCGCCACCCATCGCAGGTGCATGCTCGTCGCGGCCGAGCACGCCGACATCGAGGTCGACGCGTTCGTGTTGTTGCATGCGCAGAGCCTCGTCGGCGTGGAAGTGGAGCGGGTGACCCGGGAACGTGAACGCACCGATGTGGTGCGGGCGGAGCTGCTCGAGCAGATGATCACCGGATCGATCAGCGCGGAAGCTGCCACACCCCGCCTCGGACAACTGGAGTTGGCCGATGCCCACTGGTGCGTCATCGGATTCGACGCATCTCACCTCCAGACGGCCCGCACGCTCGTCGGGGACCGCGGAGTCCCGTACCTGTCGTGCCCGGTAGGGGACGAGGGGTACCTGATGGTTCCGAGCACCGACGCCGACCTGACGGCGGACCTCCTCGACCGCCACATCGATGCGATGGGCATGTCGGCCCGTAACGCGACGACTCTGCGGGTCCCGGACAGCGTTCGTCAAGCCCGGTGGGCTCTCCAGGCCGCGCGGGCGGCGGGCGGCGGGCTTGCCGAGTATTCGACCGCGGCCCCCCTGTTCCTTCCCCGAACCTTGACCGAAGCACATTTCGCGACGCGGGCCGTGCTGGGGAAGGTCATCGACTACGACGCGGCCAATCACAGTGATCTCGTCGAGACGCTCGACGTATTCCTGTCCATGGATCGGAACTGGTCGGCAACCGCGGAAAAGCTTGTCGTTCACCGCCAGACGCTCGGATACCGACTACGCAAGATAGAGGGCCTCACCGGCCGAAGCATGAAGAGCTCCGCGGACATCGCCGACTTCTGGATGGCGCTGATCACCCGCCGGATCAGTAGCGTCCGGGACTGAGACGAGAGGAAGACGATGTCGAGACTCACCGTCGGCGACCTCATCGCCATGGATCAGCTCGGGTGCGCTGCCGTCGCCGGTGTGACGGGGCTCGATCGCCGGATCGTGTGGGCGCACACCTCGGAACTCGACCCCTGGGACTGGCTGGGAGCGGACGAACTGCTGATGACCGCCGGATTGTGCGTGCCGCCGGACGAGCCGGCGCAGTGCACGTTCGTCGAGCGCCTTCACGACAAGGGTCTGGCGGGCGTCATCATCGGTGACGATGCGACCGCGCCACCGCTCACGCCCGCGATGCTCGCTGTTGCCGACCGACTGGGTTTCCCCATCCTTCGGTGCAGCCACACCACCCCGTTCGCGGCCATCGGACGGACGGTGGCCCTGGCCAGTCAGAGTGTTCAGGTCAGCAGGGTCGCACGACTGAGCCGTCTCTACGAACACGCACGCTCGACGTCACTGGCGGAGACGAGTCTCCTGGTCCGGCTGTCCCGCGAGCTTCGCTACACGCTGCACGTCGTCGACGTCGAGTACGGCACCGAAGTTCTCCCCACCGACAATGCACTGTCCGACAAGACCATCCGTGTGTTGGCTGCGCGGGTCGCGAGGACCCTCGATCGTCTGCCCGCCCACCTCATGCTGACCGACGGTGCCGACTATGTGATGACCGCCCATGCCCTTCCCACTCACCGGAAATGCATGCTGGTGATGGAGGGAAGCCCGGCCACGGACGTCGACGCCTTCGCCCTGCTGCATGTGCGAACCCTGATCGGCGTCGAAGTCGAAAAGGTCACCAGGGAGCGGGAGCACGCCGACCAGGCCGGTGAGGGTCTGCTGCGGAGAATTCTCGCCGGAACCGACGCCGCCGAGGCGGTGACACCGCTGCTCGAACAGTTCGACCTCGCCGAACCCGAATGGACGGTGCTGAGCTTCGGAACCGACTTCCTACCGGCTGCGCGGACGATAACGGGCGACCGGGGCGTTCCCAACGTGACCGGCACACTCGACGAGCACGCGTACATGCTGATTCCCACCGGCCGGAGTCCGGAGACCATCGACGTGCTGAGCGGCAGAACCCGGGCGATGGGGGTGTCACCCTCGGCGACCACGATCGGGCAGATCTCCGACAGCGCTCGTCAGGCGGGGTGGGCGCTGGACACCGCCCGATCGACCGGCGTACCCGTCGCCCGATACTCCACCGACGCACCACTGTTCGTGCCCCGCACCCTGACTGATGCCCGGCACGCCACCGACGCGATCCTCGGAGATCTCCTCCTGTACGACCGTGGACACGAGTCGCACCTCGTCGAGACGCTCGAAACCTTCCTCACGCACGACCGAAGCTGGACGGAGACTGCCGAGCAGCTCGGGATTCACCGGCAGTCTCTTGCCTTCCGTCTCGGGAAGATCGAGTCCGTGACGGGACGCAATCTCAAGGCGTCCTCGGACATCGCGATGCTGTGGCTGGCGCTCCGCGCGCGCGCCCACGCGAGTGCGCTGACCGACTGAACAGGTTCAGACGGCGGCGGCCGCGCGTAATCCGTCGAGGACGGCCTCTTCGACGGTGCGTGGGGCGAGGCAGTCGCCGACTCCGGTGAACGGGATGCCGGTGGATTCGACGTCGGCGAGCAGGGCGTCGTTCTGCTGGTGGCCGAGGGCGAGCACGAGTCCGTCGACGCCGTCGAGGATGATCGGTTCGCCGGTCAGGGTGTTGACCAGGTACACGGTGTCGTCGTCCGCCCCGAACAGGCGGGCGTGGGGGACGATGCGCACCTTCGCTTCGGTGGCCGCGCGCAGCATCGACACCCGGGTGAACTGCTGCAGGTTCTCGCCGGCCGCGTAGCCGTTGACGCACAGGGTCACCTTGCGCCCGTCGCGGGCAAGCATTTCCGCGACCCCGAGCCCGGTCCAGTCGCCGCGCCAGTCGGCCACGACGATCTCCCCCTTGGGGGTGTTGCCGCCGTTCGCGCCGATCACGTCCCACGCCTCGAGGACCGGCATATCGCCGTCCAGTTCGAGGTGCGGCCGGTACGGGGTGGCGCCGGTCGCGATGATGACGTGGTCGGGTCGTTCCGCGGTGATCATCGCCGCATCGACCTCGACGCGGGTCTTCACGATCACCCCGTAGCGGTCGAGTTCGGACTGCAGATTGGTGGCGGCGCCGCCGAACTCGGACCGGCCGGGCAGCCGCTCGGCGAGCAGCACCTGTCCGCCGACTCGGCCACTGGCCTCGT
This sequence comes from Rhodococcus sp. NPDC057529, assembly GCF_042802055.1. Classification (NCBI taxonomy): domain Bacteria; kingdom Bacillati; phylum Actinomycetota; class Actinomycetes; order Mycobacteriales; family Nocardiaceae; genus Rhodococcus; species Rhodococcus sp. NPDC057529. The sequence continues at coordinate 510,532 of NZ_JBHVEY010000003.1, forward strand.
AGAGGGTGACCCGGTGCCCGCGCTGGGCGGCGACCACGGCGGCCTTCATCCCGGCGGGTCCGCCGCCGACGACCATGACGTCCGTCGGTTTCGGGGTGAGCACCAGCGTGCCGAACTCGCGTTCGCGTCCGGTCTCCGGGCGCTGGATGCAGGAGATCGGGTAGCCGGATTGGAAGTGGCCGATGCACGCCTGGTTGCAGCCGATGCAGGCTCGGATGTCGTCCGGCCGCTCGGCGAGGGCCTTGGCCGGCATGTCCGGGTCGCAGATCAGGGCGCGGGTCATGGCGCAGGCGTCGGCCTGACCCTTGGCGACGACGATCTCCGCTTCCTGCGGTTGGTTGATCCGCCCGGCGACGAGCACCGGAATCGACACCGCTGCCTTGATCTTCGCCGCGGCGGGCGCGGTGTAGGCGGCCTCCTCGCTCATCGGCGGAACGATGTGCATGGACCCGGACCGGCTGGCGGACGTGCCCTCGGTGACGTTCAGGAAGTCCAGCAGCCCGTCCGCGTCGAGCCGGCGGCAGACCTCGACGATGTCGGTGGGTTCGTCCTCCACGGAGGAGTGCTCGATCCCGGACACGCGGACGCCGACGGCGAATCCCGATCCGACGGCCTCGCGGACGGCGGCGATGATCTCGCGCAGGAACCGCATCCGATTGTCGAGGTCGCCACCGTACCGGTCGGTGCGCAGATTCAGGTCGGGGTTGAGGAACTGGGCGGGCAGGTAGCCGTGGCTGGCCACGACTTCGACACCGTCGAGTCCGGCCTGCTGGAGCCGGCGCGCCCCGGCCGCGTATCCGGCGACGACCTCGGCGATCATCGCCTGGGACATCGGCCGGGGCATGACCCGGAATCGTTCGTTCGGCACGGCCGACGGGGCGTACGCGACCGGAAGCGCACCGTCCTGGGATTCCATGATCTCCCGGCCCGGGTGGAACACCTGACCGAACAGCGCGCACCCGTGCTCGTGGACGGCGTCGGCGACGCGCCGGTAGCCGGCGATGCAGCTGTCGTCGGTGGCCATGAGCACGTGGTAGGTGTACCGCGCGGTCTCGTGGATCCCGGCGACCTGCATGACGATCAGTCCGGCACCGCCGGCCGCCCGGGCGCGGTGGTATTCGACGAGCTGGTCGGTGACCGCGCCGTCGTGCACCATCACGGTGTCGTGCCCGGAGGAGAAGATCCGGTTCTTGAGGGTGACGTCGCCGACCTGCAGCGGGGAGAACAGCGTCGGAAAGAGGGTCTCAGACATGGAAATCCCAGTTCTGTACTGGTGGTGGAAGGGGTGGTCAGCCGGCGTCGGTGTCGGCGAGGACGCGCTGGGCACCGGCCACGGCGACGGCGTCCGCTTCGAAGAGCATGCCCTCGACGAGGAACGAGTTCTGCACCGCGGTCACCGCCGGGTACGGGGCGGAGAAGAACTCGGCGCGGACCTTCTTGAACGTGTCGAAGTCGTCGCGGTCGCCCAGGTAGGCGGTCAGCTTGACCACCGACGACATCGAGGCGCCGTGCTGGGTCAGGATCTTCTCGATGTTGCGGAACACCTGGCGGGCCTGCGCCTCGAAGCCGCCGTCGACGAGGTTGCCGGCGTCGTCGTAGCCGGCCTGACCGGACGTGAACACCAGGTCCCCGGCCTTCGCGCCCTGGCTGTACTGCGCGGACTGTGCCCAGGTGAAGGGGGCGGGGCGGGTTTCGACGATGTTCTCGGTGGTCGTCATGGTGATCCTCTCGGTAGACGTCCCGGGAGTGCGGGATCGCGGTGGCTGACGAGAGGGAACGCTATGGCACGGCCCACCAGGGCGTAACCGTACTGTTGGACAAACCCGTATCACTGCTTTAGTCAGGCGTACGTGTGTCCGCGTCCTGTGGTGGCCCTACCCGCCCTCGCGCAGCAGCGCGACGTCGGACACCATCCGAATGTGATCGGCCATGGCACGGGAGGCGCCCGCGGAGTCCCGGTCACGGATCGCCGTCGCAATGCGACGGTGCCCTTCGAGCGAGGCTCGCGGTCGTTCGGCCTGGGAGAGGGATTCGATCCGGGTCTCCCGGATCAGCCCGGAGATCTCGTGCATCAGCTTGGCCAGCAGTGACGAGTGCGCCGCGACGGTGATGGCCTCGTGGAACTGCTCGTCACCGACGACGCCGCGATCGCCCGCGGCGATCTCCGACTCCATCGTCGCGAGGGCGGAATCGATCGCCGCCATCTCCGCGTCGGTCCGGCGCTCGGCGGCGAGCCCGGCAAGTTTGACCTCGAGTGCCTCGCGGGCCTCGATCACCTCGGGCAGGCGATCGGCGTGTTCCCGCAGGGCCTTGACCGCGCGTTCTTCGATGGGTTGTCGGACGAGGACGGCGCCGTCGCCGTGCCGCACCGACACCACGCCCTGCACCTCGAGGGCGACGAGGGCCTGGCTCAGGGACGCGCGGGACACTCCCAGCTGAGCTGCGAGTTCGCGCTCGGCGGGGAGGCGGTCGCCCGGCGTCATCTCGTGTTCGGCGATGTGGGCGCAGAGTTGTTCGACGATCACCTCGTACAGCCGCGGTCGCGCTACCGGACGCAGTTGCTCAGCCACTGGGCCACCCACTCTCCATTCCACTGAAACTACTCCACGGTATCTCCCGGAGGCGGGTAACCGCACGCACAGTTGCTGTTGACAGTGATCCACAACACTGCTTCGATGAAGTGGCTAGGCCAATTTGCCACTGAGTCAATTCTCGGGGTGCCTGCCGTTACCAGTTGCCACTGCCACAGAACCGGAGACTTTCATGTCGACCGAGTTGATCCCCATCCTTGCGCTTGCCGTCATGTTCCTGGCGGCGACCGTGCTGCCCGTGAACATGGGCGCCCTCGGCTTCGTTGCCGCCTTCTTCGTCGGCACCCTGTCGCTGCACATGAGCAGCGACGACATCATCGCCGGATTCCCCAGCAGCCTGTTCCTCACGCTGGTCGGCATCACTTACCTCTTCGCGATCGCCCAGAACAACGGCACCGTCGACCTGATGGTCCGCGGGGCGGTTCGACTGGTCCGCGGTCGTGTCGCCCTGATCCCCTGGGTGATGTTCGGGATCACGGCGGTCCTCACCGCGATCGGTGCGCTCGGCCCCGCCGCCGTGGCGATCGTCGCGCCGATCGCTCTCGGCTTCGCCGCGCGGTACAAGATCAACGCCCTCCTGATGGGCATGATGGTCGTGCACGGGGCCCAGGCCGGCGGATTCTCGCCGATCAGCATCTACGGCGTCACGGTCAACGACATCGCGTCCAAGGCGGGACTGACCAACAGCCCGCTCACCCTCTTCCTCGGAAGCCTCCTGTTCAACGCCGCGATCGGAGTACTGCTGTTCGTGTTCCTCGGCGGGCGGGACCTGATCGGACGCAGCGTGCACGACGACGGTGTCGAGGACGCGGCGGGAACCGGCACCGGCGGCTCGGGCGGGGGAGCGTCGACGACCGGCGGCGACGCGGGGTCGGGCGGGGCCACCGCCACCAAGGTGCGTCCGGTGCAGACCCTCGCGGGCTCACCCGCGCGCTCCGGTGTCACGTTCGATCAGGCCCTCACTCTGGTGGGTCTCGCCGCGCTCGCCGTGTTCTCGCTGATCCTCGATCTGGACGTGGGATTCATCTCGATGACGGTGGCCGTCGTCCTGGCGCTCGCCTCACCGAAGGCGCAGAAGGGTGCGATCGCGCAGATCAGCTGGTCGACGGTACTGCTCATCGGCGGCGTCCTCACGTTCGTGGGCGTCCTGCAGGAGGCGGGCACGGTCGAGTACGTCGGCAACGCGGTCGCGAGCCTGGGCATGCCGCTCCTCGTCGCCCTGCTCCTCTGCTACATCGGGGCCATCGTCTCGGCGTTCGCCTCGTCCACGGCGATCCTGGGCGCGACGATTCCGCTGGCGGTTCCGTTCCTTCTCGCCGGTGAGGTGGGTGCGGTGGGTGTCATCGTCGCGCTCGCCATCTCCTCGACCATCGTCGACGTCAGCCCGTTCTCGACCAACGGCGCGCTGGTCCTCGCGAACGCGCAGAACGTCGATCGTGACCGGTTCTACAAGCAGATCCTGAAGTACAGCGCGCTCGTCGTCGCCATCGGGCCGCTCGCGGCCTGGGCGATTCTCGTGGTGCCCGGCTGGCTCTGACCGCCGACGGGTAGGCGTCAGGCCCGCCACCTCGAAAACTCAGCTCTTGACATCGGTCGGATCAGATGTTTCATTTAATTGGCTAGTCCACTAGGTCACTGCACCAACAGTCCAGCTATCGCGGCTCTCGCCAGGAAGTAACGGTGGTTTCACATGTCCACGAAAACGATGGAGCGCACGGGTCCGCTGCAAGGAGTGGTCGTCGTCGATCTGACGCGCGCACTGGCGGGTCCCCACGCGGCGATGATGCTCGGCGACCTCGGCGCGGACGTCATCAAGGTCGAAACCCCGCACGGCGGCGACGACACCCGCGGGTGGGGGCCGCCGTTCGTCGAACCCGCCGACGCAGAGCGGGAATCGACGTACTTCCTGTCCACGAACCGGAACAAGAAGTCGATCACCCTGGACCTCAAGGCCGAAGACGGACGGGCCACCCTCGAGTCCCTCGTCCGGCGGGCCGACGTCCTCATGGAGAACTTCCGCACCGGCGTCCTGGACCGGCTCGGGTTCACCACCGAGCGTCTCGCCGAACTGAACCCGCGCCTGGTCGTGTTGTCCATCAGCGGTTTCGGTCACGACGGACCCGAAGGCGGACGCGCAGGCTACGACCAGATCGCACAGGGCGAGGCCGGGCTGATGTCGCTGACCGGACCCAATCCCGACGACGTCCAGCGCGTCGGCGTCCCCATCGCGGATCTGCTCGCCGGCATGTACGGGGCGTTCGGGGTCGTCGCCGCGTTGCAGGAACGCGAACGCACCGGACGGGGCCGCGTCGTGCGAACGTCGTTGCTGGCCAGCGTCGTCGGCGTGCACGCCTTCCAGGGGACGAAGTGGACCGTCGCCGGCGAGGTCGGCGAGGCGCAGGGCAACCACCATCCGTCGATCTCCCCGTACGGACTGTTCCGCACCGCCGACGGCGCCGTGCAGATCTCGGTCGGCAGCGAAGGGCTGTGGAAGCGGTTCTGCGCGGGCTTCCACCTCGACCCCGACGCCCCCGGCATGGCCACCAATCCCGAACGCGTCGAGAACCACAAGCAGGTCCTCGAATTGGTCGAGGACGCGTTCGGCGCGTACACGAGCGACGAACTCCTGATCGAACTCGACCGGATCGGGGTGCCCGCGGGACGCGTCCGCACCATCTCCGAGGTCTACGAATGGGAGCAGACCAAGTCGCAGGGGCTGCTCGTCGACGTCGACCACCGCACCCTCGGCAACATCACGCTGCCCGGCCCGCCCCTGCGGTTCTTCGAACCGGACGGCACCGAGGTCACCGAGACCCGGCACACCGCACCGCCGGTCCTCGGCGCGGACAACGACACCGTGATGTCGTGGCTGAAGGAATGCAGCTGATGGCGCGCCTGACCGCTCCCGAACTGCTCGATCTGGTGGTCGACGCCGGCACCTGGGAGTCGTGGGACATCCCACCGATCGAGGTCGCGGCCGACTCCGAGTACGCGGACGAGCTGCTCCGCGCGCAGGAGAAGACCGGCCTCGACGAGGCGGTGCTCACCGGAGCCGCCACCATCCGCGGCCGCCGAACCGCAATCCTCGTCTGTGAGTTCGGTTTTCTCGGCGGCTCCATCGGAGTGGCGGCGGGGGAGCGACTGGTCGCCGGGATCCGGCGTGCCACCCGCGAAGGCCTTCCGCTGCTCGCCCTGCCGACGTCGGGTGGGACGCGCATGCAGGAGGGGACGACCGCGTTCCTGCAGATGGTCAAGATCACGGCGGCGGTGATCAAGCACAAGGAGGCGCACCTGCCGTATCTCGTCTACCTCCGGAGCCCCACGACCGGCGGGGTGTTCGCGTCCTGGGGATCGCTGGGCCACGTCACCATCGCGGAACCGGGAGCGCTCGTCGGATTCCTCGGGCCGCGCGTGTACGAGGCGTTGTACGAGTCGCCGTTCCCGACGGGTGTCCAGACCGCCGAGAACCTGCACGCGCACGGACTCATCGACGCGGTGCGGCCGCCGGATCAGCTCGCCGAGATCGTCGACCGCGCGCTGCGCATCATCACGTCCAGCCGTGGCGGCCGGCCGGCTCCCGCCGACCCCGCCGTGCACAAGAGTCTGCCGGACGTGCCCGCGTGGGAGTCGGTGCTCGCGTCGCGACGCGAAGACCGGCCCGGCGTGCGCGACGTGATGTTCCATTCGGCCTCGGATGTTCTCCCGCTCAACGGAACCGGTCAGGGGGAGATCGATCCGGGTCTGATCCTCGCGCTCGTCCGGTTCGGTGACATGCCCTGCGTCCTGCTCGGGCAGGACCGTCGCGGGCAGACCACCCGGTCGCCGCTCGGCCCGGCCGCCCTGCGGGAAGCGCGCAGGGGAATGCGACTGGCGGCGGAACTGAACCTGCCGCTGGTGACGGTCATCGACACCGCGGGAGCGGCATTGTCGAAGGAGGCCGAGGAGGGCGGGCTCGCCGGCGAGATCGCGCGCTGCATCGCCGACATGGTCTCACTCGACGTTCCCACGATCTCCCTGCTGCTCGGGCAGGGCACCGGCGGCGGCGCGCTCGCGTTGATTCCGGCCGATCGGGTGCTTGCGGCCCAGCACGGCTGGCTGTCGCCGCTGCCGCCCGAGGGTGCGAGCGCGATCCTGCACCACGACATCGCGCACGCGCCGGACATGGCCGCCCGCCAGGGCATCCGGTCGTCCGATCTCCTCGCGAGCGGCATCGTCGACGAGGTGATCCCCGAATTCCCCGACGCAGCCGAGGAATCCACGGCATTCTGCACCCGGGTCGGTGCGGTGCTCCACCGCGAGCTGGCGCTCCTCGACGCGGCGGACACCACCGAGCGACTCTCCGAACGTGCGGCGCGATTCGACCGGATCGGTCTGTTGCAGCCCGCACCCGCATGACCGCGGTGGGGGGGGGGGGGAGGGGGGGGTCTGCACCACGGTCCCCCTCTACAAAAAGGTCCAAACAAGCCGCCACCACAAAAATA
>NZ_JBHVEY010000003.1:517613-581207 GCF_042802055.1 Rhodococcus sp. NPDC057529
TCCCTCCCTCCCTTTGCTGTTTCTTTGCCCCCCCCCCCCACCGTACCTTTTTTCTCGGCACCACCACTCCCCCCCCCCCCCCCGCGTCAGCATTCGACGAGGTTCACCGACACGTTGACGGCCAGACCGCCGGTGGACGTCTCCTTGTACTTCGAGCTCATGTCGGCACCGGTGGCCCGCATCGTCTCGATCACCTGATCGAGGCTGACGCGGTGGGTGCCGTCGCCGCGCAGTGCCATCCGGGCGGCGTTGATCGCCTTGCCCGCCGAGATGGCGTTGCGCTCGATGCACGGAATCTGCACCAGCCCCCCGATGGGATCGCACGTCAGACCGAGACTGTGTTCCATCGCGATCTCCGCCGAGTTCTCCACCTGAGCGGGGGTGCCGCCGAGGATCTCGGCGAGACCGGCGGCGGCCATCGACGCCGCGGAGCCGACCTCGCCCTGGCAGCCCACCTCGGCCCCGGAGATCGAGGCCCGCTCCTTGTACAGGGATCCGATTGCGCCTGCCGCCAACAGGAATCGCACCGACGTGCCGTCCGGATCCGCCTTCCCCGCCGGGGTGTAATGCAGTGCGAAGTGCAGCACCGCCGGGATGATGCCGGCCGCGCCGTTGGTGGGGGCGGTCACGATCCGCCCACCGGACGCGTTCTCCTCGTTGACGGCGAGGGCCACCAGATTCACCCAGTCCTCGGCGAACGCAGGATCACGGTGGGGGTCTTCCGCGTTCAGTCGCTCGTACCAGCCGCGGGCGCGTCGGCGCACCTGCAGATTGCCGGGCAGGTACCCGTCCCTGCTGATTCCGCGTTGCTGACACTCGACCATCACGTCCCGGATGTGCAGCAGTCGCGCCCGGACCTCCGACTCGGGCCGCAGAGCCCGTTCGTGCTCGAGCATCACCTCGCTGATGCCGAGTCCGTAGTGCTCGCTGAGTTCGAGCAATTCGCGCGCCGACCCGAACGACAACGAGTTCGCACCGGCGCCGACGGACACCGCCGGTTCGGCGCCGGTGACGACGAACCCGCCGCCGATCGAGAAGTACGTCTGCGCGTGCAGTTCGCGACCGTCCGCCCCGGTGGCGGTGAGCGTCATGCCGTTGGGGTGAAAATCCAGCACCGTCAACGGATGCAGCACCATCTCGTCCTCGGCGAGCGGGATGTCGACCGTTCCGGCGACGCGGATCCGCCGACTCGCTCGCACCGCAGCGAGCCGCGTCTCCATCTCGTCGGTGGCGATGGTCTCCGGCCGATACCCCTCGAGACCGAGGAGGATCGCCGACATGGTTCCGTGCCCCGCGCCGGTTGCCGCCAGCGAACCGTACAGGTCGACACGGACACCGGCGACGTCCCCGAGGTAGCCGAGTGCGCCGAGGTCGTCGACGAACGTCCCCGCCGCCCGCATCGGCCCGACCGTGTGTGAACTGGAGGGGCCGATGCCGACGGAGAAGAGGTCGAAGACGCTGATGGTCATCCCTACAGCTCCGGGTAGAGAGGGTATTTGTCGGCGAGCGCACGCACCTGGGCCGCGAGTGCCGACGTGTCGGCACCTTCGGCGGCGACGAGGGCCCGGGCGATCAGGTCGGCGACCGTCACGAAGTCGTCCCGGCCGAAACCGCGCGCCGCGAGTGCCGGCGTGCCGATGCGCAGGCCGGACGTCACCATCGGCGGCCGCGGGTCGAACGGAACGGCGTTGCGGTTGACGGTGATTCCGATCGCGTCGAGGCGGTCCTCGGCCTGCTGCCCGTCGATGTCGGCGTCCCGGAGGTCGACGAGGACGAGGTGCACGTCCGTGCCTCCGGTGAGGACGCTGATTCCGGCTTCCTTGACATCGGGGCGGCTGAGGCGCTCGGCGAGTACCTTCGCCCCGTCGAGGCAGCGTTCCTGGCGTTCCGCGAACTCGGGTTCGGCGGCCATCTTGAATGCCGTTGCCTTACCGGCGATCACGTGCTCGAGCGGGCCGCCCTGCTGGCCGGGGAAGACCGCCGAATTGATCTTCTTCGCGATGGCCGCGTCATTGGTCAGGATGATCCCCCCGCGGGGCCCGCCGAGCGTCTTGTGCGTCGTCGACGTCACGACGTGCGCGTGCGGCACCGGGGACGGGTGATATCCGGTGGCCACGAGGCCGGCGAAGTGGGCCATGTCGACCATCAGGTAGGCGCCGACCTCGTCCGCGATCTCCCGGAACCGGGCGAAGTCCAACTGACGCGGGTAGGCCGACCAGCCGGCGATGATCAGCTGCGGCCGGTGCTCACGCGCGGCCTTCGCGACCTCGTCCATGTCGATGAGATAGTCCTTCTCGGACACCCCGTACGCGGCCACGTTGTAGAGCTTGCCGGAGAAGTTCAGCCGCATGCCGTGGGTGAGGTGGCCGCCGTCGGCGAGGGACAGGCCGAGGATGGTGTCGCCCGGCTTGATCAGCGCGTGCATCACCGACGCGTTCGCGGTGGCGCCGGAATGCGGTTGCACGTTGGCGTATTCCGCGGCGAACAGGGCCTTGACGCGGTCGATGGCGAGCTGCTCGATCGAGTCGACGTGCTCGCAGCCGCCGTAGTAGCGGCGCCCCGGGTAGCCTTCCGCGTACTTGTTGGTCAGCACCGAGCCCTGCGCCTGCATGACCGCGAGCGGCGCGTGGTTCTCCGACGCGATCATCTCCAGGCCGGTGCGCTGACGGTCGAGTTCCTTACCGATCAGCGCGGCGACGGCCGGGTCGAAGTCCGCAAGGTCACGGCTGAGGACGCTCATGCGTTCGCTCCGTTCTTCTCGGCGTACTCGGCGGCGGTGAGGAGCTCGCCGGCCGCGGACGGCTGGACGGCGAACAGCCAGCCCTCCCCGTACGGGTCGGAGGTGACCAGGCCGGGGTCGTCGACGGCGGCAGTGTTGATCAGGGTCACCCGGCCGCTCACCGGCGGGTACAGCTCGGAGACGGTCTTGGTGGACTCGACCTCGCCGCACGATTCGCCGGCGACGATGGTCGTCCCGACCTCGGGCAGATCGACGAAGACGAGTTCGCCGAGCGAGTTGACGGCGACGGACGTGATGCCGACGCGGACGGGCTCGTCGGGCAGCTCGGCGCCCGGTTCGATCAGGACCCATTCGTGGTCGTCGGTGTAGCTGCGGTCGTCGGGGAAGGCTGCTGAAGACATGGCGGTACCTTTTTCGGGGCCGAAGGGAGTGGGAGGGTTCAGGAACGGCGGTAGAACGGCGATGCGGTGACCACGAACGGTTCCTTCTTGCCGCGGATGTCGACGGTCAGCTCGGTGCCGGGCTCACGGAACGCGATGTCGACGAACGCCAGCGCGATCGGATGTCCCAGCGTCGGGGACAGGGCGCCGGACGTGATCGTGCCGACGGCCGCTCCGCCGGTCGCGTCGTGAACGGTGTATTCGGCGCGGGCGGCGCGGCGTCCGGTGCCTGCGAGACCGACGAGCACCCGCTGCGGGGCCTGCTCCGACAACGTCTGCAGGGCGTCGCGGCCGACGAACGCCTTGTTCAGCCGGACCACCTTGCCGAGGCCGGCCTCGTACGGGTTCGTGTCGAGGGTCAGTTCGTGCCCGTACAGCGCCATTCCGGCCTCGAGCCGCAGGGTGTCGCGGCACGCGAGACCCGCGGGGACGCCGTCCCGCTCCGTGGTGGCGGCCAGCAGTGCACGCCACAACGCCACGGACTGCGCGTTCGGCACGTACAGTTCGAAGCCGTCCTCGCCGGTGTAGCCGGTGCGGGCCAGGAGGACGTCGATGCCGGCGACGACCGCGCGGGTGACCGCGTAGTACTTCAGTTCCGCGACGGTCTCCACCTGCGGGGCGGGGACGAGGGACTGCACGATGTCCTGGGCCGCCGGTCCCTGCACGGCGATCAGCGCGGTCTCCGCGGACTGGTCGTCGACGTTCGCCGAGAAACCGTCGGCGCGCGCCGCCAGTTCGCGGTACACGGCCGGGGCGTTCGCAGCGTTCGCGACCACCAGGAAGTGCTCGTTGGCGAGTCGGTAGACGACGAGATCGTCGATCACGCCGCCGTCCGCGTTGCACAGGAGCGAGTACTTGGCCCGCCCGACACCGATCTTCGACAGCTCGCCGGCCAGCGCGTAGTCCAGCAGTGCGCCGGATTCCGTTCCGGTGACGGCGATCTCACCCATGTGCGAGAGGTCGAACAGTCCGGCGGACGTGCGGACGGCGTGGTGTTCGGCGAGTTCGCTGTCGTATTTCAGCGGCATCTGCCAGCCCGCGAAGTCGGTGAAATGCGCTCCGAGAGCGCCGTGCTCGTCCAGGAGTGGGGACGCGGGTGTCGTGGTGACGGTCATGCGAAGGCCTCCTCGAGGGCCGGGGAATCAATGTCGGTGGTGTTCTCGAAGGCCTCGGGCGCGGGGCACGAGCACACGAGGTTGCGGTCGCCGTGCACGCCGTCGATGCGGCGCACTGGCGGCCAGTACTTGCCGGCCCGCAGCGACGCGACGGGGAAGGCGGCCAGGTGCCGCGGGTAGGGCAGATCCCAGTCGTCGGCGGTGACCTGATCCGCGGTGTGCGGGGCCTGACGCAGCGGGCTGCGTTCGAGCGGCCACACGCCCTCGCCGACCAGGTCGATTTCGCGGCGGATGGAGGTCATCGCCTCGATGAAGCGGTCGAGTTCGGCCAGGTCCTCGGATTCGGTGGGCTCCACCATCAGGGTGCCGCTGACGGGGAACGACAGGGTGGGGGCGTGGAAACCGTAGTCGATCAACCGCTTTGCCACGTCCTCGGCGGTCACGCCGGTGGCCTTCGTGACGGGTCGCAGGTCCAGGATGCATTCGTGCGCCACCAGACCCGAGGGCCCGGTGTACAGGACGGGGAAGTGTGCGTCGAGCGACTTCGCGACGTAGTTGGCGGCCAGCACCGCGGACTTGGTGGCCTCCGTCAGCCCGTCCGGGCCCATCAGCGCGATGTACGCCCACGTGATGGGCAGGATGCCGGCGGAGCCGTAGTTCGCCGCCGATACCGGAGTGCCGAGTTGGTCTCCGCCGAGCGGGTTGCCGGGCAGGAACGGCGCCAGATGCTTGCGCACCGCGACCGGTCCGACACCGGGGCCGCCGCCGCCGTGCGGGATGCAGAACGTCTTGTGCAGGTTCAGGTGCGACACGTCGCCGCCGAACTTCCCTGGCTGGGCCAGGCCGACGAGCGCGTTGAGGTTGGCGCCGTCGACGTACACCTGGCCGCCGGCCTCGTGCACGAGATCGCACACCGTCCGCACGTCGTTCTCGTACACGCCGTGGGTGGACGGGTAGGTGAGCATGATCGCGGCGATCGTGCCCTCGTGCGCGGCGATCTTCGCGCGCAGGTCATCGAGATCGATGTTGCCGTTCTCCGCGGTCGCGACCACGACCACCCGCATGCCCGCCAGCACCGCGGACGCGGCGTTGGTGCCGTGCGCGGACTGCGGGATCAGGCAGATGTCGCGTCCGTGGTCGCCGCGGCTGTCGTGGTAGCCGTTGATGGCCAGCAGCCCGGCCAGTTCGCCCTGCGATCCGGCGTTGGGCTGCAACGACACCCGGTCGTATCCGGTGATCTCACCCAGCCACCGCTCGAGGCCGCGGATGAGCTGCAGGTAGCCGCTGGTCTGTTCGACCGGGGCGTACGGGTGGATGGACGCGAACCCGGGCCAGCTGATCGGCTCCATCTCCACGGCGGAGTTGAGCTTCATCGTGCACGAGCCGAGCGGGATCATGGTGCGGTCGAGCGCGAGGTCCTTGTCCGACAGGGCGCGCAGGAAGCGCAGCATCGCCGTCTCGGACCGGTGCTCGTGGAACACGGGGTGCTGCAGGTAGTTCGACGTGCGCAGTAGCGACTGCGGCAGCGCGGAGACGGTTCCCGCCTGGGCTCGCGCGCCGAACGCGGCGAGGACGCGGTCCACGATCTCGTCGGTGGTGCACTCGTCGCAGGCGACCGCGACGTGGTCCGCGTCGACCAGCCTCAGGTTGATGCCGGCGCGGTCGGCGCGGTCGACGACGTCGCGCGCCCCGGCCGGAACGTGCACCAGCACGGTGTCGAAGAAGCTGTCGTGGACCACCGAGTGTCCCGCCGTGCGGAGGCCGCCCGCGACGGACGTGGCATGTCCGTGGACCCGAGTCGCGATGGCACGCAGCCCTTCCGGGCCGTGATAGGCGGCGTACATGGCGGCGACGTTCGCGAGGAGCGCCTGCGCGGTGCAGATGTTGCTAGTCGCCTTGTCGCGCCGGATGTGCTGTTCGCGGGTCTGCAGCGCCAGCCGGTAGGCCGTCTTCCCGTCGACGTCGACGGACACTCCGACGAGCCGGCCGGGGAGCATCCGCTCGAGTCCGCCGCGCACGGCCATGTACCCGGCGTGCGGCCCGCCGAAGAACAGCGGCACACCGAAACGCTGGGCGGATCCCACCGCGATGTCGGCGCCCTGCTCGCCGGGCGGCGTCAGCAGCGTCAGCGACAGCAGGTCGGCCGCGACCGTGGTCAGCGCGCCGCGCTCCTGGGCGGCGGCAATGAGCGGGGCCAGGTCGCGCACGTGGCCGCTGGCGCCGGGCGCCTGGAACACGACGCCGAACAGGTCACCGTCCGGAAGTCCATCGGTCAGCTCGGCCACCTCGACGTCGATGCCCACCGACTTGGCCCGGCCGCACACCACCGCGAGGGTTTGCGGCAGACAGTCGGCGTCGACGACGACCCGGTTGGTCCCCGACTTCGCCTTGTTCGCGCGCCGCATCAGCAGCACCGCTTCCATCACCGCGGTGGCCTCGTCCAGCAGGGACGCACCGGCGAGGGGCAGCGCCGCCAGGTCTTCGATGACCGTCTGGAACGTCAGCAGCGCCTCGAGCCTGCCCTGGGAAATCTCCGGCTGATACGGCGTGTACGCGGTGTACCAGGCCGGCGACTCGAGCATGTTGCGGCGCAGAACTGCGGGCGTGATGGTGTCGTGGTAACCGAGGCCAATCATCTGGACGCGGGTCTCGTTGCGCTCCGACAGCGTGCGCAGGTCGGACAGCACCTGCTGCTCCGACCGTGCCACCGGCAGGTCCATGGCCTCCGAGCTGCGGATCTGATCAGGCACCGCGGCATCGACGAGCTGATCGAGCGTGTCGTAACCGAGGGCGCCGAGCATGCGCTGGGTGGCGGAAGCGTCGGGGCCGATGTGGCGTGACGGAAAATCGCTGGTGAGAGGCGCGCTGCGATGCGCGTGGCGGGATTCGACTGGCACGAGGTGACTCCGGTTTCGTTGAGTCCGGACCGCACCGGACATCGACAAGGGGGCACCTCCCCGCTCTGTCCTGAAACCTGAGAGTTTGGGCGCACCGCATGCGCGGCGTGCTCTTCACCTTCGGTAAGTACCGGCCTGCGGCCGATTCTGTTCTCCAGAGTTGCCTCTACGCTGCGGTACTGGGGCCTGAGAGATTCCCGGGGAGGAAGTTGCTCCTACGGCGCCTCCGACAAGGAGGTTCTCCCGCTGCGCGTCAACGGCGTATTCAGTTGTGGTTGGCCAAACAGTACACAGGCGTGACGGGTTTGTCTCCCCAGGCTCCGTCCCGGTCGCCGAGCGGGCGACGATGTTGCCAAAACGCCTCGTCGTTTGGCATCCTCGAGTGATCCTCGCTCGGACGTGACCGCACACGCCGATCGGTGAGAGCCCAGACAGCCTCGAGTGCAACGGTTGTCGTCGTGTGCTCGCCCTCCCACTTACTGTTCCCCGGTGCCGCGCTGCCCGAGGGATTCGCAAACCGACCGGTTTCGTCCGGTCATAGGAGTTCCCTACATGACTGCGCACCCTGAGGGCCGCCGCCTGCTCCGCCTCGAAGTCCGCAACGCCCAGACCCCGGTCGAACGCAAACCGTCGTGGATGAAGGTGCAGATGCGGACCGGCCCCGAATACCGTGATCTCGCCGCCCTCGTCGAACGCGAGAGCCTGAACACCGTGTGTCAGGAAGCCGGATGTCCCAACATCTTCGAATGCTGGGAGGACCGTGAGGCCACGTTCCTCATCGGCGGTAGCCAATGCACCCGGCGGTGCGACTTCTGCCAGATCGACACCGGCCGTCCCGCGGCCCTCGACCGGGGAGAACCCCGGCGGGTCGCGGAATCGGTGCAGACCATGGGCCTCCGGTACGCCACCGTCACCGGCGTGGCGCGCGACGATCTGCCCGACGGCGGCGCCTGGCTGTACGCCGAGACGGTCCGGCAGATTCACGAACTGTGCCCGGGCACCGGGGTCGAACTGCTGATCCCGGATTTCAACGCCGACGCCGCACAGCTGCGCGAAGTGTTCGACACCCGCCCGGAGGTACTCGCGCACAATGTGGAGACCGTTCCCCGGATCTTCCGTCGCATCCGGCCTGCCTTCACCTACGAGCGTTCCCTCGACGTCATCACGCGGGCCAGGGAGGACGGCCTGATCACCAAGTCGAACCTGATCCTCGGGATGGGGGAGACCACGGACGAGGTGATCCAGGCACTCCGGGACCTGCATGCCGCCGGCTGCCAATTGGTCACGATCACCCAGTACCTGCGGCCCTCGGCCCGGCATCATCCGGTGGAGCGGTGGGCGAAACCGGAGGAGTTCGTGATGCTCGACGGGGTCGCCCGCGAGATCGGATTCCTCGGCGTTCTGTCCGGGCCGCTCGTGCGGTCGTCCTACCGGGCGGGCCGCCTGCACGCCGAAGCGGTCGCCGCGACCGCTGCACTCTGATGTCGATTCCCTTTCCGTTCCCTCAAGGAGTTCCCATGTCCCGATCTGCAGATGTCGTCATCCTCGGCGGCGGTTCCGGCGGCTATGCGGCCGCGATCCGTTCGGCCGAACTGGGCCGTTCGGTCATTCTGATCGAAGAGAACGAACTCGGCGGCACCTGCCTGCACCAGGGGTGCATTCCGACCAAGGCGCTGCTGCATTCCGCCGAGGTCGCCGACAATGCCCGCACCGCCTCGCGGTTCGGGGTCGACGTCACGTTCGGCGGGGTCGACCTCGAGAAGGTACTGAGCTACCGGAACACCGTCGTGACCCGCCTGCACAAGGGCCTGCAGGGCCTCGTCGACTCCCACGGCATCACCGTCGTCAACGGTCGCGGACGGCTGGTCGGACCCAACGGTGTCGAGGTCGACGGCGAGCTGATCACCGGCGCCGCCGTCGTACTGGCGACGGGCTCGTCCCCGAAGACGTTGCCGGGCATCAGCATCGGCGGCAGGGTCGTCACCAGCGAGCAGGCGCTCGTGCTGCCGACGGTCCCGAAGAAGGCGATCATCCTCGGCGGCGGCGTCATCGGAGTCGAATTCGCCAGTGTGTGGGCGTCGTTCGGCGCGTCGGTGACGATCGTCGAGGCGATGCCCAGACTGGTGCCGAACGAAGACGAGACGGTCTCCAAATATCTCGAACGGGCGTTCCGTCGTCGCAAGATCGCTGCGAAGACCGGGGTGCGGGTCACCGAGGTGGCGCAGGACGAAGACGCCGTGACCGTCACCCTCGACTCCGGCGATGTGCTCGACGCCGACGTCGTGCTGGTCGCGGTGGGCCGCGGTCCGAATACCGCCTCGATGGGGTACGAGGAGACCGGCGTCGTCCTCGACCGGGGATTCGTGGTCACCAGCGACCGGCTGCGCACCACGGTGCCGAATGTCTTCGCGGTCGGCGACATCGTGCCCGGCCTCCAACTCGCGCACCGCGGGTTCCAGCAGGGCATCTTCGTGGCGGAGGAGATGTCCGGACTCCGTCCGGACGTCATCGACGAGACCGGCATTCCCCGCGTCACGTACTCCCACCCCGAGGTCGCGTCGGTCGGGTTGACCGAGACCGCGGCGCGGGAGAAGTTCGGCGAGAACGTCCGGACGGTCGTCTACGACCTCGCCGGCAACGGCAAGAGCCAGATCCTCGGGACGTCGGGGGCGGTCAAACTCGTGGTGACGCCGGACGGCGTCGTGGTCGGTGTGCACATGGTCGGCGACCGCGTCGGCGAACTGATCGGCGAGGCGCAGCTGCTGTACAACTTCGGGGTCGACTCCGCCCAGGCGGCGAAGTTCGTGCACGCCCACCCCACCCAGGGCGAGGCCCTCGGCGAGGCACTGCTGGCGGTGGCCGGCAAACCGCTGCATGTCCACGCCTAGGCCCTCCGGGCCCGTGAGTGGTTAGCGAGTCTCTGCACTCGTTAACCACTCACGGGTGGCGGAGCCGCCGGTCTTCTCGAATCGCAGTCGCGACACGGCGATTCCGGCGAGCAGGAAGGACACGGCGACGAGGATGTACAGCTGCGTCGGCGACCAGTTGCGGTCGAGGAGGGCGCCCGCGACGATCGGGGACGCGATGGCGCCGACGCGTCCGACGCCGATGCCCCAGCCGACTCCGGTGGCGCGGACGGCCGGGGAGTAGACCGACGGCGTGATCGCGTACAGCCCGGCGATGCAGCCGTTGGCGAAGACGCCGATGAGGGCGCCGAGCCCGAACGCGACGACGATGGACGCGGTGGCGGGAACGAAGACGACGAGGAGCGCCCCCGCGATCGCCAGGTACGCGATGAGCACCCGCTTCAGGGCGAACCGCGCCGACAGAGCGCCGAGCAGGGTGGCGCCGAAGATGCCGCCGAGGTTGAGGAGCACGCCGCCGGTGACGCCCTGGTTCGCGGACATGCCCGCCTCGACCAGCAGTTTCGGCGTCCAACTGGTGACGAAGTAGAAGCCGAACATCGCCGTGAAGAACGCGAACCACACCAGGAGCGTGCTGCGGCGCCGCTCCGGGGAGAGGAGCACGCGCACCGCGAATCCGGCGTCCGCAGCGGCGGCGGCGCGCGGTGCGGGCAGTTCGTCGAGGGGCCGCTGACCGGCCCGCCGCGCGAACGCGTTGATCCGGTCGAGGGCATTGGCCGGGCGACGCACGAGCAGGAAGTCGATCGATTCGGGGAGTCGCGCGTAGACGACGGGGATGATCACGGCCGTACACAGGCCACCGAACAGGAACACCGAGCGCCAGCCGAGCGAGTTCTGCAGCACGACGGCGATGACGCCGCCGAGGGTGGCGCCGACGGCGTAGCCGGTGGAATTGAGGCTCACGGCCAGCCCGCGCCAGCGGTTCGACGCGTACTCACTGGCAATGACGTTGCTGCTGGCGAGGATTCCGCCGATTCCGACCCCGGTGAGCGCGCGGAGCAGACCGAGTTGCATCGCGTTCTGGCTGACCGCGGACAGCAGCATGCCCGACGACGCCAGCGCCAGGCACAGCAGGATCATGGCGCGGCGACCGATGGTGTCTGCCCACGGCGCCAGGAACAGCGACCCCGCGGCCATGCCGAACAGCCCGGCACTGAGCAGGAGACCGACGACGGAGCCGGACAGCTCCCACTCCTGCGACACCGACTGCGCGGTGAACGCCATGACGAGGACGTCGAAGCCGTCGAGCACGTTGAGTAGACCGCAGATGGCGACGGCGCCCCATTGGTAGCGCGTCATCGGACTGCTGTCGATGCGTTCGCGTAGGTCGAATTGCATGCTCGGGACCTGCTCTTCCTCGGAGGTGGGCTGTGATGTGGCTCACGACCCACTTACCGTGGCGGACAGGTCACCCGTTTCCAACTCCGATTCCGAATGTCGGAAGACACGACCCGTGAGTACTTGTCAACCGCGGGCGGTTAACAAGTACTCACGGGCGGAACACCATCGCGTCGTCGACGATCTTGCCGTGCCGCAGTGTCACCAGGTCGCGGAAGTAGTTCATCCGGAGCCGCCACGGCGCTTTCGACCCCTGCTTCGGGAACGACTCCACCGACCGCAGCACGTAGCCGGCGGCGAAGTCGAGGAACGGCTCCTCGTCGACTGCGCTGTCCCGTTCCGGGGAGCATTGCGCGAATCCGTTCGCGTCCATGTGCGTGAGCAGCCGGCAGACGTATTCGCACACCAGGTCGGCCTTGAGCGTCCAGGACGCGTTGGTGTAGCCGATGACGAACGCGAAGTTGGGCACCCCGCTGAGCATCATCCCCTTGTACGCCATGGTCTCGGTGAGGTCGATGTCGCGGCCGTCGACGGCGAGAGTCATGCCGCCGAACGCGAGCAGGTTCAAACCCGTTGCGGTGACGACGACGTCGGCGCGCAGCTCGTCGCCGGACTTCAGCGTGATCCCGGTTTCGGTGAACGTGTCGATGTGATCGGTCACGATCGACACTTCGTCGTTGCGGATGGAGCGGAACAGATCCCCGTTGGGCACGAGGCACAGTCGCTGATCCCACGGGTTGTAGCGGGGCGTGAAGTGCTTGTCGATGTCGTAGCCCTGCGGAAGCCACTTCTCCTGGAGTTGCCGGATGCGGCCCTTCATGAATTCCGGGTACCGCCGGCACAGTTGGTAGATCGCCGTCGCCACCGACGCGTTCTTGAGCCGTGTCAGCGCGTAGGCGAGCCGCGTGGGCAGGTGGCGCCGTAACTTGTTGGCCAGCTTGTCTTTGGCGGGCATCGAGATGATGTACGTGGGCGAGCGCTGCAGCATGGTCACGTGCGCGGCCTCGGCGGCCATCGACGGTGCCAGCGTGACCGCGGTGGCCCCGCTGCCGATGATGACCACCCGCTTACCCGCGTAGTCGAGGTCCTCGGGCCATTTCTGCGGGTGTACGACTTGCCCGGCGAACCGGTCGATGCCCGGGAACTCGGGGGTGTAGCCCTCGTCGTAGCGGTAGTACCCGCTGCAGGACATCAGGAAATCGGCGGTGAACCGGAGCGTCTCACCGGTGTCGGTGCGCTCGGCGTCGATCGTCCAACAGCCGTTCGCGGTCGACCACTCGGAGCGAACGACCCTGTGCCGGAACCGGATGTTCCGGTCGATCCCGTGCTGGGCTGCCGTGTCCTTGACGTACTCGAGGATCGAGGGGCCGTCGGCGATCGACTTGTCGTTCTCCCACGGCCGGAAGCGGTAGCCCAGCGTGTACATGTCGGAATCGGACCGAATACCGGGGTAGCGGAACAGGTCCCACGTGCCGCCGATCGACTCACGGCTCTCCAGGATTGCGTACGACCGGCCGGGGAAGTTGTCCTGCAGGTGGTATGCGGCACCGATCCCGGACAGTCCTGCCCCGATGATCAGCATGTCGAGGTGTTCGACGGGCGCTTTCGCGTCTGCGGTGTCGGCGGCGGTATCGGTGTGTGACATGAACACTCTCTCGCTGGGTGGGAAGGGTGGCTATTTCGGGTCTACGGCGACACGTCGAGAGCGACATTACGTGCGCTGGTGGAGCGACCGAGCTTCGCGACCTCTTCGTCCATCAGCGGAAGGATCCGGGGGACGGGCGGTAGCAGCGTGCGATCCCCGATCCGCGACGTCACCACCGCCTTCAGCCAGGCGAACGCCCCGACCCACCGGGGCACGTAGATCCGGCGCTTCCGCTTGGCGAGGCCGTCGACGAACGCGTCGACGCAGCGGTCCACGGACGTCGTCTTGCCGAGCGGTCCCGGCAGCGTGGCGAGGAACTGGTTGAACGAGGCGAGATCGGTCTTCGCGTCCTGGACGAGCGGGGTGTCGATCCACGACATGTGCGCCGAGCCGACGGTGACGCCGCGGTGCGCGACTTCGAGACGCAGGGCGTTGGCGAAATGTTCGACGCCGGCCTTGCTGGCGTTGTAGGCGGTCAGACCGGCGACGGGCGCGAACGCGGCGAGCGAGGAGACGACCAGGATGTAACCTTTGCGTTCGATCACGGACGGCAGTGCGGCGCGGACGGTGTGGAAGACACCGAGGATGTTGATGTCGATGACCCGCTTGAACGTGGCGGGATCGACCTGCGTCACCGAGCCGAAGCTGGCGATGCCCGCGTTCGCGAGGACGAAGTCGATGCCCCCGAACTTCGCGACTCCGGAGTCGACGGCCTTCTGCATGGCGGGCAGGTCGCAGACGTCGGCGGCCACGGCGAGCGCGACGTCGTCACCGAGTTCGGCGGCGAGGGCTTTCAGTGGTTCGGCGTCCAGGTCGATCAGGATCAGTGCGACGCCCTTGCGGGCGAGGGCACGGGACGTTTCGGCTCCGATGCCACGCGCGGCGCCGGTGACGAGTGCGACTTTGTTCCTGAGCGTGGGCATGGGATCTCCTGGCATGTGATCTGGCACCGTTCAGTGTCAGTTTGTATCTGGAACTGTGCGGTGTCAATATTGGGGAGTGAGTTCGCCCAGGCTCGACGGGACGGGCCGCACCTACCGCGGTGCGGGCCCTCGACAACGTCAGGAAGAGCGCCGCGCGCGTCTCGTCGACGCCGCCGTCGAAGTGTTCGGGACCAGCGGATACCGGTCCGCGACCGTCGAGAAGATCTGCGCGACCGCCGGGCTCACCAAGCGCTACTTCTACGAGTCGTTCGACGACAGCGAGGCCCTGCTACTGGCGGCGTACGCGAGCGTGACCGACCGACTCCGGGACAGCGTTCTGCGCGGCGCGCGGGACGGGGGCGCCGATCTGGACGCCAGGGTTCGCGGGGCGCTGACCGCGTTCTTCCGGTCCGTCGCCGACGACCCGCGGATCCCGCGGATCGCGTTCCAGGAGGTCCTCGGTGTCGGCCCGGACGTCGACGCCGCCTACCGCCGCGTCACCCGGTCGTTCGTGGACGCCGTGCTCGTCGTCATCGGTCCGGCCGTCGACCGCACCGCGTTCCCGGAGTTCCACCTCCGCACCCTCGCGACCGGCCTGGTCGGGGCGGTGCTGATGATCGCCCAGCAGTGGGTGCTGTCGGAGAACCCTCAGCCGATCGAGACGGTCATCGCCAGCGCGCACACCATTCTCTCGGCCGTCCTGGGTGAGCTCGGACCCACGTGAGTGGCGTCGTGTGCCGGGGCACTCCTTAGCGCTCACGTGGGGGTGGATCCGGGCAAACCCCTGACGCCATCACATATATGTTGTTAAATACCTGACATGCCCGGTGCTGTGCACTGCCAATCGACTGGGGTCCGCAACACGACGATCCGCGGGGTGCTCGTCGCGTTGCTCGGGGTCCTCGCGTTGGCCGGTCCGGCGCCGAACGTCGCGCACGCCGCCGGTTACGCGGGCCTCCTCGACATCACGCCCGCGAACGCGGCGGCGGAGTCGATCGGCGGGCTCGACCCCCGGCTCCCCACCGACTCCGCCGCACTCGGTGCCGCGCTGGCCGCCGCCCGCTCCGACGGCATCGCACCGAGGAGGTATTCCGCCCTGCTGCAACAATATTGGCTGGCGCGCGGATCCGAGGCGTCCGGCATCGACCTCGCCGGGTGGGATCCGAACGCCGGGCTGATCGCCAACGCGGCGGTGGTCGACCGGGTCTACGAGAACTACGGCCGCTATCAACTCCAACGCGCCGAGCTCTATTGGTCCGGTATGGCCGGGCTGGCGGGAGGCTCGTTCGCCGCCGGCTTCTGGGACCTCGACCTCGGCCGGACCGTGCTCGGAGTCGACGCCGTCCACGCGCTCGGCAACGCCGTCGCGTCCACGATCCGCGGTCTGTCCGGCGAGGCGATGACGCTCCTGCCGCCGGACCCGAGAACGCTCGCCGCCGTCGGTCCGGCGATGACGGCGGGCGACCTGGACTGGTACCAGAAACGCCTGCTGATGATGCAGAAACACATCTACTTCGACATGGTGCCCATGCACGAGGCGTACCTGAACGACTGCAGGGGTGCCGTCGAGGAGATGGCCGCCGCGGGACTGCTCGACGAGAACGCCGAGATCGCCTGGGACGGCATCTTCTCCGGCACCCCGGCGGGATACGCGGACGCCCTGTTCCGGATGGCGTCGCGTGAGCAGAATCAGATCATCGCCGACCAGTGGGACGTCACTGCGGCGGCGCGTGACGGTGTCGGCCGGGCGCTCACGTACGCCACGACCGTCGCGGCGCAACCCTCGGTTCCCGGCGCGCGCGCACCGGGGCAGGTCACGCCGATGTCGATCACGGGCGACGTCGCCGGCGCGGACTACCGTCTGCGGACACCCCTGCCCGGCTTCAACTGGGCCGACCGCGCACCGCGCTGGGAGTACATCGTCAGCGACATCGCGTCGTCCTACCAGCGGCTCGCCGAGGGTCGTCCGGGCGAGCTGCGCGCTCTGCTCGCCATCCCGTTCCGCGACTTCGTCGAGGGCCAGCGCGTGCTGCGGCGGATGCCCGACCTCGCCCGCGACATGAGCACGGGCTGGGAGTTGTCCCCTGCGAACCCCTAGCTTTCCCGGACGAACGGGACGCTCGTTCGATCTGACGCAACGGGCGTCCCGTTCGTCCGGGACAGCACGGCGCGACCTTTCCAATGGATGGATGTGACGTTGCGCACGCGCGGCCGCGGTTGGCACGTTGAGTCACACCACGCCAGGCCCGATCGCAGGAGAGTCGATGAACGTATCCGCCGTGACGCACGACAGCCCGACACACGCGCCACCCGTCGAGGTCGCGAAGACGCCGAAGAAGGCGGCGCTCGCGTCGTTCCTCGGCAGCGCGCTCGAGTACTACGACTTCTTCATCTACGGGTCCGCCGCCGCCCTCGTCTTCGGGCACACGTTCTTCCCGGCCGGCAACGACGCGATCGGCACGGTCGCCGCGCTCGCGACGTTCGGCGTCGGCTACGTGGCCCGGCCGGTCGGCGGAATCGTGCTGGGCCACTTCGGGGACAAGCTGGGTCGTAAGAAGATTCTGTTGCTGACGCTGCTCATCATGGGCCTGTCGAGTCTCGCGATCGGGTTCCTGCCCACGTACGAGCAGATCGGCATCGCCGCGCCGATCCTGCTGGTCCTGTGCCGCCTCGCGCAGGGATTCTCCGCGGGCGGTGAGGCGGCGGGCGCCAGCACGCTCACGCTCGAGCACTCACCCGAGGGGCGGCGGGCGTTCTTCACGAGTTTCACGATGACCGGCTACGCGGCCGGGATGGTTCTCGCGACCCTCGTCTTCATCCCGGTGGCCGCGCTGCCGAAGGATCAACTGGACAGTTGGGGCTGGCGAATCCCGTTCTGGTGCAGCGCCGTGATGCTCGTGGTGGCCTACTTCGTGCGCACCAAGCTCGACGAGACTCCGGTGTTCGAGGAGTCGCGTGAGCACGCGGAGGTGCAGAAACTGCCCGTCGTCACCGTGGTGACCACCCAGTGGCGGGACGTCCTGCGGATCGCGCTGTGCTCGCTGTTCGCCGTCGGGCAGACGGTGTTCACCGTCTTCGGGCTCGCCTACGCCACCGGACCCGACGTCGGCATCGACCGCACCACGATGCTGTGGGCGTCGTCGGCGTCGATCGCAGGTTCCATCGTCGCGATACCGCTGCTCGCCACGCTGTCGGACCGCGTCGGACGCCGCCCCGTCTGGATCACCGGCACTCTCGGATGCGGTGTGACGATCTTCGGATACTTCTGGGGCATCTCGGTCGGCTCCGTTCCGCTGATCTTCGGCGCCGCGCTGCTCACGATGACGCTGTTCTACTCGATGGTGAACGGCTTGTGGCCGAGCTTCTTCACGGAGATGTTCGCGGCGCCCGTGCGCTATTCCGGTTTCGCCGTGGGCACGCAGATCGGTTTCCTCATCGCCGGTTTCGCCCCGGCGATCGGCTGGGCACTGCTGGGCACCGGGGTGAACGCGTGGGTGCCGGTCGCGGTGTTCACGGCACTGTGCATGCTGGTCTCGTCCGTCGCCGCCTTCACCGCGCGCGAGACGTACCGGGTGCCGCTGGCCGAACTCGGGCGTCCGTCGACCTCGCGGGAGTAGCCGGAGGACAATGGGGCGATGTCACGGACACCGACAGGAGAATCGGTCACTGCCCGCGTCGTGAGGGTCTTGTCTTCCTTCGACGCGGACACACCGTCCCTGTCGGTGTCCGACATTGCGCGTCGATCCGACCTCCCCGTCGCGACGGCGCACCGCATCGTCGGCGAACTCGTCAAGTTCCGCCTCCTCGAGCGCAACGACACCCGCATCAGCATCGGGGTCCGGATGTGGGAGCTGGGGTCCCGCGGTTCGCACACGCTCAGCCTGCGCGAGGCGGCGATGCCGTTCATGGAGGATGTGAACGCCGCGATCAAGCAGCACACCCAGCTGGGCGTCCTCGACGGCAACGAGGTGCTGTTCGTCGAACGGCTCTCCACCCGCGGGTCCGTCGTCAACGTCACCAAGATCGCCGGACGGCTGCCGGTGCATGCGTGCTCGTCCGGTCTGGTTTTGATGGCGAACGCCTCCCGCGACGTGCAGGACGAATTGCTGTCGCAACCGCTCGAACGGTACACCGACGCCACCGTCACCGACCCCGACCAGATGCGACGCCTCCTCGCCGAGGTACGGCACCAGCACTTCGCGGTGGCCGCCGGTCTCATCACCCCGGGTGCGACGGGAGTCGCTGTGCCCGTGCGGGACAGCGACGGTGGCAAGGTGATCGCCGCCCTGTCCGTCGTCATCCCGCACGATCAGGCGAACCCGCAGTCGGTGGTGGCGGCTCTGACGACGGCGTCGCGCGGCATCACGCGGGCGATGACGCGCGGATCGCGGCACTGATCAGAAACCTTTCCATCCATTGGAGTCGGTCTGTGACCCGAGTCTCGACTCGGTCAGAGTGGGTGACACGAACACACCGCCACCGATCGCACGGTGTTCCTTCAAATATGCTGCACAGCAGTGTCTTTGCGTGCCGCGATCGAGTGCCGACTCTCCAGGGAAGGTCCACATATGAGCTCGAAATCCGTCAAATGCGACCTGTTGGTCATCGGGTCCGGGGCCGCGGGCATGGCCGCCGCGCTCAAGGCCGCGAGCGAAGGCCACAGCGTCATCGTCGCCGAGAAGTCGAAGTGGCTCGGCGGCACCACCGCCATCTCGGGCGGCTGGGCGTGGGTGCCGGGCAACAAGCAGGGAGTCGCGCAGGGCGACACCCGTCAGGAGATCGAAACCTACATCCGGGCACTCGCCAAAGACTGCTACAAGGCCGAGATGGCCGACACCTTCCTCGACGAGGTCCCCGAGGCGATCGACTGGCTCGAACGCGACACCGACGTCGAATTCGTCTATCCGGAAATGGCTCCGGATTACCAGATGGACGCCCCGGGTGCGAAGCCGTCGGGGCGCGCGATCTCCGGCAAGGTCGTCGACGCGCGCACGCTCGGCGAGAATCGGCTGCGGTTGCGTCCCTACCTCGACACGTACACCGTGTTCGGGTACATGCCCGAGGTCGGACCCGACATCGCGCAGTTCCTGCACGCCAACCAGTCGTGGAAATCGTTTGCCTACGTGTCGAAGAAGCTCCTCAAGACGTGGGTCGAGACGGTGTTCTGCCGACGGTCGTTCGACCGGACCAACGGCAATTCGCTGATGGTGCGGATGGTGTCGTCCGCCGCGAAGCTCGGCATCCGGATGTGGACCGAGACACCCGTCACGAAGATCCTGCAATCGGAGAACGGGGTCGTCACCGGCGCCGTGCTCGGGGGAGTTCACGCGGCAACGGTGGAGGCGCGGCTCGGAGTCGTCATCGCGGCAGGCGGCTACTCCTCGGACGCCGCCCTGCGCGCCGAGTACTGGGGTCATGATCCGCACGGCGACAACCACTTCACGCCTACCGTCGGGCACGACGGCGACAACGTGCGCCTGGCCGCGCCGCTCGGCGGGCACGTCGACACCGACGTCCACGAGCCGGCAGCCTGGGCGCCGGTCACGGTGTTCACCGGTCTGCGCGGACAGCAGCGGATCTTCCCGCACCTGCGTGCGTTCGGGCTTCCCGGACTGATCGCCGTGAACCGCAAGGGTGAACGCTTTGCCAACGAGTCGAGTTCGTACCACGACTTCGGCATGGCGATGATTCAGGAGAACGCCGGCCAAGACGAGACGTTCGGCTTCATCATCGCCGACTCGAAAGCCATGAACAAGTACGGAATCGGCTACGCGAAGCCGCGGCCCATCCCGCAGGGCTATTTCAAGAAGACCGGATTCCTCCACAAGGCCGACACGGTCGAGGAACTCGCTCGAAAGATCGGTGTCGACGCCGCCGGGCTGAAGAAGACCCTGTCCGAGTTCAACGCGGGCGCCGCCAAGGGGGAGGACCCCAAGTTCAATCGCGGATCCAACTGGTTCCACCACTTCAAGGGCGACATGGAGCACCAGCCCAACCCGAACCTCGAGCCGCTCGACAAGGGGCCGTACTACGCGGCGAAGATCGAGATGGGCGACCTCGGCGCCTACTCCGGCCTCGCCGTCGATCGGCACAGTCAGGTCCTCGACGACGACAACCAGCCGATCCCCGGTCTCTTCGCGGCCGGTTCCGCGGCGGTCAGCATCTTCGGCGGCGGATACCCGGGCTACGGCGCCAACATCGGGCCCGCCCTCGTCTTCGGATACACCATCGGCCGGGACGCCGAGATCCTCGCGTCGCTGCGCAGCGAATCCACCACACCGACCGTCCTGGAAGAGGTCTGACGTGCCGTTCTACCTCGTCCGCTACGCATACACCGGCGACACCGCCGGCCGGGACACACATCGTCCCGAACACAAGAGTCACCTGCAGGCCGCCGCCGACCACGGACTCATCCTCGGGTCCGGACCGTTCGCCGCGGGAGAAGATCCCGGCGCCGCCATGGTCTACGAGGCCGCGCACCGGCAGGACGTCGTCGACGTCGTCGAGGGCGACCCGTTCCGGACGCACGGATACGTCGCGTCCTACGACATCACCGAATGGATTCCGATGATCGGCCCGTGGGCCGTCGCAGCAGTGGGAGGCAGGTCATGACAGGTCGAGTGGCAGGGAAGGTCGCCGTCGTCACGGGGGCGAACGGTGATCTCGGCGGCGCGACCGCCCGGATGCTCGCCGAGGAAGGGGCGCGGGTTGCCGCGCTCGACCTGAAACTCCCGGGCGCACCGTGGGATTCGGAGTCGATCACGCCGTTCGCCGTCGACGTCACCGACGAGACCAGTGTCGCCGACGCCGTCGCAGCGATCGTCGAAACCGTCGGCGTCCCCGACGTTCTCGTCAACTGCGCCGGCATCATCGGCAGGCCTGCACCGTCGCACGAGGCGTCGGTCGCCGAGTTCGACCAGATCTTCGACGTCAACGTCAAGGGTGTCTGGCTGATGACCAAACACGTGGTGCCCCACATGATCGGCCGGAAGAAGGGCAGCATCGTGAACTTCTCGTCGATCCACGGGCTGACCGGAGGCTCCAACGTCCCGCTGTACCACGCGTCGAAGGGCGCGGTGCGGCTGCTGAGCAAATCCGACGCCGTCACGTACGGGCCGGACGGGATTCGCGTCAACTCGATCCACCCCGGGTCGATGCGAACGGCGATGAGCCGGCGGTCCGCGGAGGGCAGCGCACTCGGGCCGGAGGAGTACTACCGCCAACTCGTGTCGGGTAACCCCCTCCCGCGGCAGGGTGAACCCGACGAAATCGCGTACGGGGTGCTCTACCTCGCCTCGGACGAGTCCGGCTTCACCACCGGCACCGAACTCGTCGTCGACGGTGGCTACACGGCGCACTGAGGCCGTCAGCCGAAGTGCCGCGCCAGACGCCGGTGCCGGTGCCCGAAGAACGCGCCCAGTACGCGGGCGAGCACCGGCGTCAGCGGCACCAGCGGAAGCCTCGGTTCGAACGTGATCCGGTCGTGGACGCCGGTGCTGCCGTCGTCGAACGGCCTGAGCGTGCGTTCGTGCTCCCACCGGCGCATGCTGAGCATCGTCGACTTCTCGTGGAACCGCAGGCCCGGTTCCAGCTCCGCGATGGTCAGATCGTCGTAGTCGAACGGGACCAGCCCGAACAGTCGCAGCCACGCCCGGCCGAGCGGTTCACCGACCGCGACCGAGTCGATGCTGATCGACTCCTGGCCGCGCGGGATGCTCATCGTCATCCACGGACGCATCTCGTCGTTGATCCCCTCCGGATCGACGACCCTCGCCCACACCTGCCCGATCGGCGCGCCGACGACCGAGCTGCGTTCGATGATCACCGCCCCATCATCGTCGCCTCGCACGACGGGATGCAACGGGCTCGCCGTCAGTGCCGCCGCAGGGCGCGCTTGCGGTCGGCGCGGGCCTGCATCTCGGCGAGGTCGAGGCGCTTGATCGGGCCGACGACGACGATGTACGAGACGACGGTCAGCAGCGCGCACACACCCACGTAGACGAGGGCGAGTTCGAAGGAGCCGTAGCTGTCGACGATATAGCCGATGACGATCGGTGTGGTGATGCTGGCGACCGATCCGAAGGTGTTGAAGACGCCGCCGCCGAGGCCGGAGATTTCCTTCGGCGAGATGTCGGCCATGACGGCCCAGCCGAGCGCGCCGAGGCCCTTGCCGAAGAAGGACACGCACATCAGGACGACGAGGAGCCAGGAAGCCTCGACGAAGTTGCAGCCGATGATCGCGGTGGCCAGTAGCAGACCGGTGATGATGGGGGTTTTGCGAGCCCTGGTCAGGGACCAGCCCAGGCGCAGCAGCGCATCCGAGATCAGGCCACCGCTGATGCCGCCGACGAAACCGCAGATCGCGGGGAGGACGGCGATGAATCCCGCCTCGAGGATGCTCATGCCTCGTTCCTGGACGAGGTAGACCGGGAACCAGGTGAGGAAGAACCAGGTGATGGTGGTGATGAAGAACTGACCGACGAACACGCCGAGCGTCATCCGGTTCGTCAGCAGGAGTTTCATGTAGCGAAGCTGATCGGATCCGGCCTGCTGTTTCTGGCCCGGTTGGTCCATGTCGACCAGCGCGCCACCGGCTTCGATGTACTCGAATTCGGGCTTCTTCAGGCGCGGGTGCCTGCGGGGGCTGTAGACGACCTTCGTCCAGATCAATCCGAGGGCGATGCCGATGCCACCGATGACGGTGAAGACGTGCTCCCAGCCCAGCGCGGTGACGAGCCACCCCATGATCGGGGCGAAGACGACGGTCGAGAAATACTGCGCGGAGTTGAAGATCGAGGCAGCGGTCCCGCGCTCCTTGGCCGGGAACCAGGCGGAGACGATCTTGGAATTGCCGGGGAAGGCAGGGGATTCGGTGAGCCCGACAAGGAAGCGGAGGCCGACCAGCAGACCCACCGCCGTGCCCATGCTGAAGCTGCCGAGGAAGCCTTGCAGGACGGTGAAGGTCGACCAGGTCACGATCGCCCAGCCGTACACCTTCTTCGCGCCGTAGCGGTCGAGAAGCCAGCCGCCCGGAATCTGCCCGATCAGGTACGCCCACCCGAAGGCGGAGAAGATGTATCCGAGGGTGACCGAGCTGATACCGAATTCGTCCTGGATCGAGTCGCCGGCAATCGAGATGGTCGCGCGGTCTGCGTAGTTGATCACGGTCACCGCGAAGATCATCGCCAGGATCGTGTATCGGACCTTGCCGATCTTCAAGGTCGAGGCGATGGTCGACTCGTCGACCGAGCGACTGAGGGTCATGACTGAGGGCTCCTTCGGAGGGGCGTGAAGAATGGTGCCGGCGAATGGACCGTGTCGTGAGTCACATGCGCGAATGAACCGAATGTACAGACGCCGACGTATGCGCGTCCAAGCCCGAAATCGCATCAAGTCATCCAAGTTAGGTATCGGACTCGGCGCCTAGTGGAGCCTGGTCAGCGGGCGTCCCGGCAACCAACTTCGAGAGCAGGCGCGCCAGGGCCGGATTCTCGTTGTCGATCCGCCACACCAGGTCCAACTCGACCTGGGCGGGACGCGGGGTGGTCAACGGCCGGTATGTGACACCGTCGAAGTGCATCTTGCTCGCCGATTCCGGCACGAGGGCGAGACCCCAGCCGAGATTGACCAGGGCGAGCATGCTGTGGAACTGGTGCATGTACTGGACGACGACGGGGGCAACCGAGGCCTCGTGGAACACCGACGACAGCAGTTCGAAGAAGTACCGCGACTCGATGGGCGTGTACATCACTATCTCGACCCCGTGCAGGTCGGTGACGTCGATCGGCCTGGTCAGGCCGGCCAACTCGTGCCCGACGGGAATGGCGACGACGAGCGGTTCACGCAGCAGCGGGTGCGAGGCCAGGTCGGGCCGCGTCACCGGTGGACGGACCAGACCGAGGTCCAGCGAGCCCTCCGACAGCGCCTCGAGCTGATCCATGGTCACCAACTCCCGCAGTTCGACCTCCACGTCTTCGATGGTCGCCTGGGCGGAAGTCAGCACGGTCTCGAGGCCCGAGTAGACGCTGCCGCCCGTGAATCCGACCCGGAGAATGCCCGTCCGGCCCTGGGACGTCTTGCGCACCGACAGCGCGACACGTTCGGACTGCTGCAGCAGTCTGCGGGCATCGGCCAGGAACGCCTTGCCTGCCGGAGTGAGTTTGACCGCCCGGCTCGAGCGGTCGAAGAGCAGGACATCGAGGTCCTTCTCGAGGAGCTGGATCTGCCGGCTCAGCGGTGGCTGTGTCATGCGCAGCCGATTCGCGGCCCGCCCGAAGTGCATTTCCTCGGCGACGGCCACGAATTGCGTCAGCTGATTGAGAGAAAACATCCGATACCTTTCCTGTATCAAATGATTCTTAAGAAGTGTTGGACTTGAATAGTACCTAGTTCCTAGCCTTGTGGATCAGTGCACACGAAGCGCACGATTGTCGATGAGGAGACCCACACGCCATGACCACCGCCTCGCCCCAGGAGATCGCCCGCAAGCTCGGCTCCGGTCTGTTGTCGTTCCCGGTCACGCACCTACGCGAAGACGGGTCGTTCGACGAGGCGGCCTACCGCGAGAACATCGCCTGGCTCAGTCAGTTCGACGCCTCCGGGTTGTTCGCCGCCGGTGGCACCGGCGAGTTCTTCTCCCTCACCCCGGCCGAGGTCGAGCAGGTCGTCACCGCCGCGGTCCGGGAAGCCCCCGAAGGCCTGCCGGTGATCGCCCCCGCCGGCTACGGCACCGCGACCGCGGTCGAGATGGCCCGGTCCGCCGAACGCGCAGGCGCGCACGGAATCCTGCTGCTTCCCCCGTATCTCACCGAGGCCAGCCAGGACGGTTTGGTCGCGCACGTCAAACAGGTCTGCGCCGCCACCGATCTCGGTGTCACCATCTACTCCCGCGCCAATGCCGTCTACACCGAGACGGCTGTCGCCGAACTCGTCGACAGCTGCCCGAACCTGGTGGGGTTCAAGGACGGGGTCGGCAACATCGAGCAGATGACCCGCATCTACGCGGGCATCGGGGACCGCCTCACCTACGTCGGCGGGTTGCCGACCGCGGAGATGTTCGCTCTGCCGTATCTGGCACTCGGTGTGACGACGTATTCGTCGGCGATCTACAACTTCGTCCCGCAGTTCGCACTCGACTTCTACAACGCCCTCCGCAGCGGAGACAACGCGTTCGTCGTCAACGCCCTCAACGAGTTCGTGATCCCGTACTGCAACCTGCGCAACCGCAAGGCCGGGTACGCGGTCAGCATCATCAAGGCCGGCATGAAGGTCATCGGCCGGCCCGCCGGCCCCGTCCGCAGCCCGCTCACCGACCTCGATGACGTCGAACTCGCCGAACTCGCCGACCTGATCAAGAAGGTGAGCTGATCGTGACCGCCTCGCACACAATCGAACTCACCGGAGTCTCTCTCATCGGCGCGGACGACATTCCCGGCACCCGGTCCCCGTTCCAGGCCACCGACCCGGCCACCGGCGCCGCACTCGAGCCGACCTACCACGAGGCCGACGAGGCGGCTGTCGCGAGGGCCGCCGAACTTGCCTGGGAGGCCTTCGGCAGCTACCGGCACACCAGCTTCGAGCAGCGAGCCGCGTTCCTCGACACGATCGCGGCCGAACTCGACGACCTGGGTTCGGTGCTGATCGACCGGGTCCATGCCGAAACCGGTATCCCCGCCGCGCGGGTTCAGGGTGAACTCGCCCGCACCACCGGCCAGCTTCGGTTGTTCGCGGCGGTGGTCCGGGAGGGCAGCTGGACCGGCGCACGACTCGACACCCCGAACCCGGACCGCACGCCGTTGCCGAAGCCGGACCTGCGTCAGCGCAAGGTGCCACTCGGCCCGGTCGCCGTGTTCGCCGCCAGCAACTTCCCGCTCGCATTCTCGGTCGCCGGCGGCGACACTGCCTCCGCGCTCGCCGCCGGGGCGCCGGTGATCGTCAAGGCGCACTCGGCGCACCCCGGTACCTCGGAACTGGTCGGGCGGGCGATCCGCAACGCGGTCCGCGCTCACAACCTGCCCGAGGGCACCTTCTCCCTCGTGTTCGGCCCGGGTCAGACCATCGGCATCGCGCTCGTCACCGACCCGCGCATCCGTGCAGTGGGATTCACCGGGTCGCAGCAGGCCGGGATCGCCCTCACCGCAGCCGCGGCGGCGCGCCCGGTGCCCATCCCGGTATACGCCGAGATGTCGAGCATCAACCCGGTCTTCGTCCTGCCCGGTGCCCTCGCCGACCGGGCCGAAGAACTCGGCTCAGGTTTCATCGCGTCGATGACGACCGGTGTCGGTCAGCTCTGCACCAGCCCCGGCCTCGTCTTCCTGGTCGATGCTCCCGGCGCTGACCGGTTCGTCCGGGCGGCTTCCGACGCTGTGCGGGCCGCCACGCCGGCGCCGATGCTCTATCCCGGCATCGCGACGTCGTTCGCCGACGGCGCCCGCCGACTGACGGCGAACGAGAACATCGACACCGTGGCTGTTGCCGACACCGCTCCCGCTCAGGCCGGGTGCTCCGGGGTGCCGCAACTGTTCGTCACGACCGGCGAGCAATTCCTCGACGACCATCAGCTCCAGGACGAGGTCTTCGGCCCGGCTTCGGTGATCGTCCGAGTCGCGGACGTGGCACAACTGACGGCGATCATCGACCGCCTGGAGGGGCAGCTGACCGCCACGATTCAGGCCGCCCCGACCGATCACGCGCACGCGCGCGTCCTGGTCGACCGGCTCGAACTCATCGCCGGCCGCGTGCTGTTCAACGGGTGGCCCACCGGTGTCGAGGTCGGCCACGCCATCGTGCACGGCGGGCCGTTCCCCGCCACCACCGCGCCGTCGACGACCTCCGTCGGCAGCCGTGCTATCGAACGTTTCCTGCGCCCGGTCGCCTACCAGAACGTTCCCGAGGAACTCCTCGCCGACGAACTGCGCACCGGCAATCCACTCGGCATCTGGCGGCGCATCGACGGCGCCGTGACGCAGAGCTGACCGAACGCTCACAACCCCGGCAACGACGCCACCCCTGAAGGAGAATGACCGATGTCCAACAATTCCCTCGCGAGCCGGCCGACCAGCGCGCTGGCAGCACCCGACGCCGCGATCAAGGCACTGGCGGCCGGTGCGGCCACGCTCGACCGTATCGAGTCGGTGAAGCTGTCCTCGATCACCCTTCCGTTGAAGAACCCCATCAGCGACGCCAAGGTGCTCACGGGCCGGCAGAAGCCGATGACCGAGGTCGTGTTCCTGTTCGCCGAGATCCGCACCGAGCAGGGCCACGAGGGCATCGGATTCAGCTACTCAAAACGAGCCGGTGGCCCCGCCCAGTTCGCCCACGCGAAGGAGATCGCGCCGGTCCTGATCGGTGAGGACCCCAACGACATCGCCAAGATCTGGACCAAACTCGTCTGGGCCGGAGCCTCCGTCGGTCGCAGCGGCGTCGCCACCCAGGCCATCGCCGCCGTCGATATCGCACTGTGGGACCTCAAGGCCAAACGCGCCGGTCTGCCGATCGCCAAACTGCTCGGCTCCCATCGTGATTCGGTGCAGACCTACAACACGTCCGGCGGTTTCCTCCATACTCCGATCGAGCAGGTTCTCGAGAACGCGTCGGCCTCGCTGGCCAGCGGCATCGGCGGCATCAAGATCAAGGTCGGCCAGCCCGACTGGAAACAGGACATCGCCCGCCTGGAGAAGGTCCGCGAACACCTCGGCGACGAGGTCCCGCTGATGGTGGACGCGAACCAGCAGTGGGACCGCCCCACCGCGATGCGGATGGGTCGAATCTTCGACAAGTTCAACCTGATCTGGATCGAGGAACCCCTCGACGCCTACGACGCCGAAGGCCATGCGCACCTCGCACGCAGCCTCGACACGTCCATCGCCACCGGTGAGATGCTCGCCAGCGTCGGCGAGCACGTGCGCCTGATCGAGGCCGGTGCGGTCGACATCATCCAGCCCGATGCACCGCGTATCGGTGGCATCACCCAGTTCCTGAAGCTGGCCACCCTCGCCGAGCAGAAGCACTTGCAGCTCGCGCCGCACTTCGCGATGGAAATCCACCTGCACCTCGCCGCGGTCTACCCCTACGAGCCCTGGGTCGAGCACTTCGACTGGCTCGATCCGCTGTTCAACGAACACCTCGAAATCCGGGACGGCCGCATGCACCTGTCCGACCGTCCAGGCCTCGGCTTCACCCTCAGCGACCAGGCTCGGGCCTGGACCGTGGGATCAGCCGAGTTCGGCAAGTAAGCACAGACCCGCCGGGCGGCGAAGTGAATCGTCTTCCCTCGCCGTCCGGCGTCGCACCGGATCAACCCCCGGCACGTCGCGGCTGCCGGCGACGGCTGCGGGCAATCGGGATGGTGTCGGGGAGCCGGGGGTGCATGGGTGGGTAGATGAGCGTGAGTACCGCGGCGAGGGTGAAGTAGCTGCGTAGCACGCGGAAGCAGAGGTAGGCGGGGATGTACTTGACCGAACTGGGTTGCCAGATCAGGCAGACGATCACGGTCATGATCATGGACATGCCCAGCAGTGTGGCGACGATCGGCTGCCAGCGCATGGAGGTGAACGTCGAGTGGAACGCGAATCCGGCGATCGCAGCGTAGATGAGCAGCGGCGCGAGCATGGCGCGGCGGGCGGCGTTGACCAGGTTGAAGGGTAGGACGAAGGTGCCGATCATGGTGCGCCGGTCCAGCAGGATCGCCCGATTGCGGGCGGCGAGGTGGTAGATGCTGCGGAACCATCGAGTGCGTTGCTCGCGCAGATGCGCGTAGGAGGCGGGTGTTTCGCTGTAGTACACGGCCTGGTAGTCGGCGACGTTGTGGTACCCGGCGGCCGCGAGTCGCATGCAGATGTCGGTGTCCTCGCCGTTCATCCCCTGCACCATGCCACCGACGCGCAGCACCGGTTTGCGGCGATAGACGGCGAACATGCCGGGAATGCCCATCACGCCTTGGTAGCCGTCCAGGGAAACTTGGAAGAAGCCGTGCCGCATGTAGACCTCGACGAGACGGCACTTGTCGATCCACGTCTCGTGCCTGGCGGGCATCGGGATTCCGCCGACGCAGCCGACATTCGGGTTCGCGAAGTGTCGCATCGCGGTATCCAAGCATCCGGGGCCGATCATGGTGTCGGCATCGATGCGGACGACGAATTCCTCCCTGATGTGTTCGAGCCCCATATTCAGGGCGTGGGCCTTACCCGGGGTGGGGCACTCGAGGACCTCTCCGGTGATGTGGGTGCAGTCGGCGATGGCCGATTCGGCGACGTGGTGGGTTGTGTCGGTGGAGGCGTTGTCGACGACGTAGAGGTGGATGCGATCGGGGTAGGTTTCTGCGCCGGTGTCGACGGAGGCGATGGTGTCGGCGATGCTGTGCGCTTCGTTGTGTGCCGGCACGAGGATGGCGAGGGGCGCGGTGAATTGGTGGCGGCGTGACTTGTTCAGGGCCCGGACCCCCAGCACGGCGGTGGAGGCGGCCAGGATCTGCTGCATGAGGAACACACCGGCGCCGAGGCCGCCGAGGATCGCCCAGTCCTTCAAGACGTCGACGACGTGGCCGAAGGCGTGCAGCGCGATGACCGCACCCGCACTTGCGAGCACCAGGCAACCGGCCAGCGCGAAGAAGGCGGCAGGGGGGATGCGGGGGGCGAGGGGAAGCGGACCCTGCGGGGGAAGCTGCGCTTGCCGAAGGACGGTGTGCGGGAATATCGCCAGTGCGAGGAGCCCGGAGATCATTTGCACGCCGAACACGGAGATCGAGATGATGCCGGCGTTGTGGAGCGCCCACGCCACGGTGTCGACCACCACGCAGAACGCGAGGAACTTGCCCAGCAGCGACAGCGCGAGATAGAGGCGGCGCCACAGGTTCGAGTACGCCCGCAGCGCATAGGTGAGGAAGAAGATCACCAGGAACATCCGGAGCGGGAACTGGACGTCACCGCGGCCCTCGGACAGGAGGACCAGGTCCTTCGGCGCGTCCAGCACGTCGGAGTGCGCGAGAAACATCCGCCCGCACATCGCCAGGATGGTGATCCCCACGAACGTGATGAGGAACCCGTTGGTGCCGCTGGCGGGCCGGTCGACGGCGTAATCGGCCGGCGCGCTGTCCACCGACCGGAAGTGACCGGCGATCGCTTCGGGCTCGTGCACGGGTTCGTGCGCGGGGTGTGCGACATCGGTCATCTCGGCAGGTCCTGGCGCAGCGGTGCGCTCGGGGCGACGGTGCCGTCACCGTTGACGGCGAAGCTGCCTTGAGGTGTCACCACCAGCGCGTTCTCCCGACCGAAATCCGGAAGTTGCGTCGTTCCGATGGTGCCGACGTACTGGATCGTCAGTCCGGGGGCGCCGCTGGTGCTCGTGACCGTCCCCACCAGTAGCCCGTCGTCGAAAGCAGGAATGTTCAGCACGGACGCCTCCGGCCCGGAGACGATGCGGCCGTCCTGGATTCGGACGAGGGGGTTCACCTCCGGGCTCTGCCCGACGAGGATGAACGGTGCACCTGGCGCCGGTTGGGTATTCCAGCGAAACTCCGGATTGTATTGCGCGGGAACGAACTTCGTGAGCGTCGGCACGACGGCGTTGAGCTGAGTGATCGGGTCTACATTCCGGGATTGCGGAAGGTAGATGCCGAAGCCGGGGGCCAAGCCGCGTGGCAGGGCCGTGAAGCCGGCGCCGGGATCGGTCCCGAGTTCGAGGGCCGAGCCTGCCTGCAGCTGGATCGGGTAGCTCGTCACGCGCACATCGCAGCCGCCCAGGTCGCGGTCGCGCTGCACCGACAGTGTCAGGGTGTTCTCGAGCAGTGCGTCCTGCGGTGGTAAAGCGATGGTCACCGCGCCCGCCGTCGGGTTCAACGCGCGGCTGTCGACGAGGTGCCCGTTGAGGTCGGCGTTCAAGATCCAAGTGAGGTCGGGCGGCGATGCGGGGAGCGCCATCTCGACGCGAACGGCCTGCGGCAGGCGGCCGCCGGGCAGGTCGGCGAGCGAGTAGCCGATGCGCCAGCGCCGGGTCTCGGTGATCTGACCGACGGACATGTCCGCACCCAGCGCCTCGAGGGACACCTGGTCGCCGGTGAGCTGCGCGAAGGTCACCGCCCGCGGATCCTGACCGGCCGAATCGGCGGTGGTCACGGTCGGCTCGGTCAAGTAGGTGGAGATCAGGGAGCCTTCGGGTGAGGTGACGCCCACGACGGCGGTGTCGTCGACGGTGCCGACGGCGACACCGTCGCCGGTGTCCTCCGAGGGCGACCAGCCGACCTGGTCGTTCAATGTGGTGGTGGGGCCGACGAGGATCGCGTTGTCGACGTCGGAGTCGGGGAGGGTGTCCGCGAATCGGATCTGGTGGCCCGCCCTGGTCAACGCCATCCCCAGTTGCGCTGCGGTGGTGCGCCACGGGTCGCCCTGATCGGCGAGGACCACGGTGAGTTGACGGTCCCAGGAGACCACGGCGTCGCGGACGGTGTGGATCGGCTCGTCGAGCGCGGCCTCCACGACGGTGGCCGGGTCGAGGTGGATCTGCATCCCTGCCGAATGGTCGGGTGTGCAGGTCTCATCGTGCCTGGTGCCGTTGGCGCGGATCTGAATACGGACCTGCCCGTCGTCGGCGATCTGGTCGGGGACGTCGACGTAGGCATCGATCCCGGTCTCTCCGGTGGGTAACTCGTTCTCGTACACCTGCTGACCGTCCATGCTCACGCTGAGGAAGACGGTGCTGTCGGCTGCGATCTGCGAGGTGCCGGTCAGATGCAGGCGGGTCTCCTCGCGCGCGGAATCTGCCGGAAGCGTCACCAGATAGCTCGTCGACGGGGAATCGTCGGTCAGCCAGACGCCGTCGGCGTGCCCGGACCCGGCCAGGGTCTTCGTGAAATGCCGATCGGCGGGCACGTCCAGGCTCATGTCGTCCGCGTCCTGGGTGAACCACGACGGCTTGGTAACGAGGAACGCCAGCAAGACCACCAGCGCGATCCCGAGCAGCCACCACGCCGAACGCGGCACCGAACGGCCACGCTCTCCGGCGAAATAGTCCGGCTTGTCCGGCCCCGACTGTTCCGACTGTTCCGACGGCTCCGGGGCGGAGTCGCCGGACGCGTCGTCCTCACTCACGCGCTCTGCTCCTCGGCCGCGGACCTACGACTTTCGTTCCAGTACGACCGGCACGGAATGCGGGAGACGTCGATCCGCCCGGCGTAGGTGCGGGCGATGTCGACCTCGGCCGACAGCAAACCCGAGTCGAGTCTGACCGGGGCCAGACCCAGCCCGAGCAACCGGTCGTTGCGTGCCGCGAGCTGGTTCTCGTCGGCCTCCTGCCGGGGGTTGGTCACGCGGTCCACGTCGGCGCCGACCGTTCGCGCGACCAGCTCCGCGAGATCGGACACCCGATGCGTCTCGGTCATCTGATTCATCACTCGGACCTGGTCGCCGACCTGGGCGCCCGACTCCACCGCCAGCCGTATGCAGCGCACGGTGTCGTGGATGTTGATGAAGGCCCGCGTCTGGCCGCCGGTCCCGTGCACGGTCAGTGGATATCCGATGGCCGCCTCCACGAGAAAGCGGTTCAGCACGGTGCCGTAGTCGCCGTCGTAGTCGAACCGATTGACCAGGCGCGGATCACGTTCGGTCTCAACGGTTTGCGTGCCCCACACGATTCCCTGATGAAGGTCGGTCACGCGCACACCGTCGTTGCGCGCGTAGAACTGGAACAGCAACTGATCCAACGACTTCGACAGGTGGTACACACTGCCCGGCTGCGTCGGATACAAGATGTCACGACTGTGCATCTCCCCGTGACGATCCGGGTAACTGACCGTGAGGTACCCCTCCGGCAGATCCACGGGGACCGTCTCGTAGCCGTACACCCCCATGGTCCCCAAATGGACGACGTGGATGTCGATCCCGGACTGGACGACCGCAGTCAGCAGATTGTGAGTGGCGTTGAGATTGTTGTCGATCGTCTGCCGCTTGTGGGAAGGCGACTTCATCGAGTACGGGGCCGACCGCTGTTCGGCGAAATGCACCACCGCATCCGGGCGCACGGCGGTGAGGAGTTCGATCATCGCGTCGTAGTCGTGGGCGACGTCGAAATCCGCGAAAGCGATTCGGCGGCCGGTGACCTCGTGCCACGCCTCGATACGATCGGAGAGCGAACGGATGGGTGTCAGCGACTGCACTCCGAGTTCGTCGTCGGCTCGCCGGCGAACGAAATTGTCGACGATGGTCACCTCGTGCCCGCTCGCCGACAGGTGCAGCGCACTCGGCCATCCGCAGAACCCGTCCCCACCCAGCACCGCTACCCGCGTTGCGCCCCTCCTTCGTCTGCACGACATCTCGGCCCGGCAGCGGCGTCCACTGAAGCCGCACGCCGAGCATTCGCCGAGCATCCGCCCAGCATTCGCCCGGCGTCGTTTCCTCCGCATCACCCGTGAGGGGTGATTCGGGAACCGGAGGCTCGTCGGGACTGGTCACGCACCACGGACCCGGGCACGACCTCGAACGGGCCGTCGATGTCGCACAGGACCGTGCCGTCCGCGGTCCTGGCGGCATTCGGCTACCGATATGCGAGATCCTCATTCAGCGGTCATCCGCGAACCCACGGTGTGGACGACCGACAGGCGGGGATGCCAGGGCACGAGCGCGTCGACGGACTCCTCGAGTGCGCTGATCGGGGGAAGCTCCTCCGGGGCGAGGACAGCGACGGTCGCGGTATGACCCTGCCAGGACACGTCGGTCACCTGGGCCCCCGGCACGTCCTCGAGCCATTGCTGCGCCGCTGTCGCGATCTGCCCGGCCCACAGCGACGCCAGTGAGTTGACCACCATCGGGATGGCCACGGTCACCAAGGCTGCGGCGAGGACCGTGTAGGCCCGACCCCGACCGCGGCCTCGATTGTTGCCCGCCGTCGTCTCGACCTCGGCCGCGTACCCCGCGGCGACGAACACGACACTGGCGGTGATGATCATCGCCAGGACGTTCGACGCGAACAGTACGGCCGCGCCCGCCGCGAGGGCCGGTGCCCCGGAGCCGAGGCAGACCCCGACCACCGCCAGCGGGGGGACCAGGGAAATCGCGATGGCAACGCCGGGCAGTACGTCGCCGACGTCCCGGCGTGCCGCCGCGATGGCGCCGACCAGGCCCGTGGCGAGGGCGGCCGTCAGATCCATCAATGTCGGTGACGTACGCCCGAGCACCTGTGAGTTGGTGAGCACGTCGGTGGTGTTGGGCACCAGTTGGACGATCCCGGCCCCGAGGGCGACGACGAGCACCGCGCCGAGCACCACGACGAGGAGACTTCGCCCGATCAGCGAGGCCCGCCCGGTGGTGATTCCCAACCCGACACCGAGGATCGGCGTCGAGAGCGGCGCGACGATCATGGCACCGATGACCGTCGCGGTGGAGTCCGCGACGACGCCGGACACCGCGATGAGCGCCGACAGGGTCAACATCACCCAGAACGCGGACCGTTTCGCCGCGCGATCACCGGTGAACATGTTGAAGCGCTCGTCGAGCTCAGCCGACGTTCGACGTTGCGTATCCGGAACCAACTTCACGGATCCACTCCTGTCCGGAGCCGTCGCCGTGCGACGGCATGGTGCGACCTGCATGCCCGGCCTTCTTCGATACTGGCGGTCACCGACCGTTCGTGGCCTCACCCGATGCGGATGAAGCGGGCGGCGGCGGAATGTCTCGTGCTGACCGAACCGGAGTTTCCCCACCGCCAGGAGGGTGCTGGGCATGACCACGCCGTCGGTGCTGGTGCTGCTGACCTTCGTCGCCGGGGCGGCCGTGATCCTCGCCGGGGTGCTGCGGCTGGGCCGGTACACCCGTTTCTGTCGCATTCGGTCATGACCGGATTCCTGGTCGCCGTCATCGTTCTGGTCCAGGGTGCGGGAGTCGCGGAGGCTGTTCCGAATCCCGACAGCTCACGATCCGAACCCAACCGGAACTTCACCGGTCAGGTTATCGGCAACGTCCCGGCCGCGGTGTTCCGCGGCATGCCGGTCGGAGGCGCGGTGAGCCAGACCGCGCTCAACAGCGCCGCGGGAGCACGAACGCGCTGGTCCGCCATCTGGAGCAGCGGATTCACATCCCGCATCGCCCTCGCCGTGACGTTCGTTTCCACGCTCCTGCTTCCGGTCACCGGGGCCGAGGGGATCGGCGTCTCGTTCTCGCTGGTTCTGCAACTCAATCAGGAAGCGATGGGCCTCAAAGTGGTACGCCTCCGTGTGCTCGCCCGTTCACAGGCACCGCTCTCGACATTGATCAGATCGACGGCGCAGCAGCGACGGCAGCTGCCTGCGTGATGGTTTCAGACATGGGACGGGCTTCGAACGGCGAAGGGGGAAGAGAGGGGGCGCCGCGTCAGTGGCCGGTAAACGCGGGCCGGCGCTTGTTCACGAACGCGTCGGCGGCCTCGCGGGCATCATCGGAATGGAAGCACTGCACCATCCGGTCCGTCTCGGCGAGCAGATAGTCGCTCAGCGATGTGGTGGAGGTCTGCAGTAGGTTCTGCTTCATCGCACGCAGGGCGAGAGGCGCCGACGCCGCGAGCCGCTGTGCCAGGGACCGGGCTTCG
Organism: Rhodococcus sp. NPDC057529; assembly: GCF_042802055.1. Lineage (NCBI taxonomy): Bacteria > Bacillati > Actinomycetota > Actinomycetes > Mycobacteriales > Nocardiaceae > Rhodococcus > Rhodococcus sp. NPDC057529. Next base: position 553,185 of record NZ_JBHVEY010000003.1, read on the forward strand.
TCGTGGAGCGCCCCGGCGCCGGTCACCGCGGTGACCAAACCGAGATCCAGTGCCGCCTGCGCGGTGAGTTTGCCCGGAGTCAAGAACAATTCACGGGCTCGGGCGCCACCGAGCATCCGGGTGATCAGCCAGACGCCTCCGAGGTCGCCGGACAGCCCTGCATTCAGGAAGGCCGTATTGAAAACTGCTCGCTCGGAGGCAATTCGGAAGTCCGCGGCGGCCGCGAGTGACAATCCTGCTCCGGCGCAGGCTCCGTCGATCGCAGCGATGGTGACCTGCGGTAGGTGATGGAACCGGTGAAGGGTGGCACAGACCTGCCGCAGTCGGGCGGTGTCGGTCACGGTCGAGTCGCCGCGCAAGGTGCGGGAGCCGGCGGGGGCGGCGAGGTCGGCGCCCACACTGAAATCGATGCCCTGCCCGGACAGAATCACCACGCGCACGTCCGGTGAACACGCCAGATCACTGATTGCCGAGCCCAGTTCCTCGAAGACTGTGAAGGACACCGCGTTACGCCGGTCGGCATTGTCGATTACCACAGTTGCCGTGGCGTTCTCGACTGTCACGTGAACACGACCGGTCATGGAGTCCTCCTCGAATGGTGGCGCCTCTGATCCAGCGCGCTTGCCATTGAAGGACGCCGGAATGACTACGTCAAAGTCCGAAAACCACCCGAACCGACTGCAATCGCTTATTGGTCTGCTCTCGGCGTACTCGCGCACCGGCACGATGCTCCGCACGGCGCCGGAACCACCGGGACCGGCACCGCCACTGTCACGTGTGCAGCATTCCGGCGACGGAGACCCCGGCCCCCAGGACGGCTGTGAACGCCACGACCGACGCAGTACGCAGCAGGGTGGGCCAGGTGTCGTCGACCGAGCACGCCCGTGCGGATCCTTTCGGGAAATGTCGAATGCCGAGGTAGCCGACGACGAGGCTGTTGACCAGGGCGCCGAGCGCGAGCACCGGTGCGCCCAGGCGGTACGCCGCGAACCCGATCGCCGCGGACGTCGCGAGCACCGACAGGCCGGTGCGCTGCCACGCCAGTGCGGTGCGCTGTGGTTGGAGACCCGGGTCGGGTGTCATCGCGAGTTGACGGTGGTGACGACGGCGAACACCGCCAATCCGACCGAGAGGGCGACAAGTCCTCCTGCCAGCCACGCGAGGGGGATCGGTGCGGGGAGAGGCTGCTGTAGTCGCAGGGCGCGCTCGTTGCGCCTCCACGACCACAGGGCGACGGCCGCGAGAATCCCGCCGGTGCCGCACGCGAGGATCGCGACCAGATGAACGACCAGGTCGGCACCGGTCACGCTGGCCAAGGTAGTGAGGGTGATGCCGCCGGCGACCAGTGCCAGGGCAGTCCGAACCCAGGCCAGTGCAGTTCGTTCGTTGGCCAGCGAGAAGCGGACATCCGGTTCCTCGCCCACGGAGTAGACGGCGACCGGACGGCGTCGGGGAAGGTCTACGTCACTGTTCATGAGTGTTCCCTGCAGGTTGGGGTCGGTGTCGGTGGAATAATGATTCTGACACCTGATAGTCCTGTAACAGAAGTAGGTTAACGGATGGATGACAGTCGAGCGATTCCGCTCTCCGCCGAAGGGGCCGGGAGCGGGGAGGGATGGGCCCTCACCGAGGTCATCACGCGCTTGCGGAGGGCCTTGCGGTCGAGCGTCCGCGAGGACTTCGCCTGGGAGTCGTTGCCGATGGCGCAGGTCGAGTTCCTCCAGCGACTCTCCTCCGAATCAGGTTTGCGGATCGTCGAATTGGCGCGGAAACACCGAATGGCCACCAACACCGTCAGTGCCCTCGTGCAGCAGATGGTCGAGGCCGGTCTCGTTGTCCGCTCACCCGATCCCCGGGATCGCCGGGCCGTGCAAGTGGAGCTGACCGGCGCCGGCCGCGAACGCCTCGACGCGTGGATGCGGGCGAACGAGCGGCGCATCTCCTCTGCGTTCGAGCGCCTCGATGCGGACCACCGTACTGCGATCGGCGCCGCGTTACCTGCTCTCGCGGCCCTGGCGGAACTCCTCGACACCGAGGAATCACAGGCACCGGACGGACCGTCACGTGAAGGTGCGCGCCCGTGACCTGAGGGTATAGGCAAATCCGTACGGTCCGACCGCGTTCTGCTGGTTGATCGGTACCGGGCGAACCGATCTGATGAGGGCATGCACCCTGTGGTTCCAGCCACTACCGGTGGTGCCCTCAATCAGCCGAGATATTCCCGGAGGTCGTCATGGTGACTACGCAGTCCCGCGAACGCGACATCGGTCAGCGCTCCAAGGGAGCCGCCGATCGGCGCGCCTGGGGCATCGTCCTCTTCCTGTTCCTCTTCTTCACCCTGAATTTCGCCGACAAGGCGGCGGTGGGCCTGGCCAGCAAGCCGATTCGTGAGGATCTCGGTATTTCGGCCGGCCAGTACGGGTTGCTCAGCAGTGCTTTCTTCTGGCTCTTCGCGATCGGCGCGGTGACGTTGTCGGCAGTTCTGCGGAAGATCTCGTACACCTGGGGCGCCGCCCTGTTGATGGTGACGTGGATCGTGAGTATGGCCCCGCTGACTATTCCGACCTCGTTCGGGGTTCTCATCGCCTGCCGAATTGCGTTGGGGTTCTTCGAAGGGCCCGCACATGCACTGTGCCAGTCGATTGTCGCCGATCGGTTCGCCCCGGACAAGCGCGCGACGGCCGGCGCCGTCGTCAATGCCGGTTCCTCGGTCGGCCCGCTGATCGCCGCGCCCACGTTGACGTGGGTGATCCTGACGTGGTCGTGGCACGCCGCCTTCGCAGTCCTCGTGGTGACCGGTGTGGTGTGGCTGATCGGCTGGCTCTGGTTCTCGGACCGGTTGCCGTTCCGCAAGCCCGAGCCGAAAACCGGCGGCGGCACGAAGGTCGATGACCCCAACGCCGATATCGTGGTGCCCTTCCACCGCTTGCTGATGCTGCGAAGCTTCTGGGGACTGGTGTTGCTGTCGTTCGCCGGGTACCTGATTTCTTCGCTGAAGGTGTCCTGGCTGCCCGCCTACATGAACGAAGGGCTCGGATATTCCGCGAGCACGGTGGGAACGCTGGTGACCATCCCGTACGTCGTCGCCGTCGTCGTTCTGTTGAGCGCGGGCATGCTGTCGGGCCGGCTGCTCCGCGCAGGCCGCTCGTCGCGGGTGGCCCGCGGCTACCTCACGGGCGCGTTCCTGCTGTTCGGCGGCCTGTCGATGATCGTCTTCAGCCAACTCGACCCCGGGCCGGTGCAGTTGGTGTTCGTGATCTGCGCGTTCGCGGTCAACAGCGTGGCCTTCTCGGTGGCGTTCGCCGGGGCATCGGATTTCCTCCCCGCGCACCAGCGGGTGGCGTTCTTCGGGTGCATCATCGCTGCGTACAGCGTCGCGGGGATCGTCGCGCCGTATGCCCTCGGGCTCATCGTCGAACACGCGGCCACCGCGGCCGCCGGATATTCGGCCGGCTTCATGTTCGTCGGCGGCGTGGTGTGCGTCCTCGGCATCGTCGGTGGCGTGATGCTGAACCCGGAGAAGGCCCGCACCCAACTCGAGCGCATGACGGCCGAGTACGCAGGCAGGGACGGGCGGTGAGTGTGATGGGTGGACCGCTTTCAGGCATCCGAGTCCTCGACTTCGGCCAGTACATCGCCGGTCCCAGCGCGGCCCAGACCCTCGCGGATCTCGGTGCGGACGTGATCAAGGTCGAGAGCCTGCGCGGCGATCAGGCCCGCGGTATCGGAACGTTCGGTGAGGCGATGGTCCGCGCCTACAACCGTGACAAGCGGAGCATCGGAATCGATCTCGCGCGACCCGAGGCGAAGACGATTCTGCATCGGCTGCTGGCGCAGACCGATGTCCTGGTGCAGAACTTCCGGACCGGCTCCGCCGACCGACTCGGCCTCGGACCCGACGAATTGCGCAGCCGGTATCCGCGCCTGATCTACGCCAACGTGACCGGATTCGGATCCCGCGGACCGTCCCGGCACCGGCCCGGCCTCGACATCGCGGCCCAAGCGGAGTTCGGGTTGATGCACGCCACCGGCGAGATCGACGGTGACCCACAGCGTCTCGGCCTTCCCGCCGCGGACGTCACCGCGGCCAATGCCCTCGCGACCGGGATTCTCGCGGCGCTCTACGAGCGGCAGTCGTCCGGTCGGGGCGCGCACGTGGAGACCTCGCTGATGGAAGCGGTGCTGTCGATGCAGGCCGCGTCCTGGGGGGAGTACACGCTCACCGGTCGTGCGCCCCGGCGCAAGGGAAACGGCCAGGCGCACGCAGCACCTGCGGCCGATGTCATCCGGGTCACCGATGGAATGATCGTGCTGTCCGCGTACACGGCCGAAAAATGGTCCGCGCTCTGCAATCTCGTCGGCAGACCCGACATGATCGACGACTCGCGGTTCATCGACAATCCCGCGCGGGTATCGCACCGGTCCGAGATGCTGGCCGCCCTCGACGAGGCGCTGGGGGGTATGACCCGGGACGAGGCGGTCGCCCTGTTGCAGTCCGCGCACATCGTGTGCGGCGCGATCCGTTCGTTCGACGACCTCGCCGAGGACGACGACGTCCTCGCCTCCGAGATCCTCGTCGACGTCGCCGATCCCGGCGGGACTTCGTTCACCAGCCCCGGCCTGGCCTTCACGCTCGACGGCCACCGTCGCACCGTCTCCACGTCCGCGCCCGCGGTCGGGTGGGACACCGTCTCGGTACTTCGCGACCTCGATTTTCAGGAAGACGACATCACCGCGCTGATCGACGGTGGCGTCGTCACCGCCTCCCGCGCCACTCTCACCTCGGAAAGGGTTTCCTCATGATCGACCCGGACATCCTCGGCTACGACTTCCCGACCTACCTGAAGACGATCGCCGAGTTCACCGAGAACGAACTCGTCCCCGCCGAGAACGAGATGGTCGAGGCCGGTGAGGTCCCCGCTCGCCTCCTGAACCGAATGGCCGCGCTCGGACTCTTCGGCATCTCGATTCCGCGCGCGTACGGCGGTCTCGAGTGGACGATGGAGCAGCAGGTGCAGCTCACGTTCGAGTTCACGCGCGCGTCCTGCGTCTACCGGTCACGCTTCTCGACGGTGATCGGACTGTGCTCGCAGGCAATCCTCGACCACGGCACCGAGGAACAGCGCCGACGGATGCTGCCTGCCATGGCGGCGGGCGAACTGGTCACCGCGTTCGCGCTCACCGAGGAACACGCCGGATCGGACGCGGCGCACCTGAAGACCACGGCCGAGCGTCGCGGCGACGTCTACGTGTTGAACGGGAGCAAGCGATACATCACCAACGCGGCGTGGGCCGACGCGTTCATCGTCTTCGCCCGCACCGACACGTCGGATCCCGGTGCGGGCGGGGTGTCGGCGCTCATCGTGGACGCGACCTCGCCGGGGGTGCGGACGGCCTTGCCGGCCATCATGAACGGGCACGCGGAAGCGCCGGTGGGGGAGATCTCCTTCGACGGCGTGGAGGTTCCCGCGGAGAATCTGCTCGGAGGGGTCGAGGGCAGGGGCCTGACGATGGCATTGCGCGGCATCAACCATGCACGTCTGCACGTCGCCGCGACCTGTGTCGGGCAGACGACCCGCATGCTCGAGGACACGGTGGCCCATGTCAACGGCCGCAGGCAGTTCGGTGCTCCTCTCGCCGAACTCGGTGCGGTGCAGGCCACGCTGGGTGAAAGCTTCGCGGAACTCGAGGCGGGGCGCGCCCTCACCGTCGACAGCGCACGGTCCTTCGACAGCGGCGAGATCCCGCGCCACCGCATCGCCGCAGCCAAGCTGTACAACTCCGAGATGGCGAGCCGAGTCGCCGACCGCTGCGTCCAACTGCTCGGCGGCGAGGGAATCGTCGGACCGCACGCTGTCCCGCGGATGTGGCGTGACGTGCGAGCCCTGCGCATATACGAGGGCTCGTCACCGGTGCACCAGCGAAACCTGGCCAAGGCGATGATCCGCCAGGTGGCGGCCGACGGCACGCTGCCGAACTCGTACCGAGTCTGACTCGAGGACGGAGGCACTCGTACCGGCCGCCCGTCGGGGGAATGATGAGGACATGGACATCCGCCAACTCGAGTATTTCCTCGCCGTCGTCGAGCACGGCGGAGTCAACCGGGCGGCCGGACACCTCCATGTGGCGCAGGCGTCGCTGTCGCAAGGCATCCGTCAGCTCGAACGGGAGCTGAAGCTGACCCTGTTCCATCGAACCGGCCGCAATCTCGTCCTCAACCCGGCCGGGCAGCTGCTTGTCGAACCCGCACGCAAGGTGCTCGACGACCTTCTCGCGGCCCAGGACATCATGCGGGGTGCTCGTGAACTCCACGTCGGGTCGATCACCATCGGAACGATGCCCGAGATGTCGAGTGAGGCGGTGGCGGCGTGGAGCGGAACCTTCACCCGGCTCCACCCCGACATCCGCATCGATCTGTCGGAGTACGCGAGTGCCGCGGACCTGTGCGACGAGGTGCTCACCGGTCAGTGCGAGTTGGGATTCACGACCTTCCCCGTGCCGACCGACAATCTCGAAACCGTCCAACTCGGTGTTCAGCGGTTGCTCCTGGTGCGGCCACCGGGAACGCCGGCCGACGGCGAGACTGCGCCGTTCGATCTCGCGCGTCTCGAAACGATCCCACTGGTGACGAGCAGCTCGGCACTGCGGGAAAACGACATTGTCGCAACGATATTGCGGCGCGAATCGGTGGTTGCCCGGATCAGCGCCCGGGTTCCGGACCGGCACGCACAGCTGACGCTGGTCCTCAACGGTTCGGCCAGCGCATTCCTTCCTTTGCGGATGGCCACGGCAGCGCACCGGTTGGGCGCCCACGTATCGGAGACACGGCCGGCGATCCGGACGCCGTTCGGCATCGTTCACCGGCCCGGAGCGCTGAATCCGGCGGCGAAGAGCTTCGTGATACAGAGCCACGCAGACCTGGCGGAGTGGAACAGGCTGATCGCCGAGCATCAAGAATCCGGCGCCTCGCTACTCGAGGCAGCGCTGCTCGCCGACGACGAAATCCACGCCCGAAGGGACAATCGGGAGGTCTGACCGTCTGCCACCTCGTACGAACTGCGATGTGCTGACGGGTGGATGGCGTTGGCGGCGGTTATGCGGGGTTCTCGCCAGTGGGTCGTGACCTCGGCGGTGCGGCCGAATCCATCGTGGTCCCTACATCTCCAGCGGGATGTGCTCGGCGGCGGTGCCGTCCGGGTGGAGCAGCTGACCCATGCGTTTGACGGTGCGCAGGGTCACGGTGCGTGCTGTGATGGTCAGGCCGGGAATCCGCTCACCGAAGTGACCCTCGAGCCGGGCGGTCTCCTCCGCCGAGCGTGACCACACCGACACGAGAAGGTTGCAGTTTCCGGTCACCGCTGCGCACAGGCGCACGTCGGGGAGGGCGGAGAGCTCGCGCGCGGCGTCGTCGAGACGATCGGCAGGCACATTCATCCGGTAGGTGGCGAGCAGCCGCCAGCCCGCGAGCTGCTGGGCGAAGTCGCAGCGGAAGAGGATCTCGCCCTGACGGATCATCCGCTGCAACCGGCGTCGCGCGGTCGGCTCGGCGATGCCGGTGACGGCGGCGAGGTCGGCGTAGCTGCGGCGGCCGTCGCCACCGAGTGCCCGGAGCAGGACGAGGTCCGGGCTCGAAGACGCATCCGGGTGCGTCCACGCCGGACGCGGGCCGAGCTGGGCGCGCTGGTCCCTGTCCAGTGCGCGCACGCGCCAACTGCTGCCCTCCCGGTACCCGCGCAGCGACACCCGGGTGTTCACCGACAGCGCCCCGTCGTGTGCGCCGAGGGTGTGACTCAGGAAGTGCGCGAGCGCGGCAGGCCCGCGCGTCACGACGCTGAGGAACAGATCGAAGTCTCCCGCCACCTGCTCGACGCTGAACACCCGCGGATCGGAGACGAGCTGGTCGGTCAGTGGCTCGATCGCGCCGGGACTGCAGCGGACTTCTACGTATGCGACGCAATGGTCGTCCGACGGCGCCGGATATGCGGTGACCCAGGACAGCCCGAGTTCCGTCAGGCGGTGCCAGCGGCGGGCCGCGGTGGTCGCCCCGATGCCCAGCGCGGTGCCGACCTGCGACCAGGGGGCACGTGGACTGGTCTGGAGGGCGTCGATCAGGGCCAGGTCCAGCTCGTCGAACGGTGGACGCCCACCTGTCGACGATGCGTCGTCGCCGCGCCGGCTGTCGGATTCCGGCGCATCCGACTGTGTGGTGACGGAATCCTGCGTTTTCGTTGTCACGACCCTCATGGTTCCTAGTCTTCACCCAGTGCGCGGCGGCCGTGTCGGAGGTGCCGAGGCGTCGACTTGGTCTGTCGGTGATTCGCCGACCCTGTCATCCCGGGAGAAACTGTGAAACATCCACCAGAAGCGCACCGCGCCAACGCCGATCGGACCCCATTGGACCGGGCCGCGCGAATCACGGTGACTCTTCTGTTCGCCGCGTGGGTCGTCGACTACATCGATCGCCTCGCGATCAACCTCGCGCTGCCCTCGATCGGCGCCGAGTTCGGTCTCGGCCACACCCAGCAGGGCATGGTCATCTCCGCGTTCTTCCTCTCGTACGCGCTGTGCCAGATCCCCGGCGGGCTGCTCGCCGACCGGTTCGGCTCCCGGCGAGTGGTCTCGTGGTCACTGCTCATCTGGTCCCTGTTCACCGCTCTGACCGGCACCGCCTGGGCGTTCGCCGTGCTGCTGGCGATTCGGTTCCTGTTCGGGGTAGGGCAGGGGGTGTACCCCGCGGCGGCCATGAAGGCGGTCGCCGAGCGCACCGCGCCGGGCCAGCGCATGACCGCGACCGGGTGGGCGCAGAGTTCCAACGCCTTCGGCGCGGTGCTCGCCCCACTCATCGCGGCACCGATCATCGCCCTGTGGGGCTGGCGGATGTCGTTCTTCGCGGTCGCCGGTCTGGGAGTTCTGGTGTGGGCGGCGATTCAACTGTGGCTGCCCGCCACGTTGCCGCAGTCCGGCGACACCGAGACCAGATCGGACCAGCCGGGCGGATTGCGGGCCGTGCTCGCCTCGGGCGTCATGTGGCGCTTCACCCTGATGTTCTTCGGATACGGCATCATCGTATGGGGCCTGAATTCCTGGATCCCGTCCTATCTCCAGACCGAGCGCGGCATCTCGCTCACGGGTTCCGGATTGCTGTCCGCGATCCCCGCCCTGGTCGGTGGCGTCGCGATCATTCTCGGCGGCAAGCTCATCGACCGTCTCGGCGGCCGGCATCGGGTGATCGTCGTCCCCGCGATGACGATCTGCGCGGTGAGCATCCTCTTCCTGAACCGGGTGACGTCGCTGACCGAATTCGTCGCGCTCCTGTCGCTGGCCACCGCGTCCGCCACGCTGTGCTACATGCCGATCTTCGCGATACCCATGCGCACCCTGCCTGCCGGTCTGGTCGGCACCGGGTCGGGGATGATCAACTTCGGCGGTCAGGCCGCCGGATTCGTCACCCCGATGGTGATGGGCGCGTTGGTCGATCGCTATTCCTACACCGCCGCGTTCGCCTTCCTCGTCGTCGGCGCCGTTCTCGCGGGCGCGTTCGCGCTGGGAACACCGCAGCGTCCCCACGCTTTCAGTGCAGCCCTTTCGCCCCGCGAGCCACAACGCCCGAACTCACCCAGCCACGACAACGTAAGGACACCACGATGACCGCATTTTCCCGGACCGTCGTTCTGCCTCCCGGTACTCCGGCCCAGGCCGGAGTGTCCGAATTGCTCCCCGCGCTCACCGACCTCTACCGCGATCTGCACGCGCACCCCGAATTGTCCATGCAGGAGAGCAGGACCGCGGGCATCGCCGCGGCGGTGCTGCGCGCGCAGGGCTGGGACGTCACCGAGGGCGTCGGCCGGACCGGCGTCGTCGGTGTGCTCCACAACGGCGACGGTCCCGTGGTGCTGCTGCGCGCCGACATGGACGGACTGCCGGTCCGTGAGGACACCGGCCTCGACTACGCCTCCACCGACACCGGGATCGACCCCGACGGGGTGACGGTGCCGGTCATGCACGCGTGCGGTCACGACGTGCACGTCACCTGCCTGCTCGGCGCCGCCGCGCTGTACGCCGCGGACCGCTCCCTGTGGCGCGGCACCCTCGTGGTGGTCTTCCAGCCCGGCGAGGAGACCGCGCAGGGCGCCCGGGCGATGGTCGACGACGGTGTCGTCGAGCGTTTCCCCCGTCCGGACGTGTGCCTGGGCCAGCACGTCGGACCGTTCCCTGCCGGCACGATCGTCACCCGCCCCGGAACGTTGATGGCTGCCGCCGACAGTTTCCGGATCCGGCTCTTCGGCCGCGGCGGACACGGTTCGGCGCCGGAGCACACCGTCGATCCCATCGTCATGGGCTCGGCCGTGGTGGGGAGACTCCAGGCGGTCGTGTCGCGTGAGGTGGCCGCCGGTGATTCGGCGGTGATCACCGTGGGCTCGTTCCACAGCGGCCACAAGGAGAACATCATCCCCGACGAAGCGGAACTCAAGGTCAACGTCCGCACGTTCGACCCGCAGGTGCGTGACCGGGTGCTGCCCGCGATCCGCCGCGTCGTCGATGCCGAGGCCGCCGCATCCGGGGCGCCGAAAGACCCGGAGTTCAGCCCGCTCAACGACTTTCCGCTGACGGTCAACGACGAGGCTGCCACCGAGCGGGTCGTCGCGGCACTCGCGGACGCCTTCGGTTCGGACCGGATGCTGCCGATGCCACGTCCACTCGCCGGCAGCGAGGACTTCGGGGTGTTCGCCACCGCCGCCGGATGTCCCTCCGTCTTCTGGCATTTCGGCGGGGCCGACCCCGCGGCGTTCGCCCACCTGGACCTCACCGCCACGGCGTCCCTGGCACTGCCCGAGGGAGTGCCGACCAACCACTCGCCGCAGTTCGCCCCGGTGATCGACCCGACCCTCGAGACCGGCGTCCGGGCACTGCTCGCCGCGGCGGCAGCCTGGAATGCGGCGAGCTGATCCGCGAAGCGCACCTCGCGCCGGCGGGCGTCGCCTATCTCACACTCACGCAAGTTCAACTTTCAACTTTAGTCGTGTGAAAATCGAGTGACACGGAGGTCGCGAGATGGAGTGGCCCCGGAAATTCTGAGGGGGAGAGGCATGTCCGTTGACGAAGAGCGACGTCAGGTCGAGTTGGTAGTCGACCGGCTCGCCGTGGAGCACGCCGGCGTGCCGCGCCACACGATCGAGCAGATCGTGCACGACGTGCATGCGGACTTCGACGCCGGGGTAGTACGCGATTTCGTTCCGTTGCTGGTCGAACGGTCCGCGAAGCGGAAGATCGCAGCTCTCACCAGCTTCTGACGCTCCATCTCCGCGCTGTCACGAGTGCAGCGGCGCCTGCAGTATGGCGGTGTCGTCGCCGGGTGCGCTGACGCCGAGCATGGTGGCGTCGGACATCGGCAGCGCCACGGCGAGGTTCATCGACATCTTCCGGTCGCCGCCGGCGATGAAACTTCCTGCGTTCATGCGGCTTCCGTCGGGTCGTTGCAGCCAGACGTTGTACGTGCTGCCCTGGGGGAGTCCGGTGACGTCGAGGCTGATCCCGGTTCCCCAGGCGCGGTTCTCCACCCGAGCGGACGCCTCCACGCCCGCGGCGGGCGCGGTGAACGCCACCGGCTGTCCGGGCGGGGTGGTCGGAACGAGGGTGCGGAGAAAAAATCCGCCGGTGAGCAGGCCGAGAGCGGTGACGGCGGCCGCGGCGACGACCGCGATCCGGCGGTGACGTTGCCGGCTGCGTTCGCGGTCGAGCGTCGCGAGGATCGTGCCGGGAAGTGCGGGGGACGGCGCCGGCGGCGGCTCGAGGAGCCGGTCGGGGTCCGCCTGCCCCAGGACCGAGGCCACCGGGGTCAGCTCGATCAACTCGGCCCGGCAGTCCGGGCATCCGTCCAGGTGGGCGCGTACCGCCACGGCTTCGTGGTCGTCGAGGCGCCCGAGCGCGTACATGCCCAGCATGGTGTGCATCTGTCGGCAGCGATCACTGGTCACCCTGCCACCCCATTTCTTCCAGTACGAGTTTCAGCGCCTTCAGCCCGTAGTACACCCGACTGCGCACGGTGCCCACGGGGATGCCGAGTTCCGCCGCGACCTCGCTGGTGGGCCGGTCGCGCAAGTGAATCTCGACGAGGACGACGCGATGCTGTTCGGACAGTCGCCGCAGAGCCTCCTCGACCTGCAGTCCCACCAGCAATTGTTCCAGCGGGCGCTCGGGCACCGGAACGTCGGGCGGCTCGGTGTCGGCGAGCCGGGGCCGGGAAGCCCGCGCCCGGCTCGCGTCGATCACCACGTTGCGGCAGATGGCGTACAGCCATGTCCGGACGGTGGAACGCTGCGGGTCGTACCGGTCCGCGCCGCGCCAGGCGCGAAGAAACGTCTCCTGGACCACTTCCTCCGCGCGTCCCCGGTCTCCGAGTGAGCGGTAGGCGAGGGCGAACAGTTCGCCGGCGTGATCGTCGTAGACGGTCCGCAGCACCGCATCGTCGGCCAAATTCCCGACCGACTCCTCCGCCCGCTTGCGCGACATGCGTAGCCGCACGACCTCACCTCCTGCAACACCGGAAATGTCGTCGGCCCGTCCGACGTCCGCCAGGGTGTACGGACGTGGGTGCCGCGGCGTTCACCTCGATTCTCACACCAGCGTCTTCGTGAAAGTTCGCGGCAGCCGTGAACGCGGCCGGGCGGCGGTCCGTACTCCCCGGCGTCGTCCGCGATCGGCGGGCGGCATCAGAGAGAGAACGGAGATCTGATGATCGCGAAGCGCACGATTGTCGCGGTGGCCTGCGCGGGCGCCGCGGTTGCCCTGCTGTCGGGCTGCAGCCAGGCGACCGAGACCCCGGCGGATGCGCCGGCGAGCGCTGTCCCGGACACTGCGTCGACGACCGGCGTATCGGATGCAGCGCCGACGCTCGGCACGCGGGAGACCGCGCTCGGCACCGTGCTGACCGACGGCGACGGCTTCACGCTCTACCGCTTCGACGAGGACACCGCCGACCTGGTGCGGTGCGTGGGCCCGTGCGCGGAGATCTGGCCGCCGACACCCGGCACGCCGTTGCCGCACCCGGATGCCGTCCTGCCGGGCACGGTGGGCACCACGACGCGCCCGGACGGCGTCGAGCAGGCCACCTATGACGGTCATCCCCTCTACCGGTTCGCGAAGGACTCCGCCCCGGGGCTGACGAGCGGCGACGGGGTCAAGGGCACGTGGCACGTGGTGACGGTCGATGCCGCGCAGGGGTGACGGGCACGAACCCTCGGCCGGTGGTCGTTCGGGCACTGCCGTCACCCGGCGCAGCGCCCTGATCGGTCTGGCGGCGGTCGGTGCGATCGCCGCCGTGGACGTCGGCGGGTTCCTGTTCGCCGGCGGCCGGCGCACCCCGCACGCCGTCACGCCGTCGCGGTTCGTCGATCGGTTCGAGCAGGTCTTCGGCCGGCACGAGGGGTTCCGGCGCAACCACGCGAAGGGGGTGAGTGCCGCGGGCTGGTTCACGGCGACCGGTGCCGGGTCCGCGGTGTCCACGGCGAGCGTCTTCCGGGCAGGCGGCCGCTACCCCGTCACCGGACGGTTCTCGTTGTCGGGCGGGCTGCCTACCGCCGTCGATGCCGCCGACACCGTGCGCGGTCTGGGATTGGTGTTCCGGTTGCCCGGGGGAGAGCAGTGGCGGACCGCGATGATCGACAGTCCGGTGTTCCCCGACCGCACGCCGGACGGTTTCCGTGATCGGCTGCTCGCCTCGAAGAAGGTCCCGGACACCGGCAAGCCCGATCCGGCCGCGATGGCGTCGTTCCTGGCACGCCATCCCGAGACGGCGGCGGCGATGGACATCATCCGGCGACAGCCTCGCACCTCCGGATTCGGGGACAGCACGTTTCACGGACTCAATGCGTTCCGGTGCACCGACCGATCGGGGGCCACGGTTCCGGTGCGCTGGAAGCTGGTGCCGGAGCAACCCGTCCGGCATCCCGGCGCCGAGGAAGGGTCCGGGCGCGACTACCTGTTCGACGCCCTCGTCCGGGAGGTCACGCGGGGACCCCTGCGCTGGCGGATGATCCTCACACTCGGAGAGGCGGGGGACCCGACGGACGATGCCACCAGACCGTGGCCTGCCGATCGGAAGTCCCTCGACGTCGGCACGCTGACCGTCGACGCGATCGACACCGAAGCGCCGGGCAACGCGCGGGACGTCAACTTCGATCCGCTCGTGCTGCCGAACGGTATCGAGCCGTCCGACGATCCACTGCTCAGTGCGCGGTCCGCGGTCTACGCGGAATCGTTCAACCGACGGTCCGGCGAGCCGAAATCGCCGAGTCGAGTCGACGTTTCGGAGGTTCCCGATGAGCGGTAGCACGACGGGCCGGCCGACCCGGTACGCGTTCACGTCCCGGTTGCTGCACTGGGCGATGGCGATCCTGGTGATCGCCCAACTCTTTCTCGGCGTCGCGATGGTGGCGTCATTGGACGCCTACCACCTGTTGCGGACGGTGCATCAACCGCTGGGGTTCGCGATCCTCGTCCTCGCGGTCGTGCGCATCGGCAACCGGATCGTGCACCGGCCGCCGCCGTTGCCCACCGGGATGCGGCCCGCCGAGCGGATGGTCGCGACCGGGTCGGAGTACCTGCTCTACGGACTCCTGGTGCTGCAACCGGTCACCGGGTGGGCGATGCTGTCGGCGGGCGGGTTCCCGATCGGGCTCACCGCGCAGCTGAGTCTGCCCGCGATCGCGCCCCGCGATCCGGATCTGTACTCAGTGTTGCGGCAGTCCCACACCGTGCTCGGGTACCTGCTGTTCGCCGCGTTCACCGCGCACCTGTGCGCCGTCCTGTTCCACACGTTCGTCCTGCGTGACCGGATTCTCGGCCGGATGACGATGGGGCGCCGACCGCGGCCCGCCGAGCAGCCGCAACGACAGGATCAAGAGTTCAGGGTTTCCTGAATACAGAAATCGCTGTATCGTCGGGTCATGGAGATGGTGATCCATCGCGACGCGCTGGCCCGGTTCGGCTACGCGCTGTCGGACACGACGCGCACGCAGATTCTGCTGAGCCTGCGGTCGGGGCCCGGGTATCCGTCCGAGCTGGCCGAACAGATCGGGGTGTCGCGCCAGATCCTGTCGAATCACCTGGCCTGCCTGCGTGGTTGCGGCCTCGTCGTCGCGGCGCCGGAGGGGCGGCGCACACGGTACGAACTGGCGGATCCGCGGATCGGGCGCGCGCTGGGCGACCTGATCGGCCTGGTGCTGGCCGTCGATCCGTCCTGCTGCCCGGACGCCGAGACGGACGGCTGCTGCTGATGGCGTCGGAACTCGGAATGCCCTCCACGCGTCCGGCTCTCACCGCGGGGCGGCGGCAGGTGCTGGGGCGGCGGATCCGGTGGTTCGTGGCCGCGACGATCAGCTACAACGTGCTCGAGGCCATCATCGCGCTGAGCGAGGGCGCGCGGGTGTCGTCGACCGCGCTGATCGGGTTCGGTCTCGACTCGGTCATCGAGGTGTCCTCCGCGGCGGCCGTCGCCTGGCAGTTCGCCGGCAAGGACCCGGAATCGCGGGAGCGGGTGACGCTACGGATCATCGCGTTCTCGTTCTTCGCGTTGGCCGTGTATGTCACGGTCGACGCGATCCGATCCCTCTTCGGCATCGGCGAAGCGGAGCACTCGATCGTCGGGATCACCCTGGCGGCGGTCAGTCTCGCGATCATGCCGGTGCTGTCGTGGGCACAGCGGCGCGCGGGACGCGAACTCGGTTCCCTCTCGGCGGTCGCCGATTCCAAACAGACCCTGCTGTGCACCTACCTGTCCGCCGTCCTGCTGGTCGGCCTGCTGCTCAACTCCCTGCTGGGGTGGTCCTGGGCCGACCCGATCGCCGCCCTGGTCATCGCCGCGATCGCCGTGAAGGAGGGAATCAACGCGTGGCAGGGCGACACCTGTTGCCCGGCGCCGGTCACCACCTCCGGTGCCGGCGGCGGCCGGACCTGCGACTGCTGCGACGACTGAAAGGACCCGACGACCGCGTCACCTCCCCCCGACGATGCCGCTGTCGAGGAGTTTGGCGACGTCGGAGTCGGAGCTGCCGAGAAGGTCGCGGAGGACGCTGCCGGTGTCGTCGCCGACGGCGGAGGCGGGTGCCACGGTGGCGTGGTGTCCGTCGAACGATGCCGGGTGGCCGGAGGCGAGGTAGGTGCCGATCCGCGGCTGCTCGAGCGGGGTGAACATCGGGTTGTCTTCGAGTTCCCCGGATGTCACGAGTTCCTCGAACGTGCGGTAGCGCTCGGCGAGGACGGACGTCTTCGAGAGTGCTTCGGACACTTCGGCCGCGGTGTGTTCGCGGAACCAGCGGGTGAACAGCGCGGTGAGGACGTCGCGGTGGGTGAAGCGGTCGGCTTCGCGCGCGAAGTCGGCGTCGAGTGCGGTGGCGAGTGCGTCCACGGCGGCGGTGGTTCCGGTGACGGCTACGAGGTCGCGGAAGTGCCGTGGGGTGAGTGCCACGATCATGAACCGGGCGCCGTCGCTGGTGGTGAAATCCGTTCCGTACGTGCCGTAGACGGAGTTGCCGGTCCCTTGCCTGCCGGTGCCGTTGATCTGCACCTCGGTGAGGTATCCGAGGGTGCCGGCGGTGGCGAGCGCGACGTCCTCGAGCGGCAGGGAGATGCGGGTGCCCTCGCCGGTGGCGTCGCGGTGGCGGGCCGCGGAGGCGACGGCCAGCGCGGCGTACAGCCCGCACGCCACGTCCCAGGCGGGGAGAACGTGGTTGACGACGCCGGCATGATCGGCGGGACCGGTGATGGAGGGGAAGCCGAGTCCGGCGTTGACGGTGTAGTCGACGCCGGGGGAACCGTCACGGCCACCGAGGATTTCGAGGGTGATGACGTCGGAGCGGAGCGCGCTCAGTGTGTCGTGGGAGAGCCAGTCACGACCTCCCGCGTTGGTGACGAGAATTCCGCCGCCCGCGCCGGGGGCCGCGACCAGTTGCTGGACGAGCCGCTGCCCCTCGGGGTTGCGCATGTCGACGGCCACGGACCGCTTGCCGCGGTTGAGGCCGGTCCAGTAGATGCTCTCGCCGTCGCCCGTGATCGGCCAGCGGTTGTAGTCGGCGGCGCCGCCGATGGGGTCGATCCGGATGACCTCGGCCCCCAGCTGGGACAGGGTCAGTCCGCACAGGGGCGACGCGATGAAACTGGAGACCTCGACGATCCGAAGTCCGGCGAGGGGAGTGTGGGCGGTCACGAGAGATGCTCCTTGTTGGTGGAGGTCAGGCCATGAGGGCGGTGAAGCGCCAGTCGAGGACGGGGACGTCGGACGCTGTGGCGTTGTGCGCGAACACCAGTGAACGCAGGTGCAGTATTCCGCCGCCGCCGGGCAGCTCCTCGGCGCTCTCGATCTCGAGTTCGCTGGTGAGGGTGTCGCCTTCGTGGACGGGTCCGGTGTGGTCGCAGGACTTCCAGCCGAGGACCGTGACGAGGTTCGGCAGGGCTCGCGTGGCCTGCCCGAGCGCGATGCCGATGGTGTGCCCGCCGTAGACGAGTCGTCCGTCGGCGCCGACCCGTTCGTCGTGGTGGGTGGCCGCGATGTTGAGGGTGAGGCGCGCCAGTTCGGGGGCGCTCGACACCACGTCGCCGCTGCTCCGCAGCACGGATCCGGCGAGGTCGGCCGAGAAGTGCTGTCCCGGAACCTTGTCGCGGTAGCGGGCGAGGTCCCAGCCCTCGGGGGCGGCGAACGACTGCTCCGACTGCGGCCCGATCGCGGACAGGTCGTCGGACTTGCGGACGCGGTCCTCGTCGGGGTTCTCGCTCAACGGGAGCATCGCGCAGCGGTAGAAGTCGAGGACGGTGCGGCCGTCCTGGTCGGTGGACGTCATCCGCAGAGCCGCCAGACCGGTGGGTTTGCGTCCCGGTTTCGCCGAGTTCTCCCGCAGTCCCACCACTTCGGTGCGCGTGTAGAGCGTGTCGCCGAGATGCGGGAAGTGATGGAAACGGAGGCCGCGGTAGAACAGGTTGGCCTTCACGTGGTGAGTGGCCAGCGTGGACTGTCCGATGGCGACGTCGGTGACGAGGCCGGGGTTCGCGACGGCGTCTGCGGACCCGGTGACGGCCCGGGACAGGTGCGCGTCGAGGGGCAGCCGCAGGCGGTCGCCGAGGATGGCTTGGTGGGCGGCGGCGAGGCCGCCGGTGAGGGTGACGGCGGGGGCGGTGTCGAATACCTGCCCGACCTCGAGTTCGTCGAAGTACGGGCCACCGACGTACGTCTGCGTGATCGTCACCGGGCACCTACCTGGGCGAGAACACGTCGTGCCGCGACAGCGACGGCCTCGTCGAGCATCTGCCCGTCGAGTTGCGCCGCCCCGGCGCCCGCGGCCTCGGCGGCGGCGAGTGCGTCGATCACGCGTCGCGCATCCTCGACCGCGGTGTCGGTGGGGGTGAAGGCCGCGGCGGCGGACTCGACCTGCGCGGGATGGATGACCCATTTTCCGTCGAACCCGAGCGCGCTGGTCCACGCGGCCGAGTGGCGGAACGCGTCGTCGTCGGCGATGCCGAGGAACGGGCCGTCGATCGCCTGGATGCCGGCGGCGCGGGCCGCGACGAGGATGCCGTCCTGGATCGGGAGCCAGTGCTCGGGGAGGGCGGAGCGGGACCGGCCGAGCGCCGCCCCGAGATCGGCGTAGCCGATGATGACGGACTCGAGCCGGGCGACCGCGTGGGTGATGTCGGCGATGTTCTGCACGCCGACTGGGGTTTCGACGAGAGCCTGCAGCCCGATGTCGGTACCGGCGAGAGCCTGATCGGCGCGGACCAGATCCTGCGCCGTCTCCACCTTGGGAACCACGATGCTCGTGAGCGCGGCGCCGAGGGAGGCGCACAGGGCGAGGTCGTCCTCCGTCCACGGCGTGGTCAGCGCGTTGATGCGGACCGCGACGGCCCGGGAGCCGTCCGATTCGAGCACGAGGCGGCGCACGAGGTCGCGGGCCTCGGCCTTCTTGGCGGAGGCGACGGCGTCTTCGAGGTCGAGGACCACCTCGTCGGCGGTCGACCGGAGCGCCTTGACGGCCTTGCGCTCGTCGGATCCGGGCGCCACCAGAACGGCGCGCCTGCGGGTGAGGGTCTGCACGATGCTTCATTCCTAGGGTCCGGGAGCCCGGGTCGGGCTGGATATGTACGGCCAGCCTGATGCGGCTGCGCTGCTGATGCTGGCAGCGACGCAGCGGTCATGTCAAGACCGATCGTTGACTTTAGGCAGACATTGTCGGATTATGGCCGTACAAATGTTGTGGAAAGTGTGAGGTGGATTCATGGCCAAGCTGAACGAGGAAGAGGCGTACCTGGTCGAGACGGTGCGCGCGTTCATCGATCGCGACGTGAAGCCGACGGTGCAGGCGGTGGAACACGCCAACGAGTACCCCGAGAAGTGGATCGAGCAGATGAAGCAGATCGGGATCTACGGTCTGGCGGTCCCGGAGGAGTACGGCGGATCACCGGTGTCGATGCCCTGCTACGCGCAGGTGACGCAGGAACTGGCCCGCGGATGGATGAGCCTCGCCGGTGCGATGGGCGGGCACACCGTCGTCGCGAAACTGCTGTCGCTGTACGGCACGGAGGAGCAGAAGCAGCAGTACCTGCCGAAGATGGCGACCGGCGAGATCCGGGCCACGATGGCGCTGACCGAGCCCGGTGGTGGTTCGGATCTGCAGGCCATGTCCACCACCGCCAAGGCGGACGGTGACGATCTGGTGATCTCCGGTTCCAAGACCTGGATCTCCAACGCCCGTCGGTCGGGGCTGATCGCGTTGCTGTGCAAGACCGATCCGCAGGCGACCCCCAAGCACCGGGGCATCTCCATCGTCCTGGTCGAGCACGGCCCCGGTCTGACGGTGTCGCGGGATCTGCCCAAGCTCGGCTACAAGGGTGTCGAGACGTGTGAGCTGTCGTTCGACGGGTACCGGATTCCGGCGTCGGCGATCCTCGGCGGCACCCCGGGCAAGGGGTTCGGTCAGATGATGAAGGGCCTGGAGACCGGGCGCATCCAGGTGGCGTGCCGTGCGCTGGGTGTGGCCACGGCGGCGCTCGAGGATTCCCTGGCCTACGCGCAGCAGCGGGAGAGCTTCGGGCAGCCGATCTGGAAGCACCAGTCGATCGGCAACTACCTGGCCGACATGGCGACCAAGCTGACCGCGGCCCGGCAGCTGACCTGGCATGCGGCGGAGCAGTACGACAGCGGCGACCGGTGCGACATGGAGGCCGGCATGGCGAAGCTGTACGCGTCGGAGGTGGCGATGGACATCGCCCTCAACGCCGTCCGGATCCACGGTGGTTACGGCTATTCCACCGAGTACGACGTGGAGCGCTACTTCCGCGACGCCCCGTTGATGATCGTCGGCGAAGGCACCAACGAGATCCAGCGCAACGTCATCGTCTCGCAGTTGGTGTCGCGAGGCGGCATCTAGTCGGCAACCTGCACGTAGGATCGGTGCGCGATGAACGGTAGGGAACGAGAACGAGAGACGGAGCCGGCGTACCAGCTGGTGTCGAGGCAGCTCCGCGAGCACATTGCTGCAGGCAAGTACAGCGGCGGGATCAAGCTGCCCACCGAATTCGAGCTCGCGGACCAGCACGGCGTCAGCCGGCAGACCGTTCGTCGCGCATTCCAGGACCTGGTGGCCGAGGGCATCGTCTACCGGGTCCCGGGCCGGGGCACGTTCGCCGCCGAGTCCGACGGCCGATACCTGCGGCAGCTGGGGTCGATCGAGGATCTGATGAACCTGTCCACGGACACCACCATGGAGGTGGTCACGCCCCTGCGCCGCCGGGTCGACATCGAGGCGGCGAGCAGGCTCCGCCTCGACACCGACCTCGTCAACACGGTCGTGTTCCGGCGACGCCACGACGACACGCCGTTCGTGCTGACCACCGTCTACCTGCCCGACGAGATCGCCCGGTTCGTCGCCGACGCACCCGAGATGTCCGAGGGTGCCGTCAGCTCGCACACGATCATCGGCCTGCTCGAACCGCACCTGCGGAGCCCCATCACCGAGGCCGCGCAATCGATCACCGTCGCGCCGGCGCCGGCGGACGTGGCCCGCGAACTCGGCTGCTCCGAGGGCCACTCGATGCTGCGGGTGGACCGCCTCTACTCCGACTCGGACGGGCGGACCGTCGAATTGGCGGTCAGCTACTTCCTGCCCGAGCATTACACCTACCGCGTGACCCTCCGCCGCGGCGGACGCTGACCTCGCTGCTCGGGCTCGACGATCCACGGTCTACGTGTCGGCCGGGGCGGTGCCCGAGCCCCAGCTTCCGAACTGCTCCACCACGCCCCACAGCGGGTCGGTGGGGCCGATGTCGTACGTGCACTCGGCGGGCCGGGGGTCCGGGACGAACGCCCACAGCAGCGCCCCGGCCGCTCCCGCGTCCCGCTGTCCCTGGATCTTCGCGGCGATGTGCGTCGCCCGGTCCTCGATGGCGGCGCACGATCCGGCGAGTTCGCCGATCTCGCCCACCAGGAGCGGTTTGCCGAGTGCGGCAGCCTGTTCGAGGCGCCGCGCGAGCCCGTTCCACTGATCGCCGGGCAGCGGAACGCCGTCGGCGCCGTAATCGTGGTACTGCACGACGTCGACATACGTTGATGCCGAGACGAATTGGTACTCGTCGCCCTGGGTTCCGCACTGGCCGCCGCCGGTGAAACCCGCCGTGATCAGCGTGCGTGGATCACGCGCCCGCACCTCGGCGCCCGCGGCGTCGAAGAAGTCACGCAGCACCTGTGCCGCACCGGGCTCGCACGACCGGGTCCACCACGAGCAGTCGACGTCGGTGCACGTGCTCGTCTCCGGCTCCCCGACGAGTTCCCACGCCGCGAGCGACGGCGAACCCTTGAACCTGTCGACGGCCGTGCGTGTCCAGTCCCGGAAACTCATCAGCGTGCGGGGCGCACCCGGCGTCATCGTCGTCCAGCCGTCCACGTACCACTGCCTGCCCTTGAACACCCCGTCCTCGCACGCCCCGTCCTGAGGTGCGAGCACCGGGATCAGCATCTGGTCGTGCGCCTCGGCCGCCGCGAACACGGCGTCCATCGCCCCGAAGTCCAGCTGTCCGGTGAAGCGGTTGATCGCCAGCGCCTGGAAGAGGTTGAACCGGGTCAGCGAGTGAGGTGGGAGCGCGGAGAAGTAGGAGTCGAGGTCGACCATTGCGCCGCACCCCCAATTGACCGACCAATTCGTGGCCAATTGGTAGGCATTGAACCCGGTCGGCCACCAGGGTTGCCCGTCGAGCGCGAACCCGTCGGACGAGGCCGTGACCCTGGCCCCCGGCGCGGGAGCGGCAGCCGACACGAAGCCCCCTCCCAGCGCCGTCAGAGCGGCGGTCGCGATCACCGCGGCCAGCTTCGTGATGCGCGTCACCGTCATGAATGAATAGTAGGGACCGGTCGGTACGAATGGTGGCCCGTTTCGCGCCTCGAGCGACCGTCCAGTCCCCCTGACAGGGGACGACGCCTCGAACTTCACCCCCTCGACCCGATAGTGTGCACGGCGGGGGCAAGCGCACGTCATCACCGAGAATTCGCAGAGGTTTACATTGTCGAGTCCCGAAAACGACGCCGAGCTCGCAGGCCGCGTCCAGCGCCTGCTGCAGTTCCTGCGTGAGATCGTCCGGGCTCGTACAAAGCCGGTTCTCCGCGTCGACCAGCACGAACAGGTCGAATGGCTGCACCAGGACGGCCGGACCATCCCACTCGATTCCGACGCCGCGCAGGGCGACATCGTTCTGCGCGTGCCCCTCATCGGCGTCGAGGATCCGCCGGAACTACCGACCGTCCTGGCCGGCTGGGTGGACGCGTCCGCCCGCGCCGACAGCTCGCGGTCCGACCTCGAGCTGAACGCGTCCGACGCGTACGCCGAGGACGCCGACGAGGAATACGACGTGCGCCGGGCGTACGACGTCCGGCAGGCGTTCGACGCCTACGTCCCGCGGTGGCAGGCGTGGGCGAAGGCGGATCGGGAGCGTCGCCCGCACGCCGATCTGTACCAGTCGCTGCAGCGGATGCTGCAGGAGCTGAACGCCCGCCCCGAGTCGATCGAACTCGTGCTCGCGTCCGGTCTGCTGACCCTGGCGGGTGCGGGACCGGACGACGGCGTCCAGACCCACCTGGTCGCCCAGTCGGCGAGCATCCACCGCGATCCGCGCACCGGCGACCTGCTGGTGCGGCTGATCGCGGGCTCCCAGCCCCGGCTCGAAGACTCCCAGTTGTTCACCGGACTGGACGTCTACGACAGCGCGCACGCGATGCCGCTGCAGAAGCAACTGCAGGACACCGTCGCGTCGCCGCTGAGCGACGGCGTCCGCGCACTGCTCGCGGAGTGGGCGCCGAAATCGCTGACGGCGTACGTCGCCGTGCGGGACGACGTGCGGCAGCCCGCCGGCCACGAGGACGGCACCGTCACGCTGTCGCCCGCCCTGGTGCTGCGCAAGCGCAGCGCGTTCGCTCTGGTCGAGTACTACGAGCAGATGATCTCCCACCTCGACCGCGACGGCGCGACCGTCCCGCTCGGGCTCGCCCAGTTGGTCGAGGCGATCGAACCGGCGGACCGGCTGTCGTGGCTCGAGCGCACCGGCGCCGCCACCTCGCAGTCGCTCGCCGAAGACCCGTTGTTCCCGCTTCCGGCCAACGCCGAGCAGTCACAGATCATCGAGCGGCTCGGCGGCGACAGCGGAGTGGTGGTCGAGGGCCCACCCGGGACCGGCAAGACCCACACGATCGCCAACCTGGTGTCGGCGCTGCTCGCGCGCGGCCAGCGGGTGCTCGTCACGAGCGAGAAGGCGCAGGCGCTCCGCGTCCTGAGGGACAAGCTCCCGCCCGAGATGCAGGAACTCTGCGTCTCGATCACGGACCTGTCCCGCGGCGGCTCGGACGAGCTCACCCGGAGTGTGGCGACCATCGCCGAACGGAAGTCGTCGTTCAACCCGCACAGCGAGGGCCAGAAGATCGCCGACCTCCGCGCCCAGCGGGACGAGGCCGTGCAGAAGCGGGCCGTCGTGCTCGAGCAGGTGAAGGCGCTGCGCGAGTCCGAGACGTACCAGCACGACGCGGTCGCCGACGGCTACGAGGGCACCGCCGCCACCATCGTCCGCAAGGTCATGGGCCTGCAGGACGCGTTCGAGTGGCTTCCCGGACCGCTGCTCAGCGAGCAACCGCCCCTCACCGGCACCGAGGTCGAGACCCTGCGCCGGCTGTGCGTGACGGCGTCCCCCGAGCGCGCGCAGCGGGCACGCCAGACGCTTCCCGCGCTGGACTCCCTGCTGCCGAACCGGGCCGAACTCGAACGGCTCTGCTCGCGCGCGTCGACCAGCATCCCCATCGACACCCCGCAGTCGGCGCATCTGCTCGAAGTCCTCGGCGGCGTCGATCCGGAGACCGCGTACTCCATCCGCAGGCACTGCAAGGAACTGCAGGCCCGCGCGCACGACGTCCTCGACCTGGACGGTCAGTTCCAGAGCCTCGCCGACACCGTGCTGTCCGGCCGGGCCACCCACCTGTGGGGGCGCCTGGACGCGCTGCCCGCGATCGTCGAGGCGGCCGCCGCCGCCGACCGGTACATCGGTGCGCAGGACGTCCAGTGCGCCGTCATGACCCGGCCCGCCCTGCAGGCGGTGGGTGCGCTCGCCGTCGCGATGGAATCCGGCACCGTCGAATGGAAGACCCGGTTCCGTCGCAGCGAGGAACAGAAGGCCGTCGAAGAGCTCGGCCTCGACGCCACCGTCGACGGCGTACCCGCCACGACCGCCGCCACCGTGCGGCTCGTGACCGAGCACCTGCGCGCCCACGACGCCGCGCAGACCGCCGCGACTTTGCTGGCCGATCTGCGGATTCCGGTGGACATGAACGGGTCTCGTGCCGTTCAGGTCGACAGCCTCAACATGATCGTCGGCCGGGTGGCCCGCGTGCGCGCCCTCCTCGTCGCCCGCGACGCGCTGGCCCGTGAACTGTTCGCGCTGTCCCCGAACGCGCCGCGGATCCGTAACCTCGCGGACGCCACCGCGGTGGCCGGGGCCGCAGAGGCCATCACCACCCGCGCCGACGTGGACAGTGCGCGTGCGGAACTCGACACCATCGTCTCGGCCGTCTCCACCGAGGTCGACGCGGGACCCTCACCCGAAGGCGCCGCCCTGGTGGCGGCGCTCGACCAGGCCGACAACGCCGCCCTCTCAGAGGCACTCACCCGGTACGCGATCGCCCGCGTCGAACAGCAGGATCAGCGGCTGTTCGACGAGTTGTCCGACCGGCTGTCACCCGTCGCGCCGGCACTGTACGACCTGGTGCGCAGGACGGCGGCGCTCACCGAGTGGGACGAGATGAGCTGGCAGATGTCCGAGGCCTGGGCATGGCGACGCGCCCGCCAATGGGTCACCGAGCAGCACCGGGCCGGTCGTGAGCAGGAACTCGAAGCCGAACTCAACGCCGTCGACGCGGATCTCGCGCATCTGACCGCGCGGCTCGCGGCGGCCACCGCCTGGCGCGACTGCCTCGAACACCTGACGGCCGACCAGGTGCGAGCACTGCAGACGTACCGCGAGCACATCTCGAGCATCGGTGCAGGCGCCGGAAAGTATGCCGAGAAGTACCGCAGCGCAGCACGATCCGCGATGGGGGAGGCGCAGGGCGCGGTGCCGGCATGGGTGATGCCGCTGCAGCAGGTCCTCGCGTCCATCCCGCCCGTGCCGGGCAGCTTCGACGTCGTCATCGTCGACGAGGCGAGCCAGGCCGACATCACCAACCTGTTCCTGCTGTGGCTGGCGCCGCGGGTCATCGTCGTCGGCGACGACAAGCAGTGCGCCCCCGCCGACATCCCCACCAGCGGCACCCTCGACGACGTGTTCACCCGCCTGGACGCGTACCTGCCCGACCTCCCCGAGTACGTCCAGGCGACGCTCACGCCGCGGTCGAGTTTGTTCTCGATCCTGCGCACCAGCTTCGGGCAGGTGGTCCGGCTCCGGGAGCACTTCCGCTCGATGCCCGAGATCATCAACTGGTCGAGCACCCAGTTCTACGGCGAACTGCCGCTGGTCCCGGTGCGGCAGTTCGGCGCGGACCGGCTTCCGCCGCTGAAACATACGTACGTATCCGAGGCCTTCGTGTCGGGCAAGGACGCGACCCTGACCAACCACGTCGAGGCCGCCGCCCTCGTCGATCAGCTCATCGAATGCCTCGTCGACCCCCGCTACGACGGCAAGACGTTCGGAATCGTCGTGCTGCAGGGGCAGTCCCAGGTCGACGCCATCCGCACCGAACTCGTCAAACGCATCGGCATCGAACAGTGGGAGCAGCGGCGACTGCGCGTCGGGACACCGCCCGACTTCCAGGGCGACGAACGGAGCGTCGTCTTCCTGTCGATGGTCGTGGGACCGGAACAGAACTTCGCGCCGCTGACCGCGAACCAGTACAAGCGGCGGTTCAACGTGGCGGCGTCACGGGCGCAGGATCAGCTGTGGCTGTTCCACTCCGTGACCGTCGACGAACTGAAGCGGGCCGACCTGCGCAACTCCCTGCTCAGCTACATGATGTCGACGTCGCCGGCGCCGGCCGACCCGATGCCGCATAACGTCGACCGCGACGTGCGGATCCCCCCGTTCGACAATCTCCTCGAACAGCGGGTGTTCAACGACATCGCCGAACGCGGCTACCACGTCAATTCCCAAGTCGAGGTGAACAATCGGCGCATCGACCTCGTCGTCACCGGCGGCACCATGAGGCTCGCCGTCGAATGCGACGGCGACGCGTTCTCGACCACCCCGGAACAGCGGATTGCGGACCTCGAACGCGAGCAGGAACTCAAGCGGTGCGGCTGGACGTTCTGGCGCGTCCGCGAATCGGAGTACTACCTCGACCCGAAGGCCGCCCTGTCGAGTCTGTGGGAGACGTTGGACAACCTGGGCATCGCCCCGCACGCAGTCGATCACGCGATGGCCATCGAGGCCGCCGCCGCCGAACGCGCGGCGCGCGACGCGGCAGCAGCGACCGAGCGCGGGAAGCATGCTGCGCCCATAGGCGCTTCGCACCCGTGAGTACTTATTAACGTCGGGCGGTTAATAAGTACTCACGGGCCGGAGGCATCGGCTGTCGCCACGGAACTCGGCGATGACGTCGTCGCCGCGGCGGACGGTGACGTCGTAGAGGCCGTTGCGCCCGTAGCGGGCCCGCTCCACGGCCTCGGCGACGAGGGTGTCGCCGAGGCGGGTGGACGCGAGGAACCGGATGTCGGCGCGGGCGGCGACCGCGGCGGTGTCGTACCCGTTGCACGCCATCGCGAATGCGGTGTCGGCGAGGGTGAACACGAAACCGCCGTGGGTGATGCCGTGGCCGTTGACCATGGTCTCACCCACGACCATCGACGCGACCGCGTGACCGGGGCTGAGCTCGAGGATCTGGATGCCGAGCGCGCGGGACGCGTTGTCTGCCTCGAACATCTCCCGCGCGATACGGCATTCCGCGGACGCGTCGACAGTCATGGTTCTCCTACTGGTTGTAGACGGATTCTTCTTCTTGGACGTACATGGTGACGCCGCCGGTGGCGAAGTTGCGGACGTCCTTGCCCGCCTGCTTCATCTCCTCGGACTGCAACCCGGACTTCATGGTCTCGGCGTCGGGGAAGATGAGGCTCGCGACGGCGTAGTACGGCGGTGTCCCACCGTCGAGGGCGCTGCATTTGCCCCACGTGAAGTCGGACAGGCCGGGGACCTTGCGTGCCAGCGGCATGTGGGTGTCGCGGTAGTAGGCGTCGAACGCGTCGGGGTCATCGGGCTGGCCGTAACAGACGGCGACCTTGAAACTCATGCATCTTCTCCTTTGGCGACGAGGGTGAGAACGTCGTACGTTGCGACGGGGTCGCCGTCCTGGTTGACGACGACTGCATCCCAGCGGACTTCACCGTAGTCGGCGCTGCTGCGCGGGGTGATGAGCTTCGCGGTGAGGGTGACGGTGAGGCTGTCGTCGGCCTTGACGGGGGTGAGGAACCGGAGGTTGTCGACGCCGAAGTTGGCGAGGACGGGACCGGGGTTGGGTTC
>NZ_JBHVEY010000004.1:0-138681 GCF_042802055.1 Rhodococcus sp. NPDC057529
CCACCGACCTGGCGACCTCGAGCAGCCTCCGCATTCCCAGGGGGAGTGCGGTCGCGGTCTCGTCGCGCAGATGCGACAGTCCCACGACGTCGAGTGCGCGTTCCGCCTCGGCGATGTCGGCGGCGCGGACCCTGTGATGACGGGGAAGCCGCAGCACGGTCGAGAACATCGATACCCGGTCGGTGCTGTACCGACCGGAGGCCACGGCCTCGAGGACGGTGACGCCGTCGGGGATGTCGGGTGTCTGGAATGTGCGTGCCACGCCGCATCCGGCGACCCGTTCCGGCGCCCTGCCCTGGACCTCGGTGTCACCGATCAGGATTCGACCGCTGTCGGGGCGGTAGAACCCGCAGATCATGTTCAGCATCGTGGTCTTTCCCGAGCCGTTCGGTCCGATCAGCGCGGTGATGCTGCCCGGTTCCGCTCGCAGCGACGCGTCGTCGAGTGCCTGGTTGCCGCCGAATGCCTTCGAGATGCCGTCGACGACGAGCACCTGCCCCGGCATCGGGTCCATCGCCGGTCGATCCGTGCCTGCGGGGCGAGCGCGGGTGCCACGACCGGTCAGGCCCGCCGCGCGGTCCAACCGCGCCGTCGCCTGTGTGGCGACCTTCGCGAGGCCGCCACTGAGGAGGACGCCGCCGAGGATCAGGAATCCGCCGTAGAAGACGAGGGCGTACTGCTGGAACTCGGACGACTGGTTCGGGCCGAGTTGCATGATCGCCGCCCCGACCGCCGCACCGTAGACGCTGGTCGCGCCCCCGAGGATGCATGCCGCGAGAACTGCTGTCGCGAAGGTGAATCCGAACGCTTCGGGGGAGACGTACAGGTCGATGTTCGCGAACAGGGCGCCCGGGAGGCCACCAGGTTCCGCAGGACCGCGAACCAGAGGATCGCGACGATGACGACCACCATGTAGAACCGGTCGGCATCCACGACTTCACCGAACAGGGTGGCCGGTTCGATCCCGCTGAGTCCGTTGCGGCCGCCGGTGGTGTCCCCGAAGACGGCGATGATGTCCGGGACGAGCAGGACGAGGAAGAACGACGTCATCGCCAATGACCAACTGCCGAGCCGCAATCCCGGGATTCCGGTCACGATGCCCACCGCGAGCGCGACCAGCCCGGAGGCGGTCAATTGCAGCACGATGTCCGTGTATCCGGCGATGGACATGAGCCCGGCGGTGTACGCCCCGGCCGCGTACATCGCGGCCTGGCCGAGCGCGAGTTCCCCCGCGTAGCCGAGGCTGAGATTGAGGCCGCTGACGACCAGCGCGAGGATGCAGGCGAGTTGCACCTGGCGGGACAGCGCGAAGCCCAGACCGAATTCCGGCAGGAACAGCACGAGGAGGCCGACGGCGAGCGGGAAGAGCCAGCCCGGAGCCGATCGAATCAGGCGCCACAGTGCCATTGGTTACACCACCCGTTCTCGCGTCCGGCCGAACAGTCCGGCCGGACGCACCATGAGGATCGCGATGAGGACGACGAAGACCGCGATGTTGCTGTACTGGCTGCCCAGTTCGAGAGCGGCGAACGACTCGACGAGTCCGACGGTCAGGCCACCGACCAATGCGCCGGGGAGCGAGCCGAATCCGCCGATCGCCAGTGCGACGAAGCCCTTGATCGCCAGCGCCGAACCCAGCGTGGCCACCGCGAATGTCTTGGGACCCACGAAGAGCCCGAGGAATCCGGCGAGCGCGCCGGAGAAGGCGAACGCGCCGAGGGCCAGCGCCCGGACGTTGACACCGCGCAACAGGGCGGCTTCGCGGTCCTCGGAGATGCCCAGGAGGGCGAGACCGGTCATGGTCCGGGTGCCGGCCCGGCCGAGGACGACCACCAGCACGACCGCCAGAATCAGCAGCGCGATCTCGACCGGATACGTGCGGCCGCCGAGGACCGTGATCGGGTCGTTCGAACCGAAGAACGGGACGGTGAGCGGTTCGCTTCCCCAGATCAGCTGCGTCGCACCGTTGATCAGGGTCGCCGCGCCGAGCGTGGTGACAAGCTGATTCTGGTGATCTCGGACCGGCCGGACCGCGACGATCTCCTCGATCCCGGCCAGGATCGTCACGGCGACCGTGGCCGTTACCGCGACGACGAGGATGGGCAATTTCAGGGTGACCAGGCCGGTGTAGGCGACGAAGGTGCCGACCATCATCAGCTGGGCCTGAGCGAAGTTGAACGTGTGGGACGAGATGAAGACGATGTTGTAGCCGATCGCCACGAGCGTGTAGACCGCCCCCAGCGCGAGGCCCGACCAGACGATGGTCACCGGTTTCTCCTGTGCTCGGGTGTCATGCGCTCGGGTTTCCGTACTGGCCGTTCAGGAGTGGGCTCGGCGGCACGAACTTGTACGCCTCGTCGCCGGGTTTCGACGCGTGCGAGTCGGCCGTGAAGTGATAGGACGGGGAGAACGCGGTCTCGGCGCTGTCGAGCACGTCCTGGTTCTCGAGCGCCTCGGCGAGGGCTTCGGGATCGGACGAGGATCCGGCCTTGTTCGCGGCGGCCACGACGAGCGGCAGTGCGTCGTAGTTGTCGGCGAGGATCAGCGTCGACGGGATGTCGCCCATCGCCTTCATGTTCTCGACCATGGTGTTGACGGCGGTGTCGTTCGCGTCGTAGACCGTGCTCGACAGTACGTGCATGACCAGGTTCGCCGTGGCCGGAGTGCCGAGCACGCCTTCCGGTGCAGCCTTCGAGACCAGTGACGTTCCCGCGACCGACGTGTTTCCGACGAGCGGAATGTTCCAGTCGAGCCGCTGAAGGCTCGCGAGGAGGTATCCGAGTGGTGCCCCGTAGGCGTCCACGACGAGCGCCTGCGTGCCCCGGGTCTTCAGCGACTGCAGTTGTGCGGTCATGTCGAGTGCCGCGGTGTCGTACTCCTGGGATCCGGTGCTGCTCACGCCTTCTCCGCCCAGCGCGTCTTCCATCGCCTGCCCGAACACTTCGCCGTAGGCGCTGCTCCCGTGGACGATGCCGACGGACTGGTATCCCTTGTCCTTGACGTATCGGGCGATGGTCTCGGCGTTCTCGGACGGTCCCGAGGCGAGGTCGAAGTTGAGTGGGTACTTCTCCGAGTTCGCCGAATCCTCGGTGGGCCCGATGTTGAACGAGAGGATCTTGTTCTGCGCGAGGATCGGCAGCGTCGCGGTGGTGATGGTCGACGGGCCGGAGTTGAGGAAGAGGTCGGGCTTCTTCCCTGACGCGATGGCCTCCCGCAGCGTGGACACGGCCGTGGTGGCGTCGCCGGCGTCATCGACCACGGTGATCTCCACCTGGCGTCCGCCGACGCCGCCCGCCCTGTTCACGGCGTCGGCGCTCGCTTTCGCTGCGAGCACGGACGTCTGCGCGTTGGCGGCGAGCGCACCCTGCCCGCTGATTCCGCCGGTCACGAGCACCCGGTAGGGGCCGCCGGCGGCGTCGGCGTCGTCTGCGCCCGCGCCGGAACACCCGGTGAGCGCGAGTGCGGTCGCGGCGAGCGCCGCTGTGAGAGCTGAGGATCGAATTCGCATGGGCGCCCCTTTGACGTAAGCAAGCAAGTGCTTGGTTCGGCAAAAGGTAGCAGAACTAACGGTCGATGTCCGCGGAATGTCTCACTCGGCGGGAGGATCTCGCCGAACGTGCCGATTTCAGCGAAACGACTGCCGGATCACCGGTTCTCGCCGTTCGAGGATGGTGGCGGTGTGCTGCCGGACCATGGCGTCGAGATGCTCGCCCTGCGGTGCGAGCCAGAAGTCGCCGCGGTCGATGCCCGCGAAGACCAACTCCGCGAACGTGTCTGCGTCGAGTCCGTCGGTGTCGAGCAGTTCGCGCATCTGCGTGACCATCCGGTCGACGGCCGGATGGGAGACGGCCCCGAACGGGTTGTCGAAGACGGAGGTGACGACCGGCCCGGGTGCGAGCACGCTCGCGGACACCGGGGCGTCGATCATGCTCAACTCCATCTGCAGGCATTCGGTGATCGCGACGACCGCGAATTTCGATGCGCTGTACGGCGACATCATGGGTCCGGGCGCGAAGCCGCCGACCGACGCCGTGTTGACGACGCGGCCGGTGCCACCCTGATCGAGCATCCGCGGAACGAACGCGCGGATCCCGTTGACGACGCCCGTGATGTTGACGCCGAGTGCGGCATTCCAGTCGGATTCGCCGAGTTGCCAGAGGAATCCGGCCCGCATGATGCCGGCGTTGTTGAAGAGCACGTCCACCCGGCCGAACGAGTCGAACGCGAGTTCGGCCAGGGCGTGGACGGATCGGGAGTCGGACACGTCGGTGACGCAGGTCAGGGCGCCGCCCAGGTCGGCGGCCGCGCGGTCGAGCGCGGCCGCGTCGATGTCGGCGAGCACCACCGCCATACCGCGGGCGTGCGCATGCCGGGCGATCCCCGCCCCGATTCCCGAGGCCGCGCCGGTGACGACGACAACCTGCTTCTCATCCGATTCCGGTTCCATCACCGCTCGAACGGTAGGACCGTCGCCGGCGCCCTCGGTCCGGCCCTCTCGCTCAGCGGGAGGGATTCACGTGCCGCGACCCCACAGCGGTTCGAGGTCGGGGCCCTCCTCGCCCTGCTGCGCACCCCGGAAGCGTGCCGCGAAGACGATCCAGCCGATGGCGGCCATCAGCAGGAAGCTGACCAGCCGGTACACGACGATCGCGGACACCGCTTCGGAGCCGGCCATTCCGCTGGCGGTCAGGGCGGGCACGAGCACGGCGTCCATGACACCGAGCCCCGCGGGCAGGAGGGGGATGGCGGAACCCGCGGCGTTCCCCGCCGCGTACGCGACAGCGAGGCCGGCGAACCCGGGATGGGCGCCGACCGCGTAGCACGCGAACGCGAGGCACGAGGCGTCGGCGATCCAGTTGAACAGCGACCACCCGAAAGCGCGGGCCGTGTCGCGGCGATCCATCCGGACGGCGCTCATCTGGTCGACGATGTGCTTCCACTGGCGAACCCCGGTCAGCGGAGGCTTCTTGCGCAGCGCGTTGACGCCGCGCAGCGCGGTGATGCCCACGCCCTCGAGCGCGTCGGGCCGCGACGCGGCGTACTGGGCCACGACGAGGAAGGCACACAGGCCGCCGAACGTGAAGATCAGCGAGAACGGGTTGGTCTTGGCTCCGACGAGCAGTGCGCCCGCGAGTCCGACGAGCGCCAGGCCGATCGCCTGGAGGACACCGGCCATCACCAGTTGCCACGTCGCGATCACCGGTGACGCACCCCAGAGCCGGGTCTGCCGGTACGTGAACGTCGTCGCGAGAACCGGGCCGCCTGGCAGCGTGACGCTCATCGAGTTGGACGCGAACGTCACCGCCAGCGACTGCCGCTGCCTGATGCGCACGCCCGCGACGCCCAGCAGGCAGCGCTGCACCCGGGCGAAGCTCGACATCGACGCCAGCGACGCAACGACGGCGGCGGCCACCCATCCCCATCGCAGGTCGCCGAGGTTCTGGACGCTCTCCGACAGGTCCGGCCAGATCAGGACGATCTCCACCGCGAGTACCACGACGAGCAACCCGCCGATCACCCATTCGACACGGCGCCTGCGGGGCGTCGGGCGGGTGTCGTCGGCGTCAGTCATACGCGTCCATTACACATGGCGGGTGATCAGACCGTGTATCCGCCGTCGACGTCGAGCTTCTGCCCGGTGACGAATCCGGCGCGGTCGCCGGCGAGGAAGCAGACGGCCTCGGCGACGTCGGCGGCGGTGCCGAACCGGCGCAACGGTATCCGGCTCATCGCGGCGTCGAGTGCGCGCTGATCGAGTTCTTCGGACGTGATCAGCCGCTCGGCCATGCCGTCGGTGAGCATTCCCGGGCCCACCGAGTTGAAGCGGACGCCGTAGCGGCCCTCCTCGGCGGCGAACCCCTTGACCAGTTGTTCGATCGCGCCCTTGGTTCCGGGGGAGAGGCCGTCGCGCACCGGGAAGCGGCTGGTGGCCGCGGTCGTGACGGCGACGACGGAACCGGACGCGTCCCGCAGCGCCGGCAGGGCGGCCTTGACGACGGTGAAGAACGCGACCGCCTCCTGCTCGAGATGCTCGGCGTAGTCGCGGGGCGCGACCTCGGACAGGTGGATCATCGGGACGTGTGGTCCGGCGGCATGGACCAGGATGCCGAGGCCGCCGAAGTGTTCGACGGTCTGCTTCACGACGCTCGCGACCCGGGGCTGGTCGGTGAGGTCGGCGGAGAACGCCTGCGCGGCGACGCCGCTGCCTTCCAGTTCGCCGACGAGGTCCGCGGCGACGTCCGCGTTGGATCGGTAGGTGATGGCCACGTCGTGGCCGAGGGTCGCGAGTTGCCGTGCGATGGCGGAGCCGATGCCGCCGGTGCCGCCGGTGACCAGAGCGGCGCAGGGACGTCGGGGGGTGCTGGTGGCGGGTGTCGCCATGGGGAACTCCAAGCGTGTGGGGGAATCGCGCCCCTAACCTAGCAACTGCTTGGTTCCGGCGCCGTCACTCGCTCCGGCAGATCATGACCGGGCAGGTGGCGTGATGGAGCAGATTCTGACTCGTCGAACCCATCAGCGCGCCGAGCAGCGGTCCCCGGCCGTGGCTGCCGACGACGATCAACTGCGCGCCTGCGGAGTGACGCAGGATGACGTCCGCGGCGGCGCCCTGCTCGGCCACCCGGGTGACGGACACGTCCGGGTATCGTTCCGCCTCACCCGCGAGGCCTTCGGAGAGCAGCGCCTCCTCTTCCTGCTTGACGGCGTCCCAGTCGACGAGCATGCCGGTGCCGCCGGCGCCGAGCGTGGGGGAGCCCTGCCAGGTGTGGACGGCGCTCAACGGCGCCTCGAAGAACGACGCGAACTCGAATGCGTGACCCACCGCTTCGCTGCTGAGGTCGCTGCCGTCGACCCCCACCACCACCGGACGCTGGTCCGGCGTGGTGACGTCGCCCCGGAGGACGGTCACCGGGCAGGGTGCGCGGTTGGCCACGTGCAGCGCCGTCGAACCGACCAGCACCGAACGGAACGCGCCGGCTCCCGTGGACCCGAGCACGATCAGCCGCGCCCAGTCGGCGGCCTCGAGCAGCGCGGTGCCTGCCGGACCGGGACTGATGGTCGTCTCGATCTCGAGACCGGGAAACTTCGGCCCCAGCAGCCTCTTCGCCGTCCCGATGATGGCCTCGCCGTCCTCGCGCAACTGACTGAGGAACTGCGATTCGAGCATGACCGCCGCCGGGCTGTACAGCGGACCGTCCTGCGGCAGCGCGTGCACCAGTGACAGCGTGGCACCCCACTTCGACGCGACGGAGGCGCCCCACAGGGCGGCGGCGGTGGAGGCGTCGGATCCGTCCAGGCCGACGACGACGGAATGACTGGCGGGTGTGCTCACGTCCGGTTCCCTTCGCTCACGCTGGTGGGTACTCCCCGACTGTGCCCTACTTCCAGACTTTTCGGGCCACCTTCTTCGCGCTCTTCCACTCCGGTTTCAGATCGGCTGCCAGTGCGTCGCCGCGATCGAGTTCGCACTGCAGCAGCATTCCGAGGCCCAGGCTCGATTCGGCGGAATGCTGATCCTCCGCGACGGCCGCGAGGATGTGCTCCCGTGCGACGACGGCGTCCTGGTAGTCGCCGAGCACGTCCTGAAAGCCCTTGAACTTCTTCTGTGCGCGGGCGGACGCCTTCGGTGCCAGTGAGCGCGTGGACTCGATCGCGTAGCGCAATCGTTTGGCGCGCTTGCGCGCTCGGTGCGTCAGTTCGTCCCGCTCGGCCCGGGTGGTCGCGGCCGCCGCCTTCCGCACGCGCCGGTGAACGGACTTCGACAACGTGCGCAGGGTTTTCGCGACGGTCTTCTTCGACGGGCCCGAGCCCCCGGACGCCTCGACGGCGGCGAGGAACGTGTCGAGTCCGGCGAGCAGGTCGAGGTAGCGCCGGGAGTTCAGAGCGGCCAGGGCCCCGGGCCGGGCTGCCGCGGCGAGTCCCGAGAAGTATTCGTCGAGGCGCGCCCGCACGACCTCCCGGTCGGGTATCTCCTCGGCCTCACCCAGCCGATCCACGAGCCGGCTCCACTGCACCTCGGTGTCCCGCGCCGGGCCGAGGGCCTGACCGACCCAGCGGAGTTCGGCGATCAACTCGTCGAC
This sequence comes from Rhodococcus sp. NPDC057529, assembly GCF_042802055.1. Classification (NCBI taxonomy): domain Bacteria; kingdom Bacillati; phylum Actinomycetota; class Actinomycetes; order Mycobacteriales; family Nocardiaceae; genus Rhodococcus; species Rhodococcus sp. NPDC057529. The sequence continues at coordinate 8,079 of NZ_JBHVEY010000004.1, forward strand.
CGTTTCCTGATCGCGCAGGCTGGATCCGTACACCTGGAGGACACTCCGGATCCGCCGGGCCGCGACCCGGAGGTCGTGGACGGACTCCTCGGGGTCGCGCCGCACGCCGAGGTCGGCCGTGACGAGAGAATCCTTCTGCTCGGCCAGATACTCCAGCAGCAGCGTCCGCGGCGCGGACTTCTTCTTCCCGCGCGCGGGGGGCGGGGTGCCGCCCACCGCGTCGCCGAGTGCCCGCCGCAACTTCGACGGCGCGTCCGAGCGGGTGATTCCGGCGTCGATCAGGCGGGAGTCTATGGCGTCGAACAGTTTTCGGTCACCGGCCGCGAGTTCGACTTCGATCTCCCGCCACACCCGCTCGTCGGTTCCGGTGCCCGTCTCGGGGACGGCGGCGATCACGACATCCGAGACGACCTCGGCGAGCGTCGTGCCCGCCGCGTCCACGAGCCGTTGGCGCTCGCGGTCGGTGCTGATGAGCGCGACCGGGTTCAGGGCGGCGCCGCGGGTGAAGGCCGTGAGCAGTTCCGCGAACTCGCGGGGCACCTCCGTCTCTGCGTGCTCGGGGTCGGGTGCCAGTTGCAGCTCGGTCCGTTCGTCCGCACCTGCCGGGAGCTTCAGATGCCAGCCGGCGTCGTCGCCGCCTTCCCGGCGGCGGAGCGTGATTCCGGCGCGCAGCAACAGCAGTTCACCCGTGTCGTAGTACAGGGCGGACAGCTGGACGGTATCGCGCCGGGGCTCACCGTCGACGCCCGGAAGCCCCGACAGCGCAGGGAGTTGCTGCTCGGATGTCGCTTCGTACTTGCGTTCCACTTCGGACACGGACGTCGCGGTACTCATGTCCCCATCCTTCCGGCTGAGTGCGCCGGGCGAAAGAAGCCGAGGTCACAGCGGCCAGTCGAGGCTCCGGACGCTCGTGAAGCGTCGCGTGACGCCGGAGCAGGGGTCGGCGAACTCGACGGAGCGGGCCAGCAGCCGCAGCGGCGTCGAATAATCGTCGGCGGCAACGTCGTAGAAATCGGGATAGAAGTTGTCGCCGTGGATCGGGATGCCGAGCGAACTCATGTGTACCCGCAACTGGTGCGTCTTGCCGGTGTGCGGCAGCAGCCGGTACCGGGCCGCGTCGCCGTGGACCTCGAGGAGCTCGATCCGGCTCTCGCTGTTGGCGGGACCGTCCGCCTCGTACGCCTTCAGGACCCCGCGTTCCTTGACGATTCGACTGCGGACCGTGGCGGGCAGGGCGAGATCGGGGTCATAGCGGGCGACGGCCTCGTACTCCTTGGTCACCCGGCGCTGATCGAACAGGGACTGGTAGTCGCGCCGGACCTCGCGCCGCACCGTGAAGATGAGCACCCCGGCGGTCAACCGGTCGAGCCGGTGCGCGGGTGTCAGTTCCGGGAGGTCGAGGTCTCGGCGCAACCGGACCAGCGCCGATTCGGCGATGTACGCGCCGCGCGGGGTGCTGGCCAGGAAGTGGGGTTTGTCCACGACGAGGAGATTGTCGTCGCGGTGGAGGATCTCGATCTCGAACGGCACCCGCTTCTCGACCGGCGGATCCCGGTACAGGAACACGAATCGGCGGGGTGCGAACGGCGTGGACTCGGTGATCGGCCGCCCGCGCTCGTCGACGACTTCGGCCGTGTCGACCTTCTCGCGCAGGCGGGTCTCGTCGTGCGGAAAACGTGCGACGAGGTATTCGAGCACGGTGGGCCACGCGCCGGTGTCCGGCATCCTCAGCCGCGTCGGGTTGAGGCCGTCGCGGACGGGAAGCGGGGCGTCGGGCACGTTCGTCACGGTAGTCGAGTGGCTGCGAAAACCCGTCGTTGACCGCAGGGGGACTCATGGTTACTATCCGGTAAGTTTGTGACGCGGGCCACCCTGATGGTCGCTGAGGCGCGTCATCGGAGGATTTTCACGGGGGTCGTGGTGATCGTGCGTCGATGGGCGTTTCGTCCGGGTGCGGTGGCAGTTGCTCTTGCGGTGGCGATGGGTCTCGCTGTCGTTCCGGCGGTGACGGCGTCGGCGGATCCGACGGGGGGAGCGGCGGCCGCCGCGTGGAATGCCGCGGTCGACGCGCCTCCCGAGTACCCGGTGATCGCGATCGACTGGGACGTTCCCATCACCATGAGTGACGGAACGGTGCTGAAGGCCAACGTCTATCGCCCCGCGGACGCCTCCGGCAAGCCGATCGACGCGAAGATGCCGTCGATCCTCAATGTCACCCCGTACACGAAGCTGGTCGGCAACGTCGTCGATTCCGTGCTCACGGTGCCCGGGCTCGACAGCACGGTCGTCGACATCGTGAACTCCTTCGATCTCGCGGGAACGCCGTTCGACGGCGTCGGCGAGTTGTCGAAGGTGCTCACCGGCGGTGGGATGCGCGTCTTCGGCGTCAACCGCGACCTCGTCCGGAACGGATACACCCAGGTGGTGGTCGATGCGCGCGGCACCGGCTTCTCCCAGGGCGAATGGCAGGCGCTCGGTCCGCTCGAGCAGCAGGACTCCGTCGAGATCATCGACTGGATGAGCAGGCAGGGGTGGTCCGACGGCACGGTCGGGATGGCGGGGGTGTCGTATTCGGGAATCAACTCGCTGCAGGCCGCGGGGCATCGGCCACCGGCGTTGAAGGCGATCTTCCCCACCGAACCGGGCAACGATCTGCTCCGCGACATCGTCGGGACGGGCGGTGGCCTCGGTGTGGGATTCATGCCGCTGTGGCTGTCACTCGTCAACGGTCTCAAGTTCGTTCCCGACGTCCAGGCGCTCGCGCAGGGGAACTTCGACGAACGGTGGCTGCAGGACCGGTTGCGCGATCCGCTGACGCTGTTCCCCGCACTGATCCAGGCGATGACCGCGTCGCAGATCGGCGATCTCGACGCCGGGACGCTGCGGGTGGCGCAGGACGGCCAGTTCTACGAGGAGCGGAAGGCGCAGGCGGGGAACATCGACGTGCCGACCATGCTCTACGGCGCCTGGCACGACATCTTCGCGAACAGCGAACCGCGGGTCTACAACGACATTCCGCTGCCCGCCGGCGAGAAGCAGCTGATCATGAGCGACGCCTACCACGTCTCGTTCGGGGGCGGCTTCGGCGAGCCGGGTGCGCCGCCGAGACTCGACGTCCTCGAACGCGCGTGGTTCGACAGGTGGCTGAAGGGCATCGACAACGGCATCGACGAGTACGGCCCGGTCACGCTGTATCAGCAGGGCAACGGCTGGACCACCACCGACCGGTTCCCGCGGGCCGGTGTCGACTACCAGCGGATGTACCTGTCGGGTGCCCCCAGCGGCACCGCCGGGCACGCCGCCCACGACGGCAGCCTGGTGCCGGCGACACCCGGCGACACGGCGAGGCTCACCGTCGCACCCGGACTCCGCGGGCTCTGCTCCCGCGACGGAACGCAGGGCACCGCCGGCGCGGCCGTCGTCTTCGGATCGGTGTGCAGCAAGGACTCCCGCTTCAACGAGGCCGAGGGCCTGACGTTCACCAGTGCCCCCGTCACACAGCCGACGGAACTGTCGGGTCCGGTCAATCTGCATCTCGAAACCGTGCTCGATGCGCCGGACGGATTCTGGGCGGTGACGCTGAACGACGTCGCACCGGACGGCACGTCGACCGCGCTCACCAACGGTGCGCTCACCGCCTCGATGCGGGCGGTGGACGATTCGAAGAGCACCAGGTCGGCGAACGGCGACTACACCGAACCGCACCACTCTCTGACGGTGGCCGCGCGTCAGCCGCTGGTTCCGGGTGAAGTGACGCCGGTCGACATCAACTTCGTGCCCACCGACGCGGTCCTCGCGCCGGGGCACCGGTTGCGCGTCGACGTGTACGCGGGCAGCGTTCCCCGGTATCTGCCGCTCGGACCGATTCTGGCGGACAGTCAGCTGAAGCCGCAGCACGTGGCATTGTCGCCGGACCGGCCGAGTTTCCTCAACCTGCCGCTGGTCGGGGCGCGGGCGTGGTGACGGGTTCACGCCGCGTCCCGGGATCCGTAGGGTTGACGGCATGACCAAGTGGACAGCTTCGGACATCGTCGATCAGAGCGGCCGTACGTTCGTCGTCACGGGCGCCAACAGCGGTCTGGGGGAGGTGGCCGCGCGGGCCCTGGGCAAGGCGGGAGCCCACGTCGTGCTGGCCTGCCGCAACACCCACAAGGGGGAGGTGGTCGCGCGGTCGATCGGCGACAACGCCGAGGTGCGACGTCTCGACCTGTCCGACCTCGCATCGGTGCGCGAGTTTGCCGCCGGTGTCGATTCCGTCGACGTGCTCGTGAACAACGCCGGGGTGATGGCGGTTCCGCAGCGCAAGACCGCCGATGGATTCGAAATGCAGATCGGCACAAATCATCTCGGACACTTCGCGTTGACCGGACTGCTGCTCGGCAAGATCACCGATCGGGTCGCCACGATGTCGAGTGCGGCACATCAGGCGGGAACGATTCATCTCGACGATCTCAACTGGGAACACCGCAAGTACAACCGCTGGAGCGCCTACGGCCAGTCGAAGCTCGCGAATCTGCTGTTCACGTACGAATTGCAGCGCAGGCTCGCCGCGGCCGGGTCTCCGGTGACAGCGGTGGCCGCGCACCCCGGCTACGCGTCGACCAATCTGCAGGCGCACACCGAGTCGGTGCAGGACAAGCTGATGGCCGTCGGCAACCGGATCTTCGCGCAGTCCGCGGAGATGGGGGCGCTGCCGATGTTGTTCGCCGCCACCGCCCCCGGCGTGATCGGCGGAAGTTACATCGGGCCGGACGGCCTGTTCGAGCAGCGGGGCCACCCGAAGGTGGTGGGCTCCAACAAGAAGTCGCGGGACGAGCAGACCGCGAAGGCGCTGTGGTCGCTGTCGGAGGACCTGACGGGCGTCGAGTACAAGTTCGGGTGACCCGACGCCCGCGCAGGATGCTCAGTCTTCGGTGACCTCGAGGGTGACGTCGATGTTGCCGCGGGTGGCGTTGGAGTAGGGGCACACCTGATGCGCCTTCTCCGTCAGTTCGAGCGCCTCTGCGCGCGGCAGGTGGGGGAGCGACACCTCGAGCGTCACGGCGAGGCCGAATCCGCCGCCGTCCGTGGAGCCGATCCCGACGCGGGCGCCGACGGCCGAGTCCGCGATGTTCGCCCCGGCCTGACGGCCGACCAGCTGGAGTGCGGAGTGGAAGCAGGCCGCGTATCCGGCGGCGAACAGCTGCTCGGGGTTGGTGCCGTCGCCGGATCCGCCCATCTCGGTGGGGATGGCGAGGTTCAGGTCGAGCCGGCCGTCGGACGTGCGAGCGTGGCCGTTGCGGCCTTCCCCGGTTGCGAGGGCTTCGGCGGTGTAGACGATCTTCATGGTTACTTCTCCTGTAGGGGTTGCGAAACTGTGGAGCGATTCGGTGAGGCGCGACAGGGTGTCGCGCAGGGCGACGAGTTCGTCGACGCCCATGCCCGTCGAGCGGGCGAGTGCGGTGGGGATGCCCTCCGCGGCGGCGCGGAGGCTCGCGCCCTTCTCGGTGAGGTGGATCCCGACCCGGCGTTCGTCGGCCGACGAACGCCTGCGTTCGACGAGCCCCAGCGCGTCGAGCCGCTTGAGCAGTGGCGACAGGGTGCCGGTGTCGAGATCGAGGGCGTCGCAGATCTCACGCACCCCGCGGCCGTCCTGTTCCCAGAGCACGAGCAGCACGAGGTACTGCGGGTAGGTCACGCCCAGCGCGTCGAGCATCGACCGGTATCGCGCCGTCATGGCCCGGGAGGCCGAGTACAGCGCGAAGCACACCTGGCGGTCGAGGGCGAGGTTGTCGGTCACCCCTGAATGGTTGCACACAACTAGGTTGTGCACAACCAAAAAGGTCATCGAGGAGATTGGCCTTACACTATTGGCCAGTGACACGGGGTGCTGCCTGGCGAGGATCCAGGCGGCTGAGAAGACACCCGTCGAACCTGAACTGGGTAATGCCGGCGAAGGGATGTCGCGGAGACGGCCGTATGCGCTCATCCGATGTCTCGTCGCCGACCGATCGGAAGGTGACAGCAATGCAGCTCGACAAGCAGATCGTCCTGGTGACCGGCGGTGGCCGGGGCCTCGGTTCCGCCATCGTGCGCTCGTTCGCGGCGCAGCACGCGCGGGTGGTCGTGAACTACCGCAACAGCCGGGAAGCGGCGGAGGAACTCGCGGCATCCCTCGGTGCGGACCGCGCGGTCGCACTCGGGGCCGACGTCACCGATGCCGCGCAGGTGGCGGCACTGTTCGCCGCCGCGGAAGAGCACTTCGGATCGCCGGTGACCACCGTGATCAACAACGCCCTCGCCGACTTCTCCTTCAACGGCGACGCACGCGCCAAGGCGGACGTCATCACGTGGGAGGCCTTCGACTCGCAGTTGCGCGGCAGCGTGCAGGCGACCCTGAACACCACGCAGGCCGCGCTGCCGGGCATGCGCTCGCTCGGGTTCGGCCGCATCGTGAACATCGGAACCAACCTGTTCCAGAATCCCGTCGTCCCGTACCACGACTACACCGCCGCCAAGGCCGCCGCGCTGTCGCTGACGCGCACCCTCGCCGCCGACCTCGGGCCCGACGGCATCACCGTCAACATGGTCTCGGGCGGGCTGCTGCGCACCACCGACGCGAGTGCCGCCACCCCCGACGAGGTGTTCGACCTCATCGCGGCGAGCACTCCGCTGCAGCGGGTCACCACCCCGGACGAGTTCGCCGACGCGGTCCTGTTCTTCGCGTCCCCGTGGTCGCGGTCGGTGACCGGCCAGAACCTCGTCGTCGACGGCGGACTGGTCAAGGACTGACATGACCGACACGAGGCAACTGCACTTCAACGCCTTCCTCTTCGGCTGCGGGCACCACGGCGCCGCGTGGCGGCACCCCGCCTCGCAGGTGGAGCGGCTCAGCGACATCGCCTACTACGAGGAACTGGCGCAGACCGCGGAGCGGGGTTGCCTCGACGCGGTGTTCTTCGCCGACGGGCATTCGGTGCGCGACCCCGCGTCCGGGGGCATGTGGTTCCTCGAACCGCTCACCGCGCTGTCCGCGATGGCACGGGCAACCGAGCGGGTCGGGCTCGTGACGACCGTGTCGACCACCTTCTACACCCCGTTCCACGCCGCGCGGATGCTGGCGTCGCTCGACCACATCAGCGGCGGCCGCGCCGGCTGGAACGTGGTGACGTCGATGTTCGACGCCGAGGCCCGCAATCACGGTCTCGAGGAGATGCCGCCGCACGACGACCGCTACTCGCGGGCCGCGGAATTCGTCGACGTGGCACTGGCGCTGTGGGATTCGTGGGAGCCCGACGCGCTCGTCCTCGACCGGGAGGGCATCTTCGCGGATCCGGCCAAGGTGACACCGATCGGGCATCGGGGAAAGCATTTCCTCGTCGCCGGCCCGCTGACCGTGCCGCACTCGCCGCAGGGGCGCCCCGTGCTGTTCCAGGCGGGCGCGTCCGACCAGGGCCGCGACCTGGCCGCCCGGTGCGCCGAGGGCATCTACGCCGTCGCCTACGACCTCGCGGCCGCGCAGAGTTACTACGGCGACGTGAAGCGGCGCATCCGCGCCGCGGGTCGCGACGCCGACGCGGTGACCGTGATGCCCGGTCTCGTCACCTACGTGGGTTCGACCACCGAGGAGGCGCGCCGGAAGAAGGCGGAACTCGACGCGCTCCTGCCCGTCGAACAGTCGCTGGCGCAATTGTCGATGTTCGTCCAGCAGGACTGCAGCACATGGGAACTGGACGCACCCGTTCCCGCGCTGCCGCCGCTGTCGGAGTTCACCGGGCCGCAGGGCCGGTACGACACGATCCTGCGGATCATCGAGAAGGACCGTCCGACCGTGCGGTCGCTGCTGGGCACGCTGGCGGCCGGCGGCGGGCACTGCACCATGATCGGCACCCCGGAGTCGATCGCCGACGAGATCGAGGTGTGGTTCCGCGGCGGCGGCGCCGACGGCTTCAACCTGATGCCGCCGCTCTACCCGCACGGGCTCACCGACTTCGTCGACGAGGTCGTTCCCGTCCTGCAGAAGCGCGGGCTGTTCCGCGCGGAGTATGAGACAGCGACCCTGCGCGACCATCTCCGGGGTCGCCGGTAGTTGCCACCACAAAGAACACAACCTTCTCTAAGTACGCAACAGTGACTGTGAGCGTCCCTCCCCCCGACACTGGCTGTTATCGCGATCACATCGCGGTGCAAGCTCGGACGAGGAGTGGCAATGCTGGTAGCACTCGGCTTTCTGATGGTGGCCGTGTTCATGTTCTTGATCATGTCCAAACGGGCCACTCCCGTGGTCGGGCTGATCGCCGTCCCGGTCGCATTCGGCATCGCGGCCGGGGCGGGCCTCGGCATCGGCGACATGATCACCGACGGGATCAAATCGCTGGCCCCGACGGCCGCGTTGCTGTTCTTCGCGATCATCTTCTTCGGGATCATGATCGACGTCGGCCTGTTCGACCCGCTGGTGAAACTCATTCTCCGGCTCGTCCGCAACGACCCCATGCGGCTCGTCGTCGGCACCGCGGTCCTGGCGATGGTGGTGTCGCTGGACGGTGACGGATCCACGACGTTCATCATCGTGACGTCCGCGCTGTTGCCGCTGTACATGAAGCTGAAGGTCAGCCCCGTCGTCCTCACGGTGGTCGCCGGCCTGGCCAACGGCGCGATGAACATCGTCCCGTGGGGTGGGCCGACGGTCCGGGCCGCCTCGGCGCTGGGCATCTCGCCGTCCGACGTGTTCGTCCCGATGATCCCGTCGCTGGTGGTCGGTCTCGTGGTCGTCCTGCTGTTCGCCGTGCAGCTCGGCTACAGCGAACGCCGCCGCATCGGCACACTCGAACTCACCGACGAGCGCCTTCTGGTCTCCGCGGGCTCCGGCCTCCGCCGCTCCACCTCGGGCTCGGGCTCCGGGGGCAGCGGTGACGCACCCCGGACGGGTGGCGGTTCCGGCGACGGCGGTTCGGACGACGGCCAGGGCTTCGTCGACGGCCTCGACCCCCAGCGGCCCACGCTGCGACCGAAGCTGTTGTGGTTCAACATGCTCGTGACCGTGGCGCTGCTCGTCGTGCTCGTGATGGACGTGCTGCCGATTCCGGTGCTGTTCATGGTGGCCGCGTCGATCGCGCTGACCGTCAACTTCCCGCGGGTCAAGGAACAGCAGGAAGCGATCACCCGGCACTCGTCGAGCATCGTCTCCGTCGTCGCGATGGTGTTCGCCGCGGCCGTGCTCACCGGCGTGTTCCAGGGCACCGGAATGGTCGAGGCGATGGCGCAGTGGCTGCTCGAGATCATCCCCGCCGCGCTGGGGCCGCACCTGGCCGTCATCACCGGCATCCTGAGCCTGCCGTTCACGTTCTTCATGAGCAACGACGCCTTCTACTTCGGCGTCATGCCGGTGCTCGCCGAAACGGCGTCCACGTACGGCATCGAGCCGGTCGAGATGGCCCGCGCCTCCATCACCGGCCAGACATTCCACATGCAGAGCCCCCTCGTCCCGGCCATCCTCCTGCTCGTCACCCTGGCGGGTGTCCCGCTGGCGGACCATCACAAGAAGGTGCTGTGGCGCGCGGCGCTGGTGTCGCTGTCGATGCTGGTGGTCGGTGTGGTCCTCGGGCAGATCCCCTGGTGACCTAGTCGTCCCCCGGTGACTTAGTCGGCGGAGTCGGTGTCGGTGGCGGGCCCCTCGGGGGTTGCGCCACCTTCGCCGCTTCAGTCGGCGCCGGAATCCTTGTCGTCCTCGGCCGGATCGGACAGCACGTCCTTGTCCGCGCCGGGGGCGCCGCTGTCGGTGCTCGTGGTCTTCGGTCCGGAAGCGTCCTTCGGTGTCATGTCCGACGGTTACCCCGACTGCGGGGTGCGCCAATCAGACGCTCGCGAGTCCGCACTGCGAAAACTCTGTCGGGGATTGGCAGGTGAACAATACTTCGACGTAGTGTTCCCCGGGTTATCGACGATGAAGGAGTGGAACTGTGGCGCGCAAAGTTGTTGTCGAACGCATCGACGACATCGACGGAACTCCGATCAAGAACGGTAAGGGGGAGACCATCCCGTTCTCGGTCGACGGCGTCGACTACGAGATCGATCTGAAGCTCAAGAACGCCAAAGAATTCCACAAGACCCTCGAGTTCTACATCGAGCATGCAACCCGGGTCGGGGGAAGGAAGCGCCGGTCCACCACTGCGGTGGATCCGTCGCAGGGCCGTGGGCAGGCGAAGGAAATCCGGGAATGGGCGACGGCACAGGGCTATGAGTTGTCCGCGCGCGGACGCATTCCCGCACAAATCGAGGAAGCGTACAACGAGGCGCACTGAGACCGCATCGTCGCGAGCGGTCGACGCCTCCGGCCACCCCTGGGCCGGGTCGGCTGGGGGCGGTCTCGGGGGCAGTCGTCAGTACCGCCGCGCTGCGTGAAACGACATGGAGTTCAAGGCCACTCGCGTGACCGGTCGCCCCGGGGCCGGGGCGTGGACGACGGTGTCGTCGCCCGCATAGATTCCGGCGTGACCGCCCCCGTAGAAGAGGACGACGTCACCGGGCTGCAGGTCGTCCCGGTCGACGGCGGTTCCGTGCAGGAGTTGCTCGTGGGTGGTGCGCGGAACCGACACGCCCGCCTGCTTGTATGCCCACTGGACGAGACCGGAGCTGTCGAAGGCGCGGTGGTCGCCGGCGCCGCGGGTGCAGGCGATGCCGATTCTGGAGGTGGCGGCGCGCAGGGCGTGGCGTCCCGGCCGCACCGGATCCGCGCGAAACGTCTGAACCAGGTGAAGTCCGTGGTTTCCGGTGTGGGGGTTCATGCCGTCGGTACTCCAGTGCGCTCGGTGTGGTGTCGCGTCTGCGGGGCGTGCTCTGCTTACAGGGTGACCCCGACACGGGCACGGCGCACCGGCTGAATTACCTGGATAGGTGCCTGTCTTCCCGCCTGGCCGCCGGGTGCGGGGGTCGTCGGCAGAACCATTCGATCCGGTCGGTTTGGTACTCGCGAGTAGTGCAACGCACCCCTTAACGTCGAGTGGGCGCATGTCAAGAGGAAAAGGTCCGCTATGTCCTGTGGGCTGGGATGGAGAATGCGGACAATGAAGATCCGGCAAACCGCGAACTGTGCATTCGGCGTCGCACGCCTGGCGTTCGATGCGGCAGCCGCCCTCCTGTCCGTTGCCGTGGCCGTGCCGGTCGCCTTCGTCGCAGGCGAGGCGAGGACGATGGCTCACACGGCGCGAGGCGACATCACGCCGGACCCCGCATCGTCGGACCGGGAGCACGTGCACGACCTGGGGACGATCGTCGAACTGAGCTAGCCGGCCCGGCGGGGACGGCGCAGCCGCAGCCGGGCGTAGGTGACGACCGCGAGCACAGCACTGATGAGCACCAGCATCGCGATGCTGAGCAGCCACCACGACGCGGCGTGCTGCCACAGGGTGTCGGGCTCGGTGCCGGTGGCATTGGTGCGCAGGTCCACCGTCGAGGCGGCGGCCGCGAACCCCCAGCGGGACGGGAAAAGCCACGACACCTGTTCGAGGACGGCGCGTCCGGTGATCGTGATCAGTCCTCCGCACATCACCAGCTGCACCATGATCGTGACCACCAGCATCGGCATCACCTGCTCGTTGGAGCGCGCCACCGAAGACAGCGCCAAACCGACGAGGACGCAGGAGCAGGTGGTGACGGCGATGTCCACGATCAGTTCGACGGAGGCGGAGGGAATCAGGCTGCCCCGGCCCGGAAAACCCTTGCCCACGAACACGATCAGCACCATGATCACCGACTGCACGATCGCGGCGGCGCAGAACACGACGATCTTCGCCGTCAGATAGGCGGACGGCAGCAGCCCGGCGGCACGCTCGCGGTGATAGATCATGCGCTCGCCGACCAGGTCGCGGATGGTCAGCGAGCATCCCATGAAGGCGGCGCCGAGGATCAGCACGACCAGGATCTGGGTGAGTTCACCGGATTCGTCGAGGCCGGACGGTCCGAACCCCGTGTCGCCGGGCACGAGCACCGCCAGCCCGCCCAGCACGAACGGCAGCAGCGACAGGAAGATCAGGTACCCGCGGTCGGCGCGGATCAGCCGCACCTGGCGGCGGGCGACGGTACTCAACTGCCTGCGCCGCGAGGTGTGCGCCGGACTGCCGAGAGGTCCCGGCGGGCTCGGGGCCGGCGCCTCCACCGACGGACGGGTGGCGCGGTAGTCGGCGAACACTCCGTCGGGGTCGGCGGCGACCCGGGCGAAGATGTCGGCCCAGTCGGTGCTGCCGAGCGCCGCCCCGACCCGGTCCGGCGGGCCCACGTAGGCGGTCTTGCCGCCCGGTGCGAGGAGCAGCACCTGATCGCACATCTCGAGGTACGACAGCGAATGGGTGACGATGACGACGACCCGGCCCGAGTCGGCGAGCCGGCGCAACGTCGCCATGATCTGCCGGTCCAGCGCGGGGTCGAGGCCCGACGTCGGTTCGTCGAGGATCAGCAGGGACGGGCCGGTGAGCAACTCCATCGCGACGGACGCACGTTTGCGTTGCCCGCCGGACAGCCGGTCGACCCTCGTGTCGGCGTGTTCGGACAGTTGCAGTTCGTCGAGGACCGTCGCGATCACCTCCTCGCGGTCCTCCCGGCTGGTGTCCGGCGGCAGCCTCAGCTCCGCCGCGTAGCCGAGCGCCTGACGGATCGTCAGCTGGCGGTGCACGACGTCGTCCTGGGGAACCATCCCGATGCGGGAGCGCAGCACCTGATATTCGGCGTGCACGCTGCGTCCCTCGAACTCCACCACACCCTCCGTCGGACGCTCCGAACCGGAGATGATGGTGGCCACCGTGGTCTTACCCGCCCCGGAGGGGCCGATCACGGCGGTGAGGCTGCCCGGCTGGGCGGTGAACGTGACGTCCTCGAGCAGGCGCCGCCCGCCTTCGATGGTGAGTCCGACGCCGTCCACGCGCAGACCGCCCGCGGTGGGAGCGACCACCCGACGGGGAACGAGTTGCCCGTCCCGCACGCCGAAATCGGTGTTGCCGATCGTGACGACGTCGCCGTCCGTCAGCTGCGCGCGCGACACCCGGGCGCCGCCGACGAACGTTCCGTTGACGCTCCCCAGGTCGTCGATCTCGAGGCCGGACGGCACGTGGTGGACGATCGCGTGATGGCGTGAGGCCAGCACATCCCGCACGACGATGTCGTTGTCGGGCGAGCGCCCCACGGTGAGGGACCCCGCCGGAGTCGCCTCGTGCGGCGGCTCTGCCGGGGCGCCGGGCGTCCCGACGCCGATCGTCGCCTCGTCCCAGCGGGCGCCCACGTCCTGCCGCGTCGCATCCGGATCCTCCACCGAGATCCGCACGATCGGACCCTCGGTCGCGTCACCCAGGCGGACGCGGACGGGGCTCGTGACGGGGACGTTCTCGCGGCGCTCGCCGTCGACGTAGATCCCGTTCTTGCTGCCGGAGTCGACGAGCTGCCAACCGTCGTCCCAGGTGAGCTGTGCATGTTCGCGCGACACCACGGGGTCGACGATGGTGACCTCCAACTGCGGATCCCGGCCGATGCGTACGGCTCTGCCCGCGCTGTGCGTGGTGCGGCCGTGGTCGGTCTCGACCACGACCCGCGGGTGTGCTGTGCTCGCCCGGTCGTCCATCGCCACGGCCTCCGGTCAGCGTCATCGGGCGTAGAGCGTCGACTCCTCCATGGTCGCACGCACTCCCCGGGCCGCGTGGGCAGAACGGGTACTCCCGAATCCCGGGGCCGCGCGTGAGGAACACTGGGCCGGGTGAGTACGTCCCTGGCGAATCCCGGTGTCGGACTGGCCGTGCTGTGCACCGTGATGGTTGTGTGCGCGGCCGTGGTGTACCGCTTCACCCGACTCGGCAGCCCACTGGTCGTGCCCGCCGCGGCGCTCCGGGGCGCCGCCCAGCTCGCCGCGGTGTCCCTGATCCTGGCCGCCGCTCTCGCCCAGTTGTGGTCCTCGATCCTCGTGCTGGTCGTCATGTTCGCGGCAGCGGTGGGAACGTCCGCCCGGCGCGCGAGGGCCGGACGGTCCGCGGCGTGGCTGGCGCTCTCGCTCGCGGCGGGAGTGGGCACCGTCCTGCCGTTGATGCTGGTGAGCCGGGTGGTCCCGCTCGACGGTGTCGCTCTCGTTCCGGTCGGCGGGATCGTGCTCGGCGGCGCGATGACGGCCACCTCCCTCGCGGCGCGGCGCGGGCTCGACGCCGTCGAACAGCGGTGGGGCGAGGTCGAGGCGGCGCTCAGTCTCGGACTCAGCGTCCGCGACGCCCGCCTGGACGTGGTCCGGTCCGCCGCCTCGGACGCGCTGCTCCCGGGGCTCGACCAGACCCGGACCGTCGGGCTGGTCACCCTGCCCGGGGCGTTCGTCGGGGTGCTGCTCGCGAGCGGGTCCGCCGTCCAGGCCGGCGCCGTCCAGATCCTCGTGCTGGTGGGGCTGCTGCTCGCGCAGACCTGCGCGGTGGCCGTGACGATCGAACTGGTGGCCAGGGAGGTCGTCCGCCGGCCGCGAGAGCATTCGATGTCCGCCTGAAAGCACCGGCTACTGCCTCCATCTGGCCCGAACCCCGGTCGATCCCGTGGTCGGTCCCGCATACTGGGCGGTGGTCGGTCCCTGCTGACGAGGCGGTGTCGTGTGGTGCATCCCGAGGTACTGGTGGTCGGAGCGGGTCCCGTCGGTCTGACGGCGGCGATCGAACTGCGCAGGCGCGGCGTCGCCTGCCGCATCGTCGATCCGCTGCTCGAGCCCCCGCAGTATGCGAAGGCGGTGGGAATCCAGCCGCGCACCCTCGAGGTGTTCGAGAGCATGGGTGTGCTGCGCAGCATCCTGGACGCGTCGATCGAGATGCTCGGGCAGATCGTGTACGTCAACGGCGACGAGGTCGCCCGGCTGGACCTGTCGCTCCCGGCGGACATCCCGTTCCAATTCATCGGGCTGCCCCAGTACGAGACCGAACGCATCCTCACCGAGCACCTGGCCACGTTCGGGACCACGATCGAACGCGGAACCAGGCTGACGGGATTCGAGCAGGACGACGACGGTGTCGTCGCCACGGTCACCGGCGCGGACGGCGACGAAACCGTCCGAACCCAGTACCTTTTCGGCTGCGACGGCGCCCACAGCGTGGTCCGCAAGGGTCTCGGCCTCACGTTCGAGGGCGGTGCGTTCGTCGAGCAGTACATGCTCGGCGACGTCGAGGTCGACTGGGCGATGCCGCGAGGCTACGGAATCCGGTCGATGCATCAGACGGACGGCGAGACCGACGACCTGCTCGTGTGCATTCCGCTGCCCGGGCGCCGCCGCTACCGGATGTCGATGCTGGTGCCGAGCGACCTCGCCGGCACCGGAACGCCGGCGGCCGACAAGATCGCGCACGGGTTCGAGGCCGGACCGGCACCCGAGCTGAGCCACATCCAGGCCGTGCTCGACCGGCTGTCGCCCGAGCCGACGCGGGCGTCGAATCTTCGCTGGTCGTCCGTCTTCCGGATCAGCCACCGCATCGTCGACTCGTACGGGCGCGGACGGGTGTTCGTCGCGGGCGACGCGGCGCACATCCATCCGCCGACCGGTGCGCAGGGCATGAACACCGGCATCCAGGATGCGCACAACCTGGCGTGGAAGGTCGCGCTGGCGGTGGCCGGTGCCGCGGCCCCCGATCTGCTGGACAGCTACGACGCCGAGCGGCGGCCCGTCGGGGAGGAGGTGGTGGGACGCACGGTGCGCAGCGCACGGGAGGGGATCGGGGCGGGGTCTTCGGATCCCGATTACGTGATCCGACGCGAGGCGCAACTCCTCATCAGCTACGCGGACAGTCCGATCGTCGGCCAACCGGCGACGAATGCGGGCCTTGCGCCCGGCAGCCGGGCGCCGGACGCCCGCGGGCTGACCCGCACCACCGTCGCGTTTCCCCTCCGGCTGTTCACGCTCCTCGCGGGATCGAACCACACGCTGCTGCTGTACGCCGACGACTCGGTCGACGCGCGCGGGCTCGAACTGCTCGAGGCGGCCGCGACGTCGGTGGACGCGGCGACCGGCGGACTCGTCGACACCTACCTCGTCGCGTCGCCTGCCGCGGAGGTCGGAGAGACGGTGCTGCCGCTGATCCGGGACCGCGACGGCGAATTCGCTCGCGCCTACGGTGCCGAGGGTTCCGCCGCGTTCGTCGTCCGTCCGGACGGCTATCTGGGATTCCGGCAGAGTCCGGTCGCCGTCGACGGCCTCACCGAGTATCTGAAGCCGACTTTCCGCTGAGCTCGACGGTCGTGGGCAGGCCCCGCCGGATGTCACCCGGCGCGGGCTTGCCGAGCGGCGCCCCGGCCCGGGTCGCCGAATCGAGCAGCCACGGCACGCTCGTGACCATCACCCCGGACGTGAACAGCAACCGGCCCTTGAGGCGCAGCGCATTCTGGTTGTGCAGCAGGTGTTCCCACCAGCGACCCACCACGTATTCGGGGATGAAGATGGTGACGACTCCGCCGGGAATCCGTTTCCGGACGGATTTCACGTATCCCACGATGGGGCCGGTGACTTCCCGGTAGGGCGATTCGAGGACCTTCAGCGGCACCGGAATCTCGTATTTCTCCCACTCCCGCTGCAGTGTCGTGGTGCCGGCGCCCAGTACGGTGACGGCCTCGAGCGTCGTCGGATGGGTGGCGCGGGCGTACGCCAGGGCGCGGGCGGTGGGTTTGTTGAGCACGGACACCAGCACGATGGTGTGCACCGCGGACGGGAGGGTGAAGCTGTCCTCGTCGACGACGAGGAGCGCCGCGGTCCGGTCGTAGTGCCGCCGAACCCCGCGCATCAGGAAGAACAGGATCGGCATCGCGATGACCACCAGGTAGGCGCCCTGGGTGAACTTCGTGACCGTGACGATGACCAGGACTGTGCCGGTGAGGAGGGCGCCGGTGCCGTTGAGCGCCCGCCTGCCGTGGATGCGACGACGTTCGCGGGAGTCGGATTCGGTTGCCAGCACACCGTTCCAGTGCCGGACCATGCCCGCCTGGCTGAGCGTGAAGGACGTGAACACGCCGAGGATGTACAGCTGGATGAGGTGAGTGACGGACGCCTCGAACAGGACGATCAGTCCGCCCGCCGTCACCGCGAGGAGCACGATGCCGTTGCTGAACGCCAACCGGTCGCCGCGAGTGTTGAGCTGGACGGGAAGGTAGCGGTCGCGGCCGAGCACCGACGCGAGCAGCGGGAAGCCGTTGTAGGCGGTGTTCGCGGCGAGCACGAGGATCAGCACGGTCGCGGCCTGCACGTAGAAGAAGCCGAAGTTGGTGGTGCCGCCGAACACTGCGGCCGCGATCTGGGCGATGACGGTGCGCTGCGGGTCGGTCTCGCAGTTTCCGGCGAACCCGATCAGATCGCACGGGTTCACCGCGACGTGCACCTTGGTGACGATGGCCAGCGCGGTGATTCCCGCGAACATCACGATCGCCGTGGCCGCCATCGCCATGAGGGTCTTCGCGGCGTTGGCGCTCTTCGGTTTACGGAACGCGGGTACCCCGTTGGAGATGGCCTCGACCCCCGTCAGCGCGGTACACCCGGACGAGAACGCGCGCAGCGCGAAGAACACGAGGGCCAGACCGGTCAGCCCGGACAGTTCCGGTTCGATGGTGTAGCCGGCGCTTTCGGCAACGGGCGTCGAACCGGCCGCGACGCGGATGAACCCCGTCACGATCAGGATCATCACACCGGCGATGAACCCGTACGTCGGGAAGGCGAACGTGGTTCCCGATTCGCGGATCCCGCGCAGGTTCATCACCGTCAGCAGCACCACGAACGCCACGGCCAGCGCCACCCGGTGCGTGTTCAGCGCGGGCACCGCCGAGATCAGATTGTCGACGCCCGCCGACACCGACACCGCCACCGTCATCACGTAATCGATGAGCAGCGCCGACGCCACCGTCAATCCCGCGGACGGGCCGAGGTTCTTCGTGGCCACCTCGTACGAGCCGCCCCCGCTGGGATACGCGTACACCACCTGGCGGTACGACAGGGCGACGACAGCGAGAAGCACCACCACCCCGACCGCCAGATACGGTGTCAGATAGAAGTACGCGAGACCGCCCAGCGACAGGATCAGCAGGATCTCCTGCGTCGCATACGCGACGGACGACAGCGGGTCGGAAGCGAAGATCGGCAGCGCCAGACGCTTGGTCAGCAACTGCTCCCCGAGATCGTCACTGCGCAGCGGGCGTCCCAGAGCCAGCCGCCGGACCGCTCGAACCAGAGCCACCACCAGTTCAGCGTAGAGCGAGGCGCTCCGCGCCTGTGCGCCTTTCTGGTTGTTCCCGCTACCCGGAAAGGCGCACGGGTGCGGAGCGCCTGCCGGATCATGGCCGTATGGACGCTGCCGGCTGGTTCCTGGTGGGTGCACCGTGGGATTGCTCCGGCTCGGCTCGTGGTGAACAGGTAGCGCCGCACGCGTTTCGGGAGGCCGGCCTGTCCGCGATGGTCGGCCGAGATCTCGGCGACGCCGCGACCGTGATCGACCGCACCGACCGGGACGAACTGACGGGCGTGGTCGCACTGTCCGAGACAGTGCGTGCAGCTCACGCGCTGTCGGGCGAACTGGCTGTCGCCATGGCGGACCTGCCGGGCCTGCGACCGCTGGTGGTCGGCGGCGACTGCAGCATTCTGCTCGGGATCTTTCCAGCGCTGCGCACGCACCTGGGGCCGGCGGGACTGTGGTTCGTCGACGGGCATCCGGATTATCTCGACGGACGGTCCTCGGACACGGGCGAGACGGCGGACATGGAGCTTGCGGTGCTCACCGGGGTGGGCAGCGAGGAATTGACCGCGCTGGCCGGGGCGTCCCCGATGGTAGCGGCGAGCGACACCGTTCTGATCGGTCATCGCACCGAAGGCCTGGACGCGGCGTCCGCCGCCGAACTGGTCGGGTTGCCATCCGACTTGCGCCGCATCGACGCGCCTACAGTCGTGCGAGATCCTGTCGCCGCAGGTCGGCAGGCTGTCGACTGGCTGGCAGGCACAGGCAACGGGGTCTGGTTGCACCTCGACCTGGATGTGCTGGACCCTGAGTCGCTCGATGCGGTGACGTACCCCCAACCGGGAGGCCTCGACTGGGATCAACTCGCCGACGTCGTCGCGCCACTGGCGCGGTCACCTCGACTCGTGGGAGTCAGCGTCGCCGACTTCCGCCCCGATCTCGATCCCACCGGCGACCAGGCGACTCGGGTGCTCGACTTTCTCGGACGCACTCTGCCGTGACAGGGAAGATCCGGGTTCCTGTCGTCGTTGGACTGGGTCGGCACCGTCATGGGCCCTCGTGACCGAGCTCACATCCGTCCGCTTCGGGAATTGATCGCAGGCTTGGCACGTTAGTTGAGTGAGTAACGCTCAACTTATAGGAGGCTGAGGAATGCCAGCATTCTTCGGGCCGGAGGGCCCAGGTCGCATCGACATCAGTCGGCTCATGAGTCGCTCCACCCAGGAGCTCATGGCTGCTGCTGCCCGCTTCGCCGCAGGTCGTGGCGACGCGGAACTCGATGCACTCCACGTTCTGCGCGTCATGACCGAACACGACCCCGTCGCCTCTCTGATGCGCCGCGCAGGCGCCGACACGTCGGCCGTCGCCGATGCCGTCGAACTGCGACTGCCTCAGGGCCGCGACACGTCGGGCTTCGCAACACCCGCACTGAGCGGTGCGCTGAAGACGGCGCTGCTCGAGGCACACCAGCTCGCGCGCGCTCTCGGTTCCACCTACATCGACCCCGAGCACCTCTTCCTGGCGCTCGCCGCCGATCAGGACCACGCCGCCGGACGCCTGCTCGCGTCCGAGGGCATCACCCCGGAACGCCTGCAGACCGCGGTGCAGGGCGGATCGGTGGAGGAGTCCCCGGACTCCGAGACCCCCACGCTCGACAAGTACGGCTTCGACCTCACCGAACGCGCACGCGGCGGCGGAGTCGACCCGGTGATCGGGCGCGCCGACGAGATCGAGCAGACCATCGAGATCCTGTCGCGCCGCACCAAGAACAACCCGGTGCTGGTCGGTGAGGCCGGCGTCGGTAAGACGGCGGTCGTGGAGGGCCTGGCCCAGCGCATCGTCGACGGCGACGTCCCCGATCGCCTGACGGGTAAGCGCATCGTGCAGCTCGACCTGTCGAGCATGGTGTCGGGCACCCGGTACCGCGGTGACTTCGAGGAGCGCCTCACCAAGGTGATCGACGAGATCTCGGCGCATTCGGACGAGCTGATCGTCTTCATCGACGAGGTGCACTCCATCGCAGGTGCCGGTGGCGGCGCCGACGGTGCGATGGACGCGGGCAACATCCTCAAGCCGAAGCTCGCCCGCGGTGAACTGCACATCGTCGGTGCGACGACGCTCGACGAGTACCGCAAGCACATCGAGAAGGATCCGGCGCTCGAGCGTCGCTTCCAGCCGGTGACGGTGGCGGAGCCAAGCATCGAGGATGCGGTGGCGATCCTGTCCGGTCTGCGTGACCGGTACGAGGAGCATCACGGTGTCCGCTACACCGACGAGGCGATCACGGCCGCCGTCGAACTGTCGGCCCGCTACATCGGCGACCGCTTCCTGCCGGACAAGGCGATCGACCTGATCGATCAGGCCGGTGCCCGGTTGCGGTTGCGGATGCCGAGCGTCGACGTCGAGGCCCTGCGGGCGAAGCTCGCGGAACTCGAACAGGCCAAGGAGCAGGCCGTCGCCGACGAGCAGTACGAGAAAGCCTCGAGCCTGCGCGACGAGGCGACGGAGGTCCAGGCGCGGATCGACGGGAAGGCCGTCGGAGTCTCCGACGTCCGCGGCTCGTCCGCGGCTCAACTGCGAGGCGCGCCCGAGGTGACGGCCGAGCAGATCGCCGAGGTCGTGTCGCGGGCAACCGGGATCCCGGCCAGCCAGATGACGGAGGAGGAGAAGGAACGTCTCCGCCGGCTCGAGGACGAACTGCACCGCCGGGTCGTCGGCCAGGACGACGCCGTGAAGGCCATCGCCCGGGCCGTGCGCCGCAGCCGCACCGGCATGAACGATCCCGACCGTCCCGTGGGCAGCTTCCTGTTCCTCGGACCGACGGGTGTCGGCAAGACCGAACTGGCGAAGGCGCTGGCCGCCACGCTGTTCGGTGACGAGAACAAGATGCTGCGGCTCGACATGAGCGAGTTCGGTGAACGTCACACGGTCAGCCGGCTCGTCGGTGCCCCTCCCGGCTACGTCGGGTACGGGGAGGCGGGGCAGCTCACCGAGCAGGTCCGCCGGAACCCGTACTCGGTGATCCTGCTCGACGAGATCGAGAAGGCGCACCCCGACGTGTTCAACACGCTGCTGCAGGTGCTCGACGACGGTCGGCTCACCGACGGTCAGGGCCGGACGGTGGACTTCAAGAACACCGTGCTGATCATGACCAGCAACCTGGGGTCCGACATCATCTCCAGCAAGTCGGGTGCGCTGGGCTTCAGTACCGGTGACGCGGAGGCGTCGGAGAAGCCGCTGCGGGATCGGGTGATGGGCCGGCTGCGCGAGTCGATGCGTCCGGAGTTCCTGAACCGGATCGACGAGATCGTGATCTTCCGCAAGCTCGACACCGATCAGCTGCACCGGATCACCGACCTGCTGCTGGACGACAGCCGGAAGCGGCTGCAGTCCAAGGGCATCGAGATCTCGTTCAGCGACGCCGCGGTCGACTGGATCGCCGAGCACGGACACCAGCCCGAGTTCGGGGCGCGCCCGTTGCGCCGGTCGATCCAGCGGGCCGTCGACGATCGGATCGCCGATCTGCTGCTCGACGACGTCCTCGTCGAGGGTGGCAGTATCGCGGTCGGCGTGACCGACGACGAGTTGGACCTCGTGGTCGGCTGATCCCCCCCAGGTGAGTGGCAAAGTGTGCTCCGGCACGCTTTGCCGCTCACGTGGGGGTAGCCGTACCCGCTCACGTGCTGGTGGGGGGCGACTATCGTCGTGGATATGCGAGCGGAAGACGGCGAATTGACCTCCAAGCACCAGCCGTTGCTGGTGCTGAGCAAGATCACGGAGATCCTCGACGCCTTCAGCCTGTCGCGTCCGTCGATGACGCTGGGCGAGATCCACCAGGCCACGGGCCTGCCGACGTCGACGGTCCAACGTCTGGTCAGCAACCTGGTGGCGCAGGAATTCCTCGACCGGTCCGGCGACCAGATCCGGATCGGCGTGAAGATGGCGTTCTGGGCGGCGACGGCCACCAAGGGGCTCGACGTGCTGGCCGTCGTCACGCCGGTGCTGAAGGAGATCCGCGACGCCACCGGTGAGACCGCCAGCTTCTTCCGGGTCGAGCAGGGTTACCGCGTGTGCGTGGCGATCGCGGAGACCGAGCACGCGCTGCGCCGGAACATGTATGTCGGAAAGATCGTGCCTCTGCCCGCGGGGTCGGCGGGCCGGGTGCTGCTCGCCTGGAACCCGGACCTCACCGAACAGGTCCTCGCCGGCCCCATCGAACCGATGACGGAGGGCACCGTCACCGACACCGACGTGCTGCGCGAACTGATCCACCAGGCGCGCGCCGACGGGTACGCCATCACGGCGGGGGAGCGGGAGGACAGCGCGTCGGGATTGGCTGCGCCCGTGTTCGATTCGTCCGGTGATGTGCTCGGCGCGCTGGCGATCAGCGGGCCCACGCTGCGCATGCCTCGCGAGCAGTGCGAGAAGTGGGTGGATCTGCTCGTCGGCAGCGCGGAGCAGGTCACCCGGACGCTGGGCGGCCGCTACCCGTCGTGAGGCGTGCTCGCGCTTCACGACGGGTCGCGGCGTCCGTCACGACGTCCACGCCTCCGGGTTGACCGGGTGCGGCGGGATCCGGTTCTGCGCCATGGCCACCGCGTTTTCGGCGCACAGCCGCGCCATCTCGGACCGTACGGCGACGGTGGCGCTGCCGACGTGGGGGAGCAGCACGGTGTTCGGCAGTTCCGCCAGTCCCGGTGCGAGCGCGGGTTCGTCCTCGTAGACGTCCAGTCCGGCGCCGGCGATCTCCCCGGATTTCAGGGCGGCGACGAGGGCGGTCTCGTCGACGACGGGTCCGCGCGCGGTGTTGACGAGGATCGCCGTCGGTTTCATCGCGTGCAGCACGCCCGCGTCCACCAGGTGCCGGGTCTGCTCGTTCAGTGGAACATGCAGCGACAGGAAGTCGCTGGTGGCGACGAGGGTGTCCCAGTCGGTGTGGGTGACGAGTCCGGCGAACTCGCCGAGTTCGGCGTCGGTCACGGGCCGGTCGCCGGGAGGCCGCGGGCAGAACTGCACCTGCATGCCGAAGGCCAGTGCCCGTTTCGCGGTGGCGCGGGCGATCCGACCGAACCCGGCGAGCCCGAGGGCTCTCCCCGAAACATCCTGGCCGAGTAGCAGGTTCGGTTCCCATCCGGTGAACTTCCCGGAGCGGACGAACGTGTCGGCCTCCACCGCCCGGCGCGCGGTGGCCATGATCAGCAGCATCGCGACGTCGGCGGTGGCGTCGGTGAGCACCCCCGGGGTGTTGCCGACGAGGATCTTGTTGGCGGTGGCCGCACCGATGTCGACGTTGTTGAACCCGACCGCGTAGTTGGAGATCCCACGGATCTTCGCGGCGGCCAGGAGGTCGGCGTCGAACGTGTCGCGGAGTTGGGACACCACGACGTCGTAGTCGCCGGACAGGCAGACCTCCCGCAGCCGGTCGGCGTCCGGAAGTTCTTCGGGCAGTTCGACGCTGCCCGCGGCGCGCAGCAGCGTGAGGGCGGGTTCGGGGATCGGGGTGGTGACGTAGAACCGGGCGCCGCTCATCGGCCGCCGCCGATGACCCACTCGAACGCGGACGCGTTGGAGCGCGCGCCCTGCGCGGCCTTGGACCGATTGGCTTCGCCGAGTTCGGCGAGGGTTTTCTCGGACAGTTCCACCAGCGAGCCGAACGTGCTGGGGTTCAGCCAGTCCGGGCGGGTGGCGAACAGCAGGTCCTCGCTGGCGGTGTTGCCGCTGGCGCCGGGCGCGAACGGGCAGCCGCCGAGCCCGCCGAGGGCGCCGTCGACGGTCATCGCGCCTGCCGCGACCGCGGCGAGACTGTTCGCGACGCCCAAACCCCACGTGTCGTGCCCGTGGAAGACGATGCCGCGTTGCGGGGTCTCGAGCCTCACCCGGGAGACGAGGGAGTACACCTCGGCGGGGACGGCTTGGCCGAGGGTGTCGCAGACGACGACGTCGACGGCGCCGTGGGCGCGCGGGTCGTTGGCGATGTCGATCACCCGCTGCTCCGGGACCCGGCCTTCGAACGGGCAGGTGAACGATGTCGCGATGCACAATTGGATGCTGCCCCCGACGCCTCGCGCGAGTGCGATCGCGGCGGGCATCGCGGCGAGGCTGTCCTCGGTGGAACGGCCGATGTTCGCCTGGTTGTGGGAATCGGACGCGGAGAAGCAGTACTGGAAATGGCGTGCGCCGGCGGCGGCGGCCTTCTCCACGTGCCGGGGCGTCGCGACCCACACCCAGCAGTGCTCCAGTTCCTCCGGGGTCAGCTCCGAGATCACCTCGACGGTGTTCGCCATCGGCGGGACGAGGTCGGGGCGGGCCATCGACCCGATCTCGAGCGCGGGCACGCCGAGTTCGAGGAGCCGCCGGGCGATCTCGAGTTTCCGGGCGGTGGGCAGCATCTTGCCGGTCAGCTGCAGTCCGTCGCGCAGGGTGACATCGCGGAGCAGAGCGCGTGATTCGAAGGATTGCGTCATGAGAGGTCACCTACCGTGTCGTTGACGAGGGAGTCGATCTGTTCCGGGGTCTTGCCGAGCAGCGTCTCGAGGACCTCCCGGGTGTGCTCGCCGAGGTCCGGTCCGACGTTGCGGATGGGCAGCGACTGTCCGCCGATCACCGGCACGATGCCGGGGAACCCGACCTGCTTCGGTTCGGCTTCACCGGTGTCGACGGTGAACTGCTGGATCATATTGCGGGCCGCGTACTGTTCGTCGCTGCAGATGTCGGCGGCGGTGTTGATCGGACCCGACGGCACCCCGGCGGTGTCGAGGATCTTCAGCGCGTCGTCGCGGGAGTACTGGATCGTCCACGCGCCGATCGCCGCGTCGAGTTCGTCGCGGCGCGCCCACCGTCCGGCGTTCGTGGACAGGTCCGGGTCGGCGCCGAGGTCCGGGCGGCCGATGGTGTCCATGTAGCGCTGGAAGATCGCGTCCCCGTTGCCGGCGATGATGATGCTGTTGCCGTCGTTGCAGGTGTACGCGTTCGACGGGGCGATGCCCTCCATCCGGCCGCCGACGCGTTCGCGTTTGATGCCGTACGCCAGGTAGTCGGGGATCAGCGACTCCATCATCGACAGGATCGATTCGTTGAGCGCGACGTCGATGATGCGGTGCGGCAGGGACGGGCCCTGCGTCCCGGCGACCTTCGCGGCCTCGCGTTGGAACAGCGCCATCACCGCCCCGAACGCCGCGTAGAGGCCGGCGATCGAATCGCCGATCGACACCCCCACCCGCACCGGTGGCCGGTCCGGGTCGCCGACGAGTTCACGGAACCCGCCGGCGGCCTCCGCGACCGCGGCGAACCCCGGCCGCTGCGACATCGGGCCGGTCTGCCCGAACGCCGAGATCCTCGTGATCACCAGGTCCGGATTGGCCTCGTTCAACGCGTCCGGTCCGATACCCCACTTCTCCAGGGTGCCGGGCCGGAAGTTCTCCAGCAGGATGTCGCAGCGGGCGGCGAGGTCGAGGACGAGTTGCCGGCCCTCCTCGGTGCGCAGATCCAGCACGATCGACTTCTTGTTCCGGTTGATCGTGCGGTACAGCATCGAGGTGTCGCCGGAGTAGAGGCGCCAGTTGCGCAGTTCGTCGCCGGTCTTCGGGCGTTCCACCTTGATGACCTCGGCCCCGAAGTCGGCGAGCATCCGCCCCGCCGTCGGTGCGGCGATGTAATTGCCCAGCTCGAGTACCCGAACGCCGTCGAGTGGCCGAATGGTGTTGTCGGAGAACATGGTGATCCTTAACTGATAGTGACGCTCAGAGAACGAGGCTCATGGGCAGGACGAGCAGTATTGCGACGACCGATGCCACCGATACTCCCACCGAACACGTCTTCAGCGTGCCTCGTGTGGTCTGACCCATCAAGGACTGCAGCAGCCAGAAGGTGTTGCTGGTGACGTGCACCGCGAACAGGGAACCGGCGCCGGCCGCGAGAGCGATGAGGACGGGGTCGAGCCCGAGGGTGGGGGCGATGGGTGCGAGGACGCCTGCCGCGGTGATGGCGGAGATCGTCACGGAACCGACGGCGATGTGCAGGACGGCGGCGATCACCCAGACCATCAGCAGGGGAGCCGCGTGATTGGCGGTGAAGTACTTGCCGAGGATGTCGCCGAGTCCGGCGGCGGCGATCGTCGCGGCGAGGGACCCGCCGACACCGGTGAGAATGAGGATCTGGCCGCTCTCGCTGAAACCGCTCGCGATCGCCTTCTGCACGCGATGCTGGCCGATGCTGAACCGGCCGACGAAGCTGGTGCCGATCAGTCCGATCAGCAACGCGATGAGCGGTTCCGACACGAACGAGACGACCGGGTTGCTGATCTCGGCGATGTCCAGGATGGCGCCGGTCGCGATGAGCAGGAGGGAGAGGAGCAGCGGAGCGAGGAGTAGGATCAGCGGACGGTCGTGCTTGGTGCGCTCGGTGGTGACGGTCGCGGCGCGTTGCGCCTGGGCGACACCGCCGCCCGCGTCCGGCCGAGGGGCGCTGCCACCGCTGCCGCCGTCGGTCCAGTCCTCTTCTTCGTCGTCGACGACCGTCTGATGGAAGTGCTCCTCGTCCTTCTCCGGGTTCCACCAACCACGGGTGAACAGGAACGACATGATGGCGACCGAGATCGCGACGGTCGGGATCACCAGGATCAGCCCGAAGATCAGCATCTTGCCGAGCGGCACACCGA
The DNA here is from genome assembly GCF_042802055.1 of Rhodococcus sp. NPDC057529. Lineage (NCBI taxonomy): Bacteria > Bacillati > Actinomycetota > Actinomycetes > Mycobacteriales > Nocardiaceae > Rhodococcus > Rhodococcus sp. NPDC057529. Next base: position 34,920 of record NZ_JBHVEY010000004.1, read on the forward strand.
GCAGTCCGGCCAGGGCGAGGGCGCCGACGCCGGGAACCATGAGGACGATGCCGCACTCGAGGCCGATGGCGAGGGCGGTGGCCATGCGGGCCGTCCCCACCCGGCCGACCTTCGGTGCGAGGTTGCGGGCGAGCGGAGCCGAGATGACGAGCAAAACGTCGAGGAAGATGGACTGCAGCAACGTCGCGATCGTCAGCGACATCGCATAGGGCATTCGTTTCGGCCCGAACACCCGGAGAAGTGTTCCGACCAGGCGCTGGATGGCGCCCATTTCTTTCAGCATGGCGCCCATCAGGACGCCGAAGGCGATCAGTAGTCCCACTTCGGCCATGATGTCGCCGAAACCGGTGCTGATGACCTTCACCGTCTCGGCCGTGCCGAGTCCCGTCGTGAGTCCGAGGTATGCGGATCCGACGACCAGCGACACCACGGGGTTGAACTTGAAACGCACGATCATCAGCACGACCGCCGCGACGGCGACCGTGGTGTTGATCAGGATTCCTACGTCTGACATGTGCGCGTCCTTCGAGGAGGCGGGCAGTGACTGGTGTCACAGGTACACCCATATTATGAGCACACACTCACGATATAAGCAATGCCGCCCCGTGTGCCTTTCTGGTTGTTCCCGCTACCGGAAAGGCGCACGGGCCTGGATACTCGACGCATGGTCGCGCTGGATCCGTTTGCGGTGGGACGGCCACCGGTTGCCGAGCGCAGGACGTCGGACGACTGGGACGAGATCCGGCACTGGTCCGACCGCGTCTACATGCCGTATGTCGTGCGTCCGCTCGGGGTCGGGCTGGCACCGAGGTCGAGCATGTACTCCACGAAGATCGGCGACATCACGGTCACCCGGTTCTCCTACGGCATCCCCGTCTCGGTCGGCGACTTCTCGCCCGACGCCGGAAACGCGCTCGTCCTCACGACCATCCGCGGGAATGCCCGGCACCACGTCGATCACGACGCCACCGCGGACACACCGGCCGGGGACACGTTCGTCGCCGACTGCAGCCGAATCGACTACCTCGTCGAGTTCTCCCCGGACCACGTGCAGCTCAATCTCACGATTCCGCACCGGGTGCTCGCTGACACGGCAGTGCGCTGGTGGGGATTCGATCCGGGAGATGTTCTCTGGCAACGCAAATGCGCCATCGGGGGCGGTGGGTCCGGCTGGCAGGCGCTGCTCGGGTACGCGATGCGGACGACCGCGGAGCTACCGGGACACGCCACGGACGGGCGTATCGGGCTCAACCTGCAGGAGTTGCTCGTCGGCCACCTGCTCACCGAGTGGGCGGCGCGGGCGGGAGTCGACCCGGACAGGACCACCGGACCGGCGGCGCCGGGCTACGTACGGCACGCGGTCCGGTACATCCGGGAGTGCGCCCGCGAACTGCCGACGGCCTCCGACATCGCCGACGCGGTGGGGGTCAGCGTCAGGACCCTGTCCGGATCGTTCCGGAAATACCTGGACACCACGCCGGCCGAGTACGTGCGTGAGCAGCGGCTTCGGGGCATCCGGGAGGAACTGCTCACCGCACCCCCCGGGGAGACCGTCGCCTCGATCGCCGGCGCGTGGGGGTACGTCAACCTGGGCCTGTTCGCGGCGTCCTACCGGCGGCGGTTCGGTGAGAATCCGTCGCAGACCAGGGCCTCCGGCCCCGTGAGTGGCTGACGAGTCCAGAGACTCGTCAACCACTCACGGGCGCGAAGCGCCACCGCCCGGGGTCGGTGTGGCGCCGATTCGGGTCAGCCGTTACTGTGGCCGTCATGCAGCGCGCATATTTCTGGTTTAGCAGGCCGGCCCCGGGTGGGCCGGTCGGCGTAACCACGCGCTGACCTCCTCCACCCCAGAGCCGGATTACAGACCGGCTCGCGGGAATCTCCACAGTCTTCGAGGGCCGGCCTGAGAACAGGAACCCGAACCCATGACTGTCACTCTCGACACCACGACCAGCAGTGATCGCCTGGACGCCCAGCGCACCGTGAGCATCAGCCCGCTGGTGGCGCCGTCTGTCGTGCGCCGCGAACACGCCCCCGACGACGTCGCGTCCGCGACCGTCCGCTCGGGCCGCGCCGACACGGTGAACGTGCTGAACGGCGACGACGACCGCCTGCTCGTCGTGGTCGGCCCGTGCTCCGTGCACGACCCCGTCGCCGCCATGGACTACGCCCGCCGGCTCGCCGCCAAGGCCGAGGAACTGCGCGACGACCTGCACATCGTGATGCGGGTCTACTTCGAGAAGCCGCGCACCACGCTGGGCTGGAAGGGTCTGCTCAACGACCCGCACCTGGACGGCACGTTCGACATCGACACCGGGATCCGTATGGGCCGCAAACTGCTGCTCGACGTGTCCTCGCTCGGTCTACCGGTCGGCTGCGAGTTCCTCGACCCGATCATGCCGCAGTACATCGCGGACCTCGTCACCTACGGCGCGATCGGTGCCCGCACCGCTGCCAGCCAGGTGCACCGGCAGCTGTGCAGCGCACTGTCGATGCCTGTCGGAATCAAGAACTCGACGGAAGGAGACGTGCAGGTGGCCGTGGACGGCACCCGCGCCGCCGCGGCGAGTCACGTGTTCCCCGGTACCGACCTCGACGGGCAGGCCGCGCTGATCCGCACGGTCGGCAACCCCGACTGTCACGTCATTCTCCGCGGCGGCAGCGACGGACCGAACTACGACGCCGAGACGGTCGCGGACACCCTCGCCCGGCTGCGCAAGGGCGGTCTGCCGGAGCGGGTCGTCATCGACGCCAGCCACGGCAACAGCAGCAAGAACCACGAGAAGCAGGTCGATGTGCTGGACGACATCGCGGCCCGTCTCGAGGCGGGCGAGAAGGGGATCGTCGGTGTGATGGTGGAGAGCTTCATCGAGGCCGGACGCCAGGACCTCACCCTCGGAAAGTCGGAGGAGCTCACGTACGGCCAGTCCATCACCGACGCCTGCATCGACTGGAACACGACGGCGGCACAGTTGGACCGCCTCGCCCAGGCGGTGGCCGCACGCCGGAAGTGATCACCGCACGCCCCGCGTCCGGAACTGGACGCTGATCCGCGGTCCGAGCGGGCGGGCACTCTTCGGTATGCAATGCTCCCAGGTGCGCTGGCAGGAACCACCCATCACCAGCAGGTCACCGTGGCCGAGCGAGTACCGGATCGAGTGCCCGCCGCCGCGCGGACGCAGCAGCAGCGGACGCGCGGCGCCGAGCGACAAGATGGCGACCATCGTGTCCTCCGTGCGGCTGCGACCGGTGTCGTCGCCGTGCCAGGCGACGCTGTCGGACCCGTCGCGGTAGAAGCACAGTCCGGACGTGGCGAATTTCTCGCCGAGTTCGCGCAGGTAATGCCGGCTCAGGGCGTCCCGCGCGGTGACCAGCAGAGGGTCGGGGAGCGGCTCGTCCTCGCGGTAAAACCGGACGAGCCGCGGTACGTCGACCACCCGGTCGTACATCTGGCGCCGCTCCGCCTTCCACGGCACCGTCTCCGCGAGCGTCGTGAACAGCTCGTCGGAACCGGTCATCCACCCCGGTCGCACGTCGACCCACGCCCCGGCCGTCAGCGTGCGGCGCCGCACCGTCGGCCCGAGCTCGCCCAGTTCCACACCGCCCGACGCGTCGTCGAACAGCGAAGCCTGGAGCGCATACCGCGCATCCGCGGAAGTCATGCGGCCATACTACCTCAAGATTCGAACGTATGTTCCCATTATCTCGAGAGGGCGGTCGCCGCTCGGACGCACCCCTTCTCGATTCGTGCTCGCCTTCTCGGGCGCAAGAAGTAGTGCGGTGACGGAGAAGTGGTGCGTCTGCCCGAAATGAGTGGCAGTTACTCGCCGTCGTCGCCGGACGCCGCCCCGTGACGGCTGCCGCCCGCCCGGTGGCGTTCGCAGATGAACCACGCGGCCGCGCCCAGGAACGGGACGATCCAGACAGCGATGAACCAGAGTGCGCCATGGAGCACGCGGGGTCTCGCCAGGACGATCGCGAGGGTCGCCGACATCGAAATAGTGAACGACATTCCGATGGTGACGAGCGCGAGAAGGAAGAGAAAGAGGAAGATGCCGAAGCCCGGCATGCAGTTCATGTTCGTCCGCCCGCATTCGCTGAGGCCGGATTCGGCGAGTGCGCTCATGGAAACGAGCGTAGTGATCGCCGCTCGGGACGCACGCCTTCTCGGTTCGTGCTCGCCTTCTCGGGCGCAAGAAGTAGTGCGGTGACGGAGAAGTGGTGCGTCTGCCCGAAATGAGTGGCAGTTACCGCGGCACGGCAGGCTCGCGGTCGTCGCCGGTGTCCACGACCGCCTTCTGCCTGCTCGGCCACCAGAAGGCGCGACCTTCGAGTGCCGACAGGCTCGGCACGAGCATCGGGGCCATGGCGAAGGCGGCGATGGCGACACCGATCGCGACGCCGAAGCCGAGTTCGGCGAGGTTGGCCAGTCCCGTGAGGGTCAGGGAGGCGAACGTCAGCGCCAGGATCAGACCGGCCGCGGCGACGGTCGGGGCGTCGTTGGCGACGGCGATCCGTGCCGCATCGCGAGGCGCGTACCCGTTGCGGAATTCCTCGCGCAGACGAGACGCGAGCAGGATGTTGTAGTCGGTGCCGATCGCGACGACGAACAGGTAGAGCACGATCGGAATGGAGAAGTCGATCCCGTCGTAGCCGAGGCCGTGCAGGAACACGAGCACCACGGCGCCGAGGGTGGCGACGAACGTGAGGGCCACGCACACCAGCAGGTTGAGCGGGGCGAGGACGGCGAGCAGGAGCACGGCGAGGATCAGTGCGATCGCGACGGCGGCGACGGGGAACACCCTGCGGGTATCCGCCGCGAGTTGGGCGCGGACGTCGACGAACGTGGACGTCTGCCCTCCCACAACGACTTCCGATCCGGGGACGGCACCGTGGGCCGCGTCGCGGATCGGGCCCTCGACGAGATCGAGGGATGCGTTCGAATAGGGGTCGTCGGCGAGCACGACGTTGACGAGCGCGGCGCGACCGTCCTGGCTCGGTCGCGGCGGCGCGACGGAGGACACGCCCTGCACTTGTGTGAGGGCAGTGACGAGCGGGGTCAGCGATGCGGGATCGAGTGGTCCGGGTGCCACGACGTATACCTGGGTGGGGCTCAGTGCACCCGCGGGGAAGGATCGGTCGAGGGTGTCGAATGCCTGCTGCGACGGCGTGTCGGACGGCAGTTCGCCCAGCGTGTTGTACGTCGACTTGTAGCCGGACGCGAAGGACGCGAGTGCGATCAGCACGACGCCGATCACGACGGCGAACACGGCCGGACGACGCCCGATCGCGGTGCCGATCGACGCGAACGGTGTGTGCGGGCTGTCGTGCCCCGGGCCGAGCGGCCAGAACAGGTGACGTCCCAGGACTGTGAACACGGCGGGAATGAGCGTCAACGCCGTCACCAGCATGACGGCCACGGCGACGATCAGGCCGGGCGCGAGCGTGGTGAGCGACCCGAGTTTCGCCAGCAGCAGTGCGGCGAACGCGACGATGACGGTGAGCGCGGACGACGCGACGACCCGCCCGACCACGTCGGTGGAGAAGACGAGCGCTTCGCGATGCGTGTCGGTGGTGGACCCCGCGGCGGCCTGCTGCCGCAGCCGTTCGCGATAGCGGAACAGCAGGAAGACGATGTAGTCGGTGCCGACGCCGAACAGGACGACCACGAGTATCGATTGCAGCGACGTGCTGACCTGGAAGTCGAACAGATCGGCGAGGACGGCGGTCAGGCCGGTGACCACGGCGAGCACCACGCCGATCACGGCGACCGGCAGGACGGCGATGACGGGACTGCGGAAGATCAGACCGAGCAGGGTGAGGATCACGATGACGGTGGCGATCGTGATGACCTTGTCCGCGTTGTCGTATGCGGCGGTCGTGTCGACCTGAATGGCGGCGTTTCCCGTCAGCCCGCTCACCAGTCCGGTGCCGTTCAGTTGCTGCTCCGCATCGCCGCGGATGACCGGCACGGCGGCGTTGACCTGGTCGTCGCCGGGTTGTCCGTCGAACACCACCTGCAGCGCGGCGGCTGTCCCGTCGGCGGACAGCGACGCAGGCGACCCCTGCACGCTGACGACTCCCGGGATCGCCGAATTCTGCAGCGACGTCGCGAGATTCAGTGCCGTCTGCTGGTCGGCGGGTGACAGCGGGGCGGCGTCGGCGCGGACGACCACCAGGCTGCCGGTTGCGCCCGACAGGCTGGGGAAATACTGGTTGCCGACGGCCTGCGCCTCGGAGGACTCGAATGAACTGGGCAGGAACGTCTGTTGATTGCCGGTGGTGTAGTCGTCGAGGCTGGGTGCGAACAGAATGACGGCAACGGCCGCGACCACCCAGGCCGCGATGACCTGCCACGGGTGTGCGACGACGGTGCGCGCGATGTAGGCAAACATCATTCCCCGTTCCGGGAGATGAAGGTTCGGCCTTCGCCCGGGGCCGGGCGGTCGAACCGTTGCCAAGCCATCGTCGCATGCACGGCGTCGCGAAGGCTACGGGTTTCGCCGTATCGACAGACCGCGGCCCCGTTCCGACATCAGGGAGCGGGGCCGCGGTACGTCATGGTGCTCGTTACCGCAAGGGGGTGAAATCCCGGCTACCGAGGTATTCGGGGCGCGGCGCGGGAGCCGAGAACGGATCCGTCAGGGTGTTCTCCACACTGTTGAACACGATGAAGAGGTTGGACCGCGCGAACGGCGTGATGTTGCCGTTCGAGCCGTGCATGCAGTTGGAATCGAACACGGTGGCGGAGCCTGCCGATCCGGTCATCGTGTCGATGCCGTATTCGTTGGCCATCCGGGTCAGTGTCGGCTGATCGGGCGACCCGGTGGGCGGAACGTAGCTGACCAGCGATTCCTTGTAGTAGTCCTCGGGCGTCTCGCCCGCGCACGAGACGAACGCGCGGTGCGACCCCGGCATGATCATCAACCCGCCGTTGTGCCCGTAGTTCTCGGTGAGCGCGATCGAGATGCTCGCGGCGCGCGGGGTGGGCATGCCGTCCTCGGCGTGCCAGGTCTCGAAGTCGGAGTGCCAGTAGAACGGGCCGCCGGTGAAACCGGGCTTGAAGTTGAGCCGCGACTGGTGGACGTAGACGTCCGAACCGAGGATCTGGCGGGCGATGCCCACCACCTCGGGGCGCCGGATGATCTCGTCGACGACGTCGCTGAGACGGTGCACGTCGAACACGGAACGGACGGCGCCGTCACCGTTCTCCCGCACGATGCGGTTGTCGCCGCGGAGAGTGTCGGTGTCGGCGAGGCGCGTCATCTCGTCGACCAGATCGAACACGTCGCGAGGCGGGATGATCGCGTCGGCGGAGTGATAACCGCGGGCGTCGTAGTCGGCAATCTGACTTGCGGTGAGCGGACCGGACCGGGCATCACCCCGTTTCGGATCGGACCAGGTGACCGGATCCCGACGGACGGTCATCGTGCACTCGTTGCGGTCCCGCGTGGGGTAGTTGTCGGCTACGGCCGTACGCATAACTCGTGTTTCACCCTTTCGGATTGGACAACGCTTTACTCTTCCGACGTTCTCACTGGTCGTCGACGAATGCAACCCGGACACAGGTCCACCGAGGCTGGACTGGACCGCGACGGCGCGTCGCCGCGATGGGATCGTGGCGAACATGATCGACTCGGCGGCGGTACTCGGTGTGGCAGCGATCGCTCTCGGTATGGTTCTCACACCGGGCCCCAACATGGTGTATCTGGTCTCGCGCAGCGTCACTCAGGGCAGGGCGGCGGGCCTCGTCTCGCTGGTCGGTGTCGCCCTCGGCTTCCTGTGTTATCTGACCGCTGCGACACTGGGCATTTCGGCGGTCTTCTCCGCCGTCCCGCAGGCGTACACCGCGCTGAAGCTGGCCGGAGCGTGCTATCTGGGCTGGCTGGCCTGGCAGGCGTTGCGGCCCGGTGGCCACACCCCGTTCGCTCCGTCACGCGTCCTGCCCCGGGATTCGTCCACCCGGCTCCTCGTCATGGGTCTGACGACGAACCTGCTCAACCCGAAGATCGCGGTGATGTACCTGGCGCTGATCCCGCAGTTCGTGCACCCCGGCGCCGGGCCGGTCTGGTTGCAGAGCCTGCTGCTGGGCGGTGTGCAGATCGTGGTCGCGCTCACCGTGAATGCGCTGATCGTCTGCGTTGCAGCAACTGTCGCGACATTCCTGTCGGGACGCCCGGTGTGGCTGCGGGCGCAGAAGTTCGTGATGGGAAGCGTCCTCGGCGGTCTCGCCGTCCACCTCGCGCTGGACCGGAGCCGGCCTGCGGTCGTCTGAGCCGGTCCTGCGACACGAAAATGATTGCTGTGGAGGATGTTCCGGTCCCCGAGCCCGGTCCCGGTGAAGTGCTCGTAGCGAGATCGTCCCGCTCGAGGACGTCGCGAAGGGCATCGAGAAGCTCGCGAACCACGAGGGAGATCCCGTGCGGATTCTGGTCGAACCCTGACGCGGACCGCGTCTCACCGGGATCTGTCGGTGCCCCGCTGTACCGTCGGGCCATGGGATACGAATTTCAAGTCACAGTGGACTCGGAGAACCCGCATACCCTGGCCAAATGGTGGGCTCGGACGCTCGGCTGGGAGGTGGAGCCGAGCGATGAGGAGTTCATCCGCGGGCTCGTGCAGGCCGGCCACGCGCAGGAGTCCGACACCATCGAATTCGAGGGTGTCCTGGTCTGGAGGGAGGGCCAGGCCATCCGCGACCCGGAGCACCCCGAGCGCCCGCGCGTGCTGTTCCAGCTGGTTCCCGAACGGAAGACGGTGAAGAACCGGCTCCACCTGGACATCAGGGTCGGGGACGCCCGCTACGAGGTCGCCGAGAAGCTCGAGCAGGCCGGTGCCACCGTGCTCCACCGGGGCCGTCAGGGGCCGAGCGAGTGGGTCACGATGACCGACCCGGAGGGCAACGAGTTCTGCGTCAGCTGACGCGCCGGCCACTCAGCGGTAGGAACTCGGGGTGCTGCCGGTCCAGCGCTTGAAGGCGCGACGGAACGCGCTGGGTTCGGAGAAGCCGAGCCGCGCCGACAGGTCCTCCACGGACTCGCCGCGCCGGAGCCCGGCGACGGCGGCGTCGCGGAGCACTTCCTCCCGCAGCTGGTTCAGCGACGTCCCGTCCTGCCGGAGCAAGCGGCGCAGGTGGGGGACGCTGATCGACAGCATCTCCGCGATGTCCTCGGCCGTCGAGGTGCGGCCCTTCATGCCGTGCTCGAGAACCCGGCGTACCTGTGCCGACGCCGTGCTGTCGTAATCACGCTCCGACATCAGCAGCGTCGGTGACTCGCGGAGATACTCCGCGAGCGTCTCCTCGGTCTGGATGATGGGCGCCCGCATCACGGAGTTGTCGAATTCGATTGCGGGAATGTCGGAATCGAATGTCACGGGGACACCGAAGATGTGATCGTAATTCTCGGCGAGCTGCGGCAGCGGCGCCGGATACGGCAGTTCCACCGCCAGCAACCGGACCCTCTTGCCCACGAGCCACGCTGCGAACCGGTGAAGAAGGATCAGCAGGAAGTCGGTGACGACGCGCACCGCCTCGACCGACGCCTGCCCGTCCCCGGTCGTCGGCGCCGCCGAGGCCGGGCGGATGTCGATGGTCATCCGGGTTCCGCCATGGACGCCGGGACCGATGTGCAACGGCGGCAGGGACGGCAGTGCGCGGAGAATGTCGGCCATCCGCTCGAGAGCGGCGGACAGGTCCGCGGTGTGGATCAGCGCGAGGCACACGAGCCGGAACGTGCCGCGGGGAACCGGTGCCGGGCCGAGACCGAACAATTCGTCGCCGGTGATCTGCCAGACGGCCTGCGTGAACGCGGTGACCTGGGCCGGCGTCAACCGGGCCAGCGGATCCCCCAGCGACGCCGTCGTGATTCCCGCCGCCGACAGCGCGGGGGAGAGGTCGGCCCCGCTGCGCGCCGACAGGTCGAGCGCCCGCCGCACGAAGTCGGCGGGGATGGTGCGGGCAGTCACGATCCGGGCTCCCCGAGGGTCCGTAGCCGCCGCGCGGCCTCCTCGAGCACGTGATCCTGTTTGCAGAAAGCGAACCGCACCAGCGGGTTCCACGGCTCCGGATGGTCGGTGAACACACTGACCGGCACCGCGGCCACACCGATGCGCTCCGGCAGTGTGCGGCAGAAGTCGATGCCGTCGCGTTCGCCGATCGCGGTGATGTCGGCGCACAGGTAGTACGTGCCGCCGCCCGAATGGACCTCGAGACCGGACGCGACGAGCGCGTCGTACAGCACGTCCCGCTTGGCCTGGAGACTGTCCCGCAGTTCCTTCACCCACTGCTGCTCGTGGCTCAGCGCGTGCGCCACCGCGGGCTGGAACGGACCGCCGCCGACGAACGACATGTACTGTTTCGCGGTGCGGACCGCGTCGATCAGTTCCGCTGGACCGCACGCCCAGCCGATCTTCCACCCGGTGACGTTGAACGTCTTCGCGGCGCTCGACACCGAGACGGTCCGTTCGTACATTCCCGGGAGGGTGGCCAGGGCGGTGTGCGTCCGGCCGTCGAACACCAGGTGCTCGTACACCTCGTCGCTCAGCACCAGCAGATCGTGCTCGCAGGCCAGTTCCGCGAGGGCGGCGACCTCGTCCGGGGTGAACACGGTGCCCGTCGGATTGTGCGGGGTGTTGATCACCAGCATCCGGGTCTTCGGTGTGATCGCGGCCCGCAGCGCGTCGAGGTCGACGACGAAGTCCTGTCCGGAGCGGGCGAGCGGCACGCTGCGCCGCACCGCCCCCGCCAGCGCGACCGAGGCCGCATACGAGTCGTAGTACGGCTCGATCAGCACCACCTCCTCACCCGGTTCGACCAGACCCAGGATGGCGGCGCTGATGGCCTCGGTGGCGCCGACGGTGACCAGCACCTCCGAGTCGGGGTCGTGGTCGAGCCCGTACCGGGCCAGACGGTCGGCCGCGACCGCCTGCCGGAGCACGGGCATGCCGGGGCCGGGTGGGTACTGGTTGAGCCCGTCCGCGATCGCTTGCCGCGCGGTGTCGAGCATGGACGCGGGACCGTCGGTGTCGGGGAAACCCTGACCGAGGTTGATCGCGTCGTGACGCACGGCGAGCGCGGTCATCTCGGCAAAGATGGTGGACGCGAACGGCTGCAAGCGCTGGACGGTGCGGTTGCGCGGCGTTGCGGGCATTACTGCAGCGTAGTCGGTGTGCCGGCGCCGGTTGCACAGGGCCGCGTCACGTTCTGCGAGGCTGCCTCGTCTTCTCTGTAGACGGCGCGCGAACGACGCCCGGTGACGATGGAGGACGCAATGCCCCGCATTCCCGCAGTGGCCCCCGCGGACGCGAGCCCGCTGGTGAAGGTCGCCTACAAATATGCTGCCCACAAGTTCGACGAGGTGCCCGAGCCGTATGCCGTGCTCGCCCATCACCGCAAACTGTTCGTCGCCTCCGCCCGGCACGAGTTGGCGGTGCAGAAGGCGTCGACCGTCCTCCCGGCGAACGTGCGGGAGATCGCCGTCTTCCGCGTGGCGTGGACGATCGGCTGCTCGTGGTGCGTGGACTTCGGCACGATGCTGCAACGCCTCGACGGCCTGGACGTGGAGCGGCTGAAGCACATCGCCGATTACGCCGACTCGCCCGCGTACAGCGAGGACGAGCGCGCGGCCATCGCCTACGCCGACGCGATGACGGCGACGCCCACCACCGTCACCGACGAGCAGGTGGCGGATCTCGAGCGGCGGTTCGGCCGGGCCGGGGTCGTCGAACTGTCCTATCAGATCGGTATCGAGAACATGCGCGCCCGGATGTACTCGGCGCTGGGCATCACCGAACAGGGGTTCGGCACCGATTCGTGCCGGGTGCCGTGGGCCGACGACACCGCCGTCACGACGGACGGTCCGGGAGCATGATCCCGGCGAACTTCTCCGGGTTGGCGATGTCGTACGCCGCGTAGACGAGACCGTCGCGGACGGTGAACCCACCCACTCGCGCAGGCGAGCTGCGGTGGGCATCGTCTCCGGTGAATCCGGCGGTGAAGTAACCGAGCTGGCCGTTGACCAGAACCAGCTCCATGGCGGTGAACACCTCCGGCCCGTACCGCTGGACGAGGCCGAGGAAGAAGCGGGCGAATTTGTCGGCGCCGCGGATGATGTTGACGGCGGTGCTCGTGGTGCCGTTGGCGTCGCCGATGACGAGGGCGTCCGGGTGCAGGGCCGCGACCACCGCGTCGAGGTCGCCGCCGGCGAGTGCCTCGAGCAGCCGCTGCACGGCGAGAGCATGTTCCTCGTCGGGAACGGCGGGTGTCGTTGCGGCAGCCGCCTTGCGGGCCCTCGACGCGAGCTGGCGCGCCGCGGGCGTCTCGATGCCGAGAATCCCCGCCACCTCGTCGAACGGCACCCCGAAGCCGTCGTGCAGCACGAACGCGACCCGTTGCGCCGGGGTGAGGGTGTCGAGCACGATCAGCGCCGCGAGGCGGTTGTCCTCGTCCCGGACGACCGCCTCCAAGGGGTCCGGCTCGGCGGACGGTGACAGCCCGGTGACGACCGGTTCCGGAAGCCATTGGCCGACATACTGTTCCCGCCGCACCGCGGCCGAGCGCAACCGGTCGAGGCAGATCCGCCCGACCACCGTGGTCAGCCAGGCCCCGAGATCACGGATGGTCGCGGCGTTCGCGTCGTCGAGTCGCAGCCACGACTCCTGCACGGCGTCCTCGGCGTCGCTGACACTTCCGGTCAGCCGGTACGCTACCGAGAGCAGATGCCGCCGGTGGGACTCGAATTCGTCGACCAGCGTCGCAGTGGGCATGCCGATATCCTACGTGCGGTCCAGACATAAAATCCGTCGTGTGCGTAACCGTTGACCCTGGTGGTGGGTCCGGACGTATGGTGTGGCGACCACACCACGTCCAGGGAGTCTGCCATGTTCCAGTGTTTCGGCTGTCGTAGCTGACCTGGCTTTTCCGCACCCCTTTTCTTCTGCACGTCCTGCCAACCCCCTCCGGCGACCGCCGGGCCGGCCGGAGTGCGCTCGCACGGCCCGCTGCTTCGTCGTTCGCGGGCATCACACACTAGGAAGACCTTCGATGATTCGTCCCCGTTTCGCGCGGACTCTGGCGGCCGCTGCCGCCCTCCTCTCCCTCACCAGTCTCGCTGTTGCCTGCTCCAAGTCCGAAACCACCACGACCGCCGACGGCAAGACCGTACTGCGCTACGAGGGCACCACGGGCCAGGTCTCGTTCCCGGAACTCGCGGCCGACCTGGGCTACTACCAGAAGGTCGAACTGAACTGGATCGGCGACACCACCAGTGGGCCGCAGAGCATTCAGAACGCCGCCACGGGCCAGACCGACTTCGGTGGGGCGTTCAACGGAGCGGTCCTGAAGCTCGCCGCGGCCGATTCTCCCATCACGTCCGTCATCGGCTACTACGGCTCCGACAAGGAGACGTTCAACGGGTACTACGTGCTCGACGGAAGCCCGATCACGTCGGCACGTGACCTGATCGGCAAGAAGGTCGGCATGAACACGCTCGGCGCGCATCACGAGTTCCTGGTGCGGGAGTGGCTGGCTCGGGAGGGCCTGACTCCGGACGAGATCAAGCAGGTCGAGCTGACCGTCGTGCCGCCGGTGAACACCGAGCAGGCGCTGCGCCAGGGGCAGATCGACGTCGGCACGCTCGGAAGCGTGTTCCGCGACAAGGCAGTCGAACGCGGCGGCATCCGACCGCTGTTCACCGACGAATCCATTTTCGGTTCCTTCACCTACGGTTCGCTGATCTTCCGCGACGACTTCATCGCGAAGAACAAGGACGCCGTCGCCGACTTCGTGCAGGGCACGGCCCGCGCCATCCGCTGGACGCAGGTGACGCCCCGCGACGAGGTCATCGCGAAGTACAAGGAGATCATCACCGGGCGCGGCCGCAACGAGAACACCGACCTCGTCGGCTACTGGAAGTCGCCGGGTGTCGCAGGCCCCGGTGGCGTGCTCACCGACCAGGAGATCCAGACGTGGATCGACTGGCTCGTGCGCAACGGGGAACTCGAGGACGGCAAGCTCACGACCGCCGACGTCTACACCAACGAATACAACCCGTACGCCAACGGCACGTACCCCGCCGACAGCGGCCCCGACGGACAAGCGCTGGCCGCCAAGTGAATTCCACCCCAGTTCCTTCCGAGAAGAAAGTGAAGTCGATGTCCCACTCCCGGTTCCGGCGAGGCGCCGTGCGCGCACTCGCGGCGACCGCAGCACTGTTCACGTTGGCCTCGGGAGTGGCGGGATGTGCCGGCTCGTCGGACACCGCCACCACCGAGGACGGGAAGACGGTCCTGCGGTACCAGGGGTGGGCCGGAGACGTGGGATTCCACGAACTCGCCGAGGACCTGGGGTACTACGACAAGGTGAAACTCGAATGGGTCGGCGACACCACCAGCGGCCCGCAGGACATCCAGTCCGCGGCCACCGGTGACGTCGAATTCGGTTCGGCGTTCAACGGAGCCGTCGTCAAACTCAACGCCGCGGGGGCGCCGATCACGTCGGTGCTGAGTTCCTACGGCGCGGATGCCGGCGAGTTCACGGGCTACTTCGTGCTGGACGGCAGCCCCATTCGCTCGGCGCGGGACCTGATCGGCAAGAAGGTCGGGATGAACACGCTCGGCGCGCACCACGAGTTCCTCGTCCGGGAGTGGCTGGCCCAGCAGGGCCTGACCCCGGACGAGATCCAGCAGGTGGAGCTGATCGTCGTTCCGCCGGTGAACAACGAACAGGCGCTGCGCGAAGGCCAGATCGACGTGGCCGCGATCAACGGCATCTACCGTGAAACAGCCCAGGAGCGTGGAGGAATCCGGCCGCTGTTCACGGACCGGGACCTGTTCGGCGCATTCAGCTACGGCACGTACGTGGTGCGGGACGACTTCCTGGCGAAGAACGAGGACGCCGTCGCGGACTTCGTGCAGGGCACTGCCCGGGCCATCCGCTGGACCCAGGTGACCCCGCGCGAGGAGGTGGTCGCACGGCTGAAGAACATCATCGACAAGCGTGGCCGCAACGAGAGCGACGAGGCCATCGACTACTGGCGCAGCTCCGGAATTCCCATCGCCGGGGCCGTGATCCAGGAGAAGGAGCTGCAGACCTGGATCGACTGGCTCGTCCGGAACGGTGAGCTCGACGAGGGCAAGCTGACCGCGACCGACCTGTACACCAACGAATTCAACCCGTACGCCAACGGCACGTTCCCCGCCGAGAGCGGGCCCGACGGAGAAGTACTGGAAGGACAGAAATGAGCACCACCGCCTCGAATCCCGACCGGGTTCAGACGCCCAAGCTCCGACTCGAGCACGTCACCAAGCAGTTCGACGTGCGCGGGTCGAAGGAAAAGTTCACCGCGATCGAAGACATCGACATCGATCTCGCGGACGGCGAATTCCTCGTCCTCGTCGGGCCGAGCGGTTGCGGAAAGTCCACGCTGCTCGACCTGCTCGGCGGGCTCAGCACCCCCACCTCGGGCCGGATCCTGCTCGACGGGCAGCCGGTGACCGGGCCGGGTCTCGACCGCGGCATCGTCTTCCAGCAGTACGCGCTCCTGCCGTGGCGGACGGCACGGCACAACATCGAGTTCGGGCTCGAGGCCAAGGGACTGCCGAAGAAGGAACGGCGCGAACTCGCCGAGCACTACCTCGAACTCGTCGGCCTGAAGGGGTTCGGCGACCGCTACCCGCACGAGTTGTCGGGTGGCATGAAGCAGCGCGTCGCGATCGCCCGCAGCCTGGCGTTCGACCCCGAGGTGCTGCTGATGGACGAGCCGTTCGCCGCGCTCGACGCGCAGACCCGCGAGTCGCTGCAGGACGAACTGCTCCGCATCTGGAAGGCGACCGGCAAGACCATCCTGTTCATCACCCACGGCATCGACGAGGCCATCTACCTCGGGCAGCGGGTCGCCGTCCTGACGTCACGCCCCGGCCGGGTGAAGACGTTCGTGGACATCGACATCGACCGCAGCGGCGAGGACGTCCGATCCAACGAGCAGTTCCGGCACTACCGACACCGCATCTGGACGCTGCTGCACGGCGAAGTGGAGCGTGCACAGGTAATCGAGAAGGAGGAAGCACATGTCTAGCGCACTCGCGACACCGGAAGTTCCCGTCGCCGCCGATCCGACTCGGACCGCGGCTCCGACGCCCGCTTCCACCCCGCCCGAGCCGGGTGCCGTCCAGCGGGCCGGCGCGGCGCTGCGTCCGCTCGCGTGGCGGATCCTGAAGCCGTCCATCGCGATCGTCGCGTTCCTGGCGCTGTGGGAGATCGCTCCCCGCGTCGGTCTCGTCGACGAGGTGTTCCTGCCCCCGTTCAGCACGGTGATCGAGGCGTTCTTCGACCTGCTCCAGAGCGGTGAGCTGTGGCAGCACGTGTCCGCCAGCCTCTCCCGCGCGCTGATCGGCTTCTTCGTGGCCGTCGTGATCGCGATCCCGCTGGGCATCGCCATCGCCTGGTACCGGCCCGTGTCGGACTTCCTGAACCCGATCCTGGAGCTGTTCCGCAACACGGCGGCGCTGGCGCTGCTCCCCGTGTTCATCCTGATCCTCGGCATCGGCGAGGAGTCCAAGATCGCCCTGGTGATCTACGCGTGCACCTTCCCGATCCTGCTGAACACGATCTCCGGTGTCCGCACCGTCGACCCGCTGCTGATCAAGTCGGCGTCCTCGCTGGGACTCTCGCCCGTGCGCCTGTTCCAGAAGGTGGTCCTGCCCGCCGCCGTTCCCACCATCTTCACCGGCATCCGCATGGCCGCCGCGTCGTCGATCCTCGTGCTGATCGCCGCCGAGATGGTCGGGGCCAAGGCGGGGCTCGGCTACCTGATCACGGCCTCCCAGTTCAACTTCCAGATCCCCAACATGTACGCGGGCATCGTCGCCATCTCGGTTCTCGGCCTGACGATCAACGCCGTTCTCGTACTGATCGAACGCAGGCTGTCCCGCTGGCGGGTCTAGTCCTTACCGGAAAAGAAAATCTACATGTCACAGGATTCCCAGTTCCACCTCAACGCGTTTCTGATGGGCGTGGGACATCACGAGGCGGCGTGGCGCCACCCCCGCACCGAGGCGCACCGCGTTCTGGACGTCGCGCACTTCCAGGAACTCGGCCGGATCGCGGAGCGCGGCAAGCTCGATTCGGTGTTCTTCGCCGACGGTCTCGCCGTCGGACCGCGGATCAAGCACAACACGCAGGCGATCTTCGAACCCGTCACGCTGCTCTCGGCGATCGCCGTCGCCACCGAACACGTCGGGCTGATCGCCACGGCGTCCACGAGCTACTCCGACCCGTACACCCTGGCCCGCAAGTTCACGTCGCTCGACCACATCAGCAGCGGCCGGGCCGGGTGGAACATCGTGACGTCGGCCGGCGCTGACGAGGCCGCCAACTTCGGTGTCGACGGCATCCCCGCGCACAGCGGACGATACGAGCGCGCAGAGGAATTCGTCGACGTCACGCTGGCCCTGTGGGACAGCTGGGAGGACGGCGCGGTGGTGCTGGACCCCGAGACCGGCGTGTTCGCCGACCCCGACAAGGTTCACACCATCGACCACGACGGACCGCGGTTCCGAATCAAGGGCCCGCTCAACTCGCCGAGATCCGCTCAGGGGCGGCCGCTGCTGGTGCAGGCCGGATCGTCCGAGAGCGGCAAGGAGTTCGCGGCGCGGTACGCCGAGGCGGTGTTCACCGCGCAGCGCACCCTCGAGCAGGGGCAGGAGTTCTACCGCGATCTCAAGGCGCGGGTCGTGAAGCACGGCCGCACTGCCGGCGACCTGAAGGTGCTGCCCGGCATCGTGCCGTTCATCGCCGACACCGAAGAGGAGGCGAAGGCGCTCGAGCAGTCGTTCACCGATCTGATCTCGCCCGAGTACTCGCTGCGGCAACTGTCGACGATGCTCGGGGTCGATCTCACGAAGCATTCCCTCGACGCGCCGCTGCCGCCGCTTCCGCCGCTCGACGAGATCCAGGGCAACAAGAGCCGGTACCAGCTGGTGAAGGATCTCGCGGCGGACGGATCGCTCACCGTCCGGCAGCTGATCGGGCTGCTCGGCGGCGGACGCGGGCACCGCACGTTCGCCGGCACCGCGGAACAGGTGGCGGACGAACTGCAGACGTGGTTCGAACAGGGCGCGGCCGACGGTTTCAACATCATGCCGCCGTACCTGCCCGGCGGACTCGACGACTTCGTCGACCGGGTCGTCCCGATCCTGCAGCAGCGGGGACTGTTCCGCACCGAGTACACGGCGACCACCCTGCGTGGTCACTACGGACTCGCGGACGTCGACAACCGGTTCGCGGGCGCGGTCGACGAAGCGAGCGCATGAGCGGCGGTCTGAAGCCTCTCGTCACCACCGTCTTCGTCCCCGCCGCGATCTTCGGCATCGGACAGGGCGCCGCAGCCCCGGTCATGGCACTGACGGCCCGCGAACTGGGTGCGTCGGTGGCCGTGTCCGGGCTGATCGTCGCGGTCGTCGGGCTCGGCGCGGTCCTCGGCGACCTGCCCGCGGGCCGGATCGTTGCGAGGTTCGGGGAGCGGCGGTCCATCATCGGCGGCAGTGCCGTCGGCGCCACCGGTGTGCTGGTCTGTCTCCTCGCGCAGTCACCCTGGATGCTCGGTGTCGGCGCACTGCTGACCGGACTCGCGAACGCCGTGTGGGGGCTGGCCCGCCAGAGCTATCTGGCCGATGCCGTGCCGATCGGGCTGCGGGCCCGGGCGATGTCGTCGTTCGCGGCGATGTGGCGGCTCGGCTTCTTCGTGGGCCCGCTGCTCGGTGCCGCCGTGATCCTGGCGGTCGGCGCGCGCGGCGGGTTCATGGTGCAGTTCGTCGGCGTCGTGCTGTCCGGGTGGCTGATGTCGCGGGTCCCCGACCCGCCGCGCCGCGGCCCGGCCGCCGTGGGCGGACACGCGACGCTGCCGTCGATCCTGCGTCGGCACCGGAAACTGCTGGCCACACTGGGCGCCGGATCGCTCCTGATGGGCGCGGCCCGCGCCTCCCGGGAGGCGGTGCTCCCACTGTGGGCCGCCCACCTCGGACTCGACGCCGCCCAGGTCAGCCTCGTCTTCGGTGTCGGTGCCGCCGTCGACCTGCTGTGCTCGTATCCGGCCGGACATTTCATGGACCGGTACGGCCGAAGGTTCATCGCAGTACCGTCGCTGCTGGTGATCGGCGTGTCCTACCTGGCGTTGCCGTTCTCGCACGACCTGTGGTCCATCGGGGCCGTCGCCGTCGTGATGGGAATCGGCAACGGCCTCGGCAACGGCGTCATCATGACGCTCGGCGCCGACATCGCCCCACCGGCCACGCGCGCCGAATTCCTCGCAGCGTGGCGGCTCACCCACGACACCGGCATGTTCGTCGGACCGTTCGGGGTCGGCGCGCTCGCCGCGGTGGTCCCACTCGGCGCCGCCGTCGCCGCGATCGGGGGAGCGGCGCTGCTCGGCGCCGGACTCCTGTTCCGGTTCATCCCGATCTATTCCCCCTGGCCACCGCCGCCCGCGGCGGAGCCGGATTCCTCACCGCTCGAAAAACAGGAAGCATAGGTACATTCGTTTCATGCGCTTCGGATTGTTCGTTCCTCAAGGTTGGCGTCTGGATCTCGTCGGAATCGATCCCGCGGATCAATGGTCGGTGATGCGCGACTTCGCGTTGCGCGCCGACCAGGGTTCGTCCTGGGATTCGCTGTGGGTCTACGACCACTTCCACACCGTCCCGGCACCGACCGAGGAGGCCACGCACGAGGCGTGGACCCTCATGTCCGCGTTCGCGGCCGTCACGTCGCGGGTGCGTCTCGGCCAGATGTGTACGGCGATGAGCTACCGCAACCCCGCCTACCTCGCCAAGGTCGCCGCCACCGCCGACCTCATCTCCGGCGGACGCATCGAGATGGGCATCGGCGGCGGCTGGTACGAGCACGAATGGCAAGCATACGGTTACGGATTCCCCTCCGCCGGTACGCGTCTCGGCCGCCTCGACGAGGGCGTGCAGATCATGCGCCAGGCCTGGACCAACGGAACCGCGACCCTCGAAGGCAAGCACTACCAGGTCGACGGCGCCATCGTCCGCCCACTTCCGCTGCAGGACGGCGGCATTCCGCTGTGGATCGCGGGCGGCGGCGAGAAGGTGACGCTGAAGATCGCGGCAAAGTACGCGCAGTACACCAACTTCGACGGCACACCCGACGGATTCGCGCAGAAGTCCGAGATCCTGCGGAAGCACTGCGACACCGTCGGCACCGACTTCGACGCCATCACCCGCTCGGCCAACTACAACGTCGCCATCGGCACCACCGAGGCGGAGGTCGAGCAGCGGTTGCTCACCCTGAAGGACCGGCTCACCCCCCACGTCGGCGCCGATGCCGCCGAGGGCGCGCTCGGAGCGTTCCGGGGCATGCCCGGCGTGGGAACGCCGGAACAGATCGTCGAGAAACTGTCGGCGCTGAAGGAACTCGGCATGTCCTACGGCATCTTCTACTTCCCCGAAGCCGCCTACGACACCTCGGGCATCGAACTGTTCGAGAAGGAGGTCCTGCCGGCGCTGCAATGACGGCCGGCCCTCCGGCCGGACGTGCTGGCGGCCGGTTCCCCGGGCATAGAGTGGCGGGCATGTTCGTCGTCACCCTCGCCGCCGACACACTGTGGCTGAGCCCGCCGGTCGTCTCCGACATCGACGCGATCTGCGCCGCGTGCGGCGAGGCGTCGATCGCCGAATGGACGACGATGCCCGACCCGTACTCGCGCTCGGACGCCGAGCAATTCGTGCGGCAGACGGTGCCGACCGGCTGGGCCGACCGCAGTCCCACCTGGGCGCTGCGGGAACGCGAGAACGGCCCGGTGCTGGGGATGATCGGCCTGATGGCGCGGGACATGACGGCAGCGGAGATCGGGTACTGGCTGGCACCGTCCGCCCGCTCGCGGGGACTGATGACGACCGCCGTGAACCTGGTGTGCGATTTCGCGTTTCGGCCGGACGGGATGGGCCTCGAACGCATCGAATGGCGCGCGTTCGTCGGCAACCGGGATTCGGCGGCAGTCGCTCGCCGGGTGGGCTTCCGGTTCGAGGGCGTCCAGCGCGCCGGGCTGGTGCAGCGCGGCGTCCGGCGCGATTCGTGGGCTGCCGCCCTGCTGGCCGGCGACCCGCGGGAACCGGCCGGGGACTGGCCCGGCTAGCGGCTCGTCAGCGCAGACCCTCCGGAAGGTCGTGCTCGGCCACCGCGACCCGCTGGTCGGGGCTGGTGCGGATCTGCTCCGACTCGGCGATCCGGCTCTGCAGGAACTCCCACTCGACCTGATCGATCGCGTCCTCCGCGCGGGACCGCACGGCCGCGTCGCGGGTGCCCCACGCGATCGGCATCGGGCTGACCATCTCCCAGGTGTCGGACGTGCTGTGGGTGCTGCGGTCGTTCAGCAGTGCGACGGACGGCACCCGGTCACCCACCCGCTGCTTCTGGCCGGTGCGGATCGGAACGTTGCGGGTGACGAGCGCGTACGACGGGCGGCCCGCGGACGGCTTCGCGACGTCGATCAGCGACAGCAGGGTCAGCGCGCGGGGATGGACCTCCGAGACGACGGCAGGCACCAGCGGACTCTTCGCGTACAGGTCCTCGATGCTGCCGACCTTCTTCGGCACCCAGAACGCCACCCACACGGACGTCAGCGCGGCGATCGCCACGACGGCACCGAGGATGATCGACCAGGGATGGGCGAGCAGAATCAGACCGACAGCCGCGGCCGCGAACAGCAACGCCACCACGATCGCAGACACCTGCAGGCGTCGCATGTCGGCGAACGTCTGGTTGACGGACTTCGCGTAGGGCCGGTCGACGGTGAACTCGAAATGTCGCACGGCCCCAGCTTAGAGCGCCCGCTCCGGCGGCAGGCGGCTACCCGATGGCCGGGCCCAGCAGGTCGTCGGCGTCGGTGATCCGGTACGCGTAACCCTGCTCGGCGAGGAACCGCTGCCGGTGCGCGGCGTACTCGGCGTCGAGCGTGTCCCGCGCCACCACCGAGTAGAAGTGGGCCTGGCCGCCGTCGTGCTTCGGCCGCAGCAGGCGGCCCAGCCGCTGAGCCTCCTCCTGACGGGACCCGAACGTACCCGAAACCTGCACGGCGACAGACGCTTCCGGCAGGTCGATCGAGAAGTTCGCGACCTTGCTGACAACCAGCGTCTGGATTTCACCCGCCCGGAAACGGTCGAACAGCTCCTCCCGCTCCTTGTTCTTGGTCGACCCCTTGATGACCGGGGCGTTCAACGCCTCACCCAGCTCGTCGAGCTGGTCGAGGTACGCGCCGATGATCAACGTCGGTGCGTCGGTGTGCCGTTCCAGGATCGACTTCACCACCGCGATCTTGGTGTGCGCGGTGGAGCACAGCTTGTACCGCTCGTCGGGTTCGGCGACGGCGTACGCCATGCGTTCGGCGTCCGTCAGCGTCACCCGCACCTCGACGCAGTCGGCCGGAGCGATCCACCCCTGCGCCTCGATGTCCTTCCACGGCGCGTCGTACCGCTTCGGTCCGATCAGCGAGAACACGTCGCCCTCGCGGCCGTCCTCGCGCACCAGGGTGGCGGTGAGGCCGAGGCGCCGGCGGGACTGCAGGTCGGCGGTCATGCGGAACACCGGGGCGGGCAGCAGGTGCACCTCGTCGTAGATCACGAGACCCCAGTCGCGGGAATCGAACAGTTCCAGATGCTTGTACTCGCCCTTCGTGCGCCGGGTGATCACCTGGTACGTGGCGATCGTGACCGGGCGGATCTCCTTGCGCTCGCCGGAGTACTCGCCGATCTCCTCCTCGGTGAGCGACGTGCGCGCGATCAGCTCACGCTTCCACTGCCGTCCCGCGACCGTGTTCGTCACCAGGATCAGCGTGGTGGCCTTCGCCTTGGCCATCGCCGCCGCACCGACCATCGTCTTGCCTGCACCACAGGGCAGGACGACGACGCCGGACCCGCCGGCCCAGAACGAGTCGGCGGCCATCTCCTGATAGTCGCGCAGGTGCCACTGGCCGTCCGCGGACCCGGGGGAGGTGCCGTCGAAGTCGAGATCGATGGCGTGCGCCTCGCCGTCGACGTACCCGGCGAGGTCCTCCGCCGGCCAGCCGACCTTGAGCAGCATCTGCTTGAGGCGGCCGCGCTCGCTCGGGTGCACCACGACCGTGTCGTCGTCGACGCGGGCGCCGAGCATCGGGGCGATCTTCTTGTGCCGGGTCACCTCGGTGAGGACCGCGCGGTCCAGGCTGACCAGCGTCAAACCGTGGGCGGGATTCTTCACCAGCTGCAGGCGCCCGTACCGGGCCATCGTGTCGACGATGTCGACGAGCAGCGGTTGCGGCACCGCGTACCGGGAGAAGTTGACGAGGGCATCGACCACCTGCTCGGCGTCGTGTCCTGCGGCGCGCGCGTTCCACAGTGCCAGCGGGGTGATGCGGTACGTGTGGACGTGTTCGGGCGCGCGCTCGAGTTCCGCGAACGGCGCGATCGCCTGGCGGGCGTCGTTCGCGCGTTCGTGATCGACCTCCAACAGCAGGGTCTTGTCGGATTGGACGATCAACGGTCCGTCGGTCACGGAAGCCTCCTCGAAAATGCGGTGCCGGATGTAGCCAGCCTGTCCATTGTCCTGATCCGGGCGGCGGTGCGCCACGTCGCGGCCCCCGGCAGGGCCGATACCTGCACATCCGGGGCGGTCGGGGCCTAAATTGAGGGGCAGCCGGATGGATCGACCCAGAGACGAGGCTCGCGATGACCCAGCCCCCCGACGACCCGAACCGCCCCGATCCGAGCGTCCCCGGCGAACCGCCGAACAACCCGCAGCAACCGTACCCGCAGGGTGGGCCGCAGCAGCCGTACCAGCAGGGTCAGTACCAGCAGCAGCCCTACCAGCAGGGGCAGTACGCCCAGCAACCCGGTCAGTATCCGCCGGGCGGGTACGGGCAGCAGCCCGGCCAGTACCCACCCGGTCAGTACCCACCGCAGCCGAAGAAGTCGCGGAAAGGGTTGTTCATCACTCTCGGCGTCCTCGCCGTGGTGATCCTCGCCGCCGTCGCCGCGTTCGGCGTGTACGCGGTGAAGAGCGCCGACGAGAACGCCCTCGACGTCGGCGACTGCCTGTTCTTCGAGTCCGCGTCGACCACCGCGGCCGACACCTCGCACGAGAAGCGGGACTGCTCCGACAGCGAGGCCACGTACGAGGTGGCGCAGAAGAACGACGGCGACGTCCAGTGCGGGGAGGACTACTTCTCCTACACCCTCGTCGGCGAGGACAAGGACGTGCAGACCACGCTGTGCCTCGTCCCGAACATGATCGAGGACTCCTGCTACCTGCTGGAGGACGACGGCCGGATCGTGCCGTCCGACTGCTCCGACATGCAGACCGTCAAGGTCGTCAGACGCGCGGACGGCCAGGACGACGAAACCCTGTGCAACGAGTTCGACAGCGCCTTCCCCATCGCCTTCTCCGAACCCCAGCGCACGTACTGCATCGAGGTCAATCTGGGTGGCTAGCGCCCCGTGAGTACTTGTTGACCGCGGGACGTCGACAAGTACTCACCGGGAGTTAAATTCACGGGAATCGAGTCCGTTGAACTGCACGTTCCCCTTCGCTAGCGTTCGACGTCAGGCCACATCACTGCGCGCGGCGAAGGGGGAACGATGGCGCGAACGCAGCCCGTCACCCGGCGCGGCGCCGGACGTTCCGGCGCCAGCGCGGGCACGGTGCTGCGCACGGTCCTCGACAACGGGCCGATCGCACGCAGCACCATCGCCCGCGTCACCGGGCTCTCACCCGCGACGGTAACCACGGCCAGTGCGCAGCTCGTCGAGCACGGCCTGCTGCGGGAACTGCCGGAGATCGCCGGTCCCACCGGACTGGGACGGCCACACGTGCCGGTGGACGTCGACGACACCCGGTACGTCGTGTACGGCATCCATCTGGCCATCACGCACGTGACCACGGCGCTGCTCGACCTGCGCGGGCAGGTGCTGGCACGGTCCCGCGATCCGCACTACGGGCTGGGACCGGCCGAGATCCTGCGGAACGCCGTGACGACGCTGGAGGCGCTGGCCGTCCGGCACGGTGAGCCTTCGATTCCGATCGGTGTCGGTTTCGCGGCGGGCGGCTGGATCGACTCCGAATCGGGTGTGGTGCGCGAGCATCCGATCCCGGGATGGAACGGGTACCCGGTCCGCGCGGACCTCGAGCACCGCACGGGTCTCGACGTCCGGATGGATTCGCACGCGCGCGCTCTCATCGACGCGGAGGTGTTGTTCGGGGAGCCGAGGGCGCGCGAGAGCGTGGTGCAACTCTTCGTCGGGAACGTGGTGGACGCCGCGTTCGCGACCGGCGGCGTGGTCCACCACGGCCCCCGCGCGGCGGCGGGGGCGGTGGCGCACGTGCCCGTCGAGAACAGTGTCGAGGAGTGTGCGTGCGGGCGCACCGGATGTGTGCAGGCCACCCTGTCGGATCGGGTGCTGGTGCGCAGGGCGATGGAGCTGGGCATCATCGAGCGGCCGATCTTCCGCGACCTCCTCGACGCGGGCCGTAGCCGGCACCCGGAGGCGCTGGCACTGTTCACGGAACGCGCGCACGGTGTCGGGGTGGTGGCGGCGCGCCTGCTGGATCTGTTCAATCCGGAGGTCCTCATCGTCTGCGACCAGAGCGTGAGCGGGATTCCCGGATGTCTGGACACGGTCCGGCGCGCGGTCGCGGAGTCGTCGGCGACGTGTGACGATCCGTCGTGGTCCGTGTTGTCCACCAGTTTTCCGGGGCGGGCACTGCCGGTGTCGGCCGGTTCCGTGATCCTCGCGGAGCTCTACCGGGCGCCGCTCACCAGCTTCGTGCGGCCGCTGGCCGGAATTTCGTGACGTGTATCACAGCATCGGAGTTAATTCGGTGGGAAGCAATGTTGACGGGGATTACGCTGGATCGCAAGGATATTGGTGTGAACACCTCTACGGCGGACAGCGTGCGTACCACCTCGTGTCGCTCCGGGTCCTGTTGTCGCCGCACGCGACCGGGTCGCGTCTGACGTCTCCGGCCTGACGTCTGCCGAAACATCGTTCCGTTCTTCCTTTCTCGCTCCTGCGTGGCACCCGACGTTCTGCGTCCGGGGTGCCCGACCGGAGACCACATCCTTCGAAGGATCAATCATGTCCAGTTCACTCGTGTCTTCCTCCGGGTACCGGCGCCTCACGCGCGCCGCCTTCGCCGGCGTCGTGGCGCTCGGGCTCGCGTCCTGCTCCTCCGGTTCCTCCGGCGGGCTCGCGCTCGATGATGCTGTGCCCGATCAGGTTCCGGAGGGAACCTCGCTCAATGTGTCGATCAAGACCACCCGGTTGCAGCTCGAGGCGACCGACCAGATCGCCGATCTCCCGTTCACCGTGTCGGACTGGCCGGACGTCAGTGCCGGACCCGACGTGATCCAGGCCTTCCGCGGCAACGCGGTCGACCTGGCCACCAACGCCGCGATCCCGCCGATCCAGGCGCACGCCACGGGGCTCGACGCGAAGATCGTCGCGGTCCGGGAGAAGGAACAGCCGCAGTACGTGCTGGCCACCGCCCCCGGCACGGACATCGCGGCACTGCCGGACCTGCGGGGCAAGAAGATCGCGTTCTCGCCCGGCCAGGCGCAGGGTGTGGTGATCCTGCGAACGCTGAAGGCGCAGGGCCTGACCACGAAAGACGTCCAGCTCGTCGAATTGCCCAGCCCGCAGTTCCTCACCGCGCTGCAGTCGAAGCAGGTGGACGTCGCGCCGCTGTCGGAGCCGACGGTGACGAAGTACCTGAACCAGTACGGTCCGGACGGAGCGAAGGCGTTGCAGACCGACGCCGTGGACGCGCTCACCGTGCTCTGGGCACCGGTGGAGGTCCTGCAGGATCCGGCCAAGGCTGCGGCGATCAAGGCGTTCATTCCGTTCTGGGCGCGCGGGGAGATCTGGGCGTGGGAGAACCAGGACGCGTGGATCCAGAAGTACTACGTGGAGAGCGAACAGGTGTCGGCCGAGGACGGCAAGCGCATCGTCGCCTCCGTCGGGCAGCGGCCGTCGTACCCGGTCAACTGGGACGCGGCCGTCGAGTGGACGCAGGACACCGTCCAATTGCTCTCCGACGCCGGCTACTTCAGTGAGTTCGACGCCAACGAGCTGTTCGACCGCCGATTCGAGAACATCGCCGCCGACGCCGTGCCGGCCGAGTACCGAGGCGGTGTGCAGCGATGACCAGTATTCTCTCCGCGCCCGCAGCCGTACCGGCGCGCACGACCGCCGCCGGTGCAAGCGGGTCCGGGTCCGGCGCCGCCGAGCGGCCGATCCGGCGACTGGGCCTGCGCAAAGGTTTCCCGTTCTCCCGGCTGGCCGGGGTGCTGCTCCTCCTCGCGGTGTGGGCGGTGGGCAGTCTGGCGGGCCTCATCGACCCGCGGAAGCTGTCCGCGCCGTGGACGGTGGTGACCACGGCCGTCGAGCTGATCTCCACCGGCATCCTGCAGGAGCACATCGCCGCGTCGTTGAGCCGCGCCGCCGTCGGGTTCGCGTTCGGCGTGGTGATCGGGACGGCGCTGGCCGTCGCCGCCGGACTGACGCGTTCCGGTGACGCCCTGATCGACGGGCCGATCCAGCTCAAACGGGCCATCCCGACGCTCGGCCTGATCCCGCTGCTGATCCTCTGGCTCGGCATCGGCGAGACGTTCAAGATCGTGATCATCGCGCTCGGCGTCGTCGTCCACATGTACATCCAGACACACAACTCGCTGACGTCGATCGACAACCGGTACGTCGAACTCGCCGAGGTCCTCGGGCTGTCGCGCGCCACGTTCATCCGCAAGGTGGTGCTGCCGGGTGCGATGCCGGGATTCTTTCTCGGACTGCGTCTCTCTGTGACCGGTGCCTGGCTCACCCTCATCGTCGTCGAGGGGGTCAACGCGGTGACCGGTCTGGGGAAGATGATGTACAACGCGCAGAACTACGGACAGTCCGACGTGATTCTCGTGGGGCTCGCCGTCTACGGCATCTTCGGTCTGCTGTCCGACGCCGTCCTCCGCTACGTCGAAAGGCGGTCGCTGTCATGGCGCAAGACACTCGCAGGATAGAACCCGCCGTGCAGGTGCGGTCCCTCGTCCGCGGATTCGGGGACAAGACCGTGCTCGACCACCTGGACCTCGACATCCCCGAAGGCCAGTTCGTGGCGCTGCTCGGCAAGAGCGGGTCCGGCAAGAGCACGCTGCTGCGCGCGCTCGCGGGCCTCGACTACGACGTCGAGGGCCGCGGCGGAACGCTCACCGTGCCCGCGGAAGTGTCGGTGGCGTTCCAGGACTCACGGCTGCTGCCGTGGCTGCGGGTGCTCGACAACGTGACGCTCGGGCTGGGCCGCGCCGGCACGAGCAGGGGTGCCTCCGCCCTCGCGGAGGTGGGGCTGGCCGGCCGTGAGAAGGCCTGGCCCAGTGAATTGTCCGGCGGTGAACAGCAGCGGGTGGCGCTGGCGCGGGCGCTGGTCCGCGAGCCCCAGTTGTTCCTCGCCGACGAGCCGTTCGGCGCCCTCGACGCGCTGACCCGGATCAAGATGCACGCGCTGCTGCAGGAATTGATCCGCCGCCACCGCCCCACCGTCCTGCTCGTCACCCACGACGTCGACGAGGCGATCGCGCTCGCCGACCGGGTGCTCGTCCTCGACCGCGGGCAGATCGTCGTCGACGAGATCGTCGACATTCCGAGGCCGAGAGCGCTCGGCGACAGCAGGTTCCACGAGTTTCGCAATACGCTGCTCGGCGCCCTCGGCGTCGAGGTAGCGGCACAGTGAGGAGTTACACCATGAGTTCGTCACCCCAGCGCCGGCTGCATCTCAACGCATTCCTGATGGCGATCGGACACCACGAGGCGGCCTGGCGCCTGCCCGAGAGCGACCCGAACGCCAACCTCGACATCAAGCACTACATCTCGCTGGCGCAGACCGCCGAACGCGGAAAGTTCGACTCGGTGTTCCTCGCCGACAGCCCGGTGCTGTTCAGCAACCCGGAACGCAGGCCGAGCGGCAAGCTGGAGCCGACCATCATCCTCACCGCGATCTCCGCGGCCACCGAGAAGATCGGCCTGATCGCGACCGCGTCGACCAGTTACAACGAGCCGTACAACCTGGCGCGGCGGTTCGCGTCCCTCGACTTCGTCAGCAGCGGCCGCGCCGGCTGGAACATCGTCACCACCGCCGGCGCCGACGCGGCGCAGAACTTCGGGCTCGACGACACCCCCGCCCACCGCAGTCGCTACGAGCGGGCCGCGGAATTCGTCGAGGTGTCCACCAAGTTGTGGGACAGCTGGGAGGACGACGCCATCGTCGCGGACAAGGACGTCGCGATCCACGCCGACTCCGCCAAGGTCCACGTCATCGAACACGAGGGCCGGTTCTTCAAGGTACGGGGACCGCTCAACGTGCCGCGGTCGCCGCAGGGATACCCGCTGCTCGTGCAGGCGGGATCGTCCGAGGACGGAAAGGATTTCGCCGCCCGCTACTCGGAGGCCATCTTCACCGCCCAGCCCACCCTGGACGAGGGGAAGGCGTTCTACGCGGACGTCAAGGACCGCGTCGCGGCAGTGGGAAGGGACCCGGAACAGGTGCTGATCCTGCCCGGCATCGTGCCGGTCATCGCGGACACCGAGGAGGAGGCCCGCGAACTCGAGGCCGAACTGGAGCGGCTGATCTCGCCGGAATACGCCCGGAAGCAGTTGGCGCAGCGGTTCAATCTCGAACCCGAGCAACTCCCGCTCGACGAGGAACTGCCCGACGACCTGCCGTCCGAGGACGAGATCGAGGGCGCGAAGAGCCGGTACACGCTGATCGTGGACCTCGCCCGCCGGGAGAAGCTCACCGTCCGGCAGCTGATCGGGCGGCTCGGTGGCGGTCGCGGTCACCGCACGTTCGCGGGCACCCCGGTCCAGGTGGCCGACACGATCGAGCACTGGTTCCGCAACGGCGCCGCCGACGGGTTCAACATCATGCCCGCCGTCCTGCCGTCCGGGCTGGAGAAGTTCGTCGACTCCGTGGTCCCGATCCTGCAGGAACGCGGACTGTTCCGCACCGACTACACCGAGACCACGCTGCGGGGGCACTACGGTCTGCCGCGGCCCACGAATCAGTTTGCGGTCGAAAAGGATTCCACGCTGGTGTCTGCGCAGTGACGACGGGAGCTCCGGAGAACACCGGCTGGCTGCGGTACCTGTTCGGCTACTGTCTGCGCCAGCGCCGCAATCTCGTTCTCGCGTACGGGGCGGCGGCGGTGGCGGCCGCGGCCACCGCCACCATCCCGCTGGCCGTCCGGCACGTGATCGACAACGCCGCCATCGACACGAATCATGCACTGGCACCGTGGATCGCGGTGCTCGTCGCCCTCGCGGCGATCCGCTTCGCCGCCGCCTACACGCGGCGGTACCGGTCCGGGCAGCTGTCCCTCGGCGTGCAGTACGACCTGCGCGGCGACGCCTTCCGATCCCTGCTGCGGCTGGACGGCGTCAAACAGGACGGGCTGCAGACGGGTCAGGTGGTGAGCCGGTCGATCTCGGACATCACACTGATTCAGATGCTCCTGCAGTTGCTGCCGCACATGGCCGGGAACCTGCTGATGTTCGCGATCTCGCTGGGCGTGATGGCGGTCCTGTCGCCGATCCTCACCCTGGTCGCCCTCGCCGTGCTTCCCGCGCTGTGGTTCATCTCCCTGAGAAGCCGCGTCGACCTGTTTCCCGCCAACTGGCATGCGCAGGAACAGGCGGCCGTCGTGGCGGGCGGAGTGGAAGCCGCCGTCACCGGGGTGCGCGTCGTCAAGGGATTCGGCCAGGAGCACCGCGAACTCGAAGACCTCGAGAAGCGGGCAGGCGAGCTGTTCCGGTCCCGGCTGCGCGTCGCACGGCTCACCAGCCGGTACAACCCGGCACTGCAGGCGGTCCCGATGCTCGGGCAGGCCCTCGTGCTGGCCTTCGGCGGGTGGCTGGCGCTGCACGGCACACTGTCGCTGGGCACGTTCGTCGCCTTCACCACGTACCTGGCGGCGTTCGCCTCGCCCGTCCGTCAACTCGCCACCCTGCTGACCGTGAGCCAGCAGGGGCGCGCGAGCGTCGAACGTGTCCGCGAGGTGATCGACAACGCGCCGGCCGTGACCACCGCACCCGACGCCATGGTCCTGCCGGACGGGCCTCTCGCGGTGGAATTCGACGACGTGGCTTTCGGCTACGACCCGTCGAACCGGCTGCTCGACGGGCTGTCGCTGCGAATCGCCCCCGGCGAGACCGTGGCGGTGGTCGGTGCCGCCGGATCGGGAAAATCGACTCTAGCCATGCTCGTTCCGCGGCTCTACGACGCCGATGCGGGTGCGGTCACCGTCGGGGGGATCGACACCCGCAGGCTGTCGCTCGAATCGCTGCGCTCCGCGCTCGGCGTCGTCTTCGAAGACAGCTACCTGATGTCCGAGACCATTCGCGCGAACGTCTCGTACGGCAGGCCGGACGTCGACGAGGCAACGGTGCGTGACGCACTGCGCGTGGTGCAGGCGGAGGAATTCGTCGACGCGCTGCCGGACGGCCTCGACACCGTCGTGGGGGAGCAGGGGGTGACGTTATCGGGTGGTCAGCGGCAGCGCATCGCCCTCGCCCGGGCACTGGTCACCGATCCGCGGATCCTGGTGCTCGACGATGCGACCTCGGCGGTCGACGCCCGGGTCGAGGCCGCCGTCCATCACGAACTGCGCGTCGCCACCCGCGAGCGGACCACCCTGATCATCGCGCACCGCCGGTCGACGCTCGCCCTGGCCGACCGCATCGCGGTGCTGGCGGACGGCCGCATCGTCGACGTGGGGACGAGCGCCGAACTCGACGAACGGTGCCCGCTGTTCCGCGCGCTGCTGTCGAGTGCGGACGACGTCGCCGCCCCGGCCCCGTCGCCGCCGCTGCCGGACGTCGACGGCGTCACCGCCGAACTGTGGCGCCGGGAGGACGGTGACGAGGCGTCGGGGGCTTTCGACGTCAGGGCCGCAGCGGCTTTCGCGACCGCGGCGGCCGGTGCCAGCGGACCGTCGCGCGGAGGCGCGGCAGGGGGAATCCTGTCGTCGGCACCACCCGGACCCGACGTGATGGCCAGGCTCGACGACCTGCCACCGCTCACCGGGGACCCGGACGTCGCCGCCGACGAGGCCCGGGCCGCCGACCCGGCGTTCGGGCTCGGCTCACTGCTGCGGCCCCTCCTGCTGCCACTGGTCGCGGGACTGGTGCTGGTCGGATTGGACGCCGTCGCGCAGATCGCGGTGCCCGTCCTCGTACGCACCGGGGTGGATCGCGGAGTGCTGCAGGGCGCCCGCGACCTGCTGCTGCTCGCGGCGGCCGCGACCGTGATCGTGGTGCTGCTCGACTGGGCCGTCAACGTCGCCCAGACCCGGGTGACCGGACGTACCGGTGAGCGGCTCCTGTACACGTTGCGGGTCAAGACGTTCGCGCAACTGCAGCGGCTCGGTCTGCAGTACTACGAGCGGGAACTGGCCGGCCGGATCATGACCCGCATGACCACCGACGTCGACAGCCTGTCCAACTTCCTGCAGACAGGTCTGGCCACTGCGGTCGTCAGCGGGCTCACCATCTCCGGTGTGCTGGTGGCACTGCTGGTGATCGACGCGGAACTTGCCCTCGTGCTGGTACTCGTCGTGCCCGTCCTCGTCGCCGCCACCGTCGTGTTCCGCCGGAAGTCGGTGCCCGCGTACGCCGAGGCCCGCGACCGCGTCGGAATCGTCAACGCCTACCTGCAGGAGAACGTGACGAACATCCGCGTCACACAGGCATTTCGGCGCGAGCACTACAACGCGGCTCAGTTCGCCCGGCGGGCATGGGACTTCCGGGAGTCGCGGCTCCGGGCCCAGCGGTACATGGCGCTGTACTTCCCGTTCGTCGAATTCCTGTCCGTGGTCGCGACCGGGCTCGTGCTCGCGGCGGGGACCGCGCGGATCCATACCGGAACCCTCACCGTCGGAACACTGATCGCGTTCGTGCTGTACGTCGAACTGTTCTTCGCTCCCGTGCAACAGCTTTCGCAGGTGTTCGACGGCTACCAGCAGGCGGTCATCGGGCTGGGACGGCTGCGGGGGCTGATGCGGACGCCGACCACCACACCGCAGGCCGGCGAACCGATCGTCCTCGACCGCATCCGCGGTGGCATCGTATTCGACGACGTCCACTTCGCATACGAATCCGGCAAGGGCGAGGCGCTGCGAGGGGTGGAGCTTCACATCGAACCGGGCGAGACGATCGCCCTCGTCGGTCAGACCGGCGCGGGAAAGTCGACGGTGCTCAAGTTGCTCGCCCGCTTCTACGACCCCACCGCGGGGGCGGTGCGCGTCGACGGCATCGACACCCGCGCCCTGGACCTCGCGTCGTTCCGGCAGCGACTCGGCGTCGTCCCGCAGGAACCGCACCTGTTCGGCGCCACCATCCGCGACGCCGTCGCCTACGGGCGCCCCGACGCGACGGACGCGGAGGTCGAGGCCGCCAGCAGGGCCGTCGGCGCCCACGACATGGTGTCCGGGCTGGCTCTCGGATACCTGCAACCGATCGGGGAACACGGGCGCAACCTGTCGGCCGGACAACGACAGCTGCTGGCACTGGCCCGGGCCGAACTGGTGGACCCCGACATCCTGCTGCTGGACGAGGCCACCGCCTCACTCGACCTGGCCACGGAGGACCGGGTCCGCCGCGCGACCGAGAACCTGTCCCGGCGGCGCACCACCGTCGTCGTGGCGCACCGATTGAGCACCGCGGCGCGAGCCGACAGGGTGGTGGTCCTCGACGGCGGCCGGGTCGCGGAAGTCGGAACGCACGACGAGTTGCTGGACCGGGGCGGCGTCTACCGGGAACTCTGGGAGGCCTATGCGGCTTCGCCACCCGTGAGTACTTCTTAACCGCGGGCGGTTAACAAGTACTCACGGGGCCGGAGGCCTATGCGCCGATCGACGCCTTCATCATCGGGAGCATGGCCCACAGCTGGTCCTGCCAGTAGCCCCAGCTGTGGGTCCCTGTCGCCGGGAAGTCGTAGTGCGCACCGATGCCGAGGGTGTCGAGCCGCACCTGGAACGCCCGGTTCTGGGCGAGCGCGATGGCCTCCAGACCCATGCCGGTGCCGACGTTGAAGACGTCGATCGCGGACTGCGGCTGATCGTGCGGTCCGGGGAGGCCTGCCCCCGCCGAGATCCACATCGGCAGCCCGCGCATGAGGGGAGCGGCGACGAACGGGTCGTTCCGCAGCCATGCGGGATCCCACGGCGGGCCCCACATGCAGTCGGCGTTGTAGCCACCGGAGTCGAGCATCGCGATGCGGATCGCCTCACGCATGCCCGGCGCCGACAGGTTCAGATACCCCGACATCGACCCGGCGAACGTGAACTGGTCGCGATGGTAGGCAGCGAGGATCAACGCCGCGTTGCCACCCATCGACAGTCCGGCGATGGCGTTGCTGGTGCGGCTGATGCCGTAATTGTTCGCCAGGAAGTCGGGCAGATTCTGGGTGAGAAACGACTCCCACTTGTACGTGTACGGCTGGTTGTTGGTGTTGCTGGGCGCGTACCAGTCCGTGTAGAAACTGGACTGCCCGCCGACCGGCTCGACCACGGTGATCCCGTGATCGGACAGCCACGCGGCGTTGGTCTCGTGTTCCCAGCCGCTGACGTCGTTGGTCGCGCGGAGGCCGTCGAGGAGGTAGAGGGCCTTGTTGCTGCCGTTGTTCGCGAGCCACATGCGGATCTTGATCTGCCCGACACCGCCGGGTGCGTCGACCCAGTGTTCGCGCAGCCGGCTGTACGGGTCCGCGGACGCCGTCCCGCCGCCGACGAGGACGAACGCGAGAGGCAGGATCACCACCGCAATCATCAGCCGGACGACGCCTCGTAACCAACCGTGTAACGGCTTCGTTGCTGTGACACCCATGGTTCTGCCTCCTGGTAAGTCGTCCCCGGCCAGGTACATACCAGCAACACGGTATTGCGCGGCCCGGAATTCCTCGGCGTTTGCGCAGAATCGTTATCCGACCTGTGAGTACTTGTTAACGTCCCGCGGTTCACAAGTACTCACGGGTCAGACGACGCGGGCGACCGACGTGATGCGGTGCAGGGTGAACCGGCGGACCGCGCCGCTCGCCGGGTCGAAGGCGTCGAGTTGGCCGCCGCCGACGCTGACGGGATCGACGATGCGATGCGTCGCCACACCCTGCGCGTCGACGTAACCGATCGTCACGCTGGAGCGTTCGCGCGCCGCGGCGTTGAGGAGGGCGATGGTCGCGGCGCTGCTGGCCC
This sequence comes from Rhodococcus sp. NPDC057529, assembly GCF_042802055.1. Lineage (NCBI taxonomy): Bacteria > Bacillati > Actinomycetota > Actinomycetes > Mycobacteriales > Nocardiaceae > Rhodococcus > Rhodococcus sp. NPDC057529. Next base: position 70,196 of record NZ_JBHVEY010000004.1, read on the forward strand.
GCGACCCGTCGGACCGGATGCTGCCGGAACCCTTGGCCGACGCCGCCAGGTCACCGGCGCGCAACGTCCGGACGACCGCGTCGAGTTGGGCATCGGTCGCGACGGCCGGGGTGCGGCTCGCGGGGGCCTTGCGCCGGGTCAGGACGCGGGCGCCGCGCGGGCGCAGGTCGACGAGGGCGCCGGACGAGTCCTCGCCCGCCGGCGCGAACCCGGCGGCCCGCAGTTCGCCCAGCACTTCCCGCAGCGGTGCCTGCGACACCGCCACCGTCGGCGCCAGCGCGCGCAAAGCCAGGGCGGCGGCCACCGGCGACGCCAGGACCTCCGCGAGCAGCGTCGGATCCTCGCAGCGGACGAACGACGCCGCGACACCGGCCCGGAGCCGGCCGTGCCGCCGCGCGACGTCGTCGATCAGATACGACAGCGACTGCGGGACGGGGGTGCGCGACCGCGTCGCGAAGAGGCTGTGCAGTTCCGCCGCCGTCATCCCGACGTCGAGGGCGCGTCGCACGCTGTCCTCGCTGATCCGGTACATCGACGCCGCACCGGCGGACTCGATGTCCGCGACGAGCGTGATCTGTTCCAGTAGGTCCGGGGTCAGCGGTCCCGGGGCGACGACGGTGAGGTCGGCCTGGACGAGAACGTGGTCGACGGGTTCGGGCAGCGATGCGTGCATCTCGGCCTCGGCGTCGCCGCCGTGGAGGAGCGCACGTCCGGGCGAACTGAGTGCGCCGCGGGCGACGAGTCCGAGTGTCGCGGCCTCCTCGAGGGTGCGTTCCACCGCGTGGACCCGGAGCCGGGCCCCCCAGCGGGGTCGGCGCCAGGCCAGGAGGCGACTGACCTCGGCGGGGTCGGCCGAGTGCCCGCTGCCGAGTTCGGCCAGCAGCCCGAGGATCGCCTGCCGGTCCCGCGGCGCGGACGGCGCGCGCACCTCCTCGGACAGCGCGGCGACCGGTTTGTCGTTGGCGTCGCGCATGCCGATGAACCACGCCATGCGCGGCAGTTCCAGCCACGCCGCGGCCAGTGCATGCCACCGCCGGGCGACCGGGGAGGTCAGCCAGTTGTCGACCGCGGCGGTCGGGGCCCAGTAGTTCTCCCCGGTGTCGGACGTCGGCGCCGGGTCCGGGGTGCCGCTGGCGATCAGTCCGGCGGCCGACAACAGTTCGACGAGCAGGCTCAGCCGGTTCTCGTCGATGCCGGACGTCTTGGCGATCCGCCGCAGTTCCCGGACCCCGAGACCACCCGCCCGCAGCGCCGGTGCCGGGGCCTCGCCGAGCGCCTTGACGACGTCCTCGCAGTGGCGAACCAGCTCGAGAGCCTCACCGGCGGCGGCGGCGTTGATGTCGGCGGGCCTGTGTTTGCGGCCCGTCACGCCGGGCGCGGCCAGCGAGGTGGGGTCGAAGACGGCCTCCCCGCGCAGGACCTGCCGCACCTGGAACGGCAATTCGACGGTCTCGTCGTCCATCCACCGCAACAGCCCGGCGGCGAGGAGTCGCTGAACGGGACGGTCGGGGGGTGTCCCGGGAGCCGCGTCCCGGGTCCGTCCGATCGAACTCGACTTCGCCAGGGTCTCGAGGATGTCCCGTTCGGCGGTCTGCAGTCCCGCCAGCGCCGACGCGATCCCGGCCTCGTCGAGCGTCTCGACGGGTTCGGCGCTGCGGCCGACGCGCCACGGGATGGTGGCCACGACCGCGGGAACGATCCGCAGCGACGTCTTGTCGCCCCAGACGATCCCGACGGACCGCAGGCCGTCCAGGGTGGCGTCGACGGTCTTCTTCGTCGCCCGCGACCCCACCGCCTCCTGCAGGGTGGCCCGGGGCACGGGCACCTCGTCGGCACGCTCGAGCGCCAGGAGTTCGAGGACACCGAAGTCCAGGGACGTGAGGTTGTCGGCCGCACGGGCGACCGAGGCCCGTTGCTCGGCGCGGCCGGCGAGGACGACGATCGTGGCCGGAGGCGGGACCGCGAGGTCGGGGCGCCTGCGGAGCAGATCCGTCAGTTCGGCGTCGCTGCGCGCGGCCAGCCAGTCCGCGAGCGTCGCGGCGCCGCGCGGGGAGACTGCGGTGCCGTTGGTGCTCGCGGTGGTGTCGTCGGTGTCGGTCATCGACTATCAGATTAGAGACCTGGGCTGTACGTCGCCGAATGCTCCTGTCAAAATGGCACCGTGGCTAACAATTCGAAGAAGCAGTACGTGGATCCAGGGTGGCCCGAAACCGCCGATGGAGATCACGCCGTGACCGAACTGTCGTCGACCCGTGCGGGCGGATTGTCCCCGTTCGGCGAGGACACCGAATTCCCGTTGCCGGCGGAGTCGTTGCCGTACGCGCACCCGCACACGGTGATCAACCGCTGACCACGCGACAGAAGAGGGGCCCTGCACCGGATCGGTGCAGGGCCCCTCTTCTGTGAGTTGCGGGGGTCTACTGCGGGAGCAGTCCCTTGTTGGCGTCGATGAGCTGCAGGATCTGGGGATCGATGGCGATGCCCTGGGCCTTGACGGCCTCGATCGCGCTGTCGACGACGCCCGCGTACTGCGAGGTGCCGCCGTTGGTGCTGGGGACGCCGCCCGTGAGGTCGGGCAGTGCCGGCGCCGCGGGGGCCTCGGGCACGGTGGCGGGGGCGGTGCGCTGGGTGGGTGCGCTGCTCAGGCCGAGGCTCGAGGAGCAGGACGGCCATGCGCCCCAGCCCTGGGAGTCGAGGACCTTCTCGGCGACGACGATCTGCTCTTCACGCGAGGCCTGGTTGGCGGTGGCTGCGTACTGGGTTCCACCGTGTGCGTTCCAGGTGCTCGGGGAGAACTGGAGTCCGCCCTGGAAGCCGTTTCCGGTGTTGATGCCCCAGTTGCCGCCGGACTCGCACTGCGCGAGGCGGTCCCAGTCGGAGTCGGGTGCCGCGTTCGCGGTGCCCGAGAAGGCTGCTCCGGCGACGCCCATGATGGCGCCGGTGACGGCGACCTTGGCGACGGTGCGGCCGGTGGTGGTGGGCTTGCGATGGCGTCCGCTCATAGTGGTCGAGATCCTCTCCACACGCGCCTGCGAGGTCAGCTGTCGGGTTCGGGCTGAGAGGTCGCCCGGCCTCGCCTCTCCTGGCTGGAGAGGGTCTGGCTTCACCCCAAGATCCGACTGTGCGAGGCACATTCGGACCGGTGTCCGTCTGGAAACTTGCGTTCCCTGGAGGACTTTGGGTCCCCCGTCCTCGTCCCTGGAATGCTTCGTCGGGACTCCGGTACCCGCGGGACGAGGTTTGGCGCGGCGGGCCGGATGTGGCCGATGTTTCCTCGGCCGGTGACGACGGTAACGGGCCGAGGCCGAAGTGTCACCATTTGATAACGCGGAGTGTCTTCGCCTGTTGCGGGGCCTCATTGGGCGCGCCGGGACTCTTCCCAGCTAGTGGCGACGAGACGTGGCTATCGCCGTCCCGTTGCCCTTCCGTTACCGGGCCGTTATGTGAGTAAGCTCACATCACCGCGGTGCGTCGACGATGTCCTTGCCGAGGGGCATCAGCGAGATGGGAATCATCTTGATGTTCGCGACGGCGAGAGGGATCCCGATGATCGTGATCGCCATGGCGACGGCCGTGACGACATGTCCGATCGCGAGCCACAGACCTGCAATGACGAACCAGATGACATTGCCGATCAGGGAGGCGACACCGGCCGTCGGCTTGTCGATCACGGTCTTACCGAACGGCCACAGCGCGTAGACGCCGACCCGGAACGACGCGATGCCGAACGGGATCGTGATGATCAGGATGCAGCACAGGATTCCGGCGACGAAGTACCCCAGCGCCAGCCACAGACCGCCGAAGACCAGCCAGATGATATTGAGCAGAATTCTCATGATCGTCCCCTCGGTGGTTGGGAATGCCCGGTGGTCGGGAATGCCCGGTGGTCGGGTGTGTCAGCGCGAGCGTCTGCCCTGCCTCAGTGCCGCCACGATTCCGAGCAGGAATCCGATCGGGCAGGCAAGGGCGACGAGGTACAGAACGAGACCCGGTTCGGAATCGGACAGCGCCGGGGTCAGGAAGATCGCCACGATCGCGACGAAGCCGATCGCGAAGAGAGCGAGTGCGACCCGCAGGAGTCCGTCGCCCCTCCGGGGTGTGTGAGGAGTGCTCGAAGGAGTCGATTCGTGGGCCACACCAGCAACGATAGTGCCTGGAAACCCGAATGCCGGAGGGGGTGTCTGCAAGGTAGACTGTGGGCACTGCGCGTCCCGCACCAGAGGTGGGGCGCGCTGTTTTGCATACCAAGTGCAACCAATACCAAGTGCAACCAACTGCACTCCAAGTGATGAGCGGGTGAACGCGGTGCCGACCGGCAAGGTGAAGTGGTACGACGTCGAAAAGGGCTTCGGCTTTCTGTCGCAGGAGGAGGGGGAGGACGTCTATGTGCGTTCGTCCGCTCTTCCCGAGGGCGTCGAGGGCCTCAAGGCCGGCCAGCGTGTCGAGTTCGGCATGGCCGCCGGTCGGCGCGGACCCCAGGCGCTGAGCCTGAAGGTGCTCGACCCTGCGCCGTCGCTGCGTCAGAACGCCGCGCGCAAGGAGCCGTCCGCCAAGAAGCACACGCCGGACGAACTGCACGGCATGGTCGAGGACATGATCACGCTGCTCGAGGCGAAGGTCCAGCCGGACCTGCGCAAGGGCAGGTACCCCGACCGCAAGACCGCCCAGCGCATCTCCGAGGTGGTCCGCGCCGTCGCACGCGAACTCGACAGCTGATTCGTCCGACGAGAAGGGCCCCGCGCTGTGGCAGCGCGGGGCCCTTCTTCGTGGGCGTGTCGTTCTAGGCGGTCTTGATCGACCAGGCGGCCCGTGCCTGTGTGAGCCCCTGCTCGTCGATGACGGCGGACGGCAGCTGGATCTCGACGCCGGCCAGCTGCAGGTCTTCCGAGGAGGGCACGGTCACGGCGCGGGTCTCACCGGCGCGGTGCGCCTGTTCCTGGACGAGGAGCTGGCCCGACGAATCCTGGTAGACGACGAGCATGCGCCACGGCGCGTCGACGATCTCCGGCGGCAACGACAGCTGCAGCGACGAGCCGGGGGGCACGTCGAGTTGGGCGATGTCGCCGGTCTCGCAGTCCTCGAGATACAGGTTGCAGTAGCCGAGCGGCGCGATCTGCTCGGCCCGGTCGTGCGCGAATGCCGTGATCTCGGGCAGGCGGGGCGAGGAGTTGCGGACCAGTGTGTAGAGGACTCCGACGAAGGCCACCAGGACCACGATCAGCCCCACTGCAATCAGTGCCAGGATCTTCTTGGTTCGCGCCTGCATTCTCACTTACGTCACATTTCCTGTCGATCGGTCGGCCCGGTGGGTCGAGTGGTGCTCGGTCACTTCTTGTTCGGCCAGGTCGGGGCGTTTTCCTCCGAGTCCCGGCAGGAGGGTGCTGCCGCGGTACGTGAGCACGGTCTGGACGAGCCCGACGGTCATGACGGCGGAGACCACCGAGAACCCGATCCAGTATTCGGTGGGCAGCAGGACGCCGAGCGCGCCGCCCACGACCCAGCTCAGCTGTAGGACGGTCTCCGAACGTCCGAATCCGGACGCGATCGACTCCTCGGGCAGGTCGTGTTGCAGCGACGCGTCCAGCGACACCTTGGCCAGGGCGCTGGCCGCCGACGCGACGAGCGTGGCGAGTGCGGCGGTGAGGAGATTGTCGGTGATCGCGGCGAGGACGGCGATGATCCACACGGCGCCCGTGCAGCGCAGCACGATGAGGGCGGGGCGGCCCAGCTTGATGCGGGCGCCCGCCGCGTTGCCCGCGAAGTTGCCGATGCCGGCGGCCGCGCCGACCAGACCGAGCATGGCGGCCTGGACCAGCGGTTCGTGGTCGGTCTTCGATTTCGCGACGAACGCGATGTACAGGGTGAGGAATCCGGTGAGCACGCGGATGGTGCTGTTGCCCCACAACCCGGTGATGACCGCGCGGCCCAGCGGTTGCCTGCGTTTGCCGGACTTCGCGGTGGCGGGGGCCTCGGGCTGCAGCACCCGGGTGCGCCCGATCACCTCGGTCGGGTGTTCGTCGCCGTGGTACGTGAGGGTGGCGGGAACCTCGCCCTCGGTGACCTCGACCCACGACGGGATCCGCATGGAGAGGTACGCGCCGAGTGCGGTGATGACGGCCGCCAGCCACAGCGCGCCGACGGAACCGGTGGCCATGGCGAGACCACCCGCGAGGGCGCCCGCGCCGATGGTTCCGCCGAGCAGCCCGAACACGGTGAGCCGGGAGTTGACGCGCACGAGGTCGATCTCCGGTGGCAGCACACGTGGGGTGACCGCACTCTTGAGCACCGAGAACGATTTGCTGAGCACCATCATGCCGAGCGCCGCCGGATACAGCACCCAGCTGTCGAAGTTGAAGACGAGGACGATCGCCAGCATCGTCCGGAGTCCGAACGACGTGGCCAGCGCGACGCGGCGGCCGTGCTGGAGGCGGTCGAGCATCGGACCGATCAGGGGAGCGATGACGGCGAACGGGGCGATCGTGATCAGCAGGTACAGCGCGACCTTCGTCTTGTCCTCGCCCGTCGCGGCCGAGAAGAACAGCGTGTTCGCCAGGGCGACTGCGATGGCCGCGTCGGTCGCGTTGTTGGCCATCACCGCGTAGGTGAGCGCGGTGAGACCCGACTTGTCCGCACCGTCCGCCTTGGCGGCACGGTGGAACGTCGCGATGCCCTTGTTGGTGAGTTCCCGGCTGCGCATCGCCGCCACCCGGGTGACGGTGAGCTTGCGCGGCATCGGCGGCGCCTTGGGGGCGTCCGCCCGCTCCTCGTCGGACCGGGGACGCTGCCCGCCGCCGACCGGATGCAGGGGCGGCAGCGGCGTGCGCCGGCCTCCCGGGCGTGCCGCGGGCGGGTATTTGTCGTAGCCGGGATGAACGGGGGGCCCGGAATTCTCGTCAGGAGCCCGACCGCCGTCAGGCTCGGAGGGTTCGCGCGGTCCGGTCACTCCCTAATTCTGTCCTAGTCGGGAGACATGCGACCACAGCAACCCCGGCCGATGCTGGTCAGATCGGCCTGTCAGGGAACGAACCGCACCTCGAACATGGCCGGCCAGTACTTTCCGGTGACGAGGAACCGGTCCGTTCCCGGGATCTGGGCGATGCCGTTGAGGACGTCGACGTCCCGCGGGCCGGGCGGAAGCGCGTCGCGGACGGCAGTTGCGTCGATCTCCGCGGTGACCCGTCCGTCCGACGGATCGATGCGGACGAGGGTGTCGGCCGTCCAGACGTTCGCGTAGATCGCGCCGTCGTCGGCGCATTCGAGTTCGTTGAGCCGGGAGACGGGGTTGCCGTCCTGCACCGCCTGCACGGTGCGCCGGGGCTCGAACGTGACGGGGTCGCGGAACGTGAGGGTGGGGGACCCGTCGCTCGTGACCAGCGCGCCGGGCGTTGCGCAGATGCCCCACCCCTCGCCGTCGAACGGGACCCGCCGCTGTTCGGCGAGCGTCGCGCGATCCCGGACGACGGCGACCCCGTCCCGCCACGTCAGCTGCCAGATCGTGTCACCGCTCACCGTGATGCCCTCGCCGAACAGCGGGGACGGCAGTTCGGCGCGTACCCGGACCGTGCCGCTGTCGAGGTCGGTGGCCTGCACCCAGGATTCACCGGGGCGGCCGGTGCCCTCGAGCAGTTCGGTGCCGTCGATCTCGAGTCCCTGGGTGAACGCATTCGGGTCGTGGTCGACGGTGCGGACGATCTCGGCGCGAAGGTCCGCGCCGGGCGCGCCCGAGGCCACCGGACTCTGCGGGGAGCATGCGGTGACCACCCACGCCACCGCGAGCAGGGCTGGGACGAGGTGCCTCCGGCCGGTCATCGGACCAGCATGACAGCCCAGGTGGGCACGCGCTTGCGGTGGTGCGGCAAACTGGTGGTGTGAGTGTTGCTTCTTCCGACGAGCGCGCAGTGGCGCGTCCCGTACTGACCGACGCCGTCGAGCTCGCCCGAACCGCAGTGGTCGAACTGCAGGAAGGGAGAGTCGGCGACTACCTGGGCGTCACGTCCGAGGACGAGTGCGCCGCGACTCACCGTTTCGTTGCGGACCTTCCGGGCTACCGGGGCTGGCAGTGGGCGGTGGTGGTGGCCGCCGATCCCGAATCGGACCGTGCCACCGTCAGCGAACTCGCCCTCCTCCCGGGACCCGATGCACTGGTCGCACCCGAATGGATTCCGTGGGACCAGCGGATTCGCCCCGGGGACCTGTCCGCGGGCGACCTGCTGGCACCGCCGGCCGGTGACCCCCGCCTCGTCCCCGGCTATGTCGCGACGGGCGATCCCGAGATCGACGACACCGCCCTCGAACTGGGCCTGGGCCGTAAGCAGGCTCTGAGCCTCGAGGGTCGCCTCGACGCCGCCCAGCGCTGGCACGACGGCGACTACGGCCCCGATTCCGAGATGGCCAAGGCTGCGCCGTCGACGTGCGGGCTGTGCGGTTTCTACCTCCCGCTCGCCGGGGCCCTGCACGGGGCGTTCGGCGTGTGCGGCAACGAGATGGCCGCCGACGGGCACGTCGTCGACGTCACGTACGGGTGTGGCGCCCACTCCGACACCCTGCTGCCCTCGGGCGCCGGTTCGCCGCAGTACGACGCATACGACGACGGCGCCGTCGAGGTCGTCGAACGGGCCGCAACGGAGACGGGGGCCGACGCCGAGACGGCGGCTGCCGCCGAGGTCGCCGAGGCCGGGGAATCCGCATCGACCAGCTAGCCGATCCTTTCGGCACCGCCGCACTGAGGGATTCGACGCTCCTCGCGTGGCGCACGTCCCCGACCCGCCTGCGGGAGGACGCCGCGGCCGAATCCGACCTGGCCCGCGCCGGCTACCGCGACCGGCTCCTCACCGAGCTGGCGCAGAACGCGGCCGACGCCGCGGCCCGCGCCGAGGTGCCCGGCGAGCTGTCCGTGCACCTCGACGGACGCGTCCTCAGTGTGTCCAACACGGGCACACCGCTGGACGAGCCGGGAGTGCAGGCGCTGGTCGCGTTGCGGGCGTCGAACAAGTCCGGGGCCACCGTCGGCCGTTACGGCGTCGGCTTCACGGCGGTGCTGTCGGTGAGCGACGAGGTCGAACTGCGGTCGACGTCCGGTTCGGTGCTGTTCTCCGCGGACCGCACCAGGGCGGAACTGCGGGCCCTCGACGGCGCCGACCCGGGCGCGGGTGTGCCTGCCCTCCGGCTGGCGTGGCCCACCGAGAACCGCCCGGCCGCCGGTGCGGAGTCGGAAGTCGTGCTGACGCTGCGCGAGGACGTGGACGCCGAGTCGCTGCTCGCGTACATGGCCCGCGAAGCCCCCGACCTTCTGCTCGAACTCCCGGCGCTCGTCTCGATCACCGTGGGCGGCAAGCAGTTCCGCCGACGCGAACGACCACTCGATTCCGGGTTGACCGAGGTCGCGGTCGGCGACGACCGCTGGTGGCAGTACGAGTCCGGGCGGGCCCGCTGGCTCGTCCCGGTCCGGGACGGCGGCGTCGCACCCGTCACCGAGGACGTGCTGCGCGCCCCCACCCGGTCGGACGAGGAACTGTCGGTACCGGCGATCCTCGTCGCCGACATCGCCATGCAACCCGACCGCAGGCGCATCCTGCCCGGCGCCGCGATCGCCGAGTTGGCCACCGGATACGCCGAGTTCGTGGCCGCAGTGCCGCCCGACCAGCGACTGTCGCTGGTCCCCGTCCCCGCGTTCGCCCGCAGCGAGGTGGACTCGGCGCTGCGCGACCATCTCGTCGCCGAACTCCGCGAGCACCCCTGGCTGCCGACCGTCGACGGCACGGACAAGGCCCCGGGCCGGGCATCGGTGGTCCCCGGGCTGACCGAGGAACTCGCGGAACTGCTCGCCGAGATCGTCGACGGCCTGGTCGTCCCGGATCTGTCCGGCCCCCGCTGGGCGCCCGCGCTCGCCGCCGTCGACGCCCACCGCCTCGGCCTGGCCCGCCTCACCGAACTGCTCAGTGGCGTCGAACGGGCACCGTCCTGGTGGCAGCGCCTGTACGCGGCGCTCGAACCGCTGGCCGTCGACGCCCTCGCGGCGGAGGAACTGGCGTCGATCCCGGTTCCGCTGTCCGACGGCCGCACGGTGACCGGCCCGCGAACGGTGTTGCTGGGTCACGACATCGACGGAGTGCTCGGTGTCGACTGGACGAGGCTCGTCCACCCCGGCGCCGCGCACCCGCTGCTGTCGAGGCTCGGCGCGAAGACGGCCACGGCCGTCGACCTGCTCTCGGATCCGGCGTTGCGCGCCGAGATCGAGGACCTCGATCCCGACGACGCGGCGGCTGCCGAGGAACTGTCGGTCGCGGTGCTCGCGCTCGCAGGCCGCGTCGACCCGGGCGTCCTGCCGTCGTGGCTCGGCCTGCTGCCCCTGCCGGACGTCGACGGGGAGTTGCGCGGTGCGGACGAATTGCTGTTGCCCGGTGCGCCACTCGCCGAGGTCCTGGTGGACGACTCGCCGTTCGCGGGCGTGGACTCCGCGTTCGCGGAGCGGGTGGGGGAGGACGCTCTCCGCGCCGTGGGCGTCGGCTGGGGTTTCACCGTGCTGCGCGCCGAACTCCCCACCGGACCCGACCACGACCTCGACGACGAGGACCGCTGGTGGGACACGCTCGACGACGACCCCGACGTGATCGGGGCGGTGCGCGACCTGGACCTGGTGGACGAGGACCGCTGGCCGCAGGCGCTGACGATGCTCGCCCGGGACCCGGCGACGCGTCCGCTGCTCGCCGACCGCGCCGGGTACACGGCCTGGTGGCTGCGACACAACGCCGAATTGGACGGCCAGGTGCTCGGTCTGCTGCGCGACCCCGACGACGAGACGTTCGCCGGACTGCTCGACCCCGTCGAGCACCCGGAATCCGCCGTGTTCGCCGCCGCACTGGCCCCCGCGACGGTCGACTCTCCGGAACTCGCGCAGCTACTCCTGGACCGGCTGGCCGACCCGGATCGCGAACCGACCCCGGCGGTGGGCGCGCGGGCCCACAGCCTGCTCGCGTCGGCCGCGGCCGCGCACCTCCTCGACCTCGAGGACCTTCACCTGCCCGAACACGTGCGCGGCCTGACGGGCACCCTGGTCGACCCCGCCGACGCCCTGGTGCTGGACGAACCGTGGCTGGCCGCCGCGGTGCCGCGCGAGCGCCTGGTGGTCGGCAGCCTGGACACCGCCGAGTCCCTCGCCGATCTGCTGGACGTCCCGCTCGCCTCGACGGCGATCCGCGGCACCGTCACCGGCTCCGGACGGGACTCCTCGTGGGATCGCGAACCCGCCGCGGTCCTCGCCTTCGCCGCACTCGGCCGCGACCTGCCCCGCGGACCCGTCGTCGTCCATCCCCAGCTCACGGTGAAGCTCACGGGCGCCGTCGACACCGAGATCGCGGTCCCGTGGTGGGTGGACGAGCAGGGCACCACCCACTGTTCCGAGTCGTGGGCCGAGGGCACGTGGGGCGCCGCCGGTGTCGTTTGACCAGAGCATCCTCGACAGCGCGGTCGAGGAACGCACACCAGGGCTGATCGACGTCGTCACCGTCATCACGCACAGCGGCGGAACGGTCGCCGCCTGGATCGTGTCCACCGTCCTGACAGTGGCCCTCCTGCTGCAGGACCGCCGGCGGGAAGCCGTCCTCGTCGCCGGTGCGATGCTGTCCGGTCTGGCCGTGATGACCGCGCTGAAGAATCTGTTCGAGCGGCAGCGCCCGCCACTGCCGGATCGGCTGGTGGAGATCTCGTCGTTCTCGTTCCCGTCCGGTCACGCGATGATGACCGCGATCCTCGCGAGCGTGCTCGTCGCCGTCGTGCTCCGGGACGTGCTGATTCGGCACGTCCGGATCGCACTCGTCTTCCTGCTGGTGCTGTACACGCTGGCGGTGGGGCTGTCGCGGGTCTACCTCGGCGCGCACTGGATGACCGACGTCCTCGCCGGGTGGGCCTTCGGCGCGCTGTGGGCTGCGTTCTGGATCCTGCTGACCCGCACCCGGCCCCATCGCGCGCAAGCCTAGGACTGCATCACTCGAGCAGTCCCTGCTGTGTCACTGGAGCAGTCCCTGCTGTGCCCCGCGGCTGCCGCGCCGCGCCGCCCGCCGCTGCAACGCGAACAATCCGTACCCCAGAAATCCGACGACGACACCGGCTATACACGTCGGAAGCGCATCCGACCACCGGTCGCCCGTGACGATCACCACGACCATCGCGATCGCCCACGCAGAGGTTCCCAGTATCAGCGCAGGTCGCGGGTCGGCGAGGCGCTGAGTGAGGGGTCGGCGATCTGCGGTTTCGTTCACCGAATGAACGCTACCCTCGCCGTGGTGCCCTAATCTCCAAGGGCGACGCGCGACTTCTGGCGATGGGGACTGAACAATGGGTGCTGCTCCGAAACTGCTCGACAACTACTTCAAGATCACCGAGCGTGGTTCGACGGTAGGCGCGGAGATTCGCGGCGGTGTGGTGACGTTCGTCGCGATGGCGTACATCGTGGTGCTGAACCCGCTCATCCTCGGCAGCTTCTCTCCGGACGACGCCGTCGCCAAGACGGACGTCCTCGGCAACATCCTCCCCGTGAACCAGGTCGCCGCGGTCACAGCCCTGGTGGCGGGGCTGATGAGCATCGTGTTCGGGGTCGTCGCGAACTACCCCTTCGCGATCGCGGCGGGCCTCGGCATCAACAGTCTCCTCGCCGTCACCATCGCGCCGCAGGTCACCTGGCCGGAGGCGATGGGTCTCGTCGTGATCGACGGTGTCATCATCGTCGTGTTGGCGCTCACCGGTTTCCGGACGGCCGTCTTCAATGCCATTCCCGCCGAGCTGAAATCCGCCATCGCCGCCGGTATCGGCATGTTCATCGCGTTCATCGGTCTCGTCGACGCCGGGTTCGTGCGGCGCATCCCCGACGTCGCGGGCACCACCGTCCCCGTCGGTCTGGGCATCAACGGATCGATTTCGTCCTGGCCGACCGTCACGTTCGTGTTCGGCGTGCTGCTGATGGGTGTCCTGGTGGTGCGCAAGGTGCGCGGCGGTCTGCTGATCGGCATCGTCGTCACCACCGTTCTCGCCGCGATCATCGAGGCCGTCGCTGGTGTCGGACCGTCCCTGGGCGTGAACCCCCACGGGTGGAACCTCAGCGTCCCCGCCGCTCCCGATGTGCTGGCGGAACTTCCGGATCTCAGCCTCGTCGGCGACGTCAGCATCTTCGGGGCGTTCACCCGCATCGGCGTGCTCGCGGCCAGCCTGCTGGTGTTCACGCTCGTGCTCGCCAACTTCTTCGACGCCATGGGCACGATGACCGGGCTCGGCAAGGAGGCAGGCCTCACCGACGAGGACGGCAACCTGCCCAACATCGGACGGGCCCTGGTCGTCGAGGGCACCGGCGCGATCGTCGGAGGCGGGGCCTCCGCGTCGTCCAACACGGTCTTCGTGGAATCCGCGTCCGGTATCGCCGAGGGCGCTCGCACCGGACTCGCGAATGTCGTGACGGGACTGCTGTTCCTGGCCGCGATGTTCCTGACCCCGCTGTATTCGGTGGTACCGATCGAGGCGGCCGCGCCGGCACTGGTCGTGGTGGGCGCGATGATGATCGGCCAGGTCCGGGACATCGACTTCACGAAGTTCTCGATCGCGCTGCCCGCGTTCCTCACGATCGCCGTCATGCCGTTCACGTACTCGATCGCCAACGGCATCGGCGTCGGATTCGTCTCGTGGGTCGTCCTCAATGCTGCGAGCGGTGGTATCAAGAAGATTCACCCGTTGATGTGGGTGGTGGCGCTTCTGTTCGTGGCCTACTTCGCGGTCGGTCCGATCACCGACGCAGTAACGTAAACGGCGGCCGATCGGTCCCGTATTGTCATTCCCGTGACCACGGATACGCGAGCACTCGCCAGCGACCTCTCCCTGGCTGTCGTGCGCCTGACGCGTCACCTGCGTGGGCGTCGCGTCGACGCCCAGGTATCGCTGACCCAGCTGTCGGCTCTGGCCACCCTCGCCCGCGACGGCGCCATGACGCCGGGCAATCTGGCGGCCCGCGAGAAGGTGCAGCCGCCGTCGATGACCAGGGTCATCGCGTCGCTGGTCGAATTGGGATTGGTCGAGCGGGCGCCGCATCCCACCGACGGACGCCAGATCATCGTCACGCTGTCGGACGCCGGGCACGCGCTGATCGCCGACGAGACGCACGCCCGCGAGGCGTGGATGAACGAGCGGCTGTCCGGGCTCGACGAGTCTCAGCTGAAGACCCTCCGCGATGCGGTCGGCATCATCACGTCCATCGTCGCCGAGTCGGAATGAGCCGCCGCGGCTCATCGGCAGCTGCGCAGTAGTACAACGGCATTCGGCTCCACCCGGCCCGGTCCGGGTTTTCCGTTCCCGCGACGTCGCGGAGCAAACCATCTGCCGGAGAACGCAATCGGCTTCTCGGGTCGCCCGGCCGCCGCAGCGCGCGCAGGGGCAGGTCGAGGGCGCGCCGGTGTCGGGAGGAAGATGGAGGGGTGCCGCCCGAATCCGAGACCACCGCCCCAGACCAGCCGAAGACCGGCATGTTCGTCGCTCTCCGCACCCGGAACTACCGGTTGTGGGCGTCGGGGCAGATCGTCTCCCTCGTCGGAACCTGGATGCAGCGGGTGGCGCAGGACTGGCTCGTCCTGACGTTGTCGAACGGCAACGCGCTCGCCGTCGGGATCGTGATGGCCCTGCAGTTCGGCCCGACCCTGTTCCTGTCCGTGTGGGGCGGCGTCCTCGCCGACCGGTACGACAAGCGGCGCATCCTCATCGCGACACAGGTGTCGATGGCGTTGTGCGCGCTGGTGCTCGGCCTGCTCGACGTCGGCGGACTGGTAGCCCTGTGGCACGTCTATCTCATCGCGTTCCTGATGGGCTGCGCGTCCGCGATCGACGCGCCGGCGCGGCAGTCGTTCACGATCGAGATGGTCGGCAAGGATTCGCTGCCCAATGCGATCGCCCTGAACTCCATGACGTTCAACACGGCCCGGATCATCGGCCCCGCGATCTCCGGTGTGCTGATCACCCTCATCGGCACGGGCTGGGTGTTCCTGCTCAACGTCGGCACGTTCACCGGTGTACTGATCGCCCTGCTGATGATGAATGCCCGCGACCTGTTCACGGCACCCCAGGCGGAACGCGGGAAAGGGCAGGTCCGGGAGGGTTTCCGCTACGTGTGGAGTCGCACCGACCTGCGGGTGCTGATGGTGGCGGTCTTCATGGTGTCGACGTTCGGTCTGAACTTCCCGATCAGTCTCGCCGTCCTCGCCCGCAACACGTTCGATCGCGGCGCGGACGCCTACGGACTCCTGTCGACCACCCTCGCCGTGGGCACGCTGGCCGGCGCCACGATCGCCGCGCGACGCCGGACCCCGCCCCGGTTGCGCACGTTCCTCGGGGCCGCGGCCGCGTTCGGTGCGTTCGAGATCCTGGTCGGAGTGATGCCCACCTATGCGCTGGTCGCGATCATGCTCGTCCCGACCGGTGCGCTCACCCTGACGTTCACGACGGCGGCGATGAACATCCTGCAGATGTCCGTGCCGTCCGAGATGCGCGGCCGGGTGATGGGTATCTACATGCTCTGTTTCCTCGGCGGCACCCCGCTGGGCAGTCCCGTTCTGGGCTGGCTGGCCGACGTCCTCGACCCCCGCGCACCGCTCGTGATCGGCGGCGCGATCTCGCTGGTCAGCGGCATCGGCGCGGCGCTGTACCTGATGCGGCACCAGCGGGTGCGGCTGAAGGTGCGCAGACCGGACGCGGGCCGCTACCTCCCGGTGATCGAACTGCGCAACGTCCCCGAACCGCGCCCGGTGGTGGTCTGCGACGCCACCGAGCAGGCCGTCGAGGCGAGCCGCGACCCGCGGTCCTGACGGCCCGGACCGGTCAGACGCCGACCGCCGTCGCCACGGCCCGCCGGGTCAGCACTCTCGCGAGGTGCGTGCGGTACTCGGCGTCGGCATTGCCGTCGGTGACGGGGTCGGTGCCCTCGGCGGCGTGCTCGGCCGCCGCCCGGATCGACTCCGGGTCCGCGGCCTTGCCGACGAGCGCGTCCTCGACGCCGCGGGCGCGCACCGGCACCGACCCCATGTTGGTCAGCGCCACCCGCGCCTGCCGGATCGTGCCGCCGTCCACCTGGATCGTCGCGGCCACCCCCACGATCGACCAGGCCTCCGCCACCGTGTTGAACTTCTCGTACCGCGCCTCCCAGCCGGTGTGTTTCGGGATCCGCACGTCCACGAGGATCTCGTCCGGTCGCATCGTGGTGGTGTAGTAGCCCTCGAAGAAGTCGGCGACCGGAATGGTCCGTCGGCCCGCGGTGCCCGCCACGGTGAGGGTGGCGTCGAGGGCCAGCGCGGGTCCGCACAGGTCACCCGCCGGATCGGCATGCGCGAGAGCGCCGCCCAGCGTGCCGCGGTGCCGGATCTGCGGGTCGGCGACGGTGCGGCTCGCCTCGACGAGCAGCAGCGCGTGCTCGTGGACGAGCGGGTTGCGGATCACGTCGTAGTACGTGGTCATCGCGCCGATCACGATGCTGTCCCCGTCTTCGCGCACGCCGCGCAACTCACCGATCCGGCCCAGGTCGACGAGGGTGCTCGGCGAGGACAACCGCAGCCGCAGGACCGGCAGCAGGCTCTGCCCGCCCGCGAGGATCTTGGCGTCCTCGCCGGCCCCGGCGAGCGCGGCCACCGCCTGGTCGACGGAGGTCGGGGCGACGTAATCGAAGCTCGACGGAATCATCGGGCACCTCCCTGAGCGGAGTGGACGGCACGCCAGACCCGCATCGGCGTCAAGGGCATCTCGATGTCACGCACCCCGAACTGCCGGACCGCGTCGAGGACGGCGTTGACGACGGCCGGGGTGGACGCGATCGTCCCCGCCTCGCCGACCCCCTTGACGCCCAGCGGGTTTCCGGTGGCAGGGGTCTCGGTGCGGCCCGTGGTGAACGACGGCAGATCCGCCGCCGACGGCACCGAGTACTCGGCGAACGAACCCGACAGCAGCGTGCCCGACTCGTCGTACACCGCCTCCTCGTACAGGGCCTGCGCGATGCCTTGGGCGAGTCCGCCGTGCACCTGCCCCTCCACGATCAACGGGTTGACCACGTGCCCGATGTCGTCGACGCACACGTAGGAGCGGATGCGGGCCTTCCCGGTCTCGGTGTCGACCTCCATCGCGCACAGGTGCGTGCCGTGCGGGAACGAGAAGTTCTCCGGGTCGTACGCCGCCTCGGAGTCCAGGTTCGGCTCCACACCGTCGGGCAGATCGTGTGCGGCGAACACCGCGAGCGCGACGTCGGCGATGCCGACGGCCTTCTCGGTGCCCTTTACCCGGAACCGTCCCTCGGTGAACTCGAGATCGTCCTCGGCGCACTCCATCAGGTGCGCCGCGATGGGTCTGGCCTTGGCGATCACCTTCTCGGCGGCTTTCACCACCGCGATCGCACCGACCGCCAGCGAGCGGGAACCGTACGTGTCCATCCCCCGCGGCGACGTCTGGGTGTCGCCGTGCAGCACCTCGACGTCCTCGAACGGAACCCCGAGCTGATCCGCGACCACCTGGCTCCACGCGGTTTCGTGGCCCTGGCCGTGCGCGGAGGAACCGGTGACCACCTCGACCTTGCCGGTGGGCAGCATCCGGATCGCCGCGTGCTCCCAGCCGCCGGCCCCGTAGGCCAGCGCGCCGAGGGTGCGCGACGGCGCCAGCCCGCACATCTCGGTGAACGTGGACACCCCGATGCCCAATTGCACGGGGTCCTTCCGCTCGCGGCGCTCCGCCTGTTCGCGGCGCAGCCCGTCGTAGTCGAACAATTCCCGGGCCTGCGCGGTGGCGGCCTCGTAGTTGCCGGAGTCGTACGTCAGACCCGCGACCGTGTCGAACGGGAACTCCTCGTGGGTGATCCAGTTCTTCGCCCGCAACTCCAGCGGATCCAGCGACAGCTCGGTGGCGAGTTCGTCCATCATCCGCTCGATCGCGAACGTCGCCTCCGGGCGTCCCGCCCCGCGGTAGGCGTCGGTGGGCACCTTGTTGGTGAACACGTTGGTGCACGTGAAGTGATAGGCCGGGAACTTGTAGATGCCGTTGAACATGAACGCGCCCAGGATCGGCACGCCCGGGGTGACCAGCCGCAGGTACGCGCCCATGTCGGCGAGCAGTTCCACCTTCATGCCGGTGACGGTGCCGTCGCGGCGGGCGGCCAGCGTCAGCTTCTGGATCTGGTCGCGACCGTGATGGGCCGCGAGCATCGACTCGCTGCGGGACTCGGTGTACTTGACCGGTTTGCCGAGTCGCCGCGCGACGAGCAGCGCGACGACTTCCTCGGGCGTCACCTGCAATTTGCCGCCGAAACCGCCGCCGACGTCCGGGGCGACGACGCGCAGTTTGTGCTCCGGGATGCCGAGCGTCATCGCGAGCATGAGCCGCAGGATGTGGGGAATCTGCGTGGCCGACCACATGGTGATCTGCGCGCCGGTCGGGTCGACCACCACCGAGCGGGGTTCCATGAACGCCGGGATGAGCCGCTGCTGCCGGAACGTGCGTTCGACGAGCACCTCGGCGTCGCGGATCGCCTGTTCGACGTCGCCGCCGGTGCCGGCCTCCGCGGAATCGAACGTCCAGGTGGCGCTGACGTTCGTCTCGAGATCGGGGTGCACGAGGTCGGAGCCGTCGGCGGCCGCGGACGCAAGGTCCAGCACGACCGGCAGGTCGTCGTATTCGACGTCGATCGCCTCGAGTGCGTCGTGCGCCTCGTAGGCGCTGCGCGCCACCACGACCGCGACGGCCTCGCCGGCGAAGTTCACCCGGTCGACCGCGAGGGACGGGGCGGGCGGCGACTTCATGTCCGGGGTGATCGGCCAGGCGCACGGCAGGCTGCCCTGTTCGTCGGCGAGGTCGGCGCCGGTGAGGACGGCGACGACCCCGGGCAGTTCGCGGGCGGCGGACGTGTCGATTCCGGTGATGCGGGCGTGCGCGAACGGGCTGCGCAGGATCGCCAGGTGCTGCATGCCGGGCAGGACGAGGTTGTCGGTCCAGCGGGTGCGGCCCGTGATCAGATGTTCGTCCTCCTTGCGTGTGCGGGCCTTGCCGATTTCCGGTTCGGCGGTGGCGGTCATCGCACACCTCCCTGCGCGGTGTCGGTCTTCGCGTCCTTCGGTGTCTCGGCGGTGCTGCCGCCGCGCAACCGCTGCGCCGCGTCCTGGACCGCGCTGACGATGTTCTGGTACCCGGTGCAGCGGCACAGGTTGCCTTCCAACCCCAGCCGCACCGTCCGCTCGTCCGGGTCGGGTTCCTCGGCGAGCAGGTCGAGGGTCTGCATGATCATGCCGGGGGTGCAGTAGCCGCACTGCAGGGCGTGGTTGTCGTGGAACGCCTGCTGCACGGGATGGAGTTTCCCGTTGCGGGACAGGCCCTCGACGGTGAGGACGTCGCCGCCGTCGGCCTGCACGGCGAGCACCGAGCAGGACTTGACGCTGTGACCGTTCAGGTGAACGGTGCACGCCCCGCAGTTCCCGGTGTCGCAGCCGATGACGGTGCCGACCTTGCCGAGCCGGTCCCGAAGATAGTGGACGAGCAGTAGTCGCGGTTCCACGTCGTCCGTGTATGCCGTTCCGTCGACGGTGACGGTGATGCGCATCGCGCCTCCAAAGCCGAGAGCCTCAGGTGATACGTCCTACTCTGCGCCGACCGAGCGGAAACGACACCCGGAATCGGGGAACCGTGTCCGGATCGGTCATGTCCGGCGCGCCACCTCGAGCAGTTCCTGCAGCGTCGCGAGACTGTGGCCGGCGAGCAGCCGGTCGACGTACGGCAGCGCGGCGACGATCCCGGACTGCACCGGTTGGTACCCGTCCGCGCCCGCGTGCGGATTCATCCACAGCACGGCGTGGGCGAGCCGGCGCAGCTGAGCCATCTGCTCCGCGAGCAGGGTCGGGTCACCGCGCTCCCACCCGTCGGAGAAGATCACCACGACGGCGCCGCGTGCCACACCGCGCCGGCCCCAGCGGTCCAGGAACGCGCGCAGCGTCTCGCCGAGGCGGGTGCCGCCCGCCCAATCGGGCACGGCCCGGCCCGCGGCGGCCAGCGCCACCTCCGGGTCGCGGACCCGCAGTGCCCGGGACAGCCGGGTCATCCGGGTGCCCAGCGAGAACACCTCGGTGCCCGCCGGATTGCTCCGCGCGACGACGTGACCGAACCGCAGGAGCGCGTCGGCGTACGGGCTCATCGATCCGGACACGTCGATCAGCAGCACCATCCGGCGCGGCCGGGTGGCCTTGCGGTGGTGGCTCGGCCGCACCGGTTCGCCGCCCGCGGCCAGCATGCCCCGCACCGTCCGCCGCGGATCGACGGCGCCCCGGCGGGCGGGACGCATCCGGAGGGCCGGGCGGGTCGGGGGCCGCGGGCGCAGAGCGGCGATCAGCTCGGCGAGGTGCGCGCGCTCGGCCGCGGTGAGGTCGGCGATGTCCCGGTGACGCAACACCTCGGTGTCGTCGGCCGCGACCCGCAGCCGCGGCGCGTCCCCACCGGTGTCGCCGCCGTTCGTCGCGGTCAGGGCGGCGGACCTGGCCCGGCGGGGCTGCTCCCCGGACCGCGGCGTGTGCAACGGGACGGTACCGCCGAACCAGCCTTCGAACGCCGAGTCGTACCGCGGGATGTCGTCGGGACCGCGGCACAGGGTCGCGCGCCCCGCCCAGTACACCTGGCTCGGATCGCTCACATCCACCTGGCGGAGGGCCCGAATGAACGCGGCGACGGCGTCCGACGCGACCGGCAGTCCCGCCGCCGCGAGGGCGTGCGCGAACCCGGCGAACCCCACCAGCGGGTCGCCGGTGTCCGGGGTCGCGGGCACGGTGCTCACCCCGCCAGGAGCCGGTCCAGTCCCGCCCGGGCCACGCGCTCGAGGTCCTCGCGGTACTTGAGGACGGCGCCGAGCGTCGCGGCGGCGGTCTCCGCGTCCAGTACGTCCCGGTCGAGTTCCCGCAATGCGCGCGCCCAGTCCAGCGACTCCGCGACCCCCGGCGGCTTGAGCAGTTCCATCTCGCGCAGGGAGCGGACGGCATGCGCGACCTGGCCGGCGAGTTCGGACCCGATGCCGGGGATGCGGCGGCGCAGGATCTCGACCTCCCGCGCCAGATCCGGGTGTTCGAGCCAGTGGTACAGGCAGCGGCGTTTGAGGGCGTCGTGCACCTCGCGGGTGCGGTTGGACGTGAGCACCACCAGCGGCGGTGTCGCCGCCCGCACCTCGCCGAGTTCGGGGATGGTGACGGCGTTCTCGTCGAGGACCTGCAGCAGGAAGGCCTCGAACTCGTCGTCGGCGCGGTCGATCTCGTCGACGAGCAGCACACACGGGGCTTCGGTGAGGGCCCGCAGCAGGGGACGCGCCAGCAGGAATCGCTCGGTGTACAGGGAGCGTTCGACGGTGTCGGCCTCGAGCGATCCGTCGCTCGCCGCTTCCAGCGTCCGCAGGTGCAGCAGCTGCCGCGGGAAATCCCAGTCGTACAGCGCCTGCGCGGCGTCGATGCCCTCGTGGCACTGCAACCGGATCAGCGGCAGACCGAACGCCTCCGACAACGCGGCCGCGAGCGACGTCTTGCCGGTGCCGGGTTCGCCCTCGCAGAACAGGGGCCGTCCCATACGTATGGCGAGGAACGCGGCCATCGCAACGCCGTCGTCGGCGAGGTAACCGGTGGCGCCCAGCGCCCGCGCCAGTTCCGCGGGCGAACCGACCGTCGGCGTGGAATCACTCACGTTCGCGAGCCTAGATCAGTGCCCACGCCCCGGTACCCGACTCGGGCAACGGTGCGCGCCGTCAACCATCCGGCTCCACTCGGCCGCGGTCCTCGCTCAACCGCCGGAACATCGCGGTGGCACCGAACCTCGCGGCCACCCGCTCGGCGAGTCCCGGCGCGATCTGGGCCAGGGCGAGCAGCGGGCGGATCGGTGCTCCGCTCTCGACGACCTCGGGCAGGTCCCGCCGAATCGCCCGGATCACGGTGGCGACGACCTTGTCGGTGCTGGTCTCGCCCGTCATCCGGCCGGCCCGGATTCCGCGTTCGGTCATCCGCTGATACATGCCGTCGCCCGCGATGAATCCGGGGCACACGACGGAGAAGCCGACCGGTGCGCCCGCGTACTCCGCGCGCAGCGACTGGGTGAGACCGATCAGGCCGGCCTTCGTCGCGGCGTACGGCGCGCAGTACGCCGGACCGATCTTCGCCGCCAGCGACGACACGAACACCACGTGCCCGCGACCGCGGTCGAGCATCCCGGGTAGCACCCTGCGGGTGAGAAGCAGTGGTGCGGTGAGGTTCACGTCGACCATGGCGGTGAGCTCGGCGGGCTCGAGCCGGGTGAACGCCGAGACGTTCTCGACGCCCGCGTTGTTCACCAGGACGTCGAGGGGGCCGATGGCGGCCTCGGTGCGCTCGATCAGCGCATCGAGCAAGTCCAGTCGATTCAGGTCCCCGGGCACGGCCTCGGCGCGCACACCGAGCGCACGCAGTTCCGCCACGAGTTCCGCGAGTAGGTCCTCCCGCCTGCCGGACACCGCGACCGCGACGCCTTCGCGCGCCAGGGCCCGGGCGACGACGCGGCCGAGACCGCCGGAGGCGCCGGTCACCAGAGCCGTGCGTCCGTGCAGGTGCTTCATTCCTTCGAGCTTTCGCGCCCGGCGGAGGGGAGTCAACGCTGTGACGCCGCGCATACGGCAATATGGACCGGTGGTTCACGTCATCGACATAACAGATCCGGCCGACACCAGGCTGGACGACTTCCGCGATCTCAACTCCTCGGACCGGCGTCCCGACCTCCCCGAGGGCAAGGGCCTGGTGATCGCGGAGGGTGTGCTGGTGGCGCAGCGACTGCTGGCGTCCCGGTTCGACCCGATTGCGCTGCTCGGCGTCGATCGGCGGCTCGAGGAACTGGCCGACGACCTCGACGGCGTCGACGTGCCGTTCTACCGGACGACGGCGGACGTCATGGCCGAGGTCGTCGGGTTCCACCTCAATCGGGGTGTGCTCGCGGCGGCGCGGCGCCCCGCGCCCCTCGAACTGTCGGACGTGCTGGAGCACTCCCGCACGGTCGCGGTGCTCGAGGGCGTCAACGATCACGAGAACCTGGGCTCGATGTTCCGCAACGCCGCGGGGCTCGGCGTCGACGCCGTGGTGTTCGGCAAGGGCTGCGCCGACCCGCTGTATCGCCGGGCGGTCCGGGTGTCGATGGGGCACGTCCTCCGGGTTCCGTTCGCACACGTGACGAAGTGGCCGCACGATCTGGAAGCGTTGCGGGAGAGAGGTTTCCAGTTGATCTCGCTGACCCCGAACCCCGAGGCCGTGACGCTCGCGGAGGCGATGACGGGGGAGAAGGTGGCGTTGCTGCTGGGCGCGGAAGGGCCCGGTCTCACCGAACACGCCATGCGGGCCACGGACATTCGTGCCCGCATCCCGATGGCACCCGGAACGGACTCACTCAATGTCGCGACGGCGGCGGCGATGGCGTTCTACGAGCGTGTCCGCATGGGCCGGTGAGAATCCTGGACCCTCACTCCCCGTATCCGCCGCCGACGGGAACACCGTGGTTCACCGGGCTTCTCGTGGCAGCGTTCGCCGCGGCGGTGGTGGCCGTCGCGATCATGGCGTTCGGCTCGCAGCTCGCCCGGATCAATCCCGCGCTGGCGGTGTTCCTCGAACTCGTCGTGGTGGCCGGGGTCGCGCCGTCGGTGTGGCGGCTCCGCCGGACCCCGGTGTGGCGGTGGCTGGTGTACGGCGCGGCGGCCGGAGTCCTCGCCGGCTGGTCGGCACTGCTCATCGGGGCCGCCTGACTCCGTCAGGCGTCAGAAGCCGAAGTAGCGGCGGAGCAGTCCGCCCTTGCGGGCGGGCGGCGGCGGAGCGGGCGTGGAAACCGGATCGGGGGCGGGTCGTTCCACCTCGGCGGGTCGTCTTACCTCGGCGGGAGGCTCGACCTCCGGACCTTCGCCGGGCGGGTGGACGGTGAAACCGAGCACGGTGATCTTTTTCGGGTCGATCTCGGTGCCCTCGGGGGCGCCCGTGTACCGGAAGTTCAGCCATTCCCGGTTGGCGCCCTCGGCGAACTGCTGCGGGTGGAACGGCAGCGACTGCGGGTCGGGCAGCACGCCCGGCGGGTGTTCGAGCGGGAAGTCGCCCGCCCAGAACGGTCTCTCCCAGACGAGGGGGATGCCGAGGTCCTCGTGGATGTGGACCGGTGTCGCGCTGAACGAACGGGTCAGGTGCCCGTCCTCCCACATCGCGAACGAGCCCCACGCGATGTCGGGCTTGGATGCGACGTAGTACGTCTTCGCGGATTCGGTGGGCCGGATGCGGGTTCCGGGCAGGGTCGACGGCCGGGGAACGGCCAGGTCGGGCCCGCACACGACGGTGATGCCGGGGTAGGAGCCGATGTGCACGGTCCCGGTGGCGTCGAGTCGCGCGGCCTCGGCCAGCGGAACCGGGCCGGTGGGGGTGACCGCCAGCTCGGGATGGAGGCGGGCGGCGAGTCGCTTCGCCGCCGCGAGGTCAGGCTCGGGGTGAGCGCGCAGAACAGCCGCAGGGTCGGGGACGTCGACGTACCAAATCGTTGATACCTTGGCCCCCACGGTCATCCCCCTCTTCCGACGTCTTCCTGAAAGAGTACGACCCCGACCGGGTTCCCGGCTCGCTCACCGCGCCGACGGTCAGCGTCCGCTGCTGCGGACACCGAGCAGGACGTCGTCCCAGGAGGGGAGGGCGGGTTTGCCGCGCTTGTCCTTGTTGTTCGTCTGGTGCGGGGCGATCTTGGGGGCGGCCGGCTCGTCGGGCGAGGCGGGCTCGTCCTCGGGCTCCTCGGTGACGTCGGCCTCGATGATCTCCTCGGGCTCGATCGTCGGCACCTCCACCTCGGTGGGGAACTCGGCGAGTTCGAGCTGCTCCGGTTCGTCGGACGCCACCGGCGCCAATCCGCGCAGCGGACGGCCGAAGTCGGGGTCGATCAGGTCGAACGCGGTGTCGTCGAGCGCGACGATGGTGCCACCGTGCGCGTCCGGCTGGTACCGCCAGTGCGCCGAGTTGGTGGTCCGCCCGGCCTGCCACTGCAGCTGGGCTACCCAGTGATTGTCCTCGTCGCGCCACGCGTCCCACGCGGCGTCGTCGATGTTGTGTCCCCGCGCGCGGAACGCCTGCGTGACGATCTCGGCGAGAGTGGGAACGGCGGGTCCGTTGTCGCGCACCGGGTGTCCGCCCTGCGCCATCTCGGCCGCACGGGAACGTTCGAGCAGAACGGGATACGCGAATCGCTCCACCTTCGCCAGGGGGATGCCGGCCTCGTCGGCCACCTGTTCGACGGAGGCGCCGGCACGGATGCGGGCCTGGATTTCCCGGGGCCTGAGCTGACTGTCCATTTCGATCTCAATCTGGCCGAGTCGAGCGATGTCCCCGCGGGATGCGGCGCGGAGTTTGTCATCGGCGGGAAGCCGGAATTTTTCGCCGGTACTGGCATCTGCGCACACGACGTGCGAACCATCGGGCTCGAGACCGATCACTCGAAGCTCTCGCACGTTGACCTCCTTATCGCGCCGGCTCGCGACTCTGCACCCCGGCAACTGTAATTCATTCGTGACAGCCCGCGCGGCAGGACACGCGCGGGTAAATCCCGTCGCGGCGTCGCGTGCGCGCTACGCTTCCTCGTTTCCCGATCGATCCTTCCTGCGGGGTGTGCGGGTGACCTGGACGGGGGCGATCATGCCGGACAACTCCGTCGGGATCGGCCTCCAGGACCTCGCCGCGGCGCGCATACTGATCGACAGAGCCCGGGAACGGGGCGTCGGAACAGAAGTGGATCTGAGTCGATGAGCCAGAGCGATGTCGGCGACGTGGACCTAGCGCACCTGCGGCGAGCCATCGAACTCGCCGACGAGACGGGCGACGCGGGCAACAGGCCGTTCGGTGCGGTCGTGGTCGGCGCTGACGGGCACGTGATCAGCGAGGGCGCCAACTCCGTCGCGACGTCCGCCGACGTCACCGAGCACGCGGAACTCGACGCGATCACCACCGCCTGCGGTGAAGGCCGGACGGGCGACCTCGTCGGCGCCACCATGTACGCGAGCGGTGAGCCGTGCCCGATGTGCAGTGCGGCGATGGTGTGGGCGGGGATCACGCGGGTGGTCTACGCGGCGTCGTCCGCGGACTTCTCCCGGATCCTCCCGGACGGGCCACGGTTCACGCTGGGCTGCGCCGACGTGCTCGATGCGGCGAGCGTCGAGATCGAGGTCAGCGGACCGCATCTCGGTGACGAGGCGCTCGCACCGTTCCACCGTTTCCTCGACACGGACTGACCCCGGAACGCCGTCAGCCCCCGGCACTTCGGTGCCGGGGGCTGACGGGTGTAGGTACCGGGTCTCAGCCGAGCTGCGAGACGACCCAGTCGATGCTCTTGGTGAGCTGCGAGACGTCCTCGGGATCGATCGCCGGGAACATGCCGACACGCAGCTGGTTGCGGCCCAGCTTGCGGTACGGCTCCGTGTCGACGACACCGTTCGCGCGCAGGATCTTCGCCACCTGGGCGGCGTCGATCTTGTCGTCGAAGTCGATGGTGCCGACCACCTGCGAGCGGTGCGCGGGATCGGTGACGAACGGCGTCGCGTACTCGCTCGCCTCGGCCCACTGGTACAGGCGCGAGGACGAATCGGCGGTACGCGACGTGGCCCAGTCGAGGCCACCCTTGGCGTTGAGCCATTCGATCTGGTTGGCGAGCAGCAGCAGCGTCGCGACCGCAGGCGTGTTGTACGTCTGATCCTTGGAGCTGTTGTCCACGGCGATGGGCAGCGACAGGAAGTCGGGGGTCCAGCGACCCGAATCCTTGATCTCCGCGACCCGCTCGAGCGCCTTCGGGCTCATCAGCGCGATCCACAGGCCACCGTCGGCGGCGAAGCACTTCTGCGGCGCGAAGTAGTACACGTCGGCGTCGGCGACGTTCACCGGCAGGCCGCCGGCGCCGGAGGTGGCGTCGATGGCGATGAGCGCGTTCTCCGAGCCCGCGGGACGCGAGACTGGGATCGCGACACCGGTGGACGTCTCGTTGTGCGCCCAGCCGATGAGGTCGACGGACGGATCGGAGACCGGCTCGGGTGCGCTGCCCGGGTCGGCGGAGACGACGATCGGATCACCGATGAACGGGTTGTTCTTCGCGACCGACGCGAACTTGGAGCTGAACTCGCCGTTCGTGAGGTGCAGCGACTTCTCCCGGATCAGGCCGAATGCGGCCGCATCCCAGAACGCGGTGGTGCCACCGTTGCCGAGCACCACCTCGTAACCCTCGGGCAGGGAGAACAGATCGGCGAGGCCGGACCGCACGCTGGCGACGACGTCCTTCACGGGCTTCTGGCGGTGGCTGGTGCCGAACACCGAGGAGCCCACCTCGACCAGCGACTGCAGCTGTTCGGGGCGAACCTTGGAGGGTCCGCAGCCGAACCGTCCGTCGGCGGGCAGGAGGTCTGCGGGGATGATCGGTGTGGAGGTCATCGCTACTTTCTGTTCCTTACTGATTCAGGCGGGGGAGACGGTCAGCTGGTGTGGGCGATCTGGTCCCAGCCCTCGACGGACTCGGGGGTGCGGGGTGCCGGCCCGGTGTAGATGGCGGCGGGGCGGACGAGCTTGCCGAGGCGCTTCTGCTCGAGGATGTGGGCGCACCAGCCGGCGGTGCGGCCGCAGGTGAACATCGCGGGCATCATGTGCGCGGGGACCTCGGCGAAGTCGAGGATGACCGCGGCCCAGAATTCGACGTTCGTCTCGATGGCCCGGTCGGGGCGGCGTTCGCGCAGTTCCGCGAGGGCGGCCTGTTCGAGGGCGGCGGCCGCCTCGAAGCGGGGTGCGTTCAGGCGCTTGGCGGTGGCGCGCAGCACCCGGGCACGGGGGTCTTCGGCGCGGTAGACGCGGTGCCCGAAGCCCATCAGCTTTTCCTTGCGGTCCAGGATGCCCTTGACCAGGGCGCGGGCGTCGCCGGACTTCTCGGTGTCCTCGATCATCGGCAGCACGCGGGCGGGGGCGCCGCCGTGCAGCGGGCCGGACATGGCGCCGATGGCCCCGGACAGGGACGCGGCGACGTCGGCGCCGGTGGAGGCGATGACGCGGGCGGTGAAGGTGGAGGCATTCATGCCGTGTTCGGCGGCGGAGACCCAGTAGGCGTCGATGGCGGCGACGTGGGCGGGGTCGGGGTCGCCCTTCCAGCGGACCATGAACCGTTCGGTGACGGTCTTCGCCTCGTCGATCCGTCTCTGCGGGACGGCGGGCTGGTAGATGCCGCGGGCGGACTGGGCGACGTAGGACAGGGCCATGACGGAGGCGCGGGCGAGTTGTTCGCGGGCGGTGTCGTCGTCGATGTCGAGGAGGGGCTGGTATCCCCAGATGGGGGCGAGCATGGCGAGGCCGGCCTGGACGTCGACGCGTACGTCGCCGGTGTGCACGGGGAGGGGGAACGGTTCGGCCGGGGGCAGTCCGGGGCCGAAGCGGCCGTCGACGAGCAGGGCCCACACGTTGCCGAACGTGACGTGCTTGGAGACGAGTTCCTCGATGTCGACGCCGCGGTAGCGCAGGGCGCCGCCGTCCTTGTCGGGTTCGGCGATGTCGCTGGTGAACGCGACCACGCCTTCCAGTCCGCTGACGAAATCGTCCGGTATTGCCGCGCTAGCTGACATAGCTCGTGGACTCTCCTCGTTCGAGTGCCCCCGGTCAGAGCGGCACTGTCTCGGCGTTCGACAATTGCGCTGGGCGTGCATGCGGGATGGGCAGGCACCCTCGTCCGCGCAATCGCCGTGCCGTCCCCGGGCATCGCACGATCGCGGCTGCAATCCGAGGGGACGGGTTCGGTCCCCAAAACTTTAGCCGGTGTCACCGGAGAGCAGATCAGTGCATACCCGGGAGTAGCGTTCTCGGCTGTGTCTCCAGATGCAGAACAGCCGAAACCGGTGAACAAGGACCTCGCGGCGATGCGCGTCGGCTACGGGCAGCAGGGCGCCGACGGACGGTACGACGACGCCGATCTGGACGCCGACCAGCTGAGCGACGGCTGGCTTCCCCTGATGCGCCGGTGGCTCGAGGACGCAGTGGAGGCCGGGGTGCCCGAACCCAACGCGATGACGCTCGGCACCGTCGACGAGCACGGCCACCCGTGCACCCGCACCGTCCTGTGCAAGGGGCTGAGTGCCGACGGCGTGCTGTTCTTCACCAACTACGCATCGGACAAGGGCCGCCACCTCGAGGCGGTGCCCTACGCGTCGGTGACGTTCACGTGGGTGCCCGTCGCCCGGCAGATCACCGTCCGCGGCCCCGCCGGGCGGGTGAGTGCCGAGGTCACGGACGAGTACTGGCACAGCAGACCCCGCGGATCCCGGCTGGGCGCGTGGGCGTCCGAACAGTCGCGGCCGATCGCGTCGCGGGCCGAACTGGACGCGGCGCTGCTGCACGCGGGGGAGCGTTTCCCCGTCGACGTCGACGTCCCGGTGCGGCCGGACTGGGGCGGAATCCTGATCCGCCCCGCGGTGGTGGAGTTCTGGCAGGGCCGCGCCAATCGGATGCACAACCGCATCCGGACGTCGCTGGCCGACGGCTCGTGGACGGTGGAACGGCTGCAGCCGTGACCACCGGGGAATAGTGAGCATGGGAAACGAGCTAAGGGAAGAATGACCGACACCGTCACCGAGAAGAAGAAGCGGAGGCTGCTCGCCGACACGGCGCCGCTGCAGAACCGGGACTACCGGCGCCTGTGGGCGGCCGGGATCGTGACGGTGATCGGCGGGCAGCTCAGCGTCGTCGCCGTGCCGCAGCAGGTGTACGAGATCACCCGTAGCTCGGCGTACGTGGGTCTGACCGGTGTCTTCGCGCTGGTGCCGCTGATCGTGTTCGGACTGTGGGGCGGCGCCCTCGCCGACGTCATGGACCGGCGGAAGCTGCTGACGATCACCACCGTCGGACTCGGTGTCACGGCGGTGCTGTTCTGGGTGCAGGCGGCACTCGGCCTGAACAACGTGTGGCTGGTGCTCGGACTGCTCGGCCTGCAGCAGGCTTTCTTCGCGGTCAACCAGCCGACCCGCAGCGCGATCATCCCGCGGCTCATCCCGGTGGAACAGCTGCCCGCGGCCAACTCGCTCAACATGACGGTCATGCAGTTCGGCGCCATCGCCGGACCGCTGCTCGCCGGGGTCATGATCCCGGTGGTCGGGCTGTCCACGCTGTACCTCGTCGATTCGATCGCCCTCCTGGCCACCTTGTGGGCGGTACTCCGGCTGCCGGCCATCCCGCCGACGGGGGAGTCCCGGCGCGCCGGGCTGCGCGAGGTGTTCGACGGGTTCGCCTACCTCGCCACCCAGAAGGTGCTGCTCGCGTCGTTCGTCGTCGACATCATCGCGATGGTGTTCGGCATGCCGCGCGCGTTGTTCCCGCAGATCGCGCACGACACGTTCGGCGACCCGGCCTCCGGCGGTGTGGCGCTCGGCCTGCTGTTCGCGGCGATGTCCGTCGGCGCGGTGGCCGGCGGCGTGTTCTCCGGCTGGCTGCCGAGGGTCCGGCGTCAGGGCCGCGCCGTGATCGTGTGCATCGCGCTGTGGGGCCTGGCGATGGTGGGCTTCGGCGTCGTCGTGGGACTCGCCTCACCCGGAGGCAGTCCCGCGCTGTTGTGGATCGCTCTGGCGTTCCTCGCGTTCGGCGGCGCCGTCGACATGGTTTCCGCGGCGTTCCGCAGCACCATGCTCCAGCAGGTCGCCACGGACGAGATGCGCGGACGACTCCAGGGCGTCTTCATCGTCGTCGTCGCCGGGGGCCCGCGGATCGGCGACGTGCTGCACGGCGCCGCGGCTGCGGCAGTCGGAACGAGCGTCGCCGCGGCCGGTGGCGGCGTCCTCGTCGTCATCGGTGTGGTGATCGCCGCGCTCGCCTTCCCGGCACTGATGCGGTACAAGGTCACGCGTTAGGTTCCCGTGCGCCGTCACATATCTCGTGCAGATCTCGTGCACACTGAAATGCATGGGTGAATCGCAGTCGTCGAAGACGGACAGGCCTGCCACGGCTGGATTCGAGATCCGGGGCGGCGGCTACCGGGCCGGTATCGCGGCCACCGGTGCCGGACTCCGGCTACTCGAACACGACGGTCCGGACGGGCCGACGGCGCTCACCGAAACGTGGGACCTCGGCGCCCGGCCACCGCTGTCGGCCGGGCTGATCCTCGCGCCGTGGCCCAACCGGATCCGCGACGGCCGGTTCGTCTTCGACGGCATCGACCATCAGCTCGAGATCACGGAGCCGGGGTTCGCCAACGCGAGCCACGGATTCGTCCGCCGCCGGGACTGGCGTGTCGTGAATCACACGGACGACCGCATCGAGTTGTCGATCGACGTCGGCCTCCACAAGGGGTGGCCGTACCCGCTGCGGCTCACCGTCGACTACGTCCTGGGCGACGACGGCCTGACCGTGACGCACACCGCCACCAACACGGGAGCCATCCCGGCGCCGTTCGGGATGGGTTTCCACTCCTACGTCCGCGCCGGCGACTTTCCCCTCGACGAGTGCACGCTGCGCCTGTCCGCGGGCACCCGGCTGCCGCTCGACGAGCGGATGCTGCCCAGCGGCGGTTCGCAGGCCGTCGCGGGCACCGACTACGACTTCACCAGCCCACGACCGCTGGCAGGCGTGGCCCTCGACACCCCGTTCAGCGCACTGGATGTGGACGTCGACGGCAGGTCGCGGCACGAATTGCGTGCACCGGACGGCACCGGAACGGTCCTGTGGGCGGCCCGGGAGTTCGGCTGGCTGCAGGCGTTCGTCGCGGATCCCGACGCGGGCAAGTCGTACCCGGGCCGCGGCCGCGCGCTGGCGCTCGAACCGATGACGTGCCCGCCGGATGCGTTCAACTCCGGAATCGATCAGTTGGTGCTCGCTCCGGGACAGCAGTGGACCGGTGTGTGGGGCATGTCGGCGCTGGGGTCGTAGCGGTTCGATTTTCGACCGCCGGGTGCCCACTTGGTGAGACGGTGTAACACCGGTCGCGGTCCGGTCGATACGTCCGGCGGGGGTTCTTCCGTCGCGGCCGACGGTCTTTGTGCCAGCCTCTGTACTTCCCTCACCGCGTCGGGCGCCACGGCGTGCGTTCTCCGCCGTCCTCGGCATCGGTGCAGGTAACGAGGCCAGTCCAGTCCCGGGCAACTGGCCCTCACGGATTCCGGTCCCGCGCCGTGCGGGCAAATCGGACACTCGACCAACCCGTTCGCCGACCCTTCCCCGAGGTCGCTGCGCATCCCGCGGGGAGGCCGCGTCACGGCCCCTGAGCGGACCCGCCTTCGGCAGGCAGGCCAGAGTGGGACTAGTTTCTACCTGAATGAAGTTGTTACTCATTGGTTTGAGCTTGAGAGGGATGCTTCGTGCCTGACAATGACACAAAGCCCACGCTTACCTACCCTGGTGGTGAGCACACGATGTCCATTGCCAGGGCAACCGAGGGCAATGACGGTATCGAACTGGGCAAGCTGCTCGCCAGCACCGGGTACACCACCCTGGACCCGGGTTTCGTCAATACCGCCTCCACCAGCTCCGCGATCACCTATATCGACGGTGAGAAGGGGATCCTCCGTTACCGCGGATACCCGATCGAGCAGCTGGCCGAGAAGTCGACTTTCATCGAGGTCAGCTACCTGCTGATCTACGGTGAGCTGCCCACCGCGGCGCAGCTGGAGTCGTTCACCGACCGGATCCGGCGCCACACCCTGCTGCACGAGGACCTGAAGAGGTTCTTCGACGGGTTCCCCCGGAACGCACACCCGATGCCGGTGCTGTCCAGCGCCGTCAACGCGCTGTCCGCGTACTACCAGGACTCCCTGGACCCGGCCGACCCGGAGCAGGTCGAACTGTCGACCATCCGCCTTCTCGCGAAGCTGCCGACCATCGCGGCCTACGCGTACAAGAAGTCCGTCGGGCAGCCGTTCCTGTACCCGGACAACTCCCTGAACCTCGTCGAGAACTTCCTCCGGATGACGTTCGGCTTCCCCGCGGAGCCCTACGAGATCGATCCCGAGATCGCCAAGGCACTCGACATGCTGCTGATCCTGCACGCCGACCACGAGCAGAACTGCTCCACGTCGACGGTGCGCCTGGTCGGCTCCTCCGACGCCAACCTGTTCACCTCGATTTCCGGTGGCATCAACGCACTCTGGGGCCCGCTGCACGGCGGCGCCAACCAGGCGGTGCTGGAGATGCTCGACGAGATCAAGGCCAGCGGCAGCAACGCAGGCGACTTCGTCCGCAAGGTCAAGAACAAGGAAGACGGCGTGAAGCTCATGGGCTTCGGGCACCGCGTCTACCGCAACTACGACCCGCGCGCGGCGATCGTCAAGCAGACGGCGCACACCATCCTCGACAAGCTCGGCGGCGACGACGAACTGCTCGACATCGCGATGGCCCTCGAAGAGGCGGCGCTGACCGACGACTACTTCGTCGAGCGCAAGCTGTACCCGAACGTCGACTTCTACACGGGTCTGATCTACCGCGCGATGGGCTTCCCCACGCGCATGTTCACCGTTCTCTTCGCCATGGGCCGCTTGCCCGGGTGGATTGCACACTGGCGCGAGATGCACGAAGATCCCGCTACGAAGATCGGCCGTCCGCGCCAGATCTACACCGGCTACACCGAGCGTGACTACAAGGACGTCACAGGTCGCTGATCGCGAACACCTGTGCCGAACCATAGAGCCCTCATCGAGGAGGACACATGACCAAGCCCGAGATCGAGTTCCAAGAGGGACCCGCCCCGACCGACCTGGTCGTCAAGGACGTGGTTGTCGGAGACGGCGCCGAGGCCGTCCCCGGTGGCACCGTCGAGGTGCACTACGTCGGCGTCGAGTTCGAGTCCGGCGAGGAGTTCGACTCCTCCTGGAGCCGCGGCGAGTCCATCCAGTTCCCGCTGCGCGGCCTCATCAAGGGCTGGCAGGACGGCATCCCCGGCATGAAGGTGGGCGGACGTCGTCAGCTCACCATCCCGCCGGAGCTCGCCTACGGTCCCGCCGGTGCCGGACACCAGCTGTCCGGCAAGACGCTGGTGTTCATGATCGACCTGCTGGACGTGAAGGAATAGTCTTCACGGCCCGAAGGCCCCGCATCACCTCACGGTGAGGCGGGGCTTTCCGCTTTCCGGGTCGTGTCGGTGTGCAGCTCCACGACGAGCCGTGCGCCGCCGAGCGGGCTGACCTCGAAACGTGCGCTGCCGTTGTGCAATGCGGCCTGCTGGGCGACGAGCGCGAGGCCCAGGCCCGATCCGCTCTTCGTCGCGTTGGAACCGCGGTGGAACCGTTCGAACACCGCGGCCCGTTCGGCCTCGGGCACCCCGGAACCGTTGTCGTCGACGACGACGGTGGTGATGCCGTCGGCTGCTCTCAGTGTGATCGTCACCGCGGTGGCGCCGCCGTGCCGGACCGCGTTCTTGATGGCGTTGTCCAGGGTGAGGCGCAGCCCGCCGGGCATGCCGCGGACCGTCACCGGGGCCGCGTCGACGGTCACCTGCAGGCCGGGATTGTGACGCATCGCCTCCTCCGCGGCGAGGTCGCTGATGTCGACGAGGTCGCAGTCCACGAAGTCCTTGTCGGTGGACAGTTCGCCGCGGGCGAGGCGTTCGAGGTCGGACAGCGTCGATTCCACCCGGGCTTGTGAGCGGGCGAGGTCGCGGAGGATCTCGTGCTGCTGTTCCGGCGTCAGGTCGAGAGTGGTGAGGACCTCGAGGTCGGTGCGCATCGCGGTGAGCGGCGTGCGGAGTTCGTGCGCGGACACGGCGGCGAAGTCGCGGGCGGTGGCGAGGGCCGCGGTCGTCGCGTTCTGCGCCTCGGCGACGTCGCGCAGCATCGACTCGGCGGCGGACGCCAGTTCGTCGGCCTCCCGGACGCCGGAGGTCGTGGGTGTCAGTTTCGGTTCGCGGCGCACGATGCGGCCGGTCAGGTCGACCAGCGGTCGCACCGCACGACCACCGAACAGCCACCCGAGGCCGCTGGCGGCGGCGACGGCGAGGACCCCCACGAGCGCCACCTGCCGTTGCTGCTCGGACGTCACGTCCTGCGCCTCGGCGTACGGCACGGCCAGGGAGATCCGGGTGCCGAGGAGAGGCACGGTCGCGGTGTAGGCCCGGTACCAGGTGTCGTCGATCCGCACCGTCTGCGAGCCGGGGTCGAGTTCGGGCAGCTGGGTGGGGGTGCTGACGAGCACGGTGTCGCCGTCTGCCGAACGGATCGTGATCGCGAACGCGCCCTTGTCGCCGAGCGCCCCGAGGAACAGCCCGGCCGTGGCCGCGTTGGGCACCAGGACATCCGACGCCGTCTCCAGTCGCCGGTCGAGTTGCGACAGGTTGTTCCGGTTGATCGCCAGCGACACCAGGATTCCGAGCGCGACGACGATGATCGTCGCGCCCAGCGCCGTCGCCGCGGCCACACGGGTCCGGAGGGAGAACGAGCGTTTCACGACGGTTCCCGCAGCACGAACCCCACACCGCGAACCGTGTGCAGGATGCGCGGCTGACCACCGACCTCGAACTTGCGCCGCAGGTAGCCGACGAAGACGTCCACCACGTTGGTGTCGGCGACGAAGTCGTATCCCCACACCAGTTCGAGGAGCCGTTCACGGCTCAGGACGATGCCGACGTTGCGGGCGAGAACCTCGAGAAGTTCGAACTCCCGCTTGGTCAGCGTCACCTCCCCGCCCGCGATGAAGACCCGCCGTTCGGACAGCCGGATCTCGAGCGCGCCGATGCGGATCGGCGGGGACGCGGGCGAGTCGGCCGGCGCCGCGGCGGTCGTGCCGCGACGGCGCAGCATCGCCCGGATCCGGGCGATCAGTTCGGCGAGGACGAACGGCTTGACCAGGTAGTCGTCGGCGCCCGACTCCAGACCCGAGATGCGGTCGTCGACGGTGTCGCGGGCGCTGAGCACACAGATCGGGATGTCGTTGCTCATCGCGCGCAGCGCAGTGACGACGCCGGTGCCGTCGATGACCGGCATGTTCATGTCGAGCACCATCGCGTCCGGACGTTGTTCGCTGACCACCCGCAGTGCGTCGGCGCCGTCGACGGCGGTGAGGACGGTGAATCCGGACAGGCGCAGGCCGCGTTCGAGGGACGTCCGCACGTCCTCGTCGTCGTCGACCACGAGGACACTGGCTGAGTCGGTGACGGTCACTCCTGCATTGTGCCGTGGGCGCGACCACAGAGCGTGCGGATGGCAGTTGTGAGAGCGTGTCTCGTCCGTACACTCGTTGGGGATGTTTCCTTCGCTGCAGGCATTCGAACTGACCGAAACCAACCGTGACTGGCTGATTCACCGGCCGGCCGAGATCGCGGCCTACGTCGTCCTGGCGCTCGTACTGCGATTCGCGTTGCACCGGATGATCGAACGGATGACACGTCCCCGGGAGCCCTCGGACAAGCCGGCCATGCTCCGGCCTCTGCGGGAGCGCGCCCCGCGCGGCGTCAAGGAAGCCATGGTCAACGAGCGTCGCGCGCAACGCGCCCGGACCATCGGGTCGGTGCTCAAGTCGACGGTGTCGATCGTGGTGCTCATCTGGGTGGTGCTGCAGGTCCTCGCGGTCCTCGGGGTCAACGTCGCGCCGTTCATCGCGTCCGCCGGTGTGATCGGTGTCGCACTCGGTTTCGGTGCCCAGAATCTGGTCCGGGACTTCCTGTCGGGCATCTTCATGCTGCTCGAGGACCAGTACGGGGTCGGCGACGTCGTCGACCTCGGCGAGGCCGTGGGAACGGTCGAGACGGTGGGTCTGCGGGTCACCACGATCCGCGACGTCAACGGCACGCTCTGGTACTGCCGTAACGGTGAGATCGTGCGGGTCGGCAACATGAGTCAGGGGTACGCGGTCGCGGTGGTCGATCTGCCGATCGCGCACGCCGCCAACGTGCAGCGGGCGTGCGAGGTGGCGCTGGAGGCGGTCAACGAGGCGGCCAAGGGCGACGCGATCGCGGCCGACGTGCTCGAACCCCCGGAACTGCTGGGCGTGAACTCGGTGACCGCGGAATCGGTCACGCTGCGGATCACCGCGCGGACCAAGCCCGGCAGGCAGTGGGCGGTGCAGCGGACGTTCGCGCGCGCGGCGCTGTCCGCGTTCACGCACTACGACATCGACGCCCCGTACCTGTCGGTGCTGTCTTCGGCCCGCTCCACCAACTGAGCGGCCCGCGCTTCGTTACCGTGGCAGGTATGGACACCGCACTCGTCTGGTTCCGCCGCGACCTCCGGCTCGGTGACCTGCCGACGCTCCACACGGTCGCCGAGTCGGGGGCGCGTGCACTCGGCCTGTTCGTGCTCGACGACCGGCTGCTGACCACGTCGGGCGGTGCCCGCCGGGACTTCCTGTTCCGCAGCCTCGCCGCGCTGGACGACCAACTCGACGGCCGGTTGCTGGTGGTGAAGGGCGATCCCGTCGACGTTGTTCCGCGGATCGCGAAGAAGGTGTCGGCCGAAGAAGTGCACGTCAGCGCCGACTACGGGCCCTACGGTCGCGAGCGGGACGCCGCCGTCGCCGAGCACGTCGATCTGGTGGCCACCGGGTCGCCGTACGCCGTGGCGCCCGGCCGGGTGACCAAGGCGGACGGGGAATCGTACCGCGTGTTCACCCCGTACTTCCGGCAGTGGCTCGAGCACGGGTGGCGTGCGCCGATCGACACCGGTCCCGGGACGGTGGAGTGGATGGACCCGGACGACGTGAAGACGCGGCGGGTGACGATCCCCGAACCCGAATCCGACGGGTACGTCGCGGGTGAGGCGGCGGCGCTGGAACGGTGGGCGGAGTTCTGCGAGGACGACCTCGCCGGGTACGAGGACGCGCGGGATCGCCCCGGGCTCGACGCGACCAGCCGGATGTCGGTGTACCTGAAGTACGGCAACATTCATCCGCGGACGATGCTCCGCGATCTCGCCCGCCGCCGCAGCAGGAGCGCCGAGCAGTACCGGCGGCAGCTCGCGTGGCGGGACTTCTACGCCGACATCCTCTTCCAGCGCCCCGACAGCGCACGGGGAAACTACGACCGCCGGTTCGACCACATCCGCTACGACAGCGGGCCCGACGCCGAGGAGGCGTACGCGGCGTGGTGCGAGGGCCGGACGGGGTTCCCGATCGTCGATGCCGGGATGCGTCAGCTGAAAGCCGAAGGCTGGATGCACAACCGGGTGCGGATGATCGTCGCGTCGTTCTTCGTCAAGGACCTGCACCTGCCGTGGTGGCGGGGCGCCCGCTACTTCATGAACCAGCTCGTCGACGGCGATCTGGCGAACAACCAGCACGGCTGGCAGTGGACGGCGGGGTCGGGGACGGACGCGTCGCCGTACTTCCGGGTGTTCAACCCGACGACACAGGGGGAGAAGTTCGACCCCGACGGCGAATACGTGCGGCGGTGGGTGCCCGAACTGTGCGGGATCTCCGGGAAGGCCGTCCACGCGCTGAAAGACGGCCGCCCCGAAGACTATCCGCCGCCGATCGTCGACCACGCCCACGAACGCCAGGAGGCCCTGGCCCGGTACGGCGAGATCAAGTCCCCGTGAGTACTTGTTAACCGCGGGCGGTTAACAAGTACTCACGGGTGCGCGGCGCACGAGGGCCGCCGCGGCGAGGACGATGACGAGTCCGCCGTAGATGCGGGTGGTGTCGACGAGCCCGACCTGCCCGACGAGGTATCCGGCGACCAGCGCCGGAACGCTGTTGGCGAGGTAGGCGATCACGTAGATGCTCGAGAGCAGTCCCGCCCGCTCGTGTGGTGCGGCGAGCGGCATGACGGTGCGGATGGTGCCCTGGAAGCCGGCGCCGAACCCGATGCCCGCGACCGCGGTTCCTACGAGAATCAAGGGTGCCGAGGATGTTTCGGCGCCGAGCAGGGTGACGGCGACGCCGGCGACGAGGGCCGACGCTCCGACGACCAGGATGCGCCGTGCCGCGACGTTGCGCAGCAGGAACACCGCGAGTGCGCCGGTCCCGGTGAGCGTCGCGACCATGATCGCGCCGATCAGGGACGTGTGCACGTCGAGTGCGTTGCGGGCGAGTGACGGTCCGAGCGACAGGTAGAAGCCGCCGAGCGCCCAGACGGCGATCAGGCACGGTCCCGTGGCGACGAGCATTCTCCGTGCGGTGGACGGGACCGCGAGCGCCGGTCGCATCGACGCCAGCGCGCCCTTCTGCCGGACCGCCGTCTCGGGTGCCGCCCAGATGCCGAGGATCTCGACGACGAACAGCACGAGGAGCACCAGGAACACGGTGCTGGTGGGCCGGGGAAGGTGTTCGCTGATGAGGCTCGATCCGATGGCGCCGAGCGCGAGGCCGGCGGTGGGCGCGATGCTGTTGACGGTGGCGCCGCGTCCCGGTGTGCGTTCGAGGTCGAGGAGGGTGGAACCGAGGGCGCTGATCGCGGCACCGGTCGCGAATCCCTGCACCACCCGGGCGAGCAGCAGCAGTCCGATGCCTTCGGCGGTCGCGAACATGATCATCGAGACCGCCTCGAACGCGAGCGCGGTGATCAGGACGGGGCGCCGGCCGACGTAGTCCGACAACGACCCCACGGTGAGCAGCGCCAGCAGCAGGCTCACGGCGTAGATGCCGAAGACCAGCGTCGACTGCAGCGAAGAGAAGCCCCAGTTCGACTGGTACAGCTCGTACAGCGGTGTCGGTGCGGCGGACGCGCCGAGGAGGGTGGCGATCACGACCGCGACGAGGGTGAAGGCGGCGCCGCGGCGCAGCGCGGGTCGAGAGGTCGGTGGTGCTTCGGGTGCAAGGGTCGGCATGGGCGTACTCCCGGAGAACGTTAAAGCAAAAGGTTTGCGTTAATGGACGCTACGCCGCGGCCATTCTTAATGCAACAGCTTTGCGTTAGCATGGGGTCATGAGTCCGGCTCCAGGTCCACGCCCCGGTGGGCGCAGCGCCCGCATCCAGCAGGCGGTGCACGC
Source organism: Rhodococcus sp. NPDC057529 (assembly GCF_042802055.1). Taxonomy (NCBI): domain Bacteria; kingdom Bacillati; phylum Actinomycetota; class Actinomycetes; order Mycobacteriales; family Nocardiaceae; genus Rhodococcus; species Rhodococcus sp. NPDC057529. The sequence goes on from NZ_JBHVEY010000004.1 coordinate 110,101, forward strand.
GTCCACCCGCAAGCTCCTCGACGAGCGCGACCGAGCAGAGATCACCGTCCCGATGATCGCCGCCGACGCCGGGGTCACCCCGTCGACCATCTACCGGCGCTGGGGCGACATCACCGAGGTGTTCGCGGACGTTGCGATCGAGCGACTGCGTCCCGACGCGCCGCCGCGCGAAACCGGCAGTGTGCGAGGCGACCTCGTCGCCTGGGCACAGGAGTACCTCGAGGAGATGTCCTCGCCGGTGGGGCGGTCGGCGCTGCGTGACGTCGTGATGAGCGGCGACACCAATCCGCTCCAGTGCGCGACGTTCTGCCGCACCCAGATCGAGACGATCCTCGGACGCGGGGAGCCGGCCGGCCCGATTGGTCAGGGCGTGGTCGAGCACGTGATCGACCACGTGGTGGCGCCGATCGTCTACCGCATCCTGTTCGACCTCGATCCACTCGAAGCGGACCGCGTCGAAGTGCTGGTGGATCAGGCACTCGACGCGGCTGTCCGGGTCTGAGCGGTCAGCCGCCCAACTGCTTCTTCAGCGCGTCGAGGACGGCGACGTCCTCGATGGTGGACGGCACCGTGTACTCCTCGTGGTCGGCGATCTGCCGCATCGTCTTGCGCAGGATCTTGCCGGAGCGGGTCTTGGGCAGCGCCTGCACGACCGTCACGTCGCGGAACGTGGCGACGGCGCCGATCTGCTCACGCACCATCGCGACCAGTTCGGTGCGGAGTGTCTCGGGGTCGATGTCGACGCCGGCCTTGAGCACCACGTAGCCGCTTGGCCGCTGCCCCTTGAGTTCGTCGCGGATCCCGACCACCGCGCACTCGGCCACCGCGGGATGACCGGCGACCACGGCCTCCATGCTGCCGGTCGAAAGCCGATGTCCGGCAACGTTGATGACGTCGTCGCTGCGCCCGAGGACGAACACGTACCCGTCCTCGTCGATGTACCCGGAGTCGCCGGTGAGGTAGTAGCCCTCGAACGTGGCGAGGTACGACTTCACGTACCGCTCCGGGTCGCGCCACAACCCGGCCAGGGTCCCCGGAGGCAGGGGCAGGCCGATCACGATGTTGCCCTCGGCCCCGGCCGGAACCACGTTCCCCCCGCCGTCGACGACCTGCACCCGGTACCCGGGGACGGGGACGGTGGGGGAGCCGGCCTTCAGCGGCATGGGTTCGAGCCCGCGCAGGTTGGAGCAGATCGCCCAGCCGGTCTCGGTCTGCCACCAGTGATCGACGACGGGACGGCCCAGGACGCGGGTCGCCCACGCGTACGTGTCGGGGTCGAGGCGCTCGCCCGCCGCGAACAGCGTCTTCAGTGAGGAGATGTCGTACTTCTCGATCTCCTTCGCGTCCGGGTCGGCCTTGCGGACGGCGCGGATCGCGGTCGGCGCCGTGAACAGCGCCGACACACCGTGATCGGAGATCACCCGCCAGAACGCCCCCGCATCCGGGGTCCCGACCGGCTTGCCCTCGTAGAGCACGGACGTGGCGCCGGCCAGGAGCGGCCCGTAGACGATGTACGAGTGGCCGACCACCCAGCCCACGTCGGACGCGGTCCACCACACGTCACCCGGGCCGATGTCGTAGATGTTGCGCATCGACCACGTCAGCGCGACGGCGTGCCCGCCGTTGTCGCGGATCACGCCCTTCGGCTTCCCCGTGGTACCGGACGTGTAGAGGATGTACAGCGGGTCCGTCGCGGCCACCGGAACCGGTTCCGCGGGTGCGGCATCCGCCATCAGCGTGTCCCAGTCGAACCACGCCGCCTCGCCGCCCCGGTAGTCGGCGGCCGAACCGGAAACCTGCTCGCGGTCCTTGACGATCACCGTGTGCGGAGCGGTGGCGGACAATTCCAGCGCCTTCGCCACCATCGGCAGGTATTCGACGGTGCGCCCCGGTTCGAGGCCGCCCGACGCCGTCACCAGCACCACCGGTCCGGCGTCGTCGATGCGGGTCGCGAGTTCCTTCGCGGCGAACCCGCCGAACACCACCGAGTGCACGGCGCCGATACGGGCGCAGGCCAGCATTGCGATCGCCGCTTCGGGGATCATCGGCATGTAGACGATCACCCGGTCCCCGGCCACCACACCCTGGTCCCTCAGGACGCCGGCGAACCGGGACACCTCGTCGAGAAGTTCTGCGTAGGTGTAGGTGCGGGACGCGTCGGGCACCATCGCCGAGTCGTAGATCAACGCCGCCCGGTCTCCGTTGCCGTCGCGCACGTGCCGGTCCAGGGCGTTGAAGCAGGTGTTCAGCGACGCGTCCGGGAACCACCGGTACATCGGGGCGGCGGAGTCGTCGAGCGCCCGCGTCGGTGGCTGCTCCCACTCGACGGCCCCGGCCGCGGCGAGCCAGAATTCCTCGGGACTGTCGGTGCTCCGGCGGTACACCTCGGCGTAGCTGTGGCCATGGTCGTCGCTCGAAGGCGCAGTTCCCGGGGAACTCATCGATGCACGTCCTCTCGTCGTGGTGTGACCCGAAACACCCTATGCGACGTCGGGTGCGCCCGGTCAGACGCCGAGGGAACCGGCGATCATCGGCCAGGAGTTGTGCAGGTCGTCCTGCCAGTAGCCCCACGAGTGGGTGCCGGTGGGCCGGAAGTCGTACGTGGCCGGGATTCCCAGGGCGTTCAGCCTGTCGGCCAGGCGATGGGTGCATTCGTTGGTTCCGGCCTCGATGATGCCGCCCACGATCACCTGATTGGCGAGGACGCCGACATCTCCGTTGATGTCCGGGCCGTTGAGGTTCTCGTGGATGCCGGGCAGCCCGGTGGCGTTGCTGATGTACAGGTCGATGCCGCGTAGCTTCTCGGCGTTGATGACGGGGTCGTTTTCCACCCAGGCGGGGTCGTCGGGCGGTCCCCACATGTTCTCGACGTCTCCGCCGCGGAAGCTGACGACGAACGTGACGTAGTCCCGGCCCGGTTGGGTGCTCGTCTCGGCGCACCCGCTGAACGCACCGACGGCGCGATACAGCGAGGGGGCGGCCTCGGCGAGGCTCAGGACGGACGTGCCCGACATCGACAGACCTGCGATGGCATTGTCACCGTTGGTTCCGAGTGCGGCGTCGACGATCGGCGGAAGCTCCTCGGTGAGGAACGTAGTCCATTTGTTGACACCGAGGACGGGGTCGGGCTTCTGCCAGTCGGTGTAGTAGCTGTAGGCGCCGCCGACGGGGGTGACGACGTTGACGTTCTTGTCGGCGAAGAAGCTGACCACGTCCGTCCGCGCCTGCCACGTCGCCGAATCCTCGCCGCCACCGGCACCGTTGAGCAGGTACAGGGTCGGGCGGGGGACGCTCGTGTCGGCGGGACGGATGACCTCGAGGAGGATCACCTTCTCCATCGCCGCCGAGTAGACGAACATGTTCAGCTGACGGTCGTTGATCTCCTCGATGTGGTCGAGGACGGAGCCGTCCGCCGAGGCCGGCTTGTCGGCGGGAAGGGCCCGCCACTCGTCCGCAGACGCCGTCGCCACCTGACCGAACATGGCAGACGAGGCAATGACGGCGACCGCCAGGAGTGCCCGACAGTGTCCGATCGCGCTCATAGCCGCTCCTCGTGCTTGACTGCGGTGCCCGACAACCGTCCGCTGATATTCGGAAATATTTCCCCTTCACGGTAACCGGCAAACATTCCGCGGGGCGGCTGAACGGACACCGGACTTCGCGTTGCCGCCGGACCTATCGTGGAAGCATGACGCTGCTCGCCGAAGATCTGCTGTTGCTGCTGCTCGACGACGCGTCGGGCAAACCCGTCGTTGACGGGACCAGGTTGCCGCGCGTCCTCGCAGGCGCCGTTCTGCTGGAACTGGCTCTCGGTGACGTCGTCACGCCCGCCGAACCCGGTGAGGACGTGAAGAAGGGCCGCCTCGTCGTCCGGGACGGCGCGTGGCCGCAGGATCCGCTGCTCGCGCGGGCAGTCGATCTCATCGGTAGGTCGAAGCCGCTGAAACCGGAAGCAGCGATCGAGAAGCTCACCAAGAATCTGCGCGACGAACTCGCGAAGCGCATCGTCGACGCGGGATGGGTCCGCGAGGAGAAGGGCAAGGTGCTCGGCATCTTCCCCACCACCCGGTGGCCGGAGGTCGACGGCAGCCACGAACGCACGGTGCGGAACGAACTGGGGGCCGCGCTCCTCGACGGGGTCACCCCCACTCCGCGCACCGCAGCACTCGTCTCGCTCCTCTCCGCCGTCGACGCCGCCCCGAAGCTGTTCCCGGACGCCGACCGTCGCGCCGTGAAGAAGCGGGCGAAAGACATCGCCGAAGGCGACTGGGCAGGCAAGGCCGTGCGCGCATCCGTCGACGCCGTCAACGCTGCCATCATCGTCGCCGCCACCGTGCCCGCCATCGTGGCAGGGAGTGGCTAGAGGCGGGTCCTGTCGGGGTATTTTGGAGCGCATGGGTTTTCGCTAGTGTAGAACACATGTGGCGCTCCTGAGGTTTGTGTGGGCGTCATTTCTACTGTTCAGGGTGGGCTGTTGGACGCAGTGTTCGGCGAGTTGCCGGTGGAATGAGGGAGCTCACGTGTTGGGTCTCTAGATTTCGGGGTTCCTACACCAACCTCAACCCGGAGGACCGCTACACGTGCGTGTCGATCACAGACGACTCCGTCGAGGTCACCGTCAGACTCGCAGCACGCCGTGTGAAGTGCCCATGCGGCTACACGAGCGCCGCTGCCTACGACCACGCGCCGCGGCGCTGGCGCCATCTCGACTTCGGCCGCCACAAGGTGTGGTTGAAGTATCCGATCCGACGGATCGAGTGCCCGACCTGCGGCGTCCGGACCGAGGACATTCCGTGGGCGCGTCCGACAGCACGGCACACACGCGACTTCGAGGACATGGTGCTGTGGTTGGTCACCCGCACCGATCGGACCTCGGTGTCGACCTTGATGCGCTGTGCATGGCGGACGGTCACCTCCATCGTCACGCGGGCAGTCGATGCGTTGATCGACTCGCGCAGGCTCGAGAATGTGTATCGAATCGGAGTCGACGAAATCTGCTACCGGCATCCGCACAAGTACCTCACCATCGTCGGCGATCACGACACCGGCAAGGTCGTCTACATCACCGAGGGCCGAGGCCGAGACTCGTTTTCGGAGTTCTTCGAGCAACAGTCGGCGAAGGAGCGCGACAAGGTGCAGGTGGTGTCGATGGACGGCTCTCCCGCCTTCCGTGCCGCCGCCGAGGATCACGTCCCGCAGGCTCGTCAGTGTATGGACCCCTTTCATGTGATGCAGTGGGTGAACCGAGCATTGGATCGTGTGTTCTCCGACGCGGCGTCTGTTCGCCGGACCTTGTCGATGCAAGCCCCGGAATGGCGTCAAGCTCGCACAGTGTTGCGGCTCGGTAAGAATCGGCTCACCAAGAAACACAAGTCGTTGCTGCGGACGGTGACCGCAGCCGATACCGAGGTCGGGACAGCGTGGCGTCTGAAGGAGCAGTTCCGCGATCTCTACCGCAAGATCGCGCCCCGGAACGCTGCACGGTATCTACGGCGGTGGATCGAAGAAGCGCGGTCCTGCGGGATCGATGCGTTCGTACAACTGGCGCGCATGATCGACAAGAAATCCGAGCAAATCTGTGCAGCAATCGAGTTGGGGATATCCAATGCCCTTATCGAGGGGATCAACTCGAAGATCAGACTGATCAATGCCCGCGGTTACGGTCATCATTCAGCGGAATCACTCAAGGCGATGATCTATCTCAATCTCGGCGGAATCGAGGTAAAACTGCCCACACAAACGTAAGGAGGGGCACATGTTCGATACGGGGGTATTGGATCGGGGGATTAGCGAGACGGTCTGCTGTCTCGCCGACGCGGAATCCGACGTGGGTCTGGTCGAGTTGATCCGTGAGTCTTTCGGCGCAAACCCGGTCGTCCAGGGCAGGGTGAGCCGATCTGGATTTGTCGGACCATGGGGTTAGTGTCTGGGTCATGGCGGGGCGGGTGGTGAAGCGGGCGTTCAAGTACCGTTTCTATCCGACTGCGGTGCAGGCAGATCAGCTTGCTCGGACGTTCGGGTGCACCCGGTATGTCTACAACCGGGCGTTGGCCGAGCGGACGCGTGCCTGGTCGCAGGAGCAGCGGCGGATCACATACGCGGACACTTCGACGATGCTCACCGGATGGAAACGGGACCCCGAGACGGAGTGGTTGGCGGAGCCGTCGAAGGGGCCGCTGCAGGAATCGCTGCGGCAGTTGCAGGGCGCGTTCGAGAGGTTCTGGCGCAAGCAGACCCGCTACCCGCAGTTCAAGAGTAAGGGCCGGTCGAAGGATTCGGCGACCTACTTCTCGAACTGCTTCACCTACCGGGGCGGGCAGCTCCGGTTGGCCAAGCAGTCCGAACCCCTGGACATTCGGTGGTCGAGGCCGCTGCCGGAGGGGGCCGTGCCGTCGCAGGTGACGGTGTCGCGTAACGCTCGCGGGCAATATCACATCTCGATCCTCGTCGAAGACGTGATTCCCGAGCTCGAGCCGGTCGATCGGGTGGTCGGGCTCGACGCCGGGATCACGAGCCTGTACACGCTCTCGACGGGGGAGAAGATCGCCAACCCGCGCCACGAGCGCACGGACCGTGTGCGGTTGGCGAAGGCGCAGCGGACGCTGGCCAGGAAGGAGAAAGGGTCCCGTAACCGGGCCAAGGCCCGACTGAAGGTCGCGAAGATTCATGGCCGGATCGCCGATCGGCGCCGCGATTATCTGCACAAACTCTCTACTCGACTGGTGCGCGAAAACCAAGTGATCGCCGTCGAGGATCTGAGTGTGCGGAACATGGTCAAGAATCGGTCGTTGTCTCGGGCGATCTCGGATGCGGGCTGGTCCGAGTTCCGGTCGATGCTCGAGTACAAGGCCGACTGGTACGGGCGGCGGGTGGTGGCGGTCGACCGGTTCTGTCCGTCGTCGAAGACCTGCTCGGTGTGCGGGGAGGTCGCGTCGACGATGCCGCTGAATGTGCGGGAGTGGGCGTGCCGATGCGGCGCGGTCCATGATCGGGATGTGAATGCGGCGAGGAACATTTTGGCCGTCGGACTGGCGGTGGCAGCCTGCGGAGACGGTGTGAGACCACCCCGCACATGACGTGTGGGGAGGCGACTGTCGGTGAAACAGGAACCTCGGGACGCGAGTCCCGCGGGGAATCTCGGTCGTTCACGGCCGAGAGGAAGTCAACGCAGAGCTGTTCGTGCGCCGCACTGCCGAGATCGAGTCCGACGGGGCATGGACGTCGACCGCGCACGAAGTGGTCGAGGCCGAGATCGGTGCCGCACTCACCATGGGGCGAGCGGCGGCGGGTCGCCTGATCGGCCTGGGCATGTCGCTGCGCACCCGGTTGCCTGCGACCCGCGAGGCCATGGCGCGCGGCGATCTCGACATGTACCGGGTCCGCCTGATCGAAGACGCGACGGCAAACGTCACCGACGACCGGATCGGCGAGGTCGAACATCAACTCCTCGAACAGGTTCTGGCCCCACCACGGACCGGTGGAACCGGGTTGACCGGCCGCAGGCTGACCAACGCGGCCAACCGCATCATCGCGAGGCTCGACCCGGCGGGGGTGCGGGCCAAGCGGGAGAAGGCGCAGGCCGACAGGTTCGTCGGAGTCAGCGCCGCCGAGGACGGCATGTGCCGCATCCTCGGATCCGTCCCCGCCGTGCGGGGCCGGGCATTCGACGCACGGTTACGCGAACTGGCGAACACCGTGTGCCCGAAAGATCTTCGAACCTACGAACAGCGACGGGCAGACGGACTGTCCGCGCTCGTCGATGGTGCCGCGTACGTGAAATGCGAATGCGGGCAGCGCGATTGCAGTCAGGATTCGCGCATCGTGCCCACGGCGCGCAAGCCGCTCGTGCACCTGATCATGCTCGACTCCACGCTCGCAGGTAACGACGAACCGGGCTACCTCGACGGCTACGGAATCGTCGACGCCGCACACGCACGTGAGATCGCAGCCGACGCCGACGTCGAACCGGTGCGGCCACCGAGCGTCACCGCGGCGACCACGTACCGTCCCGGCACCGTTCTCGACACCTGGCTGCGGGTGCTGGCCGGCGGGTGCGAATGGTTGCACTGCGATGTCGCGGCCTGGAACACGGACCTCGATCATCATCGGCCGTTCGACCATTCCGATCCCGCCGCCGGAGGTCCGACGGTGGCCGGGAACCTGACCGCCTACTGCCGAAACCATCACCGGCTCAAACATTCCGGTCACTGGCACGTGGACGCCGAGGGCGGAATCGAGATGGTAGCGCCCACCGGACATCGATACCGGCCGCGGTCCCCGGGAATCCTGGGCGCACGCGAGCGTGACCGAGTCGCTGACCCCGCTTCCCGCCGCCGCACCCGTGCGCAGAACACTGCGGCACGGATCCGGGCCGAGCGCCGCCGACGGCAGGCACGCCTGGACGCGGTGCGGGGGCGGTCGCCCGGCGAACGCGTACCCGAGGCCGACGCGACCGAAGAGCCCGCACCGTTCTGACCGGCGGTGATTGCGGGCTCACCGCCTGTGCGCCGAAAAGGGTTACCGTGGAATATAGGTGGTTAGCAAGAGTAAAGAACTGTCAATGCGATTGCTACGGTTCGGACTCGGTTGGCCGCCTCGCAACTGACCATGCGCCGAAGGACGAGCGCCAGCGACAGTCGGAGGAACACATGTGCGGAATCACCGGATGGATCTCGTTCGACCGCGATCTACGCGCCGAACAGTCCACCGTGGATGCCATGGCCGAGACGATGAACTGCCGGGGGCCGGACGATCGCGGTACGTGGGTCGTCGAACATGCGGCGCTCGGGCATCGACGGCTCGCGATCATCGACCTGCCGGGCGGGCATCAGCCGATGAGTGCGGACACCCCCGGCGGACCCGTCGCGATGGTCTACTCCGGGGAGGTGTACAACTTCGGTGAACTGCGCGAGGAACTGTACGGGCGCGGTCACCGGTTCGCCACGCACTCCGACACCGAGGTGGTGCTCCACGGATATCTGGAGTGGGGGGAGGCCGTCGCGGAGCGCCTCAACGGCATGTATGCGTTCGCCGTCTGGGATTCGCGGACCGACACCTTGGTGATGATCCGCGACCGCATGGGCATCAAGCCGTTCTACTACTACGAGACCCCCGACGGGGTGCTGTTCGGTTCGGAACCCAAGGCGATCCTTGCCAATCCGATCGCCGAGCCGACTGTCACGATGGACGGGATCCGTGAGCTGTTCGCGTTCGTGAAGACGCCGGGCCACGCCGTCTGGGACGGCATGCGTGAGGTGGAGCCCGGCACGGTGGTCACCGTCTCGCGTGCCGGCCTGCGCACGCACCGGTACTGGACCCTGCAGACCCGCCCGCACACGGACGACCGGGACACGTCCGTCGCGCACGTCCGCGAACTGCTCGACGACATCGTGCGCAGGCAACTGGTCGCCGACGTGCCGCGCTGCACGCTGCTGTCCGGTGGTCTCGACTCCTCGGCGATGACGGGCATAACCGCCGGGCAACTCGCCGAGGTGGGGGAGACGGTCCGCACGTTCGCCGTCGACTTCGTCGGGCAGACCGAACATTTCGTCGCGGACGAACTGCGGGGCACCCCGGACACTCCGTACGTGCACGACGTGGCCCGCAGGTCCGGAACCGCGCACCAGGACATCGTCCTCGACTCCGACGACCTGGCGGATCCCGCGGTGCGCGCGAAGGTCATCCGGGCACGCGACATTCCCATGGGCCTCGGCGACATGGACGCGTCACTGTACCTGCTGTTCAAAGCGATCCGTCAGCACTCCACCGTGGCGTTGTCGGGAGAGTCGGCCGACGAGGTGTTCGGCGGGTACAAGCAGTTCTTCGACCCGAAGGCGCAACAGGCGAACACCTTCCCGTGGCTCGTGCAATTCGCCGAGCACTTCGGCGACGAGAGCAACATCTTCACCCCGGACGTGACGGCGGGGCTGCACATCGACGACTACGTGCAGGATTCGTACGACGCGGCGATATCCGGGATCGACCGGCTGGACGGCGAATCCGACTTCGAATGGCGGATGCGCAAGATCTGCTACCTGCATCTGACGCGTTTCGTCCGGGTCCTCCTCGACCGCAAGGACCGCGCGAGCATGGCTGTCGGACTCGAGGTGCGGGTGCCGTTCTGCGATCACCGGCTGGTCGAGTACGTGTACAACACGCCGTGGTCGCTGAAGACGTTCGACGGCAAGGAGAAGTCGCTGCTGCGGGCCGCGACCAGGGATGTGCTGCCGCAGTCGGTGATCGACCGCGTGAAGTCGCCGTACCCGTCCACCCAGGACCCGAAGTATGCGGTGGCGTTGCAGCAGCACGGCAAAGATCTGCTCGGCGACCCCTCGCACCCGGTGTTCGGTCTGGTCAGCGCGGACTGGCTGTCGCGGGCGGTGTCCGTCGGCAGCCCGCAGATCACTCAGGTGTCGCGCCGCGGACTCGAGCGCACGCTCGACCTCGCGTTGTGGATGGACATGTACAAGCCGACCATCAAACTGTCCTAGCCGAGGCCGTGACCCAGCCCGAGGTTCCGGTAGCGGGCGAGCCTGGCCGCGAAGCGCTCGCTCTCCGGAACCCCGGTCAGGGCGCGGAGTTCCCGGGAGATGGCCTCGCCGACCCGCTTGGAGAAGTCGACGGCCTCGTCGGCGGCGTCCGGATGCTCGGGAATGATGGCGTCGATGACGCCGTCCCGCAGCAGGTCGAGGGAACGGATGCCCTGGGCGGCCGCCATCTCGGGTGCGTGGGTGGTGTCGCGGTGCACGATGGCGCTGGCACCTTCGGGTGGCAGCGGGGCAAGCCACCCGTTCTGCGTGGCGAGCACACGGTCGGCGGGCAGGAACGCCAGCGCCCCGCCGCCCGTGCCCTGACCGAGCAGAACGGACACGGTCGGCGTCTTCAACGTCACGAGGTCGGAGATGCAGCGCGCGATCTCGGGGGCCAACCCGCGCTCCTCGGCCTCCTGGGACAACGCCGCACCGAGAGTGTCGATCACGAGGACGAGGGGGATCTGCAACTCCTCGGCCAACCGCATGCCGCGGCGTGCCTCGCGGAGGGCGGCGGGCCCCATCGTGTTCAGCGCCGACTGGCCGGCGCGGTCCTGGCCCAGCAGCACGCACGGCGCGCCGCGGAAACGCGCCAGCGACAACAGCACCGTCCCCTCGGTCTCGCCCTGACCGGTGCCGCTGAGGGGCACCTGCTCGGTGGCCGCGTGCCGCAGCAGGTGGCGGATGCCGGGCCGGTCGGCGCGCCGCGACAGCATCACCGACTGCCACGCGGGCACGTCGGGGATGTCGACGTCCGCCACCGGTTCGGTGGCGGGGGCCGGTGCCGGCGGATCGATCAGCACCCGCAGCGCCCGATGGACGAGCCTGCGCAGGCGGGTCGCGGGGACGACGCCGTCGATGACGCCGTTGCGGTACAGGTTCTCGGACGTCTGCACCCCTTCGGGGAACTTCTCGCCGTACAGCGCCTCGTAGACGCGGGGCCCGAGGAACCCGACGAGCGCACCGGGTTCGGCCACCGTGATGTGCCCGAGCGAGCCCCAGGACGCGAACACACCGCCGGTGGTGGGGTTCCGCAGATACACCAGGTAGGGGAGATGCGCGGCCTTGTGGGTGGCGACGGCGGCCGCGATCTTCACCATCTGCACGAACGCGACGGTGCCCTCCTGCATGCGGGTGCCGCCCGACGTCGGGGAGGCCAGCAGGGGGAGGCCCTCGCGGGTGGCGCGTTCGATCGCGGAGACGATCCGCTCGGCGGCGGCCACACCGATCGAACCGGCGAGGAACGCGAACTCGCAGGCGATGACCGCGACCGGGCGACCGCGGACGGTGCCGACGCCGGTGATCACCGATTCGTCGACACCCGACTTCTCGGCGGCCTTCTGCAGGTCGGCGCGGTACTTCTCGTTCGGCCGCGCGTCGACGGGCGTGGTGTCCCAGGAGACGAAGCTGCCTGCGTCCAGTACCAACTCGAGCACGTCGTGGGCGGAGATCTTGGCGGCCATGGACCTGAGAGTAACGGTCGGGCCGGGGCGGCAGATGTCTGCTACGACGGGTGACGGTCGCAAGCGCGGGTGGAACAAGGCAAAAAACGCCGGTACGGCTGTCACGGTGTCTAGAGTCAGGTGAGTTGACGCAGGCCGGGTACGAAAACGACGACACTTTCCCCGAGTGGAGCAGTCATATGGACCTCAATACCATCACCGATGTCGTGCGGCGCCCACCCGACCGGCCGGGTCCGCAGTGGCGGGAGGGCGACGCGTGGCTGGCCGGGGGAACGTGGTTGTTCTCCGAGCCGCAACCGGGCCTGCGCAGGCTCGTCGATCTGACGGCGCTCGGCTGGGATTCGCTGGTGCCGAGCGATGCGGGTCTGGAGATCGGGGCGACGTGCACGGTCCGTGACCTGTATGCCTTTGCGCCGCCGGGCGACTGGCTCGCCGGCTCGGTGTTCGCAACGAGCTGTGAGGCGTTCCTGGCGTCGTTCAAGGTCTGGAATTCGGCGACGGTGGGCGGCAACATCTGCATGTCGCTGCCGGCGGGCCCGATGATCACGATGGCCGTCGCGCTCGAGGCGACGTACACGCTGTGGGCGGCCGACGGGTCCGAACGCACCGTGGACGCCGCCGACTTCGTCACGGGCAACCACGAGAACGTCCTCGCGCCGGGTGAGATCCTGCGGCGCATCGACATCCCGATCGGCGCCCTGCGCAAGCGTCACGCGCACCGCCGGTTCACGCTGACCCACCTGGGCAGGTCGACACTGTTCATGATCGGCACCCGGTCGCCCGATGCCGACGACCTGCTGCTCACGATCACGGCGGGCACCACCCGTCCGATCCGGTTCGCGTTCGACGCCGTGCCCGACGCCGGCACGCTGCAGCAGAGTATCGACGCGTTGCCCGAGGACGTGTGGTTCGACGACCCCAACGGCACCCCCGACCACCGCCGTCACCTCGCGAAGCATTACGCCGAGGAGATCCGGACCGAACTCGCGGCAGGAGGTCGGCGATGACGTACACCGTCAACGGCAGGACGTTCGACGAGGAGCCGAATCCCGGGCAGTGCCTGCGGACGTTCGTGCGTTCGCTCGGTCATCACGGTGTCAAGAAGGGTTGCGACGCAGGCGATTGCGGCGCGTGCACGGTGTGGCTCGACGGCGATCCGGTGCACAGTTGCATCACACCCGCGTTCCGGGCCGAAGGACGGGAGGTGACCACCATCGAGGGCCTCGGTTCGCCGGACGACCTGCATCCGCTGCAGCGGCAGTTCCGGGACGCCCCCGGGTTCCAGTGCGGATTCTGCACCGCGGGGATGATCATGACGTCGGCGACGTTCACCGACGCGCAGAAAGCCGACCTGCCTCGCGCGCTGAAGGGGAATCTGTGCCGCTGCACCGGCTACCGCGCGATCGAGGACGCCGTGAACGGTGTCGCCGCGATCGAGGTCGCCGAACCGGGCCGGGCCGTCGGCGCCAGCGTCGGGGCGCCCGCGGCCACCGACGTCGTCACTGGCCGCGCCCGATTCACGATGGACACCGAGATCGAGGGCCTGCTGCACATGAAGGTGCTGCATTCGCCGCACGCCCATGCCCGCATCGTCTCGATCGACACGACCGCGGCGCTCGCCGTCCCCGGAGTGCACCGCGTGTACACGTGGAAGGACGTGCCCCGGAAGCTGTACACGACCGCGATCCACACCGATCACCTCGTCGACCCCGACGACACGTACATCCTCGACGACACGGTCCGCTTCGCCGGACAGCGGGTGGTCGCGGTGGTGGCGGACACGGTCGGCGCCGCGGAGGAGGGCTGCCGCAGAGTGGTCGTCGAGTACGACGTGCTGCCTGCGGTGTTCGACCCGGAGGAGGCGATGGCCGACGGCGCACCGCAATTGCACGGTTCGGACGACCCGTTCGTTCAGGACCCCGTGCGCAACATTCTGCTCGAACTGCACGGTGAAGTGGGGGACGTCGAGGCCGGGTTCGCCGAGGCCGACGTGATCCACGAGGGCACGTACTTCACGCCGCGGGTGCAGCACGCGCATCTCGAGACGCACGGGTCGATCGCCTGGATGGGGGACGGCCGCCTGCACGTGCGCACGAGTTCGCAGTCGCCGTCGATCGCGAAGGTCAAGCTGGCTCACCTGTTCGACCTGCGTCCCGACCAGCTGCGGGTGTTCTGCGAGCGGGTCGGTGGCGCGTTCGGCGGCAAGCAGGAGGTGATCACGGAGGATCTGGTTGCGCTCGCCACCCTCGACACGGGCAGGCCGGTCTCCCTCGAGTTCACCCGGGAAGAAGAGTTCACGACGGCGTCGCCGCGGCACCCGATGAAGCTGACGGTCACACTCGGCGCCCGGTCCGACGGCACACTCACGGCGTTCCAGGTGCGCAACGTGTCGAACACGGGCGCGTACGGCAACCACGGGGGCGAGACGCTGTTCGCCGCCGGCGCCGCGATCTCGACGTACCGGTGCCTCAACAAGAAGTTCGACGCGTACTCCGTCTACACGAACACCGTGCCCAGCGGGGCGCTGCGCGGGTACGGCATGACGCAGCCCGCGTTCGCGGTCGAGTCCGCCATCACCGAACTGGCGGTCGCGCTGGGCATCGACCCCGTCGAGTTGCGGCGCCGCAACATCGTCCGCCCCGGTGACTCACTGGTGGCGATCGACGACGGGCCCGACGACGTCGTGTTCGGGGAAGACGGGCTCGGGCAGTGCATCGACCTCGTGGACGCCGCACTGGGACGGACCGGGAACGGGCAGGTGCCGGGCGAGGAGTGGCTCGTCGGCGTGGGCACCGCGTGTGGGCTGCACGAGACCGCGCCCCCGACCGAGCACATCTCGGAGGCGTGGGCGACGCTCGGCGACGACGGCGTGTACGAACTCGCCGTCGGCACCGTCGAATTCGGTGAGGGGACGTCAACGGCGCACGTGCAGATCGCGGCCACCCAGCTCGGCACCACGCCGGCGCGGGTGCGTCTCGTTCAGTCCGACACCGACCGCACGGGTTTCGACACGGGCGCGTTCGCCAGTGCGGGCCTCTTCGTCGCGGGTAACGCCGTGTCGCAGGCGTCGGAAGCGCTGCGCACCCGCATCCTGGCGTTCGCCGCCGCGCATACCGGGGTCGACGTCGCGTCCTGTTCGATGGACGACGATGCGGTGCTCTGCGACGGCACACGGGTGCCGTTGACCGAACTCCTCGACGCCGCCCGCCCCCGCGGCATCCGGTTCACGGAGGCGCGGAAGGCGTACGGGTCGCCGCGCAGCGTCGTCTCCAACGCCCACGGTTTCCGCATCGCCGTCCACCGGGTGACGGGCGAGATCCGCATCCTCGACAGCGTCCAGGCCACGGACGCCGGGGTCATCATCAACCCGGTGCAGGTGCGCGGCCAGATCGAGGGCGGCGTCGCCCAGGGCATCGGATTCGTGCTGACCGAGAACTTCCACGTCGACGACAACGGTGTGATGACCAACCCCAACTTGCGCAACTACCGCATCCCCACCTTCGCCGACGTTCCCCGGACCGAAGTGCTGCTGGTCGATTCTTCGGACTCCGTCGGGCCGATGCGTGCGAAGGGAATGGCGGAGTGCTGCATCAACCCGGTGGCGCCTGCTCTGGCCAACGCGCTGGAAGACGCGACGGGCGTGCGCTTCCGCGAATTGCCGCTCACCCCCGAACGCATCTACAGCCGCATCGGCGAGAACCGATCGGTTCCGACGACCTGAACCGTGAGGAGAGGGCGATGGACACCGAGAAACCCACCGAGAAGGTCGCCGGCAGCGCCGCGACGGTCATCATCGGCCAGAAAGTGCGTGCCGGTTCCGAGGAGGCCTTCGAGGCGTGGCAGCGGGAGATGAACGCGGCCGCGTCCCGCTACCCCGGATTTCTGGGCGCCGAGATCTCCGCACCCACCGCCGTGCAACCGGACTGGGTGGTGGTCTACCGCTTCGATTCCGTCGCCCACGTGCAGGCGTGGATCAACAGCGCCACCCGGCAGAACCGGCTGGACGCGGGGCAGCCGTACTTCGACGGCCCCGCCACCCAGCAGGTCATCACCGGCGGCGGTGTGCGGGAGGCGGATCCGCTCGTGACGGTGGTCGTGACGCACCGTGTCCGTCCGGAACACGTCGACGACTTCCTCGCCTGGCAGGACCGACTGCGTGTGGAGGAGAGCAGGTTCGACGGCTTCCGCGGGAGCGAACTGTTCCGCCCCGTCGAAGGTGTCCAGGACGAGTGGACCGCGCTGTACCGCTACGACAACGCCGCCGACCTCGACACGTGGCTCACCTCGGCGACACGTCGGGAGCTGCTCGCGGAGGGGGAGAAGTTCCACGACTTCGAACTGCGCACCATCGACAACTCGTTCGGCAGCTGGTTCGCGTTCGACGAGAACGGACACGAGGCGCCGCCGCCGTCCGAGACCAAGACGTCGATCGCGGTGTGGGTCGGCCTCTATCCGACGGTCGTGATCCTCACCCTCGTGCTGTCGCCGCTGAAGATGCCGCTGTGGCTCGGCCTGCTCGTCGGGAATCTGCTGTCCAGCTTCATCATGAGCTTCGTGACGATGCCGTACTACGTGAACCGGATACTGGGGCACTGGCTGCGGCCTGCCCCGGGCGTTCCCGAAGCACGGACGAACCGTCGAGGGCTCGCCGTCGTCGTCGGGGCTATGGTGTTCTGGGTCGTCGTCTTCTATCTGGTGACCACCCAGTTCTGGACCCTGCCCTGACACCGAGAGAAACGGGTGCCACATGTCAGCCTCGGAAATCCGAGTGAGCCGAACGATCGACGCGCCCGCGAGCGCGGTATGGAATGTCCTCACCGACCTGGACAACGCGGAGTCGGTTCTGAGTGGCGTGGAGAAGCTCGAGCGGCTGGACTCGACGAAATACGAGGTCGGCACGCGGTGGCGTGAGACCCGGGTGCTGTTCGGCAAGTCGTCGTCCGAGGAGATGTGGGTCGCGGAGATCGACCCGGAGAAGCGCACCGTGGTGAAGGCGTCGTCCCGCGGCGCCGACTACACGACGGTCTTCACCCTGGCCCCCGCCGGCGACGGCACCACCCTGACGTTTCACTTCTCGGCGGAAGCAACCGGCATGGGTGCCTTTTCACGTTTCCTGATGAAGGTGTTCGGTTCGTTCGCACTGAAAGCCACCACCAAGATGATCCGTCAGGATCTCGACGACATCGCGGCCGCCGCCGAGAAGCGGACCGCCTGACACCGGCATCTACCGGCCGCCGAGCGGCACGGACCCCTGCGTCGCGGGGAGCGCAGGCAGCGTGCCCAGGGGCAGCGGCACCAGCGTCGTGGCCTGCGGGTCGGGGCGTCCCAGCCCGAACTTGCGCACCTCCGCCCCGCCCGGCCCGGCGCCGCTGACGAGCAGGTCGGCGCCCGTGGTGGTGCTGGTCGTGGCGACCTGCACGCCGCTGCCGGGGGTGCCGCCGGCGAACGGTGCGAACGACGCGATCTGCGTGAACACGACGTCGCTGGAGTGGTGGTCCGGGCTCTCCAGATACATGCCCGGCTCACCGTCGAGGCGTGACCCGCTCGACCACACCCGGACGGTGCCGTCGCCGCCCAGCATGCCGGTGACGATGCTCTTCGCTCCGCCCTCGGCTCCGGCGACCCACCCCGTCGAGAGGGAGACGCCGCCGAGGTAGTTCTCGTCGAAGGCCAGGAACTCCGACGTCGTCCGCGGTCCGCCGGTGTGGCCGGCGTGCTCGTCCGCGGTGCCGTCGGCCTGCGCCGCGGCGGTGGGCTCGAACAGGTCGTACCGGAACGTCTTCACGCGAGGCGCCTCTCCCGGCCCCGGGGCGGTGACGATGCTCGCCCGGCCCGAGGCGGTGTCGACCAGGCCGGTGGCGACGGTGACCCCGGACTGCGAACCGGGGTAGGGGGTGAACGTCGAGAACGTCTCGGGTGCCGCGCCCTTCTCCGTCGGCAGGGTGGACGAGAACACCGTCACCTGCGTTTCGGTGCCGGGTCCGGTGCCGACGATGATGTTGTCGGCCAGCGCGTTTCCGTCGATGTCCGCGCCCGCGACGTTCACGCCCCCGCGGAAGCCGGTGTCGAACGGGGCGAACCGGGTCAGCTCCGCGGTGAACGGGCCGGAGCCGACATCGTTGCCGTCGTACGCGACGACCTCCGGCGCGACGCCCGCACCGGTCCCGGCGACGAGGTCGAGAATCATGTCGCCGTTGACGTCGGCCATCGCGACCGTCGGGGCGCCCTCGAACGCCGGGAACGGGGTGACGGAGGCGATCACCTTGTCGCCGTTGCCGTCGTGGACCTGCACGGTGGCGGGGGTGCCCGGCGTTCCCGGGACCGCCACCGCGTACGTCGACACCTCGGGGATCACGTTGACGGTGGCCATCAGCCCGTTGTCCTCGTGGTTGAGGCGGTGGCAGTGGATCACGAAAGTGCCGGTGTATTCCGTGAATTTGGTGCGCAGCGTCACCGATGCCGGCACCAGCGGATTCTCGTTCGCGTCCGTGACGGGCGCGGGCACGTTGACGTTGTCCTCACCCCACGGCTGCACCCCGGTCCGGGTGCCTGCGATCGGATCGACGATTTCCATCACCTGGAAGTCGTTGACGTGGATGTGCATCGGATGCTCGTCGTTGTTGAGGTTCGTGATCGTCCATTCCTCGACCGAATTGAGGCGCGGCTGGATCAACGGGATGTTCGGGAACGTGTTGTCGTCGAATTCGTACGTGAACGCCTTCGGGTCGCTGTTGCTGGCCTTCTCGTTGCCGAACCCGCCGGACACCGTGAGGGTGCGCTTCACGTCGGGTGTCATCACCGACGTGTCCACGAACGACGTGTACGCGTCGAGGTTCTGGCCGGGTTCGAACGGCGTGGTCCGCCCTTCGCCGCTGTCGGGAGTGACGTGGACGAGAGTCTGGGTGGGGAAGGTGAAGAAGCCGTCCGCGTAGCTGATGACGGACGGGTCGACGGTCACCGTGCCCAGTTCGGCCGGCGGGTTGCCGGTGCCGTTGTTCGTGTAGAGCACGCCGGGATTGGTGACGGGTTTCGCGCCGTCCAGCGGCGGCATGTCGAGCACCAGATCGCCGGTGTCCGGCATCGTCACCGCGATCGCGTACCGCGACCCCGGCGGGATGACGAGCCGGGTTCCGTCACCGCCGACCGGCCGCTGCACCTGCGTGAAGGGGTTGCCGTCCTGGCCGACGATCGAGAACTGGGGATGCGTGCCCGTCGCGGTCTCGGTGAGCCGGAGCGGCATGTACGCGAAGTCGCTGATGTTGGCCAGCACCCAGATCTCCGTCTGGCCCGGCTTCAGCTTCAGCTCCGGCTGGAACTGCCCGTTGATCGTGTACTGCACGTCGCGCTCGTTGTCGGGTAGCGACGGATCGGCGGGCACGTTCGTCGAATCACTGCGGAAACTCTGCAGATTGCCCGGCACGAACTGGTTCTGACCGCGATGATTGGCCGGGGACAGCGGACCGGCATACCAGTTGGTGACGTACTGGGCCCCCTCCGTCGTCTCCGAGAAGTTCACGGGCGCCAGGCTCGGCTCGTACGTGCCGTCGGCGAGCTCGGTCCCCTCCGGCGGCTTCAGCGTGCTGACGAACTGCGGCCAGTTCGGGTCGTTCAGCTGGTGGCCGTTGCCTTTACGGTCGAAGACGAAGTTGTACTGCAACGCCATGTCGCGGATGGGGACGTCGTTCTGCGTCACCAGGGGAAGGTTGCCGTCGGGCCTGCCGATCTCCAGCAGTCCCGCGAGCCCCGCATACGTCTGCTGCGCGGTCATGGTGTGACGGTGACTGTGGTACCAGTACATGCCGTTCGGCATGTCCTTCGGGACCGCGTAGTCGTAGACGTTGCCCATCCCGGCGGGGATGTCGAGCAGCACGTTGTCGGCGTTGCCGTCCGGGCTCACGTGCAGACCGTGGGTGTGCAGATTCAGCGGCGCGGACTCGAGGGCCGGCGGATAGATCGGGACGTCTCCGCCCGCCGGTGTGAACGCGGGGTCGTAGAAGTCCTCGATCGTCAGGTCCCGCAGATCGTTGTCGTAGTGGATGATCAGGCGCTCGCCCGGATCGACGCGCAACGTCGGCGCCGGGTAGACGTCGTCGCCCGTGGTCGAGCCGTTCGAACTGGTGCCCTGCAGAACCTCGTATCCGAAGACCAGGAAGCCGGACACCGGCTCCGACACGGTGTCGAGGTCGACGGTGCCCTGGTGGGCCGACAGCCGGACCTCGAGCACCCCGTTCTCGCTCGACAGCCTGACCGGCTCTTCGAAGGCGACCGGGGTGCCGTCGGGGCCGGCGTTGCCACCGCCCGCAGTGGTCGGCTCGTCGGACGTGCATGCCGTCAGCATCAACGTCATGCACCCGACCACGGTGACGGCGAGGGCGACGAGCGGCTTCCTGCGGCGGACGACCATGGTGTTCCCCGTTCCGAAACGGCAGCTGAGCAGCATCGATCGACGATTCGAAGACTACCCGGGGAACTTGGGCGGGCGCCGGGAATTCACTACCTCCCGAGCGCCTCCTTCCAGGACACGACCTTGCCGATCCGCAGGATCGAGCGTTGGTAGATCTTCGCGGCCAGCACGCTGAGCGCGGCGGTCACCGCGAGCATCAGGGCGATGGTGACGACGACCTGGACCGGGGACGCCACGCCGGCGGCGATGCGCAGCGGCATCAGGATCGCGGAGAACGGCGGAATCCAGCTGAGCACGTTGCTCAGGGTGCCGTCCGGGTTGCTCACCGACGAGAAGGCGCTGAAGAACATGATCACGATCAGAACCATCAGCGGCGACGCAGTGGCATTGACATCCTCCTGCCGCGACACCATCGACCCGGCCGCGGCGTAGAGGACGGCGAAGAACGCGAATCCGAGCACGAACCAGCCGAGCGTTCCGGCCAGCACCCCGAGCGCGGTCCCGGTCACGGTGAGCACGCCCGTCGCGAGTCCGGCCGCGACGCCGGCCACACCGTAGGCGGTCAGCTGGACGAGTCCGACCGCGCCGATGCCGATCACCTTGCCCCACAGCAGTTGCAGCGGCCGCAGCGTCGACAGGAGCAGTTCCACGACGCGGCTCGACTTCTCCTCGACCACACCCATCGCCACGTACATGCCGAACATCATGATCTGCATGTACAGCAGGACGACCACGGCGACGGACAGGGCGACGCGCTGCCCCTTCTCCGGGTCGGGCGGGTCGAGAGCGTCGACGGTGACGACCGCCCCGCCGGTCGCGGCGGCGAGTTCCGCGGGGTCCACACCCTGCGCGGCGAGGGCGCCGGCCTGAGCCTGCTGCATCACGGCCGCGTCGATCACGGTGCGAAGCCCGGAGCTCAGCTCGGATTCGGTGACGGCCGTGACCGATCCGCCGGTGCCCGGAATCAGCGCGACGTCGAGGTCACCGCTGCCCACCTGGTCCCGTGCGGCCTGTTCGCCGGCCGCCGGGACGACGTCGACCGGGGTGCCGGTCGCGTCACCGGTCGCGACGAGAACGGGCGCGAGCGACTGGTCGCCGACGAGTCCGATGGTCGCCCGGTCTTCGTCGCCGCCCGAGAACAGCGAATACGCGACGATGCCGCCCACGATGGCCAGCAGGATGATCACGTTGCTGATGACGAAGCTCTTCTTCGCCACCTGGGTGAGGAATTCGCGGCGGGCGACGAGGCCGATCGCGCGGGCGGGGCTCAGTGGGGCACTCATGCCGTGACCACCTCTCGGAACAAATCGGTCAGAGTGGGCCTGTGCAGCGAGAATTCGTGCACCGGGCCGGTTTTCAGGGCAGTATGCAGGACCAGCTGATCGTCCACGTGGTCGTCGAGCGACAGCAGCGTGCGGCCGTCGAGGTGACTGATCGTGGTGACCCCGTCGAGGTGATGGGCCCAGCCCACCGGCGCCTCCGGCGCGTGGACCTCCAGTTGGGCCTTGCCTGCGCCGCGCAGTTCGTCGACGGTGCCGACCGCACGCATCCGGCCGTGGCTGATGATGCCCACGCGATGGCACAGGCGCTGGACGAGTTCGAGCTGATGGCTCGAGAAGATCACCGGCACTCCGGTGTTCGCCTTCTCCACCAGTACGTCGCTCATGACGTCCACCGCGACGGGGTCGAGCCCGGAGAAGGGTTCGTCGAGAACCAGCACCGCGGGGTCGTGGACCAGCGCGGCGGCCAGTTGGACGCGTTGCTGATTGCCGAGCGAGAGTGCGTCGACGGTGTCGCCGACACGGTCCGCGATGCCGAGTCGCTCGGTCCAGCGGGCGACGGCGTCCCGCGCCGCGGAGCGGGAGATGCCGTGCAACTCGGCGAGGTAGGCGAGTTGCTTGCCCACCTTCATCTTCGGATACAGCCCGCGTTCCTCCGGCATGTAGCCGATGGTGCGCCGCACGTCCAGGTCGACCGGATTGCCGCCCAGCCGGACCTCGCCGGAATCGGCGGACAGAACGCCCAGCGCGATGCGCATGGTGGTGGTCTTGCCCGCGCCGTTGCTGCCGACGAAACCGAAGATCTCACCGGGGCGGACCTCGAAGGACAGGTCGTCGAGTGCGACGACGTCACCGTACCGTTTGGAGATGCCGTCGATCGTGAGGGTGTGAGACATGGGTCCTTCCCATCTGGAGGCGGATGTTCCTACGAGGCCGGGTCGTCGGGCTCGGGGTCGGGTCGGGTCCAGCCGAGAATCATGGCCGGCGTGCAACCCCCGACCATCAGCGCGGTGACGACAAGCAGTCCCGCGGCGTACGGCACGTTGCTGTGATCGACGTCCAGCGCGCCGACGAAGATCAGGTACATCGCCGGAAGCAGCGTCAGCAGCTGGGTGACCGTGAGTCCGATCGAGCGGGCACTGTTGCGCTGCTGGATCTCCCACTCGTCGAGAGCGTCGCGCGGCGCGTCCCCCTGCCGTCCGGACACGATCTGGAGCATCGTCCACAGCGGAAAGAACAACAGGCACGCCGGCAGCCAGAGCAGCGGGCCGACCGTCATGTCGACATGACACACGATCCCGACGGCGGTCATGAACACGAACGTCGCCGCGAGGGCGACCACCAGGATTCGCCTGCGGCTGCGCGTCCGCCACCGCGGCAGCCAGGTGCGGTAACGGCTTTCGTTCTGGAGGAATCTGCGCGTCCGGAACCCCTGGTACCTCTCGATCAGATTGGTCTCAGGCATGGGAACTCTCCCCGCTTCCTGTCGTGGAGGGCGGTCGGTCGGTGCGGTACAGCTCGGTGGAAAGGGGCCCGAACTCGGTGCGAGAGAAGATGGCCTCCACCGGCAGTTCGAACACCCACGAGATACGGAACGCCAGGTCGAGACTGGGGTAGTGGTCGCCCCGTTCGAGTGCGCCGACGGTCTGGGGGTTGACGTCGATCAGTCCCGCCAGCTGAGCCCGGCTCATCCCGCGTTCGGCGCGCAGGACGCCGATGCGGTTGTAAATGGGCAGGGAGTCCCCGCGCCGTACTGGGCTCATGCAACAAAGTGTTGTGAAAACCCAACAGTTTGTCAACCGTGTACAACAGGTCTCGCACGCTTCCCGGACACCGGGAGGGCGCCTGCCGGTGTCACCGTCCCCGACCTACGTTCGGCAGTCATGGCCACAGCAAGAACTCTCGTGTCCGCGGCGCTGCCGCTCGCGCTCACCTTCCCAGGTTTCGGCTCGGTGGATTTCGGCTCGGCCGCACCACCTCCGGCCCTCCCCGTGATCGGCTACGTCGGCTCGGTCGGTGTCCCCACCGGCGAGCGCTACGCCGGCGAGGTGATCGGCGGACTGTCCGGGATCGACTACGACGCGGCCCGGGACCGGTACGTCGCGATCAGCGACGACCGCGGCGAGCAGGGGCCGGTGCGGCTCTTCACGCTCACACTGCCGATCCGGGACGGCGCGTTGTCGGCACCGGTGTTCGACGGAGTGACGGTGCTGCGCGACGTCGACGGAAACCCCTACGTGCCCGGGTCTGCCGACACCGAATCGGTGCGGTGGAATCCGGGAACCGATGGCTACCTCTACACCAGCGAGGGGGCGGACCGCGCCGGCGTCGGCGGCTTCATCCGGCAGGCGAGCGGCGACGGACGCGTCGTCCGGGACCTGCCCCTGCCCGACGCGTACCGCCCCGTCCTCGGGGAGAACGGCGCGATCGTGTCGGGGATCCGCGACAACCTCGGATTCGAAGCTATGACCGTCGCCCCGGACGGCTCGGCCGTCTCCGCTATGACCGAGAACGCGCTGGCCCAGGACGGTCCGCCCGCGAACCCCCAGGGGCCCACGCCCGCAAAACTTCTGAAGCTCGACCGGGCGAGCGGTGCGTACCTCGGCGAATGGGAGTACCCGGCGGACGCGGTGCCACCCGGTGCCGTCCCCGAGGCGACAGGCGTCTCCGAGATCCTCGCCGTCGACGGGCACACGTACCTGGTGCTGGAGCGGACGATGATCCCCGGCCGGGGTTTCACGGGCAAGCTCTACCTGGCGAGCGCCGACGGCCCGGCGGGTCGGATGGACAAGCAACGCGTGTTCGACTTCGCCGACGTCCTGCCGGACTCGGACTGTGTCGAGGGCATCACGTGGGGGCCGACGCTGCCGGACGGATCGCGCTCACTGGTGGTCGCGACGGACGACAACTTCGGACGCGCCGGCAGGACCACGTTCCATCTCCTCGCCGTCGGACCCGCCGACTGACAGGTTGACCTCGGGAAATTGAGTGGCAGAGTGGAGGCGATTCGCGCAGGACGGCAGGAAAGGACAGGATTACTGACGTGACTTACACCATCGCGGAGCCCTGTGTCGACGTTCTGGACAAGGCATGCATCGAAGAATGTCCCGTCGACTGCATCTACGAAGGCGGCCGGATGCTCTACATCCACCCCGACGAATGCGTCGACTGCGGTGCCTGTGAGCCCGTCTGCCCCGTCGAAGCGATCTTCTACGAGGACGACGTCCCGGACCAGTGGGTCGAGTACACCAAGGCGAACGCCGACTTCTTCGACGACCTGGGATCGCCCGGCGGCGCCGCGAAGCTCGGGAAGGTCGACTACGACCCGCCGTTCGTCAAGGCGCTGCCGCCCATGGCCGAGGGCGACTGACTACTCCTCGGACAACCGGCCGCCGTCCATCCGCCAGCGGCGGGTGCTGCGCGTCGAATCCAGCATCCGCCGGTCGTGGGTGACGAGCAGCAGCGTGCCGTCGAAGTTCTCCATCGCCTGCTCGAGCTGTTCGATCGCCGGAAGGTCCAGGTGGTTGGTGGGTTCGTCGAGCACCAGCAGGTTCACGCCCCGCGCCTGCAGCAAGGCCAGGGCGGCGCGGGTGCGTTCGCCCGGCGACAGCGACGCCGCCGGCCGCAGCACGTGGTGTCCCTTGAGGCCGAACTTCGCGAGCAGCGTCCGCACGTCGGCGTCCGGCCAGTCCGGGACCTGCGCCGCGAACGCGTCGGCCACCTTCTCGGCGCCCTCGAACAGGCCGCGGGCCTGATCGATCTCGCCGATCGCCACACCCGAACCGAGTGAGGCGGTGCCCGCGTCCAGCGCGATCTTGCCGAGCAGCACCTTCAGCAGCGTCGTCTTCCCGGAGCCGTTGGCGCCGGTGACGATGATCCGGTCACCCCAGTCCACCTGAGTGGTGACCGGGCCGAACGTGAACTCGCGGTCCCCGCCCCATGCCACGGTGGCGCCGTTCGCCGTCGCCACGACCGAACCGCTGCGCGGGGCGGCGGCGATCTCCATCCGCAGTTCCCACTCCTTGCGCGGCTCCTCGACCACCTCGAGCCGCTCGATCCGGCGTTGCGTCTGCCGGGCCTTCGCGGCCTGCTTCTCGGTGGACTCGGTGCGCAGCCCCTTGCCGATCTTGTCGTTGTCCTTCGCCTTGCGGCGGGCGTTGCGGACGCCGTGCTCCATCCAGTTCCGCTGCATCTGCGCGCGGTCCTCGAGATCCGAACGGGTTCCCGCGTACTCCTCGTACGCCTCCCGGGCATGCCTGCGTGCGATCTCCCGTTCGGCGAGATACGAGTCGTAGCTGCCGTCGTAGACCGCGATCTGCTGCTGCGCGAGGTCGAGTTCCACGATGCCGGTCACGGTGCGCGCCAAGAATTCCCGATCGTGACTCACCACCACCAGGGCCGCCCGGCTCTCGGCGACGAAGCGCTCGAGCTGCTCGAGCCCCACCAGGTCGAGGTCGTTGGTCGGCTCGTCCAGCAGCAGCACGTCGTACCGGGACAGCAGCAGCGACGCCAACCCGGCGCGCGCCGCCTGCCCACCGGACAGCGACGTCATGAGTGCGTCGAGCGGCACTCCCAGCCCCAGTTCGCTCACGACCTTCTCCGCGCGCTCGGCGAGGTCGGCGCCGCCCAGCGCCAGCCAGCGTTCGAGGGCGGGGGAGTAGAGATCCTCGTCCGACTCGCCGAGCGTTTCGGCGGCCGCGTTCATGGTGTGCTCGGCCTCGGTGACGCCGGTCCTGCGACCGAGGAAGTCGAGCACGGTCTCGCCGGCGATCCGATCCGGTTCCTGGGCCAGGTAGCCGACGGCGGCGTCGGGCGGGCTGAGCACGATACTGCCGTCGACGTCCGCGGACCCGACCCCGGCGAGCGTGGTCAGCAGCGTCGACTTTCCTGCCCCGTTCGCCCCGACGAGTCCGGTCACGTCGCCGGGCGCGACGGTCAGGTCGAGCCCGGAGAACAGGGTGCGCTCACCGCGCGAAGCCGACAGTCCGCTGATGCGCAGTGTTGCAGTCACCTGGCGATTGTCCCAGGACCCGTGAGTACTTGTTAACCGCGGGCGGTTAAGAAGTACTCACAGGTGGGTCAGCGCTTGACGAGGCGGAACCAGCGCGGATCGGCCTTCTTGAGGGGTCCCGGCATGCCGGTCGTGTCGGCGTCGACGTCCGACACGAGCTTCCACTTCTCGAACGTCCGCTCCACGTCGGACCGGGACACCCCCCGCGGCAGCGGGCCGCGATGTCCCGGCCCGAACGCGAACATCAACAGCGTGGCGTGCGGTTCGGTCACCGTCGTGACGTTCTCGGCATACGCGACCCGGGCGTGGTCACTGAGCCCGTGGTAGCACCCCACGTCCAGGATCAGGTGGTACCCGCGACCGACGGCGTGCTCGAGGTCGGTGGCGTCCGCGTGCATGAACCGCACGTCGACGCCCGCCTTCCGTGCCTTGGACCGCGCCTTGTCGAGGGCCAGCTGGACGGTGTCGATCCCCGTCACCTGCCACCCGCGCCGGGCCATCTCGATGGCGTGGTCACCGGTGCCGCATCCGATGTCGAGGACCTCGCCCGGTGGTGCGTCGAAGGGATCGATCAATGTCTCGATCTGGTTCCCGAAGACCCGGCCCGCTTTCACCCACGGCGTGATCTTGAACCGGTAGGCCAATGTGTATCCGAGGCCCATGTCCGCCCCTTTCACCGGGCGCGTCACCACCTGAACGCCGATGCCGTCGGATTACCCGGTGATACCGAAACGACACGCGAAAGTCCACATTCTGAGACGGTGGGAACATCCCGTCCGGGCGCCCGGTTGGACACTCTCATGGGTTTCAACAATGCACAGAGTCCTGTACCTACGGTCACGCTCAACGACGGGAACAGCATTCCTGCCCTCGGCTTCGGCGTGTGGCAGGTGCCGGACGACGAGAGCCACGCCGCGGTCACCGAGGCGCTGAAGGCCGGGTACCGCAGCATCGACACCGCCAAGATCTACGAGAACGAGACCGGAGTGGGCCGCGCGCTCGCGGACTCCGGCATCGCCCGTGACGAGTTGTTCGTCACCACCAAGCTCTGGAACGACGACCAGGGTTACGACTCCACGCTCCGCGCGTTCGACGACAGCCTGAACCGGCTGGGCCTCGACTACGTCGACCTGTACCTCATCCACTGGCCGGTGCCGTCCGCGGACCGTTACGTGGACACGTTCAAAGCCTTCCAGAAGATCAAGGCCGACGGGCGTGCGCGGTCGATCGGTGTCTCCAACTTCACCCCGCAGACCCTCGACCGTCTGATCGCCGAGACCGGTGAGGTGCCCGCGATCAACCAGGTGGAACTGCACCCGCGGTTCAACCAGGCCGACCTGCGTGCCTTCCACACCGGCAAGGGCATCGCGACCGAGGCGTGGAGCCCGCTGGGGCAGGGCACCGTCCTCGAGGACGAGTCCATCGCGAAGATCGCTGCCGCGCACGGCAAGACGACCGCGCAGGTGATCATCCGCTGGCACCTGCAGATCGGCAACGTCGTCATCCCCAAGTCGGTGACGCCGGAGCGCATCGCCGCCAACTTCGACGTCTTCGACTTCGAACTGACCCCCGACGAGATCAACACGGTCGGTTCGCTGACCCGGGCCGACGGGCGCATCGGTCCCGACCCGGACACCCTGGGCGCGTAGCACCCGCACGAGCGCGGAGCGCCTAGAGCTGGAAGTCCGCGAAGTCGAAGCCCGGGGTGACGACGCAACTGACGAGGGTCGGTTCGTCGCCCTCGGGCTTCGCGCGTTGCCAGTGCCGCGGGGGGACCAGCAGGTGCGGTTGGTGGCCCGCCGCGACATCCACGCCGAGGACCAGCACGGGAGGGGTGGGGGGTTCATTTCCGTTTTCTCCGACGTTTAACCTGAGGGGGCTGCCCCTCCGGCAC
>NZ_JBHVEY010000004.1:138691-197751 GCF_042802055.1 Rhodococcus sp. NPDC057529
GGGTTTTTGTTTTTTTTTCTTTTTTTGTTGTTTTTTGCGTGGTACGGGGGAGGCCTGGTTTTTTTTTCCTCCCCCCCCCCCCCACGTCCGCGCCGAGGATCAGCGCGGACGGGGTGGCGGGTTCGCTTCCGTTGCCGCCGAGTTCGAGCCGGAGGGGGCTGCCCCTGTGGAACAGCCAGATCTCGGCGCTGCGCACGCTGTGCCATGCCGACTGTTGTCCGGGCATGAGCAGGAACAGGATTGCGGTGCCCGCCGACCGCGGACCCGGATAGTCGTCCGGCAGGCTCCCTTCCGGGATGGTGACGTCACTGCGCCACGTCTCGCGGTACCAGCCGCCTTCGGGGTGCGGGGCGAGGTCGAGGGTGCGGGCCCACTCCGGTAATTCCGTCATGGCCGCCATTGTGCCGCCCGGCGCGGCGTCCGGGGGTGGGGTTGCACCACCCCTGAGGTGTCTTATCTCGACGGCCCGGAGCCGCGATAGTCGTAGGTGTTCAGGAAGCGGGGGCACGACATCCCGTACACCATCGACGACAGGAGACAACATGCTCGGAATCATGCTCGGATTGGGCGGAGCCGCAATCGGACTCGGAATCGGCGTCATGGCCCTCGGGGTCGGCCTGCTCCTCAGTGACGCGACGATCAAACACGATGTCGGCGAACTCCCGGACTGACTCCGTGTGGGTCGACACCCGGCGGGGGCGGGTGCGGGCGCGAACAGCGGCCCGTACCCGCCACCCGTTGGCGTGGTTTCACTCCGTTCTGACCCGCAAGCGCGGGGTTGCCGTCCAGGCGCCGCCTGCCAGTGCGAGCGAGGTGCTCGACCGCCTCGCCGAGATGCCGGTCAGCGTCTGGACCTACGGTTTCGATCACGAGTCGGTGCGGCACCTGGGCCCGATGGCGCAGGATTTCGCCACCGCATTCGGGCTCGGTTCCAACGACCGTCGCATCGCGATGGTGGACGCGAACGGGGTGTGCATGGCGAGCATCCAGGCCCTGTACCGGCGGGTCATCGCGCTCGAAGCGGAAGTGGAGCGCCTGCGGGCGTAGCCGCCCCGCCCCCGTCCCCGCCGGCCGCCGCCGCGCGGCGTCCGCCCGGCCGCCACCAGTTGGCGTCGCCCAGCAGGTACATCGTGGCGGGCACCAGCACCATCCGCACGATCGTCGCGTCGATGAGGACTGCGGTCGCGAGGCCGACGCCCATCATCTTCACGGTGACGTCGCCGTCGAGCGCGAACCCGGCGAACACCGCGACCATGATCGCCGCCGCGCTCGTGATGACCCGGCCCGTCGACGCCAGTCCCTCGACGACGCTGCGGTGCGAGTCGCCCGTGGCGAGCCAGCGTTCACGGACCCGGGAGAGCAGGAACACCTCGTAGTCCATCGACAGTCCGAACAGGATGGTGAACATGAGGATCGGCACCCAACTCGACACCGGAAGAGCATGGGGGAGGCCGAGCAGCTGTGCACCCCAACCCCATTGGAACACCATCACCATGACGCCGTAGGCCGCGGCCACCGACAGCAGGTTCATGGCGGCCGCCTTCACCGCGACAACCGGCGCGCGGAACACGAACGTGAGCAGCACCACCGACAGCGCGACGACGAACGCGATCACCAGCCACAGCCGTTCTGCGAGGCGGGCCGAGATGTCGGCGAACACCGCGGTGAGTCCGGTGACGTGGACGCCGTCGGCGGCGTCGGACCGGATCCTATCGAGCAGTTCGGTGCTGCGGGGATCGCTGGGACCGGTGGTCGGCTGCACCGAGACGAGTGCAGCCGTCGAATCGGCGTTCGTCAGGACGGGTGTCACGGACGCCACCCCGGGTTCGGCCGCGAGGTCACGCACGATCGACGGAAGCTCGGCTGCCGGAACCTTGTTCAGGTCGACCGCCACCATCAGAGGGCCGTTGGCGCCGGGCCCGAACTCGGAGTCGATCAGGTCGTAGGCCTGACGGATCGTGTTGGCGGCCGGTGCGCTGCCCGCGTCCTGCGGCCACGTCCGCATGCCCAGCACCGGCGCGGCCAGGAGCAGCAGCACGCCGAGCGCGGTCAGCGCCCACAGCCACGGGCGGCGGCTCACCCGGATCGCCCACCGTTCGGTCAGCGGCGACGTCGTGCGACGTTCGGCCCGGGCACGGGACCGCGTGCCGAGGACCCGCGTGCCCGCCAGCCCGCACAGTGCGGGCACCAGCGTGACCGAGGTGAGCATCACGACGCCGACCATCGCGAACGTGGCGTAGCCGAACGACGCGTACATCGGCAGCCCGGACAGCCGCAACCCGAACAGGGAGACGAGGACGGTGGTCCCGGCGAAGATCACCGACGTCCCGGCCGTGGAGTTGGCGGCCGCGACGGCGTCCCGGACCGGCATCCCGGACCGCAGGCCCTCGGTGTACCGGGTGACGAGCAGCAGCGCGTAGTCGATTCCGACGCCGATGCCGACCATCGTCGCGATGGTCGGTGCGATGGTGCTGATGCCGGTGAATCCGGCCATGATCGTGATGAGGCCGGACCCGATGCCCACGCCGACGAGCGCGACGGCCAGGGGCAGTCCCGCGGCCACCACGGAGCCGAACGCGAACACCAGGATGATCAGTGCCAGGATCATGCCCACCGCCTCGGCGGTGCCCGACGGCTTGGAGATGTTCTCGGGCACCTGCCCGCCCAGTTCCACCTCCAGTCCCTGCGCCCGGGTGCCTGCGACCGCGGCGTCGAGGGCGTCGACGCCCTCGCTGCCCTGGAAGTCGGTGACCGGGATGCGGTAGTTGAGGCTGATCACCGCCGTGTCGGAATCCGGGGACAGGCGGGGCGGCGACACGGCACTCACGCCGTTCACGTCCGCCAGCCTGCTGCCGAGATCGGTGAGGACGCCGGGGGCGAGCGGGCCGGTGTCGGAGTGCACGACCACCCGGGCGTCCGCCCCCGACATCTCCGGGAACCGTTCGCTCAGCAGATTCGTCCCCTGCTGCGACGGCAGACCGGGCACGTTGTAGTCGTCGTGGTTGGTACCGCCGAACGCGGACGCGGCGGCGAACACCAGGACGAGCAGCGTCAGCCACGCGGCGATCACCCGCCAGGGACGGGTCGCGGCGGCCGCGCCGAGACGGGCGAGCAGGGCACTCATGGGGGCCTCCAGGAAAGCCGGATGGTTCGGTCACCTCCGACTGTGCGCCCGGCCGCTAGTGACCCACTTGGAACTCGCTTGGGTGGGTGGTCACCCGGGTGCGGGCGGCGTCGATCCAGGCCGGGCAGCCGCAGCGTTCGGCCAGTGCGAGAGCGGCGGCGTAGTGCGTGCGCGCCGACTCGGGCCTGCCGAGCAGCATCTCGAGGTCGCCGAGGACGGTGTCGACGGGCCCGACCGCGAACGCCGCGGTGTCGCCGCCCCCGATCTGCCCGCTGTACGGGCTCAGTTCCGCGTGAACGGACGCCGCCTCGTCCCGCTCACCCAGCCCGGCGACGACGATGCCGCGCAGCGACATCATGAGGGAATGGAAGAAGTCGTGGCGGACGGGCCGGAGGTGTCGCCGCACCTGACGCGCCTGCTCCGGTTTGCCGTTGCCGAGAAGGGCGAGGGCGTGCAGATCGGCGAGCACGTCCGTCGCGGCACTGTCGACCGTCGCGATCACGGCCTCGAATTCGCCGGCCCGGCCCTCGGTGAGCCGCAGCGTGAACACCGCGAGGGCGAAGACGCTGTCCGCGTCGAGGCCGGCCCGGACCATCAACTCGTGGCCGCGCTCGTAGTGGCGTTCCGCCGCGGCCAGGTCGCCGGTGAGGTGCGCGACCATGCCGCGATTCATCTGCCGGGTCGCCTGCGCCTGCTGGAACCGGTACCGGTCGGCCAGTTCCGACTGCAGGCCCATGTGATGTTCGATCGCCGGAATGTCGCCGTTGCCGGACGCGATCTCGGCCAGCAGGTGATGGCCGAGCATGGTGAACACCGGTAGCTGCGTCCGGTCGCCGATCCGGAGCAGTTCGTCGCCGATGACCTGGTCGCCGAGTGTGCTGGTCGGCGAGCCGGTGCCGGCGTGGACGGCGCAGAGCACCAGCCCGAGAAGCACCGGATCGTCCAGGTCGCGGGCGAGGACCTCGGCCTCCCGGACCGCGGACCCGGTGCGCTCGTGATCCTCCGCCCCGATCTCGTGGACCAGCGTGACCAGCAGCCTGCAGCGCACCGCCGGCTCCGGGTCCTCGTCCCGCAGCAGCGTCTCGATCAGGTCCACGACGGCCGTGTCCACTTCGCCGTAGCGCCGGTTGATCCACGGCGTCGGGGTGTCGACGAACGCGAGCACCCGGATCGCCAGATCGGTGCGGCCCGCGTTCCGGGCCAGTTCGAGGGCCCGCGTCCGCGAGCGGGCACCGTCCAGTCCGATGCCGGCGGCGAGTTGGGTGCGGCTGAGCTCGGTGAGGATGTCGACGCGCTCGTCCACGGACGCGGCGGCGTCGGGCGGCAACCGGTCGGCCGCGCGGAGGGCGTCGTTCAGGAAGCCGATCTCCGCGTCGTGGGCGTAGCGGTCGGCCGCCTGCGCCGCGGCCGCGACGTTGTGGTCGAGGGCCTGCCGTGCGGTCGCGGCGGACAGCGCCTCGGTGAAATGGTGCGCGAGCGCCGCGACGTCGTGCGGTCGCAACTCCTCGAGCGCCGACCCGACCCGGGCGTGCCAGCGGCTCCTGCGCAGGCGGGTGAGGTCGGAGTAGAGCGTGTCGCGGACGAGGGCGTGCGTGAAGCGGACGGTCCCCGCGCGCGGCTCGCCGAGCAGTCCGGCGATCACGCCCGATTCGAGTGCGTCGAACACGGCGTCCTCGCCGACTTCGGCGGCCCGGGTGAGGACGTCGACGTCGGATTCGCGGCCCACCACCGCGGCCAGTCGCAGGACGGACACGGTCAGTTCGGGGAGGCGGGCGATCCGCCTGCGGAGTACGTCCCGGACCCCCTCGGGCACCTCGGACGTGGCCACCAGTTCGCCTTCACTGTCCAGGAGCCGGGCGCTCTCCTGCAGGTAGAACGGGTTTCCGCCGGTCCGGTCGGCGAGCGCGCGGAGGATGTCGGGGTCGGGGTCGCGGCCCGAGACGTGCCGGATCAGCTCCGCCGACTCCTCGGGTCCGAGTCCGCCGAGGCGGATGCGCGTGGGTTGCAACGATGCGAGGTCGGCGAAGCAGTTCTCCAGGTTCGCGTCGACCTCGTCCGGGCGGAACGCGAGGATCAGCAGGATCGGCGACCGCTGCTGGGCGAGCCGCACGAGGATCGACAGGGTGTCCTCGTCGGCGCGGTGGACGTCGTCGAGGACGACGGCGAGCGGGCCGCGATCGCGGACGGTCGCGAGGTAGTCGGCGACGGCACGGTGCAGCAGGAACCGTCCGCTCGGGTCGTCCGGCCGCGCCGCGTGCGAACGATCGTCGGCGAGCAGGGGCGCCAGCGCGTCCGCCTCGGCACCGGGGTCGACCGACTCGCGCAGCGCCCGCAGGATTTCCACCCACGCCCAGGCGGGCGGGGCGCCGTCCACCTCGGGGCAGCGGCCCACGGCCACCTGCCACCCCGCGGCGTGCAGGGTGCGACGGAACCGGCGCAGCAGGGACGACTTTCCCGATCCGGCGTCGCCGCCGAGGAGGACCACGGGAGTGCCGGGATCGCTCATCAGGTCGGTCAGGGTCGCCAATTCCGCGGCGCGGCCGAGGAACCAGGGGTCCGGGGCGGTGTCGACGGGCACGGGGGTGCGAGCGGGTGCAGGTGCGGACGGGACGGTGCCCGTGAGGATCCGGCGTTCGAGTTCGGTCAGACCGGGACCGGGGTCGAGGCCGAGTTCGCTCGCCAGCCTGCCTCGGGCCTCCCGCAACGCGGCCAGAGCGTCGGCCTGTCGTCCGCTGCGGTGCAACGCCAGGGCGAGCAACCGCCACCCCTCTTCCCGGAGCGGATGGTCCCGGGTGAGGGACTGCGCGTCGAGTACCGCGCCCGCGGCATCTCCGGACTCGACTGCGGCGGCCACCACCCGTTCGCGCGCCACCACCCGCAGTTCCTCGAGCCGGGCGGTCTCGGCGAGCGCCCAGTGCTCACCGGCCACCTCGGCGAACGCCGGCCCCCGCCACAGGCTCAGCGCCCGCTCCAGGTCGGCCCGGCCGGTGCCCGCGGCGGAGCGGACCAGGTTCTCGAACTCCCACGCGTCAACCGCGGACGAGGGCAGGGTGAGCGCGTAACCGGGGGCGC
The DNA here is from genome assembly GCF_042802055.1 of Rhodococcus sp. NPDC057529. NCBI lineage: Bacteria > Bacillati > Actinomycetota > Actinomycetes > Mycobacteriales > Nocardiaceae > Rhodococcus > Rhodococcus sp. NPDC057529. The sequence continues at coordinate 144,888 of NZ_JBHVEY010000004.1, forward strand.
GGCTCACCAGGACAGTGGAGTCCGCGCGCGGCGCGCGGTGCGGCTCCAGCGCCCGCCGCAGATTCGAGATGTATGCCTGAAGTGCACCGACGGCCCGCGCCGGGGGAGCCCCGTGCCAGAGGTCGTCGATCAGCCGATCCACCGGAACCACCTCGCCGCGCGCGACGAGCAGCAGGGCGAGCACGGCACGCTGGCGGGGGCCGCCGAGGTCCACCGCCCCCGATTCGTCCTCCGCCTCGAGCGTCCCGAGTACTCGAATCCGCACCATCGTGCCCAGCGTAAGCACTAGTGGCCTCCAAGTGCTCTCCAAGACGCCGAACCGACCCTTGATCGCATGACGACTCCGACTGCTCACACGACCCGCCCCGACACCCGCGAGATGGTGGTGGTCCACAACTGCTTCCGCCGCCAGTTCGCCGCGCTGCCCGCGCTCGTCCGCCGGGTTCCCGCCGGCGACACCGCCCGGGCCGCGGAGGTGGTGGCGTTCTTCGAGGAACTCGCCACCGCCCTCCACCACCATCATTCGAGTGAGGACGACCTGCTGTGGCCGAAGCTGCTCGACCGCGCGCCCACCGACGCGGCGCTGGTGCTGCGGATGGAGGAGCAGCACGAACGCATCTCCGAACTGCTGTCGCGGGCGCAGTCGCAGGGCGCCGCGTTCACGGCGGATGCGACGGACGGCGAACCGCTGGCGAAGACGCTGACCGCGCTGTCCGCGGCGCTGGGCGAGCACCTCGGTGAGGAGGAGCGGCACATCCTCCCGATGGCGGAGCAGTTCATGACGCTCGCCGAGTGGCAGGAGATGGGTGACCGCGGCCGCGCGTCGATCCCCAAGGACCGGCTGCTGGTGTTCCTCGGTTTCATCCTTCAGGGGGCGACACCCGAGGAGCGTCGAATGTTCCTGTCGGAAATGCCTTTCGCCGCCAGGATGGCATGGTCGATCCTGGGGCGGCGGGCGTTCCGCAAGGACTACCGGCGCATCTACCGCACCGAACCGGCCGCCTTCTGACGCCGGATCACCCTGCGCCGCAACCGGCCCCGGCTGGTCCGTTCCCACAAGCTCGGCGGGGTGCGCTCGGGATCCATCAGTTCGTTCTCGGCCAGCGGGCTGTCCTCGTCCTCGACCGTGTCCGGCTCGAACTTCTCCAGGGTCCGGCCGCCGCCGCGCAGCGCCTCGACTGTGCCCAGGAGCGACGACGTCTCGGTCAGCGTGTCCTCGAACAGCCCGGCCGGGACACCCAGGTGCTCGCAGACGAGCTGACGGCGGATGCCGAGGATGGTCTCCCGCAGTTCGTCCCCGTTCGCCGTGTCCGCGGTGACCTCGACCGCCAGATCGCATTCGGAGTCGAAACCCATCGACCGGTTGTTGAGGTTCGACGAACCCACCCGCAGGAGACGGTCGTCCATCACCAGCACCTTGGCGTGGACGTAGATCGGTTCACCGCCCGCCGTGACGGGGTAGTAGACGCCCAGCCGGTTCCCGGTGTCGGCCCGCCAGAGCAGGTGCAGCAACCGGCGGCGGGCGCCGTCCATCGCCTTCTGCTCGAGCCAGCCGTCGGCGTTGCGCGGCAGCACCAGCACGATCTCCGGCCCGTCCGGTTCGCGTAGTCGCGCGGCGATCGCCTCGGCGAGGGTGCGCGACGCCAGATACTGACTCTCGATGTACAGCGACCGCTCGGCGCCGGCGATCGCGGCCAGATACAGGGCCTCGATCTCCCGGACCTCGTCCCGGTCGTCGAGCTCCGGCAGGGTGCGTGCGACGCCCACGTCGACGGAACGCATCGTCGGCTCCAGCCCCTCCGGCCACGGCGTCCGTCCCGCGACCTCGTCGACCGCCGCCAGATCCTGCCCCGTGGCCGCCTTCCACCGGGTGCGGGCCAGTTCGCCGATGGCCTTCGCCGCGTCCCCGTCGACGGCGGTCGTCGCGTCGTGCCACGGCCCGTACCGCTTGCCGTTCGGCTGCGTCCGGTAATGGTTGCGGTCCCGATGTTCGGGGGTGTCCCACCGGTCGACGGTCATGTCGATGCCACCGCAGAACGCGAGCGCGTCGTCGATGACGACGATCTTCTGGTGGTGCGCCGAACCGATCGGGTGTGCGGCGTCGAGTTCGAAGTGCAGGCGGCGGTCCGTCACCCAGTTGACCACGAAGATCGGGGTCATCCCGCGTCCGATCGCGGTGAAGGCGCCGATATTCCACTTGAGCAGGTAGATGTCGAGATCCGGACGTTCGCGCGTCAGCCAGGCCAGGAACCGGCCGAGCTGGTTGGGCCCGTCGAGCGTCTTCTCGTCCGGTTCGAATTCGATCCTCGTGTCGAAGTCCCAGCCGATGAGGATGATGCGCCTGCGCGCCTGCAGCATCGCGGACTTGGCGTGACGGAAGTAGTCCGCCGCGTCGACGATGCACGCGAGACGATCGGCGCGGGCAACCTGCCAGCAAGTGTCGCCGGGAGTCAGGATCGTGCTGTCGTCGCTCATGTCGCTTCTGCTCTCCCGCCCTCGTGCGTCCCACTTTCCCGCGAGTGGACGATTCAGAGTACTGCGCCACCCCCGCGCAGCTACCGTTGAGTGGTGCGGAGATGGTGGCGCATCGTGGCGTTGCTCGCACTGGTCAGCGTGCTGTGGGCACCCACTGTCGGTGCGGATCCCCTGCGGGCCCGATCGAGTCCCGGCACCGTCGTCGCCTCGTCCGAGCTGCCTGCCGAACTCTGGCTCCGCGGAACCGGAAGTGCATACCGGATGACGTACCTGACCACCGACCGTCACGGCATCACCCCCTGCACCGGGATGGTGTTCGTGCCGCCCGGGACGCCGCCCGCCGGGGGATGGCCCGTCATCGCGTGGGCACACGGAACCGTGGGGGACTCCGACGCCGACGCACCCTCGGTGACGGGCGTCGACCCGCAATCCTCGGACTACGTGAGCAGCTGGCTGCAACTCGGCTACGCCGTGGCCGCCACCGACTACGTGGGCCTGGGCACCCCCGGGGTGCCGCCCTACCTCGACGGGAAGGTCGCAGGACGCAGCGTCGTCGACTCCGTGCGCGCCGCCAGGGAGATCGACACAGACCTCTCCTCCACGTGGATGGCCGTCGGACTGTCCCAGGGCGGTCAGGCCGCGGTGTTCGCCGCGCACGTGGCCACGTCGTACGGGCCGGAACTCGACTACCGCGGTGCCGTCGCCAACGGGGTGCCGTCGAACATCGAGACGGTGGCGAACTGGAGCGGTCCCGCGTTTCCGCCGCAGGGCCTCGCCGGTCTCACCGTGTACATGTCGTACCTGATCGCCGGGGTCCGGGACGCGTACCCGGAACTGGACGTCGACAGCTATCTGACCCCGGTCGGGAAGCAATTCGTGGACGCGGCCCCCGAAGTGCCGTTCCGGCAGTTCGCGGCCATGACCGGGAACGTGTCCGTGGCGCAGATGCTGTCGCGGGCGCTCGACGTGCCCGCGCTGCAGGACGCGTTGCGCGAATACCTCGAGGTCCCGGTCGCGGGGTACGACCGTCCGCTGCTGCTCGTGCAGGGGGTCACCGACGCGTCGGTGCCGCTCCCGCTGACGGAGAAACTGGTGTCCGAGATGCGCACGGCCGGTACGGTTCTCGACTACCGGGTGTACTCGGGTGGTCACTTCGGCAGCATGTACCAGGCGGGACCCGACCAGGCCTCGTTCGTCGCCTCGCTGATCAGGTAGGGGCGGGCAACCCGAGGTGGCGGGTGAGTTCGCGGGCCGCGGCCTGCCCGGCCCGGTTCGCGCCGATCGTGGACGACGACGGACCGTAGCCCACGAGATGGATCCGCGGATCCGACGCCACCTGGGTGGCCAGGCGTCCCGTCATCGTGATGCCGCCGCCCGGACCGCGCAGCCGCAGGGGTGCGAGGTGATCGAGCGAACTGCGGAAACCGGTGCACCACAGGATCACATCGACCTTCGCCTCGTGGCCGTCGGCCCAGCGGACACCGTCCTCGGTGATCTCGCTGAACATCGGCTGCCGCGTCAGCACCCCGCGTTCGCGGGCGGCACGGATCGCGGGCGTCACGGGCAGCCCCGTCACCGACACGACCGAGCCCGGCGGCAGCCCGCGGCGAACCCGGTCCTCGACCAGAGCGACTGCGGCGCGGCCGATCTCTTGTGTGAACGGCTCGTCCCGGAACTCCGGCGGACGGCGCGTCACCCACGTCGTGGTGGTGACCCGGGAGATCTCGTCCAGCAACTGCACCGCAGAGATGCCGCCGCCGACGACGAGAACGTGCTGTCCCGCGAAGTCCTGCGCCGAGGAGTAGTCCCTGGTGTGCACCTGGATGCCGGTGAACGACTCCGCGCCGGGGTAGCGGGGAATGAAGGGGCGTTCCCACGTTCCCGTCGCGTTGATCAGACCGCGGGCCGACACCACGCCGCTGTCGGTCTCGATCCGCAGACGCTCGCCGCGGGCGCACACCACCCGGGTGTGCACGGGACGGTGCACCGGTAACTCGAACTGCTTCTCGTACGTCGCGAAGTACTGGGGAACCGCGCTCGACGCGTGCACCAGCGCGGCCTCGGGGTCGTTCGGGTCCACGCCGACCGTCTCGGCGAAGCCGAGCCCGGGCAGGTCATGGACACCGTTGACGGTGCTCAGCGTCAGGGACGGCCACCGGAACTGCCACGCGCCACCGGGCCCCGGCGCGTGATCGAGCACGACGAATCCGGACTCCGGTTCCACCCCGAACCTGCGCAGATAGTAGGCGGCAGACAGTCCCGCCTGTCCCGCGCCGATCACGGCGACGTCCACTTCACTGTCCATATCGGTTCACCTCCACCCTCACAACTACCGGAGAGGCTCGTGTGTTCCGGCCGATTCGACTGTGGTTGGGTGACGGATGTCCAGTCGGGTGGGCAGGGGAGAATTCGGAAGTGGACAGCAATCACGAAGAAAGCGAGTGGACATGATCGGGACGAGTCGTGACGGCGACGTCTTCACCCTCGAACTGCAACGACCCGACCGTCGCAATGCGTTGAACACCGAGATCTGCGAACTGCTGCGCGAGGAGACGGAGAAGTCCGTCACCGACGGCGCGCGGGTGATCGTCCTCACTGGGCAGGGCAGCGCGTTCTGCGCGGGCGCCGACCTGTCGGGCGACGTGTACGCCGACGGGTTCACCGACACCCTGCTCGAGATGCTGCACACCATCGACTCGGTCCCCGTCCCCGTCATCGCCGCGATCAACGGCCCCGCGATCGGCGCGGGCAGTCAGCTGGCGCTCGCCGCGGACCTGCGCGTGGTCGCCCCCGAGGCGCGCTTCGCCATCCCCGCCGCCAAGCTCGGGATCTCCGTGGACCGGTGGACCGTGCACCGGCTGGCCGCCCTGATCGGCGGCGGACCGGCACGAACGATCCTGCTCGGCGCGGAAGAGGTCGGGGCGGACGAGGCACTGGCGCACGGCCTCGCCAACAAGCGCGGCGACCTCGCCGTCGCGCAGCAGTGGGCGCACTCGATCGCGCGCCTGGCGCCGCTATCGCTCCAACACCTCAAGATGGTGCTCAACGACGACGGCACCCAGAGTCCGCCGCCGCCCGAGCAGCTCGCGGCGTTGCATGCGGCGTGGAAGAGCTACGACGCGCAGGAGGCGAGGGCCGCCCGGGCTGAGAAGCGTCCCCCGGTGTTCCGCGGTCAGTAGCCGTCGGCCGCACCTTTCCCGCACGCGTGGTTACAGTTGTCGGGGTGAAAGCGAAGAACGCCGTGACGACTGTTCTGGCCACCGCCGCCCTCGGGTGGCTGACACGCGCCGCGTGGGGCCTTCCGTCCCAGATCGGCGCGTCGCGCGCGAAGGTGCGCCCGTACGCCGCGACGTCGCCGCGGTACCGCGACCGTCAGTTCCACAACACCGATCCGAGCAGCATGATGCTGCCCGGTTCCGAGACCGGGATCCTCAAGGCGCTGATCACGCGGGGCAAGGCGGGACGCCCGCGCAGGCCGATCCCGCTCGCGACGCCCCTCGCGCCCGTCGAGGCCGCCGACGTCGCCGTCACCTGGTACGGCCATTCGAGTGTGCTCGTCGAGGTCGACGGCTACCGGGTGCTGGCCGATCCGGTGTGGAGCCGGCGGGTGTCGCCGTCCGCGCTTCTCGGTCCGTCCCGCATGCACCCGACCCCGGTGCCGCTGGCCGACCTGCCCGTCCTCGACGCCATCGTCGTCTCGCACGACCACTACGACCACCTCGACATGGCCACCGTGCAGCAACTCGCCGCCACCCAGAAGGCGCCGTTCGTCGTACCGGTCGGGCTCGGTGCGCACCTGCGTCAGTGGCGGGTGCCGGAGGAGCGGATCGTGGAACTCGACTGGGACGAGTCGACGACACTCGGCGAACTCACCCTCACGTGCACCGAGGCCCGGCACTTCTCCGGCCGGGGCCTCGTGCGCAACACCACCCAGTGGGCGTCGTGGGTGCTCGCAGGCCCGAGCCGGAAGGTGTTCTTCGGCGGCGACAGCGGATACACGACGCGGTTCGCCGACCTGGGCCGCCGCTACGGACCGTTCGACCTCACACTGCTGCCCGTCGGCGCCTACGACACCAGGTGGGCGGACATCCACATGAACCCCGAGGAGGCGGTGCAGACCCACGCCGACCTCAACGCCGGCGACGCGACCCGTGGACTGCTGGTGCCCGTGCACTGGGCCACGTTCAACCTCGCGTTCCACACATGGTCCGAGCCGATCGTCCGACTGCTCGCGGCCGCGCAGGAGGCGGGCACCCCGGTGGCCGTCCCGATGCCCGGGCAGCGGGTCGACGCACTGAAGCCGACCGCCCAGACCCCGTGGTGGACGGCACTCGGCTGAACCCGGCGCGCATCCCCTCGGAGCCGAGCCTCGTTGCGTAGCCTTTGACCATGGCATACGACGAAACGGGCACCGACAGCGTTGCAGTCGTCGCAGTGGAGGGGCTGACGGCCGCCCAGGTGGCGGAGCGGGTGGCGGCGGGCAAGACCAACGACGTCCCGGATCGGGCCGGCCGGTCGGTACGCGACATCGTGCGCGCCAACGTGTTCACCCGGATCAACGCGATCCTCGGGGTGCTGCTGATCATCGTGCTGGCCACCGGTTCGATCGTCGACGGCATGTTCGGCCTGCTGATCATCGCCAACAGCGGGATCGGCATCATCCAGGAAGTGCGGGCCAAGCGGACCCTCGACAAACTGGCGATCGTCAGCCAGAGCAAACCGGTGGTTCGCCGCGACGGCGTGGCTGTCGCGATGGCACCGCGGGAGGTCGTGCTCGACGACATCATCGAACTCGGCGCGGGCGACCAGATCGTCGTCGACGGGGTCGTGGTGGAGGCGGCGAGCCTCGACATCGACGAGTCCCTCCTCACCGGTGAGGCCGACCCCGTGCACAAGGACGTCGGCCGGCAGGTGCTGTCGGGGAGTTTCGTCGCGTCGGGCAGCGGCTGTTACCGGGCCACGAAGGTCGGAAGCGACGCGTACGCCGCGAAACTCGCGGACGAGGCCAGCAAGTTCACGCTCGTGCACTCGGAGTTGCGCAGCGGCATCGACAAGATCCTGAAATTCATCACGTACCTGATGATTCCGGCGGGTCTGCTGATCATCTACAACCAGTTGTTCTCGAGCGGCGAGTCGATCCGGCCGGCGCTGAGCGGGATGGTGGCCGCGCTGGTGCCGATGGTGCCCGAGGGCCTGGTGCTGATGACGTCGATCGCGTTCGCGGTCGGGGTGGTCCGGCTCGGTCAGCGGCAGTGCCTCGTGCAGGAGTTGCCCGCCATCGAAGGCCTGGCCCGCGTCGACGTGGTGTGCGCCGACAAGACCGGCACCCTCACCGAGAACGGCATGCGGCTGTCCGAACTGCACTGCGCCGACCCGTCCGACGCCGAACCGTCCCGCGCGGCACTGGCTGCGATGGCGGCGTCCGACCCACGGCCGAACGCCAGTGTTCTCGCCATCGCGGAAGCATTTCCCGACGCCCCCGGCTGGGGCGACGCCACCGCGGAGGCCCCGTTCTCCTCGGCCAGGAAGTGGAGCGGCCAGTCGTACGGGTCCCACGGCAACTGGGTCCTCGGCGCACCCGACGTGCTGCTCGACCCCGGCAGCGACATGGCCCGGCAGGCCGAGGAAATCGGCTCCGCGGGACTGCGGGTGCTCCTGCTCGGCAGCTGTGACGTCCCGGTCGACCATCCCGCGGCGCCGGGTGCGATCACGCCGCGCGCGCTGGTGATCCTGGAACAGCGGGTGCGTCCCGACGCCCGCGCCACGCTCGAGTACTTCGCGAGCCAGAACGTCACCGTGAAGGTCATCTCCGGTGACAACGCCGTGTCGGTCGGCGCGGTGGCCGGGGCGCTCGGACTGCCCGGCGGCGACCGTCCCGTCGACGCCCGCGAACTGCCCGCCGACCGGGACGCCCTCGCCGACACTCTGGAATCGGCGACGACGTTCGGCCGGGTCCGCCCAGACCAGAAGCGGGAGATGGTGGGGGCGTTGCAGTCTCGCGGTCACACCGTCGCGATGACCGGTGACGGTGTCAACGACGTGCTGGCCCTCAAAGATGCCGACATCGGCGTGTCGATGGGCTCGGGCAGCCCCGCCACCCGCGCGGTCGCGCAGATCGTGTTGCTGGACAACAAGTTCGCCACCCTGCCGTACGTGGTGGGCGAGGGCCGCCGGGTGATCGGCAACATCGAGCGCGTCTCGAACCTGTTCCTCACCAAGACCGTGTACTCGGTGCTGCTGGCGTTCCTCATCGGACTGACCGGTGTGCTGTCGCAGATCTTCCACTTCGAGCCGGTGCCGTATCCGTTCCTGCCGCGGCACGTCACGATCGCCGCCTGGTTCACCATCGGCATTCCCGCGTTCATCCTGTCGCTGGCCCCGAACAACGAACGGGCGCGCTCCGGGTTCGTGCCGCGTGTGATGCGTCTCGCCGTGCCGTCGGGTGTGATCATCGGTGTCACGACATTCATTTCGTATCTTCTCGTGTACGCGGGCCCGGATCAGACGGAGACGCAGAAGATTCAGGCAGGCACGTCGGCGCTCATCACCCTCATCATGATCGCCCTGTGGGTGCTGGCCGTGGTCGCCCGGCCGTACGTGTGGTGGAAACTGGTGCTGATCTTCGGATCCGTGGCGGGATACCTCATCCTGTTCGCGTTGCCGTTCACGCGGGAGTTCTTCAAACTCGATCCGACCAACGTCGGCGCCACCACCTCCGCTCTCGCGTGCGGGCTCGTGGGAGTGGTTCTCGTCGAGATCGGATGGTGGGTCACCGGCCGGCTGCACGGTGAGCACCGCCGCCTGTTCGCGGCGCCGGAAGACCTTCCGGGCGTGCACTGACCGGACTACCGCTCGCGGCGATCCGAACGGTTGGCGTCGCCGAGTCAATGCTGTGAGACTGGGTGCACGGCGGGTGATCGAACTCGCGCGGACACTGCGTGCGCATGCACCGGAGGAGGAAGAACGATGAGTTTCGTCGACACACTGAAGGGCCTGCTGGGCAAGGGGAGGGAAGCCGCTTCGCAGAACGCGGACAAGGTTCACGGCGCCATCGACAAGGCCGCCGGCGTCGCGGACAGCAAGACCGGGGGCAAGTACAGCGACAAGATCGACAAGGCCGCCGACGCGGCGAAGAAGGCTGTTCCTCCGAAGGAGTGAACTCTTCGTGCACAGGCGCGCGTGGGCCCCGTTTCCGGACCGGGGCCCACGCGCGTCTTCGGAGATGACCCGCGCATCGCGGGCGGGCGCGGCAGAATCGGTGTCGTGAACGGCGTCCTCGTGCTCCTCGTCATCATCGTGGCCATCGCCGTGACGAGTTTCGCGAAGCGCCGCGATCTGCAGGCGCCGCTCGTCCTCGTCACGATCGGGTCGGTGGCGTCGTTCATCCCCGGGATGCCGCGCCTCGAACTGGACCCCGATGCCATCCTCGGGGTGGTGCTGCCGCCGCTGCTGTACTCCGCGGCCCTCAAGTTCTCGGTGGCCACGTTCCGGCGCCACCTCGCACCGATACTGCGGCTGGGGATCTTCACCGTCCTGGCGACCGCGGTGGGGGTGGCGTTCTTCGCCAACTGGCTGGTTCCCGAATTCACGCTCGGCGCGGCCCTCGTCCTCGGCGCCGTCGTCGCGCCGACGGACGCGGTCAGCGCCGTCGCGGTCGGCCGCAGGCTGGGTTTGCCGAACCGGGTGATCGCGATCCTCACCGGTGAGGGACTCGTCAACGACGCGACCGCGCTGACCCTGTTCGCCGTCGCCGTGTCCGCCGTCGTCGGGGCGGAGATCCCCGTCCCGCCCGTGGTGTTCTTCGCCTACGAGGTGGTCGCCGGGGTGCTGATCGGCCTGGTGCTCGCGAAGATCGTCGAGTGGGTGCGGCACCGCATGTACGACTCGCCGCTGGAAACGGTGCTGGGGCTGATGCTCCCGTTCGCCGCGTACCTCGCGGCCGAGGAGATCCACGCGTCGGGTGTGCTGTCCGTCGTCGCCGCGGGGTTCCTGATGGGGCACAAGGCCACCGACGCCTCCGTGGCCACCCGAATCCAGGAGCGGTCGCTGTGGGAGAGCCTCGACCTCCTGCTCGAGATGTTCGTGTTCGCCTACATGGGGCTGCAACTGAGGTTCGTCATCGACGACGTCCGCGACCAGGGCCTGCCGGTGCACCACATCTTCTTCTACGGTTTCGCGGTCCTCGCCGTGGTCATGGCGATCCGCCCGGCGTGGATCCTGCTGCACTGGCTCCGCCGCCGCCTCGGGCTGGCGATCAGGGCGCCCGGCGGATCGGTGGAACTGGGGTGGCGGGAGAGCGTCGTCGTGTCCTGGGCGGGAATGCGCGGGGTCGTCACGCTCGCCGCCGCGTCCGGTGTGCCCGTGGTGATCGCGAGCGGGCAGCCGTTCCCGGGGCGCGAGGTGATCCAGGCGATCGCGTTCGTCGTGGCCGTCGGCACGCTGCTGATCCAGGGCGCCACCATGCCGCTGCTGATCCGGGCCCTCGACCTGGCGGATCCCGACGAACGCAGGCGCGAGGAGGAACAGGTGACGCTGGCCCGCGCGATCTCACGTGACGCGGGCGAACGGGCGCTCGTCGAATTCGCGGCGAACCCGCCCGCGGGAGTCGACCGCGGGGCGGTCACCGACATCCTCGACCGGGTGCGGCGGTCGATGCGGGCCCGCCTGCAGGCAGAGGAGGCGGAGGACGCCGCCGAGAAGCAACGGGCAGGCGCGCTGTTCGACCACTACCGCCGCGCCGCCCTGCGCGCGCAGCGGGAGGCGCTCATCGCCGCGCGCGATGCGGGCACGCTCGACGACGAAGTGATGCGTAGCGTATTGGAAGGTCTCGATGTGGAGGAGGCCGCAGCCGAGGAGCGGGTGCGGAGACGTCGCGAATGAGGTGCGAGGTGGGTGTGCGTCCGGTGCGAACCGCCGTGGTCGCGCTGGCCGGTGCCCTGGCGCTGACCGTTCCCCTGGCGCTGACCGCCTGCACCACGGACGCGACCTCCCCGGCACCGCCTCCCACGACGTCGGTGGCCGCACCTGCTTCTCCGTCGGGTTCCCAGGCGCCGGTGGGTGATCAGCGGGGTGCGCTGATCAGCCGGGAGCCGGTGCCCGGAATCGATGCGGCGATCACCGCCCTCGGTGCCACGGCCACCCGCGTCGTGTACCGGTCGACGTCCGGCGTCGACGCAGGTGGCGCCGAAGTGGTGGGCACGGTCTTCACTCCCGGCGGTCCCGCACCGGACGGCGGCAGGCCCGTCGTGACGGTCGGGCACGGCACCACGGGCGTCACCGACGAGTGCGCCCCCTCGTCCTCGCCGACCCTGCTGGGCACGACGAACCTCGTCCGCCCGCTGCTGCAGCGCGGCTACGTCGTGACCGTCACCGACTACCAGGGGCTCGGCACCGACGGCCCGCACCCCTACCTCGAACCGGACACCGCGGCCTACGACCTGATCGACGCGGTCCGGGCGGCGCGCCACGTGGTGCCGGACGCGTCGACGCGCTGGGCGGCGATCGGGGTCTCGCAGGGCGGTCAGGCGTCGTGGTCCGCGGCCGAGCACGCCGGCGACTACGGGGACGGCCTCGACTTCGTCGGCGCGGCGAACCTGTCACCGGCGGCCGACCTGTCGGGGATCGTCGCCGACGGGACCGTCGAACCACTGTCGTTGCCGCAGAAAATGTTCCTGCCGTACCTCCTCGAGGGACTGAAGGTGATCCACCCCGAGCTGAACCCGGACGACTATATGCGCGGCGCCCTCGCCGCCGCCCCCGACGTCACGCTGTCCTGCGTCACCGCGAAACTCCAGGAGAAGTGGACGGTGGCAACCCAGCTCACCCCGGCCGACACGGGACCGCGGACGGCGGCCGACGCCGAGCGCATGCGCGGGTGGCTGCAGGACATCGCGCTGCCGAAGACCGGTGCGGGCGGACCGATGCTCGTCGTGGTGGGGGATCGGGACAACCTCATTCTGCCGCAATGGACTTCGCGGGCCGTCGACAACGCGTGCGCGCTCGGCGACGTCGTCGAGTTCGACACCCGGCCCGGGGAGGGCCACGCGGACGGGCGGTCCGTCCCCGGGGCGGTGCAATGGATCGCCGACCGCTTCGCCGGCGTGCCCGCGCCGGACACGTGCGCCGAGGGAGGATCGCCGTGAAGAACGCGGACCTCGAACGGCTGCGGGCGCTGTGCCTCGCACTGCCCGACGCGACGGAGCGGGTCAGTCACGGCGAACCGGCGTGGTTCGTCCGCAAGGCGCCGCAGTTCGCGACCCTCGCCGACCGGCACCACGACGACCGGGTGTCGTTCTGGGCGGCGGCCCCGCCAGGCGCGCAACAGGATTGGGTGCACCGCGACCCCGGCCGGTTCTTCGTCCCGCCGTACGTCGGGGGCCGCGGGTGGATCGGGGTGTACCTCGACGTGCCGCAGGACTGGGACGACGTCGCCGACATCGTCGAGGACGCGTACCGCGCCGTCGCCCCGAAAACCCTGATCGCCCGCCTGGACACCGGCGAATGACGGGATCCGTCGTCGCCGTGGTGGCGTTGCTCGTCCTCGTTCCTCTCGTCACGTTCACCGCCGTGTGGCTGCGTGCCCGGCGCGAGTTGACGACCCCCACCGAGCGGGCCGTCCACACGACCCTCCACACCGCGTCGCTGGCGGCGCGGCCACTGCGGCGGGGGCTCGACGGGACGTCGGCGGAGGAGGCCGCCCCGCATCTGCGTCAGCTGACCGGGGCGCAGGCCCTGGGCGTCTTCGACGCCGCCGGCGACCTGCTCGCGTGGAGCGGACCGCACGAGGCGATGACCGAACAACTACGCGACGCGGCGGCCCGCGCGGTCGACGGGGAACGCCGGGTGCTCGTCGCCTACGGCGGCCTCGTCCGGGGCACCGGCGACGGCGCGGTCCGGGCGCTGATCGCCCAGCCGCTGCTCATCGAGGCCACCGGGGTGGTCGGCGTGCTCGGCATCGTCACCACCGAAGACCCCGGACCGGGCATGCTCGGCGCCGTCACCGAGGTCGCCCGGTATGCGTGCAGCCAGATCGAACTCGCCGACCTCGACGCGTCCCGCGCCCGCCTCGACCGCGCCGAGGTGCGGGCGCTGCGCGCGCAGATCAGCCCCCATTTCATCTACAACGCGCTGAACACGGTGGCGTCGTTCGTCCGCACCGACCCCGACCGCGCCCGGGAACTGATCCTCGAATTCGCCGACTTCACCCGGTACTCGTTCCGGTCGGCGGGGGAGTACACGCTGCTGGCCGACGAACTGCGCAACATCGACCGGTACCTCACGCTCGAGCGCGCCCGGTTCGGTGACGCCCTCGCCGTGAAACTGCAGGTGGCGCCCGAGGTGCTGCACGTGGTGCTGCCGTTCCTCGCCCTGCAGCCGCTGGTCGAGAACGCGGTGCGGCACGGCATCGCCGCCAAACCGGACGGCGGCACCGTCAGCATCGTCGCCGCCGACGAGGGCACCGACTGCGTGATCAGCGTCGAGGACGACGGCGTCGGCATGGACCCGGAACTGCTGCGGTCGGGGTCGCTGGACGCGGTGGCCGAGTCGTCCGGGGTCAAGGAGGCGGCGCACGTCGGGCTCGCCAACGTCGACGACCGCCTGCGCGCCGCGTTCGGCAACGACTACGGACTGGTGGTGGAGACCGCGCCCGGCGCGGGGACGAAGGTGAGCATGCGCGTCCCGAAGTTCCGGCGGGGGATCTCGACGTGAACGGGAACCGTCCGTGCGACGATTGCTGTCGTTGTGAACCACACTGACGACAGGTCTCCGGACGCACCCCTCACCGTGCTGGCCGTCGACGACGAGAAACCCGCCCTCGACGAGCTGGCGTTCCTGCTGCGCGCCCAGGACGCCGTCGGCGACATCCGGACCGCCGGCGACGCCACCACGGCGCTGCGCATCCTCCGGGACGGCGACATCGACGCCGTCTTCCTCGACATCAACATGCCCGGACTCGACGGTCTCGAGCTGGCCGGGATCCTCGCGAACTTCGCGTCCCCGCCGCAGGTGGTGTTCGTGACCGCGCACGACGACCGCGCCGTCGCCGCGTTCGACCTCGGCGCCGTGGACTACCTCCTCAAACCGCTGCGCGAGGAGCGGCTGGCGGAGTCCGTGCGCCGCATCGTCGAGGGGCGTCGCCGGCGCGTCGACGCCGGGCCCGCCTCCTCCACCGACGAGGTGATCCCGGTCGAACTCGGCGGCATCACCACCCTCGTGCACCGGTCCTCCGTCGAGTGGGTCGAAGCGGACGGCGACTACGCGCGCCTGCATACCGCGGACGGCTCCCACCTCGTCCGCATCCCCATCTCGGCGCTCGAGACGCGGTGGGCGGACGCCGGGTTCCTGCGGGTGCACCGCTCGTACCTCGTCGCGCTGCCGCGGGTCACCGGGATCCGGACCGTCGGGACCGGACTGGTCGTGTGCCTCCGTGCGCACGGCGACCACCCGCCGGTCGAACTGCCGGTCAGCCGCAGACACACCCGGATGCTCAAGGACCGGCTGGTGCGGGCGCCGAAACAGACGTGGACGGCGCGATGAGTTCACCCGAACGGGTCCGCGTCGTCCTCGCCCAGCGCCGCGGCGCGCGCATCGTCCGCACCCGCGTCGAAGTGCAGGAACAGACCGCGGTCGGGGACGCGATGATCCGCGGGCTCGTCCGCACCCAGCTCGTGCTCGCGATCCGGCTGGCGCTGCTCGCGGCGTGCCTGCTGTGCGCCGTGCCGCTCGTGATGTTCCTGTTCCCGGCGCTGTCGAACGTGGCGGTGCTCGGAATCCGGCTGCCGTGGGTGGTGCTCGGCGCGCTGGTGTACCCGGTGTTGCTCACCACCGGCTGGATCTACGTGCGCCAGGCCGAGCGCAACGAGCAGGAATTCACCGACCTGGTCGACGACTGAGCGTCCCGTGCCCACCGACCAATCCATTCCCTGGCTGACCCTGGCAGGTCTCGCGGCCGCCGCGGTCGCGACGGTGGCCATCGGCATCTACGGAGTGCGGTTGGCGCGCACCACCTCCGACTTCCTCGTCGCGTCCCGCAGCGTCGGACCGCGGTGGAACGCCGCCGCCATCTCCGGCGAGTACCTCTCCGCCGCATCCTTTCTCGGTGTCGCGGGCCTGATCGCGAAATACGGCGCCGACGCCCTCTGGTATCCGATCGGGTTCACCGCCGGCTACCTCGGGCTGCTGCTGTTCGTCGCCGCACCGCTGCGACGGTCCGGCGCCTACACGGTGCCCGACTTCGCCGAATTCCGGCTCGGGTCCCGCCGGCTCCGCACCCTCTCGATGCTCGTCGTCGCCGCCGTCTGCGCCCTGTACCTCGTCCCGCAACTCCAGGGTGCCGGACTGACGCTGAACATCCTGCTCGGCGTGCCCAGCTGGGTCGGCGCCGTCGTCGTCGGGCTCATCGTCATCGCCAACGTCGTCGGCGGCGGCATGCGGTCCATCACGTTCGTCCAGGCGTTCCAGTACTGGCTGAAACTCACCGCGGTCGCGATCCCGGCGCTGACGCTGTCGGTGTACTTCTTCGCCGACCACCACGAACTGGGCGCCGCCGCACCGCCCACCGTCAGCGAACAGACCACCGTCGACATCACCACCGACGTCGTCGTGCAGGTGTCGGAACCGGTGACCGTCGGCGGGTCGGGAACGATCGACGGCGTCGCGGCGACCGGCGACATCCGGCTCGAACCGGGCGAACACCACCTCGGTGAGGGCACCACGATGACCCTCGAAGCCGGGGCACCCGTTCCCGTCGTCGCGGGCGCACCCGCCGACAACTCCGACTGGATCGCCCCCGGCTGGGGATTCGGCGGCGACCACCCCATGTACCAGGTGTACTCGCTGATCCTCGCCACCTTCCTCGGCACCCTCGGGCTGCCGCACGTGCTGGTCCGGTTCTACACCAACCCCGACGGCCGGGCCGCCCGGCTGACGTCGCTGGCCGTGGTCGGGCTGTTGGGGGTGTTCTACCTGTTCCCGACCCTGCTCGGGGTGTTCGCGCGGCTGTACGTGCCGCAACTGCTCATCACCGGCACGTCCGACGCCGCGGTCCTGCTGCTCCCCGGCTCCGTCTTCTCCGGCTGGGCCGGGCAACTCCTCGCAGCGCTGGTTGCGTCCGGAGCGATCGCCGCGTTCCTGTCCACGTCGTCCGGCCTGCTCGTCAGCATCGCCGGGGTGCTCAGCACCGACGTCCTGCGCGGCCGGATCCGGGACTTCCGGATCGCCGCCGTCCTCGCCGGGGCGGTGCCGCTGGCGCTGTCGCTGGCAGTGACGTCGCTGGACCTGTCGCGCACGGTGGGGCTGGTGTTCGCGGTCGCGGCGTCGACCCTGTGCCCGCTGCTCGTCCTCGGCATCTGGTGGCGTGGCCTCACCGCAGCCGGGGCGGGGGCCGGGATGGTGACCGGCGGGCTCGTCGCCGGATGCGCGGCCGGGGTGTCCGTGTTCGGCGGCCTCACCGTCGACGTCTGGAACGGCTGGCCCGCCGCGATGGTCGCCTACCCGGCGGCGGTCAGCGTCCCGCTGGCCTTCGTCACGATGGTGCTGGTCAGCAAGGCGACGAAGCGTCAGATCCCCGCCGACCTCAGCCGGATCTTCACCCGCATGCACGCCCCCGAGCGGCTCGATGTGGGCTCCGACCGCGAGAGGGAGCTCCGCTCCCCGTGAGTGCTTGACGAGTCCCTGCACTCCTCGAGCACGCACGGGTGGCGGAGCCGCTTGTCGCGGTCGGGTGACCGTTCGCCGCACAGTCCGGCAGCTCGCCGTGTGACAGCCGCCACAGCCTGTTTCTGTGACTCACCTCTCACTAACGTCGGCACTCAGTTCACTTCACACGACCAAGGAGTCTGCAGTGACCACAGCCGACCTCAGTGAGGGCGCACCGCAACGGCGCACCCCTGATGCGCAAGCCTTCGTAGACATGCAGGCGAGCCCGGAGTTCCAGGAGCTGCGACACCGCCTGCGCAGTTTCGTCTTCCCGATGACGGCGTTCTTCCTCGCCTGGTACGCGGCGTACGTCCTGCTGGCCACGTACGCCCCCGAGTTCATGGCCACCAAGGTGATCGGCAACGTCAACCTGGGCATCGTCCTCGGTCTCGGCCAGTTCGTGACCACGTTCGTGATCACCGCGCTGTACGTCAAGTTCGCCAACCGGGAACTCGATCCCCGCTCCGCCGCGATCCGCGAAGAGCTGGAAGGACCCCTCCAGTGACCACCACACTCGCCGCAGCCACCGACGTCGGCAACCCGCTCCTCAACATCGCCATCTTCGTGGCGTTCGTCGTGATCACGATGACCATCGTGATCCGCGCGAGCCGCACCACCAAGAAGGCCTCGGACTTCTACACCGGCGGCGGCCAGTTCTCCGGCCCGCAGAACGGTTTCGCCATCGCAGGCGACTACCTGTCGGCGGCGTCGTTCCTCGGCATCGCCGGCGCCATCGCGGTGTACGGCTACGACGGCTTCCTGTACTCGGTCGGCTTCCTCGTCGCATGGCTGGTGGCCCTGCTGCTGGTCGCGGAACTCCTCCGCAACACCGGACGGTTCACGATGGCCGACGTGCTGAGTTTCCGGCTCAAGCAGCGTCCCGTGCGGATGGCGGCGGCGCTGTCCACGCTGGTGGTCTCGCTGTTCTACCTGCTCGCGCAGATGGCGGGCGCGGGCGGGCTCGTCGCTCTGCTGCTGAACATCGACGGCAAGGTCGGTCAGGCAATCGTCGTCGCGGTCGTCGGTGTGCTGATGATCGTCTACGTGCTGGTCGGTGGCATGAAGGGCACCACGTACGTGCAGATGGTCAAGGCGGTGCTGCTGGTCGCCGGCGCAGGCGTCATGTTCTTCCTCGTCCTGTTCGCGGTGCGCGGCAACTTCTCCCAACTGCTCGCCGACGCCCAGGCGACGGTCGCCGGCTCCACGAACGAGGCGATCGCGGGTCGCGACATCCTCGCTCCCGGCGCCAAGTACGGCATCAGCGCAATGAGCAAGCTCGACTTCATCTCGCTCGGCATCGCCCTCGTCCTCGGCACTGCAGGCCTGCCGCACGTGCTGATGCGGTTCTACACCGTCCCCACGGCGAAGGAGGCCCGCCGCTCGGTCACCTGGGCGATCGGACTGATCGGCGCGTTCTACCTGTTCACGCTCGTCCTCGGCTACGGTGCCGCCAAGATGGTCGGCCCCGACGTCATCCTCGCCGCGCCCGGCAAGGAGAACGCGGCGGCGCCGCTGCTCGCGTTCGAACTGGGCGGCACCATCTTCCTCGCGATCATCTCCGCGGTGGCGTTCGCGACCATCCTCGCGGTGGTGGCTGGGCTGGCGATCACGGCGTCCGCGTCGTTCGCCCACGACATCTACGCCAGCGTCATCAAGCGCGGACATGCGTCGGAGGAGTCCCAGGTGCGGGTCTCCCGGATCACGGTCGTCGTGATCGGCCTCGTGTCGATCGTCCTCGGCATCCTCGCCATGGGCCAGAACATCGCGTTCCTCGTGGCGCTCGCCTTCGCGGTGGCCGCGTCGGCCAACCTGCCGACGCTGCTGTACTCGCTGTTCTGGAAGAAGTTCAACACCACCGGCGCCCTGTTCAGCATCTACGGCGGCCTGATCAGCTGCCTCCTGCTGATCGTGTTCTCCCCGGCCGTGTCCGGTAAGCCGTCGTCGATGTTCCCGAACGCCGACTTCGACTTCTTCCCGCTCGCCAACCCGGGCCTCGTGTCGATCCCGCTGGCGTTCGTGCTCGGCGTCGTCGGCACCTATCTCGGTCGCGGCAAGGCGGAGGATCCCGTCAAGCAGGCCGAGATGGAGGTCCGTTCGCTCACCGGTGTCGGTGTGGAGAAGGCCGTCTCCCACTAGGGCCTTCGGCCCCGTGAGTACTTGTTAACCGCCCGCGGTTAAGAAGTACTCACGGGCCGTTAGGCTGCCCCAATGGCGAAACTCACGGTCAAGACCGATGTTCCCCTCAGCCCCCAGGACACCTGGGACAAGGCCTCGAATCTGCAGGACTTCGACAAGTGGTTCGTGGTCCACGACGGATGGCGCGGCGATCTGCCCGAGACTCTCACTGCCGGAACCGAGATCAGTTCCGTCGTCACGGTGAAGGGGCTCCGCAACCGCGTGAAGTGGACGATCAAGGAGTACGACGCCCCGAACCGCATCGTCCTCAAAGGCGACGGCAAGGGTGGAGTGAAGCTCGGACTGGTGCTCGACGTCAAGGCGAAGGGCGACGCCTCCGAGGTGGCGTTCACCATCGAACTGGGTGGCGCACCGCTGTTCGGACCCATCGGCTCGGGTGTCGCGAAGGCGCTGAAGGGCGACATCGAGAAGTCCCTGCAGACGTTCGTCGACCTGTACGCCTGATCAATCGAGGACGTGCGCGCCGCCGGTGTCGGTGATCCACTCGGCGGCAAGGGCGTCCAATGTTCCGTCGGCGTAGAGGGAATCGACGGCGGCGGAAACGCACGCGGTGAGCGGGCTGTTCTTCTCCAACACGAGGCCGAAGAATTCGGTGACGGCGTTCGGGCGCGGGAACTGCCCGACGAGGACGCTGTCCTTCACCTCGTTGGCGGTGATCTGAAATCCGGTCGGGATGTCCACCACCAGCGCGTCGATGTCGCCCGCGGCCAGGGCGGCCTTGGCGTCGTCGGTGGTGGCGAAACTGACCGGTGCCTGGCGGGGTTGCACCGTCTGCGCGATGGCGTCGAAACTGGTGGACCCCACCTGCGCCCCGAGGCGGAACGGTGCGAGGTCGGCGAGCGACTTGGCCCGCGCCGCCGGTGAATTCTTCAGCGCCAGCACCGACTGCGTGACAGCGTAGTAGGGCGAACTGAAATCGACCGTCTCGCGCCGGGTGTCGACGATCGTGAACTGGTCGATGGCGAAGTCGAAGTTCTTCTCACCGGCCGCCAGTGCGTCGTTGAAGTCGACGGTCTCGAATTGCACCTGGTCCGGACCGTATCCGAGCTTTTCGACGACTTCCCGCGCCACGGCGCCCTCGTAGCCCTTGCCGTTGGACGGGTCGCCGTCGACGAACCACGGCCGGTACGACGGGCTGTCGGTGGCGATGGTGACGACGCCGTCGTGCGTGGTGGCCCCGCTGCCCGGGGCGCAGTCGCCGACCGCCCGGGTGGACGGAAGTTTGGTGAACGCTTCGGGAATCGTCGACGCCTCGGCCCGTGTGTCGACCTGCGACGGGGTGTCGGTGGAGCAGGATCCGGCGAGCAGTGCCAGTGCAGCGGACATGGCGGCGACGGCTGTCTTGGGACCTCGGTGCACCCCGTCATCTTGCCTGGCGGGTGGCGATCCGGCCAGCGAAGCGGCCGCGCGGCGCACAATATGTATGTATTGGCGGAGGGAGGTGCGCGTGGCCACGGCGGGAACTCGGCAACTGACCATCAACGGGCATCGCCTGTCTCTGACCAACCTCGGCAAGGTCCTCTACCCGGAGTCGGGCACCGCGAAGGGCGAGGTGATCGACTACTACTCGCGGATCGCGCCGGCCATGCTCCCGCACGTCGTGGACCGTCCCGCCACCCGCAAACGCTGGCCCAACGGGGTGGACAGCGAGCCGTTCTTCGAGAAAAATCTCGCGGCCTCCGCGCCGGGGTGGCTCGAGCGCCGTGCTCTCGCGCACTCGGACCGTTCCGTGCACTACCCGCTGCTGAACTCGGTCGCCGCCCTCGTGTGGGCGGGACAGCAGGCCGCACTCGAACTGCACGTGCCGCAGTGGCGGTTCGACGGCTCACGCCGGGGTCCGGCGACCCGCATCGTCTTCGATCTCGACCCCGGTCCCGGGGTGGGACTCGCCGAATGTGCGGAGGTGGCACGGGCCGTGCGCGACCTGGTCGCGAACCTCGGCTGGACGGCGTACCCGGTCACCAGCGGCAGCAAGGGCATTCACCTGTACGTGCCGCTCGACCGGAAGCTGGAGGGTTCGGGCGCGTCGACCGTCGCGAAACAGGTGGCGACGGGGCTGGAGAAGCTGCGCCCCGAACTCGTCACCGCCACCATGGCGAAGGCGGTGCGCGCGGGCAAGGTCTTCGTCGACTGGAGCCAGAACAATCCGTCCAAGACCACCATCGCCCCCTACTCACTGCGCGGGCGCTCCCAGCCGTACGTCGCCGCGCCACGCAGCTGGGACGAACTCGACGACCCCGACCTCCGACAGCTGAGGTTCGAGGAGGTGCTCGAACGGTGGGAGTCGGACGGCGACCTGCTCGCCGGACTCGATCCGCCGCTCGAGGACGACGCCGCCCTCGCCGAGTACCGCCGCAAGCGTGATCCCGGGCGGACACCCGAGCCGATGCCGCACACGGTGCAGCCGGGGGAGGGCAACAGCTTCGTCATCCAGGAACATCACGCCCGGCGTCTCCACTACGACCTGCGGCTCGAACGGGACGGGGTTCTCGTGTCGTGGGCGGTGCCGAAGAACGTGCCGACGACGACGGGGGAGAACCGCCTGGCCGTGCACACGGAGGATCACCCGCTCGAGTACCTCACGTTCTCCGGGAGCATTCCGAAGGGCGAGTACGGGGGCGGCCGGATGACCATCTGGGACACGGGAACGTACGACACCGAGAAGTGGCGGGACGACGAGGTGATCGTCCAGTTGCACGGTGAGCAGGTGGACGGCCGGTTCGCGTTGATCCGCACGAAGGGCGACCAGTGGCTGATGCATCTGATGAAGGATCAGACCCCGGGCGGGTCGCGGTCGTCGGAGCTGCCGCGCGGGTTGTCGCCGATGCTCGCGACCCCCGGCACCCTCGACGGCCTCGACGCCGACGAGTGGGCGTTCGAAGGGAAGTGGGACGGCATCAGGGTCATCGCCGAGATCAGTGGCGGCGAGCTGAAGTTGACGAGCCGCGCGGGCAACGACAAGACCCGTGACTACGCACAATTGGGTTGGCTGGCAGATTCTCTCGAAGACCACGAGGTGGTCCTCGACGGCGAAGTGGTCGCGTTCGACGAGCGGGGTGTCGCGAACTTCGGCCTGCTGCAGCAGGGCAACGAGCCGCACTTCCTCGCGTTCGACGTGCTGTACCTCGACGGAGTGTCGTTGCTGCGCAAGAAGTACACCGATCGGCGCCGCGTCCTCGAGGCGCTGGCGGCCAAGGTCGACGATCTGGACGTGCCCCCGCAACTGCACGGGTCCGCGCAGGAAGCACTGGACGAGAGCCGCGGCAAGGGGTGGGAAGGTGTGGTGGCCAAACGCCGCGAATCCGTGTACCTGCCGGGCAAGCGGGGGTCGAGCTGGATCAAGGTGAAGAACTGGCGCACGCAGGAAGCCGTGATCGGCGGGTGGCGCCGCGGCCAGGGCGGGCGGTCCAGCGGAATCGGTTCGGTGCTGCTCGGCGTCCCCGACGGCGACGGCCTGCGCTACATCGGGCGCGTCGGAACCGGGTTCACCGAACGGGATCTGCAGGACCTCGCTTCCACCCTGGGCCCGCTCGAAACGGACACCAGCCCGTTCGTCGAAGACCTGCCCACCGCCGACCGCAAGGGTGCCGTGTGGGTGACCCCCACCCTCGTCGCGGAGGTGCGGTTCATGGATTGGACCGGCTCGCGACGACTGCGGCACCCCAGCTGGCGTGGGCTCAGAGACGACAAGGCACCCGCGGACGTCGAGGTGGAGTCCTAATACCGCCAGGGGGCCGGCTCGAACGGGTCCACCGCCGCGGTGTCGAATGATCCGGGCGACTCCTGCGTCGGGGTGTTCAGCGCCGGGGGAGTGAAGACCGGCAGCGGTGCGGACTCCGTGTCCACGTCACCGTGCTGTTCGGTGACACTCACGTCGGCGGCCGGAGACGCAGTTCCGCCGGCCGCGGCGATCCCGGCCGCGCCGACGACGGAGAGGACGAACGCCGCGCCTGCGCCGATCGCGATGCGGGTCTGGGTGTGGGACATGGTGTGAAATTCCTCCGGTGATCTAGGGGCCGACGACGGTTCCGCCGTCGACGGGGCCGACTCCGCCGGGCGACTGCGGGGCAGCGGGTGGGGCAGGCTTCGGTCCGCCGCCGACGGGGAACGGATCGGTTTCGGGTTCGAGCACGCCCGGCTCGACCTGGCCCGGTCCGTCGAACGGACCCTTCGGCGGGCGAACGGGGTCGACCACGACGGGCGGATCGGCGACCACGGGCGGGTCTGCGACGACGGGCGGATCTGCGACGACGGGCGGCTGGGCGATGGGCGGCTGGGCAACCGGCGGCTGGGCGACCGGTGCTCGGACGACGGGCGGTGCCGCCGCGACGGGCGGCACGACACCCGGTCCCGGTGCGAGCGTTTCGGTGTCGGCCGAAGCGCCGGGCTCTGCCGAGTACCCGGGGACCACCGAGTACCGGGGGTCCACTGGTTCTACGGAGTAGCCGGGGTCTGCGACGACGATCCGGCTCGGGGCCGGTGCGATCGCCGGAGCCGGCTGCTGCTGCGAGACGGCGCCCTCCGAGCTCGGGGTTGGAGCTCCCTCGGTATGTCCACCGGCGAGAACGATCACTGCGGCTCCTGCGACGGAGAACGTGAGGGCGGCGGTTGCGCCGATCGCGATGCGGGCTGCGGTGTGGACGATGGGGTGCCTCCGATGGATTGGGGTGTCTAGCTGGGCTGATAGAACAACCTTGCGCCGCGGCCGGGGCGTTCGACAGGCACCCCAGGGTGCGGATCCACCACCCCGCGGTGTTGTCGGGGGCAAACCTGCACAGAATCTTCACAGGCTCTGCCCGGGATCCGCACGTGCGCGCAATACAGTCGGGGAATGAGCCAGCGAAGAGTGCTCGTCGTCGACGACGAGGCGACGATCCGCGAGGCGGTCGCGGCGCGGTTGCGTGCGGAAGGCTTCGACGTCGTGACGGCGTCGGACGGTCCCGCCGCGGTCGCGGTGTGCGAGGCCTCGTCGCCCGACGTGCTGGTGCTGGACGTGATGCTGCCGGGTTTCGACGGTCTCGAGGTCTGCCGGCGCGTCCAGGCGTCGCGGCCCGTTCCGGTGCTGATGCTCACCGCGCGCGCCGACGAGACGGACATGCTGATCGGTCTCGGCGTGGGCGCCGACGACTACCTGAGCAAACCGTTCAGCATGCGGGTGCTGGTGGCGCGGGTGCACGCACTGCTGCGACGGGCCGATCGCGCCCACGAGACCGCGCCTGCCGAACCGGGCGGACTAGCGGTCGGCGACCTCGAGGTGGACCTCGTCGAGCGTCGCGTCCGGCGCGGAGCCGACGAAATTCACCTGACACGAACCGAATTCGATCTGCTCGCCTATTTCGCTTCTCGTCCGCGGGCAGCGATTGCCCGGGAATCGCTCCTCGCCGAGGTGTGGGGGTGGGGCGACGGGGCGGGTAGCCGGACCGTCGACAGTCATGTGAAGGCGCTGCGCCGGAAACTCGGCGGCGACCTGATCCGCACCGTGCACGGCGTCGGCTACGCACTGGACGTGCAGCGGTGACCGCGGGCCGGATCCTGGACAGGATGCCCCGACCTCTCGATCCGCTGCGATCGTTCAAGGTGAAGACGGGTCTTCTCGTCGTGGCGGCGCTGTTCTTCGCGTCGCTGATGTTCTGGGTGACTGCTCGCTGGCCGTTCCGGTACGCGCTCGTCCTGGCGTTGCTGGTGTCGCTGGCCGTGACGCAGATCCTCGCGCACGGCATGACGTCTCCGCTGCGGTCGATGACGGCCGCCGCCCGGGCGATGGCGACCGGCGACTATTCGCGCCGGGTGCGGTCGACGTCGCGCGACGAGATCGGGGAACTGGCCCGCGCGTTCAACCAGATGGCCGAGGATCTCGAGGCCGCCGACCGGTATCGACGCGAACTGATCGGCAACGTCTCGCACGAACTGCGCACCCCGATCTCCGCTCTGCAGGCACTGCTCGAGAACGTCGTCGACGGAGTGGAGGCGCCCGACCCCGCCCGGATGCGGGTCGCGCTCGATCAGACCGAGCGGCTCGGCCGCCTCGTCGCCGAGTTGCTGGACCTGTCGAGGGTGGAAGGCGGTGCGGTGCAACTCGAGCGGGAGATCTTCCCGGTCCGCGAATTCCTCGACGACGTGGTGCGGCAGTCGGAGGATCCCCGGCGGGTGACCGTCGACGTTCAGCCGCCGCACCTGCGCGCCGACGCCGACACCGCGCGACTGCACCAGGTGGTGGCGAACTTGGTGGACAACGCGTTCCGGCACGGCCCCGCCCGTACCGAGGTGGTGGTCCGTGCCCGGCCGGACGCCGGCGGCGTGGTGCTCGAGGTGGAGGACGACGGCCCCGGTATCGCACCCGGCGAGCGGTCCCGGGTGTTCGAGCGGTTCACCCGCGGTGGCTCCACCGACGGCGGGACGGGCCTCGGCCTCGCCATCGCCCGGTGGGCGGTGGATCTCCACGACGGCCACATCGAGGTTCTCGACACGGCCGAGGGCTGCTGCATCCGGGTGCGTCTGCCCGCCGCCTGACCACAGCTTCACAACTGGGACGACGACGTCCCGCGATGACCCCTGCCGTCATCCGGCAGCGACAACCAGGGAGGGATCCATGACCATCGCACCCCCGCAACCCGTAGCGCCCACCCGGCGCGACTTCTGGCCGAGACAAGCCTGGCGCCGCGATCGGACGTCGATGGCGCCGCGCCCGATCGTGCTCGCGGCTGTGGCGGCGGGTGTCGTCCCAGCCCTGACCCTGCAGGTCACGGTGGTCGGTCTGGGGTACGTCCTGACCGGTGCCGCGGTCGCGGCCGCCGTGTTCGCGACACGCAGAACGCTGCCGACACCCGCGCAGGCCGCCGCGATCCTCGGCGCCCTCGCCCTGCTGGCGGTGCTCAGCGTGCGCGGTGCCGGCTGGCTCGCCGCGGTCTGTGTGGCGTTGAGCTGGGTGGTCGGGTCGTTCGCCCTCGTCGGCGGACGCACGTGGACGGGCCTGGCCGCAGGGTCGTTCGCGTTGTGGTTCACCCCGCTGCGGGTGGTGCGGTGGACGCGCCGGGGTGCGCGACGCTGGCACGCGACCGGGACGGTGCCGGTGGGCCGGGTGTTCGGGGTCGCCGCCGTGACCGTCGTGCTGCTGCTGGTGTTCGGTGCGCTGTTCGCCGGCGCGGACGCGGGTTTCGCCGCCCTGCTCGGCCGGGCCGCACCGACCGTCCACGTGTCGAATCCGTTCGGGCGGTTCGTGCTCGGTGTTCTGGTGTGCGGCGGGACCCTGGGCGCCGCGTACCTGCTGCGGAGAACACCCCGCCTCGACGCGCTCGCCCCGCGGCCGGGGCGCCCGGTTGCCCGGTGGGAGTGGGCGATTCCGCTGGCCCTGCTGGATCTGCTGTTCCTCGGATTCGTCGCAGTGCAGCTGACGGTGCTGTTCGGCGGGAACACGCACGTGCTGACCACCGCGGACCTGACATACGCCGAATACGCGCGACAGGGTTTCTGGCAGTTGCTGGCGGTGACCGCACTGACACTGCTGGTGATCGCGGTCGCGGTGCGGAAGGCGTCGCGGCTGGAGGTCGCGGACCGGGTGCTCGTGCGGGTGCTGCTCGGACTGCTCTGCGGTTTGTCGCTCGTCGTCGTCGCGTCGGCGATCCACCGGATGTCGTTGTACGAGAGCCAGTACGGGTACACGCGACTGCGGGTGACGGTGCTGGTGACGGAACTGTGGCTGGGCTTGGTGTTCGTGCTGCTGATCGCGGCGGGTGTGCGGTTGTCGGGGCGGTGGCTGCCGCGCGCCGTCCTGGCCTCCGCGGTGGGCGGGGTGCTGCTGGTCGCCGCGATCGACCCGGACGCGTACGTGGCCAGGAAGAACGTGGAGCGGTTCGGCGACACCGGGCGAATCGACGTGAGCTACCTCGGTTCGCTGTCCGTCGACGCCGTCCCCGCCCTCGATCGGCTGCCCGAACCGGAACGGTCCTGCGCCCTGTACCGACTCGACCGGCAGGTGAGCGGCGAATCGGCGTGGTACGAGTACAACGCGGCCCGCAGTCGCGCGAAGGAACTGCTGGCCGCGCACCCCGTCGGCTCGTGCGAGTAGCCGGGTCCCCGTGCGCTGTTTGCGGACCGATTTGCTGGAATCACACGCAATTGCGCGGGAATCTGACCAAAACCTGCGCGGCTGTGGGAGGGCGGGATGCGCGTCCGCTCACGACAGGTCCCGGAACGTCATGACGAAGCCGGCCATCGCGGCGAGTACGGCGAGGACGTAAACCGGTATCTGCACCCAGGTGGGGGCGATGCGGTTCACGATCATCGCCGCCGCCAGTGCGACGACGATGAGCACGACACCGTAGAACGGGGTGCGCTGAGGGTGGTCGCCTCGGGCCATACCCCCAGTGTGCACCGCGCCGGCGGCTAACCGACCGGCTCGGGCACCCGCGTCTGCGCGATCCACCGGCCGCGTTGCCGGTGGATCTCGATGGGGTGGTCGAAGCATTCGCTGATGGTGGCGGTGGTGAGAACGTCCGCGACGGCGCCCTGCGCGATCACCCGTCCGTCGCGGATGAGAACGGCGTGGGTCGTGGTGGTGGGGATTTCCTCGAGGTGGTGGGTGACGAGGATGCTGGCGAGGCTCGGGTACTGTTCGCGCAGTTCGTCGAGTGCGGTGAGGAGTTGTTCGCGCGCCGCGAGATCGAGTCCGGTGGCGGGCTCGTCGAGCAGGAGAAGTTGCGGTTCCGCCATCAGGGCCCGTGCGATGAGGGCGCGGCCGCGCTCACCCTGGGACAGGTTGGGCCACAGGGCGTCCGAGTGCTTCTGCATGCCGAGGGAGGCGACGAGCTCGTCGGCGCGGGCGATCTGCTCCGCGGACGGCGACCACCGCGGCACGAAATCGGGTGTGTTGGTGAGGCCGGTGAGCACGACGTCGCGCACCGTCAGCGGCGCGTCGATCCGGTATCGCGGGTTCACGTGCCCGATGTGGGCGCGCAACTCGCGCATGTCGACCCGGCCCAGCTGGTGGCCGAGGACGCGGACGGTGCCGTGCGTCGGGTGCGCGACCGCGCCGAGCATGCTCAGCATCGTGCTCTTTCCCGCGCCGTTCGCGCCGAGCAGCACCCAGTGCTGCCCGCGTTCGATGCGGAGGCTGATGTCGCTGAGCAGATACCGTCCGCTCCGCACGAGGTCGACGTTCTCGATGCTGACGACCGAATCCGGGGTGGTCACTGATTTCCGCCTTTCCGCAGAATCGACATGGTCGGGTCGAGGTTGGCGGCGGTGGCGGCGACGGCCGCCTCGGCGTCGCCGGCTTCCAGTGCGCGCACCAGATCGTCGTGGGCGCAGCTGGTGTCGGGCCGTCCCGGTTCGTGGTCGACGAGTTCGGCCAGCGCGTCGACGAGGAGCGGCCGGATCGACTCGAACAGGGCGGACAGGATGGTGTTGCCGGCGATCTCCAGGATCGCGGCGTGGAAGTCGAGGTCGGCAGCGACGAAGACGGCGGTCGGTGCGGTGGTGCTGTCGTGCCGGGTGGACAGCTGTTCTCGCAGCCGCTGGAGGTCCTCGGGGCGCGCGCGTTCCGCGGCGAGCCGGGCGGCCTCGATCTCGAGGGCGCGCCGCACCTCGTACACCTCGAGCAGCCGGGCGCGGCGCAGCAGCGTCCCGAGTCCCGCACCGCTGGTGGGGGGCTGCGCGACGAACGTGCCGACGCCGTGCCGCACGTCGAGCAGGCCGTCGCGGGCGAGCAGCCGAACGGCCTCACGGACGGAGGACCGGCCGACACCCAGTTCGGTGGCCAGTTCGGCCTCGCTGGGGATGCGGCTGCCGAGCGTCCACTCGCCGTCCCGGATCCGGGCGGTGAGGAGTTCCTCGAGCTGGGGGACCAGCGGTCCGCTGCGGAGGGTGGGACGTCCGGCCATGCGCCGACGCTAGCATAGTCCTCAGACGTCTGAGGACTGCCCGGGGCCTAAGGTGAGTCCGGGAAGAACCGCCACCGCAGCAGAGGAGAGGTGCACCATGGCCGTCGCCACCGCAGACCGTGTCACGAGGGAAGAGTTGCTCGACTTCGTCCGCCCGCGCCACCGCAGCGTGCTGATCACCCGGAAACGCTCGGGCGGCCTGCAGATCTCCCCGGTGACGTCGGGACTCGACTCGGAGGGCCGGATCGTCGTCTCCACCTACCCGCAGCGCGCGAAGGCCGCGAACGTGCGGCACGACCCCGCCGTGAGCGTGTGCGTGCTGTCCGACGAGTTCAACGGCGCCTACGTGCAGATCGACGGCACGGCCGAGGTACTGGATTTGCCCGACGCACTCGAACCGCTGGTGGAGTACTTCCGCGGCATCTCCGGCGAGCACCCCGACTGGGACGAGTACCGGGACGCCATGCGGAAGCAGAACAAAAGCCTCATCCGGATCACCATCGACGAGTGGGGACCCATCGCGACCGGTGGCTTCCCGCCGGGCACCGATCGCGGATAGGTCCCCGTCGCCTATTCGACGGCGCCCGCCGAGCGCAGTTTCCCGATGGCGGCAGCGTCGTAGCCGGCTCGCGCGAGGATCGCGTCCGTGTCCTGCCCCGGCCGCGGGGCGGGACGGGGAACCGGCGCCGGGGTGCGGCTGAAGCGCGGCGCCGGCGCGGGCTGGCGGATGCCGCCCACCTCGACGAACGTCTCTCGCTCCGTGTTGTGGGGATGCTCGTGCGCCTCCCACGGCGAGAGGACCGGCGACACGCACGCGTCGGAATCGGCGAACAGCGCCGCCCATTCGTCCCGCGGGCGGGTCGCGAACATCTCCGCGAGCCGCGCCTTCAGTTCCGGCGCCGCATCGAGGTCGTACTGCAACGGCAGCTCCTCGCCCGACAACCCGAGCACGTCGAGGAGTTCGCCGTAGAAGTGCGGTTCGACGCAACCGACCGCCACGTGCAGGCCGTCGGCGCATTCGTAGGTGTCGTAGAACGCGGCGGCCCCGTCGAGGACGTTCTGCCCGCGACCGTCCTGCCACAGCCCGGCGGCGTTCATCCCGTGAACGAACGCCGTCAGCAGCGCGGCGCCGTCGACCATGGACACGTCCACCACCTGACCGCGGCCCGACCGCGTGCGCTCGTGCAGCGCGGCCAGGATTCCCATCGTCAACATCAGACCCCCACCGCCGAAGTCGCCCAACAGGTTCAGCGGCGGCACCGGCCGCTCGCCGGCGCGCCCGATCGGGTCGAGCGCGCCCGCGAGCGCGATGTAGTTGATGTCGTGCCCGGCCCGCGGTGCCAGCGGACCGTCCTGGCCCCAGCCCGTCATCCGCCCGTAGATCAGGGCGGGGTTGCGGGCCAGGCAGTCGTCGGGACCGATGCCGAGGCGTTCCGCGACGCCGGGACGGAATCCCTCGACGAGGATGTCGGCGTCGTCGACGAGTCGCAGCACCGCCTCGAGTCCCTCCGGGGTGCGCAGGTTCACCGCGATCGACCGTCGCCCGCGGTCGAGCACCCCCGACGGCGCCATCAACCCGGTGCCACCGTCGCCGGCCCGTTCCACCCGGATCACGTCCGCACCGAGATCGGCGAGGATCATGCACCCGAACGGCGCGGGCGCGAGACTCGCGATCTCGACGACGGTCAGCCCGCTCAGCGGCCCGCCGGTCACGACACGCCCTGCGCGTCGCGGGGCAGTCCGAGCATCCGTTCGCCGATCACGTTGAGCTGCACCTCGGTGGTGCCGCCGTAGATGGTGGTGGCGCGGCCGGCGATCAACTGCTCCATCGCCTTGTCGCTCGGCTCACCCGGAATGCTCACGGCGCCGGCGATACCGAGTTCGGCGACGACGAACTCCGCGATCGACTGTCCGAGCCCCATGCCCAGCAGCTTGCCGACGCTCGACGTGGTGCTCACGTCGGTCCCCGACAGTTGCTTCAGCACGATGCGGGAGCCGATCAGGTCGACGGCCTGGCTCTCCGCGACCAGTTCGCCGACGCGGAACCGGCCCAGCGGGCCGAGGTCCCGGCCGCGGGCGAACTGCAGCAGATCCTTGTCGGTGGCGTAGGCCTCCATCTTCTGGCTCAGCGCCACCCGCTCGCCTGCGAGGGTCGTGCGCGCCACGTTCCAGCCGTCGTTCACGTTCCCGACCACGTTCTCGTCGGGGATGAACACGTCGTCGAGGAAGACCTCGTTGAACAGGGCCGACCCGGTCATCTCGCGCAGCGGCCGGACGGTCACGCCCGGCGTCGACATATCCAGCACGAAGTACGTGATGCCCTCGTGTTTCGGCTTGGACGGGTCGGTGCGGGCGATCAGCATGGCCCAGTCGGAGAACTGCGCGACCGTGGTCCAGATCTTCTGCCCGGTCACCGTCCAGCCGCCGTCGACCTTCTCGGCCTTCGTCGTCAGCGACGCGAGGTCGGAACCGGCCCCCGGCTCGCTGAACAGCTGGCACCACACCAGGTCCCCCCGGAGTGTGGGGACGGCGAGATCCCGCTTCTGCGCGTCGGTGCCGTGGGCGACGACGGCCTGCACCGCCCAGCCGCCCATCAGCAACTGCGGCATCGGGATGCCCGCCGTCCTGATCTCCTGCGCGATGACGATCTGCTCGAGCGGGGACGCGCTGCGCCCGTACGGCTTCGGCAGGTGCGGCTGCACCCAGCCGCCGTCGCCGAGCGCGATCAACTGGTCGTCCTCGTCGAGGCCGGCCAGCGGGACGAGTGCCGCCCGCACCTCGGCGCGGATCGTCTCGGCCTCGGCCGGCAGTTCCAGTTCGGACGTGCGGGCCGTGCCGGCGAGCGACTGGTCGGCCACACGGGTGGCCCGCTCCTCGCGGGTGCCGAGGAGCCCCCGGATCGCCAGTGCGCGGCGGTAGTACAGGTGCGCGTCGTGCTC
The DNA here is from genome assembly GCF_042802055.1 of Rhodococcus sp. NPDC057529. Classification (NCBI taxonomy): domain Bacteria; kingdom Bacillati; phylum Actinomycetota; class Actinomycetes; order Mycobacteriales; family Nocardiaceae; genus Rhodococcus; species Rhodococcus sp. NPDC057529. Next base: position 177,073 of record NZ_JBHVEY010000004.1, read on the forward strand.
CCAGGTGAATCCGATGCCGCCGTGGACCTGGATGCAGTCCTGCGCGCACTGCACCGCGGCATCCGGGACGATGACGGCGGCGATGTCCGCGGCGAAATCGGCGGTGTCGTCACCGCTGTCGAGGGCGGACGCGGCGTCCCACAGCACCGCGCGCGCCTTCTCCAGCGCGATGCCCATGTGCGCGCACTTGTGCTTGACGCCCTGGAACTGGCCGATCGGACGCCCGAACTGCACGCGGGTCTGCGCGTACTCCGATGCGGTGGACACGCACCAGGACATCACACCGAGCGCCTCCGCGCCGAGGACGACGGTGGCCAGGGAGCGGACGCGCTGCTCGGTGAGTCCGTCGAGGATCCGGTCGGTGCCCACCCGGACGTCGTCGGCGGTGATCCGTGCCGAGCCGCGGAGCACGTCGATGCCGTCCTGCACCGTGACGGTGACGTCCGCGGAATCGACGACGGCCCAGCGGACGTCGTCGCCGACGGCGATCGGGAGCAGCAGGGTGTCGGCGTGTTCGCCGCCGAGGACGGCGTCCGCGACACCGGTGACGCGGTATCCGCCGTCGTGCGCCGCCGCGTCGAGCGGGCGGCCCAGCGCGACTGCGGCGGTGCGTGATCCGTCGAGGAGACCGGGGAGCAGTTCGATGCCGACCTTGGAATCCGCGGCCGCCACGAGGGCGGCGGACAACGCGGTCGGGACGAACGGGCCCGGAGCGACCGTGCGCCCCAGTGCCTCGAGCGCCACCGCCAGCGTGAGGAGCCCGGCGCCGTGACCGCCCTTGTCCTCCGCGACGTGCAGACCCAGCAGATCCTGGCCGGCCAGCGCATCCCAGAACGGCGGGAACTTGTCCTCGCTCGTGGACTCGACCGCGGACCGGACGTGATCGGAGGTGATGGTGCGTTCGGCGAAGGAGCGGACCGAGTCGGCGAGGGCCCGATGCTCCTCGGTCAGTCCGAGCCCGAGCTCGTACGTGTTCTTGGCCATGTCGGAGCCCTTCAGCCGAGTCGGTCGGCGAGGTCGGCGACGGTCCACGGGCCGTCGCTCTCGATGGTCGTGACGTCGTGCCAGCCGGCGAGTTCGGAGATGGCCCCGCCCTGCACGGCGAACACCTTGCCGGTGATCTTGCAGTTCGCATCGGCGAGCCGGGCGACGAGCGGGGAAATGTTGGCGGGGCTGAACGCGTCGAACTCGCCCTCCGGCACCTCCTCGGCGAACAGCGCGCCCATACCGGGGGTGGCCAGTGTGAGCCGGGTGCGGGCGATCGGGGCGATCGCGTTGACCCGTACGCCGTAGCGCTCGAGTTCGTCCGCGGCGACCAGGGTGAGTGCGGCGATACCGGCCTTCGCGGCGCCGTAGTTGCCCTGACCGGCGTTGGGCATGAACGTGCCGGACGCCGACGCGGTGTTGATCACGGACGCGTTCACGGTGTCGCCCGCCTTGGTCCGTGCCTTCCAGTACGCGGCCGCGTGGTGCAGCGTCGCGGCGTGGCCCTTGAGGTGCACGGCGATGACGGCGTCCCACTGACTTTCGGTCATGCCCGCGATGAACGCGTCCCGCAGGATGCCCGCGTTGTTGACGAGGACGTCGAGCCGGCCGAACTCGCTCACCGCCTGGCTCACGAGCGCTTCGGCGCCGTCCCAGGACGCGACGTCGTCGGTGTTCGCGACCGCCCTGCCGCCCGCGGCGACGATCTCGTCGACCACCTGCTGCGCCGGGCCGGCGTCCGCACCGGTGCCGTCGTTGGCGCCGCCGAGGTCGTTGACGACCACGGCAGCGCCCTCACGTGCGAAGAGCAGTGCGTGCTCCCGGCCGATTCCGCGTCCGGCGCCGGTGACGACGGCAACCCGTCCGTCGAGTGTTCCCATGTGCGTACTCCTAGGTTTCTGTGTCCGCGATGACGGCGAGGCCGTCCTTGATGACGAGTTCGTCGCCGACGGCGGTCTCGTAGGCGTACGACACCGCCCCGCCGGTGGATTCGGCGACCTGCCGGAACTGCGTGGCGATGTCCTGTCCGGGCAGTACGGGTTTCGCGAACCGCACCGCGAGACGGCGGAGGCGTTCGACCCTGCCGTCGGCGAGTTCGGTGAGCGCCGCCCACGACGTGAACGCCATGGTGCACAGGCCGTGGTTGATGATTCCGGGAAGACCGGACATCCGGGCGATCTCGTCGTCGAGGTGGATCGGCATCGGGTCGCCGGAGGCGGGCGAGTACCGGAATGTCTGGTCCTCGTCGATGTGCTGGGTGATCGACGCGGCGGGGGCCTGCCCGCGCAGGGTCTCGTCGAATCGGTGTGCGGGCGCCTGTTCGCCGAGGCCTGCTCCCGCGTCGACCTTCCGGAAGAACGCGGTCATCCACTGCTCGTTGACCAGTTCGCCGTCGTCCGTGACGGTTTCGACGTAGACGACGACGGTGGATCCGTTTGCGCGACCCTCGAAACCGATCGGCTTCGCACGAACCACGAGGTTGTCGCCGGGCCGGATCGGGCGGTGGAAATGGAAATCCTGCTCGCCGTGCACGAGTTTCATGAGCAGTTCGACCGGGGCGACGGACAGTGCGGCCGGCGCCATCGACGTGAACGCGGGGACCACGGCGAACACCGGGGGAGCGACCTCGCCCGCGAGGTGGCGGTCGATGGGATCGTTGGTGGCCGCGGCGTAGTCGGCGATGCGCTCGGCGGTGACCTCGAACCGTTGCGGATCGGTCCACTCTCCGAGGCCGCTCGTGTCGAATTCGACTGTGGGGGTGGTCATGCGCGGATCAGCCCACCATGTCGGCGAACCCCGCGAGGGACGCCTCCAGATCTGCCTTGGCGTTCTTGGCGACGGCCTTGCCGATGGGGCCGACGATCATGGTGCCGGTGAAACTCGCGTCGATGATCGCCGTGGATCCGGCGCCGTCCGCTTCGACCTTCAGGGTGAATTCGACGGTCACGCCGGCCATCCCGGTGCCGGAGATCTTCACCATCTCGGGCACCTGCACCTCGGTGACGGTCCACTCGATCTTGTTGGCCATGCCCATCACGGAGACGACCTCGGTGAACTTCGATCCGAGTGCCACCTCGGTGGGGATCTCGCTCTTCCAGGACTGGTGGATGGTGAGCCACTCCTCCCAGCGGGACAGGTCGGACAATGCGTCCCATGCCTTGTCGGGGGAGGCGGGAAGGGACGCTGCGACGGAAACGGAAGCCATGATGTACTCCTGGTGCTCGAGGTGAAAGAGACTGTGGAAGAGGAAGTGTCAGAGTGCGCGGTAGGCGGTGACCACGACGGCGCCGCCGAGGCCGATGTTGTGTTGCAGTGCGACCGCGGCGCCGTCGACCTGCCGCTTGTCGGCCGTGCCCCGGAGTTGCCAGGTGAGTTCGCTGCACTGGGCGAGTCCGGTGGCGCCGAGCGGGTGTCCCTTGGAGATGAGGCCGCCGGACGGGTTGACCACCCAGCGGCCGCCGTACGTGGTGTCGTCGTTGTCGACGAGTTTGCCGCCCTCGCCCTCGCCGCACAGGCCGAGCGCCTCGTACGTCAGCAGTTCGTTGGTGGAGAAGCAGTCGTGGAGTTCGATGACGTCGATGTCGTCCGGGCCGATGCCTGCCTGTTCGTACACCCGGGCCGCGGCCGTGCGGGTCATGTCGGCGCCGACCAGGCTGATCGCGCTGCGGTCCTCGAACGTGCTCGGGAGGTCGGTGACCATGGACTGGCCGACGATCTCCACGGCCTGCGCGGCGAGGTCGTGCTCGTCGACGAACTTCTCGCTCACCACGACGACGGCGACGGAGCCGTCCGAGGTGGGGGAGCACTGCAGTTTGGTGAGCGGCCCGTAGATCTGCTTCGAGCCGAGGATCTCGTCGAGCGTGTATTCGTCCTGGAACTGGGCGTACGGGTTGTTCTGTGAGTGGCGGTGGTTCTTCACGCCGATCCTGGCGAACTGTTCCGCCGTGGTCCCGAACCGTTCCATGTGCTCCTTGCCTGCGGCCCCGAACATGTACGGGGCGGGCGGCATCGCGAACTCCTGCAGTTCGGCGAGCGCGAGGAGGTGACGCATCATCGGCTGTTCCCGGTCGTCGTACGTGGATCCGAGCGAACCGGACTGCATCTTCTCGAAGCCCAGCGCGAGGGCGCAGTCGACGTGACCGCTGCGGACCGCCTGGGTGGCGAGGAAGAGCGCGGTCGATCCCGTCGAACAGTTGTTGTTGACGTTGACGATGGGGATGCCGGTGAGGCCGAGTTCGTAGACGGCCCGCTGCCCGGACGTCGATTCGCCGTACACGTAGCCGACGTACGCCTGCTCCACGAGGCCGTATTCGACGCCCGCGTCCTCGAGCGCGCGGCCGCCCGCCTCCCGCGCCATGTCGGGGTAGTCCCACTCGCGTGCACCCGGTTTTTCGAATTTCGTCATCCCGACGCCGACGACGAACACCCTGTTACCCATTGCGGCTCCCTGAGTCCGGAAAAATGTGTGTGTGACACCCTGTCTCACCAAAGTATGTGAGACGTCCTGTCCAGTCAACAGTCGGATGGGTAACGTATGAGCGATGCCGGACAAAGTGGAAACCGCCGCGTCGCCCCAGGGTGACGGCCGCGCCACGCGCTGGGAGGACCACAAGGCGGAACGCCGCAGCCGGATTCTCGACGCCGCGATGGAGGCCATCAACGAGGACGGCCCCGACGTGGGCGTCCAGCAGATCGCGAACCGCGCCGACGTGCCGCGGTCGGTGGTCTACCGGATCTTCACCGATCGCGGCGACCTCGACGAGCAGTTGCGCGGCCGCATCATCGAACGACTGATGGCGGACCTCGCACCCACGTTGACCCCCGAGGGGACCGTCGGCGAGGCGATCGCCCGCGCGGTCGAGACGTACCTGCGGTGGATCGTGGAATACCCGCGACTCCACCAGTTCCTCGGCACCGGATCGCCGAGCAGGCGCACCACCGGCTCGCGCGTGGTGACGGGCACGAAGACCGCGATCGCGCTCCAGCTGTCGGGCCTGCTCGCGACGGTCCTCGACGCGGTCGCCGGCAACTCGGACCTGGCCGAGTCGCTGGCGTTCGGGTTGGTGGGACTGGTCGACGCCAGCGTCAACCGGTGGCTGAGCAACCCCCAGTCGGCGCTCGGCAGCGACGACCTCGCCGAGTTCCTCGAGGTGTCGATCTGGCAAGTGCTGCACGGCAATCTGACGCGGATCGGCGTCACCATCGACCCGTCGACCCCGGTGTCGGAACTGCAGTAGTCGAACGGGTGTGGCCAGCTACCATGGCTTCCATGCCCTCCCGGCGAGGTTCACCGGCCGCTTCCGAGCAGGCCTGGGTGTCGGACACGGCGGTCGGCGACGCCGTCGCGCGCTTCGCCAGTGCCTGGGAGTCCTCGTCGTCCGCGCCCGATCTGGTCGCCTACCTGCCCGCGTCCCCGGCCCTTCGCCGGGTCACGCTCATCGAACTGATCAAGGTCGACCTGGAGAAGCGCTGGCTGCGCGGCGACCACCCGAAACGGCTGGCGCAATACTGCGAGGAACTGCCCGAACTACGACGGTGGCCGCTGCCACCGGACCTGCTGTACGAGGAATTCCACATCCGGCGGCGCAGCGGCGAGTCGGTCGAGGCGAACGAGTACACGCTGAGCTTTCCGGCGCAGGCGGGCGAACTCGAAGAACTGCTCGGCACCGGCGAATACCAGAGCACCCTGCTCCACCGCGGGGAGCAGGCGTCGACGGTGTCCGCGGGGAACGCCGGCGCGCTCGACGATCTCGAGGTCGGCAGGCGAATCGACGACTTCGACCTCGTGACCCTCCTCGGCCGGGGCGCGTTCGCGCGGGTGTTCCTCGCCCGGCAGCGGTCGCTGCAGAGGATGGTCGCGGTGAAGATCTCCGAGGATCACGGCACTGAACCGCAGACCCTGGCCCAGTTCGACCACGACTACATCGTCCGGGTCTTCGATCAGCGACTTCTCGCGGGCCGCGACCTGCGCCTGCTGTACATGCAGTACGTGCCGGGGGGAACGCTGCTCGACGTGGTCGGGCGGGTGCAGGAGACGCCGCCGGAGGCGCGCAGCGGCGCCGTGCTGCTGGACGCGATCGACCGCGCCCTGGTCGGCAGGGGCGAGATCCGGCCCAGCGAATCTCCTGTGCGCCAGGAGATCGCGACGCTGACGTGGCCCGAGACGGTGGCCTGGCTCGGCCGGAGGCTGGCGCAGGCGCTCGACTACGCGGGCGCGCACGGCGTGCTGCACCGCGACGTCAAGCCGGCCAACGTGCTGCTGACGGCGGAGGGCGCCCCGAAGCTCGCCGACTTCAACATCAGTTTCAGCGGCAACCTCGCCGGTGCCAGCCCGGTCGCCTACTTCGGCGGCTCGCTGGCCTACATGTCCCCGGAGCAGCTCGAGGCGATCCACCCGGACCGGCCGGGCACCCCCGCCGACCTCGACACCCGCAGCGACCTGTACTCGCTCGCCGTCGTCCTGTGGGAGTTGCTGACCGGCGCAAGACCTTTCGACGACAGTGACGCCGAGTTGCACTCCCGCCCGCCCGGCGACCGCACCACCCTCGACGCGATGCTCGCCCGGCGCCGGGGGAACGACGAACCGGCCGCAGGCGAACTGCCCGCCGACTGCCCGAACGCGTTGCGGCGCGTGCTGCTGAAATCGCTGGCGCCGGACCCGAAGGACCGGTACTCCTCCGGCGCCGAACTCGCCCAGCAACTCGACGTCTGCCTCGACGCGCACGCCCGCGATCTGGTCGACCCGCCGCCGGGGAGCTGGCGCCTGCGGATGCGCCGGTGGACGCACCCGATCATGTTCCTGGCCATCGCCGTTCCCAACTTTCTGGCCATCCTCTACAGCTACCACCACAACAGCGCCCTGATCATCAGCAAGCTGCCGCCCGGCGCGCAGGAGAACTTCGTGCGGATCACCCGGATCGACTACACGATCGCATTCCTCATCGGGACCGCGGGCACCGTGTCGATGGTGATCTACCTGACGGTGGTGGCGGCTGGTCTGCGCCGGGGGCGGGTGTACTCCGGCGTTCAACTCGCCCGCGCCCGCAAGGACACCCTGCTGCTCGGTCAGCGGTGCGCCCTGCTGTGCCTCGGGCTGTGGGTGGTCACCGGCATCATCGTGCCGATCACACTGGAGGTGAGCGGCAGTGAGGTTCCGTGGAACACCGTCGTCCACTTCACCGCGTCCCAGCTGGTCTGCGGGGCGATCGCCGTGGTCTACCCGTTCTTCTTCGTGAACTTCTACGCCGTGCGCTGCCTCTACCCGGTCTTCCTGCGACACGGCGAGATCAGCGCCTCGGACGCCCGAATGCTGGGACGGCTGGGGCGGCGCAGCACGTTCTTCCTCGCCGCGGCCGCCGCCGTGCCGCTGCTCGGGGTCGCGGGTGCCACGTTCATTCCCCCGGAGGACATGCCCCGCGTCATCGTCGCGCTCCGCGTCCTGTGCGTCGGCAGCGTCGTCGCGTTTCTCGGGGCCTACTGGATGTTCCGGATGCTGTCGGAGGACCTGCAGGCCCTGCAGCGCGTCGTGTCCGGAGCGCCGCGGCACGAGTGATCAGTTCGACCCCGTGAACGTCAGCCACAGCAGCGACACGTTGAGCACGACGATCAGCGACGCCGCCACCCACGCGGCGACCGTGGTGGCCGTCGCGTTGCGGTGGACGCCCATCAGGTCGCGGTCCGACGTCATCCGCACGAGCGGGATCACCGCGAACGGGATGCACAGGCTGAGGACCACCTGACTGAGGACGAGCGCGAACGTGGGGTCGACGCCGGCCGCCAGCACGACCAGCGCGGGGATGAGGGTGACCACCCGGCGCAGTAGCAACGGGATGCGCATCGACAGCAGTCCGTACATGATCTCGGAGCCGGCCGCGCAGCCGATCGACGTCGAGGCCAGGCCGGACGCCAGCAGGCCGACGGCGAAGATGACCGCGACCGTGGGGCCGAGCGAGTTCTGGATGGCGGCGTGCGCGCCGTCGATCGAATCGGTGCCGGGAATGCCGCGCAGGGCCGACGCGGCGAGCAGCAGCATGCCGATGTTCACCGCGCCCGCCACGATCAGCGCCCCGACCACGTCCCACTTCGTCACCCTCAGCAGTCGCGCGAGGCGGGGGCCTTCGAGGTCGTTCCCGTGCCGGTCGCGGGCGAGAGCGCTGTGGAGGTAGATCGCGTGCGGCATCACGGTGGCGCCGAGCATGCTTGCGGCGAGCAGTACCGTCTCGGTCCCCTCGAACCGAGGAACGAGACCGGCGAGTGCGTCCGGGCCCGACACGTCGGTGAACGCGAGGCCGGTGAGGAACCCGACGGTGATGATCGTGAGGAGCCCGATCACGACGAACTCGAACGTTCGCTGACCGCGGCGGCTCTGGATCGACAGGATGCCCATCGACACGACGCCCGTGATGAGACCGCCGACGAACAGGGGGACGCCGAACAGGAGGTTGAGCGCGATCGCGCCGCCGATGACCTCGGCCACATCGGTGGCGATCGCCATCGCTTCCGCCTGCAACCAGAACGCACGGCGGTTGCCGGTCCGAAGACGCGTGCCCAGCATCTCGGGCAGCGATTTGCCGGTGACGAGGCCGAGCTTGGCGGACAGGTACTGCACCAGCACGGCCATGGCATTGGCGAGCACGAGGACCCAGACGAGCAGGTACCCGTACTTCGCGCCCGCGGTGAGGTTGGCGGCGACGTTGCCGGGGTCGACGTACGCGATGGCCGCCACGAAGGCAGGTCCGAGGAGCGCGACCGTCCGGAGACTGCCCTTGCGGGGCCTGCGGCGCGGGAGGAGAGGGCTGGGGGCCTCGATGCTCACGGAGCTCCTGATCGTGGTCGCGGGGATCTACCTGCTGATTCGTATCTCCGCACTATAGATTTAGGTGCATCGAACTTTCAAGCGCGGAACGTGGATCGACGCGGAATCGGCACGCCGGGGCTATATTGACTAGAACGTGTTCTAGCCACGGCGGAAGGGGAGTCCCGATGGGTCAGGTTCTCGACAGAATCGAAGCCGTCGCCGAGGAGATTCGCGGGCAGGCCGTCCGGTCGGAGGCGGACTGCCGGCTCACCGACACCGCCGCCGGCCTCCTGCGCGACTCCGGGGCGATCCGGTTGCTGCAGCCCAAGCTGTACGGCGGCCTCGAGGTGCACCCTCGCGAATTCGCCGAGACCGTGATGGGAATCGCCGCACTCGACGGTGCGAGCGGGTGGGTCGCCGGGATCGTCGGCGTGCACCCGTGGGAGCTGGCGTTCGCCGACCCGCGGGTGCAGGAAGAGATCTGGGGCGAGGACAACGACACGTGGATGGCGTCGCCGTACGCGCCCATGGGCGTCGCGACACCGGTCGACGGCGGATACGTCCTGAAGGGGCGATGGTCGTTCTCGTCGGGAACCGACCACTGCCAATGGGCGTTCCTCGGGGCGATGGTCGGCGACGGCGAGGGCGGCATCGCGCTGCCGCCGTCGTCGCTGCACGTGATCCTGCCGCGCACCGACTATCGGATCGTCGAGGACACGTGGGACGTCATCGGCCTGCGCGGAACCGGAAGCAAGGACCTGATCGTCGACGGTGCGTTCGTCCCGGGCTACCGGACGTTGAGCGCGTCGAAGGTGATGGACGGGCGGGCGCAGAAGGAGGCGGGCAGGCCCGAACCACTGTTCAACATGCCCTACTCCTGCATGTTCCCGCTCGGCATCACCGCCGCCGTCATCGGCATCACCGAGGGCGCGCTGGCCTGCCACATCGCGGTGCAGAAGAACCGCGTCGCCATCACGGGCCAGAAGATCAAGGAGGACCCGTACGTCCTCAGTGCGATAGGAGAGTCCGCCGCCGAGATCAACGCGTCCCGGGTCTCCCTCATCGAGACCGCCGACCGGTTCTACGACAAGGTCGACGCAGGCAAGGAGGTCACGTTCGAGGAGCGTGCGATCGGACGCCGCACCCAGATCGCCGCGGCCTGGCGTGCGGTGCGTGCCGTCGACGAGATCTTCGCGCGCGCCGGCGGCGGCGCGCTGCACTACAAGACGCCGATGCAACGGTTCTGGCGGGACGCGCACGCCGGTCTCGCTCACGCCGTCCACGTGCCCGGACCCACCAACCATGCGAGCGCGCTCACCCAGCTCGGCGGCGAACCGCAGGGCATGATGCGCGCGATGATCTAGACGCCGGGAGGCCGGATCTCGGCCTCCCGGCATCGGATCAGACTGCGGCCGCGGCGAATCCGGTCTCGAGGTCGGCGAGGATGTCGTCGATCCCCTCGATGCCGACGGCGAGGCGAACCAGTCCGGGCGTCACACCGGCCGCGAGCTGCTCCTCCGGGGTGAGCTGCGAGTGCGTCGTCGACGCCGGGTGGATCACCAGCGAGCGCACGTCGCCGATGTTCGCGACGTGGCTGTGCAGGGTGAGCGCGTTGACGAACTTCTTGCCGGCATCGACCCCGCCTGCCAGTTCGAACGTCACGATCGCACCCGGACCCTTCGGGGTGAGCTGCCGTGCACGCTCGTGCCACGGCGAGGACGGCAGACCCGCGTACGCCACGGATGTGACCTCCGTGCGCGCCTCGAGGAACTCGGCGACCTTCTGCGCGTTGGCGACGTGCCGCTCCACCCGCAGGCTGAGGGTCTCGATGCCCTGGGCGATGAGGAATGCGTTGAACGGGGCGACCGCGGAACCGAGGTCGCGCAGCAACTGCACGCGCGCCTTCAGCGCGTAGGCCGGGGCGCCGAGGTCCGCGAACACGACGCCGTGGTAGCTCGGGTCCGGGGTGGTGAAGCCGCCGTGCCTGCCCTGGGTCCAGTCGAACGTGCCGCCGTCGACGACGACACCTGCGATCGCCGTGCCGTGACCGCCGAGGTACTTGGTGGCCGAGTGCACCACGATGTCCGCCCCATGCTTCAGCGGCTGCAGCAGATACGGTGTGGCCACCGTGTTGTCGACGATCAGCGGGATCCCGTTGTCGTGGCCCACCTTCGAGATTCCCGGGATGTCCAGGACGTGGTTCTTCGGGTTGGCGATCGTCTCACCGTAGAACGCCTTCGTGTTCGGGCGGACGGCGCTGCGCCACTGCTCGAGGTCGTCCGGGTCTTCGACGAACGAGACCTCGATGCCGAGCTTGGGCAGCGTGTAGTGGAACAGGTTGTACGTGCCCCCGTACAGGTACGGGCTGGAGACGATGTGGTCGCCTGCCTCGGCGAGGTTCAGCACCGCAAAGGTTTCCGCGGCCTGCCCGGACGACAGCAGCAGGGCGGCGACGCCGCCTTCGAGGGCGGCGATGCGCTGCTCGACCGCGTCCTGGGTGGGGTTCATGATGCGGGTGTAGATGTTGCCGGGCTCGGCCAGACCGAACAGCGCGGCAGCATGGTCGGTGCTGTCGAACGTGTACGAGGTGGTCTGGTAGATCGGCAGCGCCCGCGCCTTGGTGGTCGCGTCGGACGTCTGCCCGGCGTGGATCTGCTTGGTCTCGAACGACCAGTCGGCGGTGGGATCGATGCTCTCGGTCACGAGTGGAGTCCTCCGGATTCGGTGCAGTGGATGTGATGAATCAGATGTCGCCGGTGAGTGTTTCGACCACGGTGTGGACCGGGGTCGGATTGCGGGTCAGGTCGAGGACGGGGCAGTGCGCGTCGACCGCTTCCTGCAGCTCGAGGTAGCGTTCCCGCGATTCCGGACCGGTGAGCGTCACGACGACGCGCACCTCTCCGAACCCGGGGCGGACGGCGTCGTCGAAGCCGAAGAACCCGTGCACGTCGAGGTCTCCCTCCGCACGTGCCGAGATGTCGTCGACGCGGACACCGAGCTTCTCGGCCCAGAAGCGGTACGTCACCACCTGGCAGGAGAGCAGCGAAGCGAGGTAGTACTCCACGGGATTGGCGGCGGAGTGCTCGCCGCCGAGCGCGGGCGGCTCGTCCACCTCGACGCTGTACTTGCCGAGCGAGACGGTGCTCGCGACGGCGTCGTGGGCCTGCGCGGAGGCGGTGAAGACGACGTGCGCGTTCGCGGAATCCTGCGACACGGCGTCACGGGTGGCGTTGATGACGGACGTGAGATGTGAAACGGATGCAGTGGTCACGAGTGGCGAATCCTTCGAAAAGGTGGGTGTGCAGGAGGAACCCGGCGTGGAGAACATCACGCCGGGACGGGTCCGATCAGGAGATCGGACACCTCGAGGTACACACCAGTGCGAAATCGACATGGCGGCGCCGCGTCAGCAGCTCGCCTGAGTCGACCACGCCGGATTCGGTCACGGATCAGACTGTAACCGCACGACACGCATTCCGACCAGTCCCATAGGAAATTCTGCTCACGGAGTGGGCAGCGCGCGGCACAGGGCGTCGAGCGTGTCGGCGAAGCGGGCGGACGACGGCGTGCTGTAGCCGACGACGAGCCCGTCCGGCCGGTCCGCGGGACCGTCCGGATGACGGAACGTGCGCAGGCCCTCCACCGCGAGACCGAGGGCCGCGGCCCGGCCGACGGTGGCCGCCTCGGTCCCGGCCGGAAGTTCGAGGACGGCGTGCAGGCCGGCCGCGATGCCGGTGACGTGCACGTGCGGTACCCGCGCGGCGAGCGTCTCGACGAGGGTGTCGCGCCGGCGGCGGTACAGGGTGCGCATCCTGCGGACGTGCCGGTCGAATGCGCCTCGCTCGATGAAGTCCGCCAGGGTCAGCTGGTCCGTCGCGCTGACCCACCTCTCGTACACGCCCTTGACCGCCAGGACGTCGTCGATCAGGTGTTCCGGCAACACCATCCACCCCACACGGATCGCGGGAGACAGGGTCTTGCTCACGGTGCCCAGATACGCCACCTGTTCCGGGGCCAGACCCTGCAGGGCGCCGACGGGTTGGCGGTCGTACCGGAACTCCCCGTCGTAATCGTCCTCGATCACGATCCCACCGGTCGTGCGTGCCCATTCCACGAAAGCCGTTCTCCTGCTGGGGTGGAGCGGACCTCCGGTGGGGAATTGGTGGGCCGGGGTGAGCAGTGCCGCGGACAGCCGGGTGCCGGTCGTGTCCGGGGGCCGCGCGCCGTGGGCGTCGAGGTGCAGGGGCACGGTGACGGCCCCGGCATCGCGGAGCAGTTCGCGATGGAAGTGCAGGCCGTACCCTTCGACGGCGACCGGTCCCTGCACGGCGCGGGCGAGGAGCCACAGGCCGTGCCCCGAACTCGCGCTGACCACGATCCGATCGGGATCGGCGCGGACCCCTCGTGCACGGGCCAGGTATTCGGCGACGGCGCGGCGCAGTTCGGGGCGGCCCCGCGGATCGCCCGGACCGAACGCGTCGTGGGGTGCCGCGGTGAGCGCCCGGCGCGCCGACGCCGTCCAGGCGGCACGGGGAAACTCCGCGACGTCGGGCGAACCGGGCAGCAGGCTCCACGCGGGCCGGGGTGCGGCGGCGGGGCGGGTCTGCGGACGGTGGGCGGGTTCGCGTTCCCGATCGGCGACCCGGGTCCCCGATCCCTGCCGTGCCGTGAGCCACCCCTCCGCGACGAGTTCGGAGTACGCCTCGGCGACGGTGTTGCGGGCGACGCCGAGATCGAGGGCGAGCGCGCGGGACGGCGGGAGGGTGGTGCCTGCGACGAGCCGTCCCGAGCGGATCGACTCGCGCAGCGCGGACACCAGAGCGGCGCGCACCCCGGACGTCCGTCCACCGGCGGGTGCGGCGAGGTCGAGATGGAGATCGCGGCCCAGACCAGAATTGGCCCAAGATTTCATGATCGAATTGAACCATGGAGATGGGCTATTTCGCGCTTACTGTTCTCCTATGACCACAACAGAGCGCAAGACCCGAGTCGACCTCGCACGCAAGTCCCCCGCCGTCTACAAGGCGATGATCGCCCTCGACGCCGCCGCCCGGCAGGGCCTCGACCCGGAACTCGTCGAGTTGGTGCTCACCCGTTGCTCCCAGATCAACCACTGCGCGTGGTGCATCGACATGCACACCGCGGATGCCCGCAAGATCGGCATCAGCGAACAGAAGCTGTTCCTCCTCGGCGCGTGGGAGGAAATGCACGGCCTGTACACCGACAAGGAGCGCGCCGCGCTCGCCCTCGCCGAGTCGATCACCGTGCTGACCGACGGCTTCGTCCCGGACTCGGTGTACGAGGAGGCGGAGGAACATTTCGACGAGACGGAACTGGCCCAGCTCATCTCGCTGGTGCTCACGATCAACGCGTGGAATCGCATCGCCGTCAGCACCCGCAAGATCCCGCGAGTGCGCTGACCCTCAGAAGTTTCCGCGGGCGGCTTGTTCGCGTTCGATGGCTTCGAAGAGGGCTTTGAAGTTGCCGATGCCGAAGCCGAGGGAGCCGTGGCGTTCGATGAGTTCGAAGAACACGGTGGGCCGGTCGACGAGGGGTTTGGTGAAGATCTGCAGCAGGTAGCCGTCCTCGTCGCGGTCGACGAGGATGCCGCGTTTCTGCAACTCCTCGATCGGGGCGCGGACGTTGCCGATCCGGGCCCGCAGTTCGGGATCCTCGTAGTAGGAGTCCGGGGTGGCCAGGAACTCCACACCCTCGGCGGTCAACCGGTCCACCGCGGTGAGGATGTCGTTGGTGGCCAGCGCCAGGTGCTGGGCGCCGGGGCCGCGGTAGAAGTCGAGGTACTCGTCGATCTGGGAGCGTTTCTTGGCGATGGCGGGTTCGTTGAGGGGGAACTTGACGCGGTGGTTGCCGTTGGAGACGACCTTGCTCATCAGGGCGGAGTAGTCGGTGGCGATGTCCTCGCCGACGAATTCGGCCATGTTCGTAAAGCCCATGACCCGGTTGTAGAAGTCGACCCAGTGGTCCATCCTGCCGAGTTCGACGTTGCCGACGACGTGGTCGAGGGCCTGGAACAGGCGCTTGGGGGCACCGTCGCGTTTGGTGTGGGTGGAGGTGCGCGGCTGGTAGCCGGGCAGGTAGGGGCCGGTGTAGTTGCTGCGGTCGACGAGGGTGTGGCGGGTGTCGCCGTAGGTGGCGATCGCGGCGATCCGGACGGTGCCGTGCTCGTCGGTGACATCGTGGGGCTCGTCCAGGACGGTGGCGCCCTGGGTGCGGGCGTGGGCGATGCATTTGTCGACGTCGGGGACGGCGAGGGCGATGTCGACGACGCCGTCGCCGTGGGTGCGGTGGTGTTCGATCAGCGGGCTCTGTGGGTCGACGGCGCCGTTGATCACGAAGCGGACGGCGCCGGATTCGAGGACGAAGCTGTGGTGGTCGCGGTTGCCGGTGGTCGGTCCGGAGTAGGCGACGAGGGTCATCCCGAACGCGGATTGGAAGTAGTGGGCGGTCTGGGTGGCGTTGCCGACCACCCAGACGACGGCGTCCCAGCCGCTGACCGGGAACGGGTCGCGGGTGCCGTCGTACTCGACGAGCCCGACCAGCTGTTCGAGCTGGCCGAGGTCGAGACCTGCCAGGCGTTCCTTGTCGGTGAGAGTCTGCTCTATCGTCATGATGGTGCCTTTCCTTGCAACGGTTTTCGGATACGGAGAAGGTGAGTGCGACTGCGCACCGGGGGAGTGGCGAATGCCTGGCACAGAGGTAACCGGCCGCCGGCCCGGTCGTCAACCGGGACCCGGACAGCTAGCCGCATCGACGGATGAGAGCGGCCCCGCCCCCGCTTTCCTATACAATCTGAATACTTCAATGGGGCAATAGAAATGGACTGAGATGGTTGCGCGGAGTGAGATCGGCGTCGGAGTGCTCGCACGCGCGGTGGCGATCCTCGACGTCGTGGAGGCGAGCCCGATGGGTGCGAGCGACCTCGCCCGCGAGCTGGACCTGTCCCTGTCGACCACGTACCGGCTGGCCACGGACATGGTCAGGCACGGCCTCCTCCGGAAGGATCAGGAAGGCCGTTTCTACCTCGGGCAGCGGTTCGTCACGACGGCGCTGAGCGACCTCGCCATTCCGGCGCTGCGCGAATTGGCGGAGAAGACAGGCGAATCCGCTCAGTTGTGGGTGCGGCGGGGCGAGTCGCGGCTGTGCACGGCCAGCGTCGACTCCCAGCACGAACTGCGGGTCGCGCTGCCCGTCGGGACACTCGTGCCGCTTCCGCAGGGGTCGAGTGGGCACGTGCTGTCCGGAGACTGGGAGGCCGACCCCGACGCGGTGAAATCGGGGTGGTGGGTGTCGATTTCGGAACGGACACCGGGCTCCGCCTCCATCAGCGCACCGGTTCGCAGGCACGGCGAGATCGTGGCCGCCGTGTGCGTGTCGGGCCCCGAGGGGCGCATGGGGGAGAACCTGGGTTCCCGGATGGGCCGCGCAGTCGTCGCTGCCGCGCGGCAGATCGAGACGTCCGTTCCCGGCGACTGACTCGGTCAGGCGATGTCGAACGTGGTGACGTCGGCCGACCGATGTTGCTGCGCCAGTTGGCGGTAGACCGCCGCGTTGCCGGCGTTGTGGGCCACCTCGTCGTCGGTCAGTTCCCGGCGGACCTTCGCGGGCACACCGGCGACGAGTGAGCGCGGCGGAATCCGGGTTCCTTCGAGGACCAGCGCGCCGGCCGCGATCAGCGACTTCTCGCCGATCACCGCGCCGTTGAGGACGGTGGCGCCCATGCCCACGAGGGCGCCGTCCTCCACGGTGCAGCCGTGCAGCACGGCGTTGTGCCCCACGCTGACGTCCCGGCCGACGACGACGGGGAAACCCGGGTCGACGTGAACGGCCACTCCGTCCTGGATGTTGCTGCCCTCGCCGAGGGTGATGGAATCGCAATCGGCCCGCAGTACGGCGCCGTACCAGACGCTGGCCTCCGCGCCGAGGGTCGCGGCGCCGATCACCGCCGCGGTGGGCGCGACCCACGCGGTCTTCTCCGCGCGTGGCGAACGTCCGTTGATCGCAACGACGTGTGGTTCTCTCACCGTGTTCTCCTCCTGTCGAGCAGCGGATTCGTGCTGCATCTCGCGGCGTTCCGTCGTCCATTGTCGTGTGGCGCGGACTCCGGGCATTGCCAATTGTGACTGCTACCACTACCGTAATTCTTATCAGACGGGAAGCAAACTGCCAAATAATGAGAATACGCAGGTAGGGCTCCCGTCGACATCCGGTACAGATCGACGAGGGAGAACTCTCACATGCAGGTCCCAGAGAACGGCCCACTGCACGGCATCCGTGTGCTGGAACTCGGCAACTTCATCGCGGCCCCCATCGCGAGCCGCATCTTCGCCGACTTCGGCGCCGAGGTCGTCAAGATCGAACGGCCGGGCGTCGGCGACGAACTGCGGGGCTGGCGCCGCCGTCGCGGCGCGACGTCGATGATGTTCCGCACCATCGCCCGCAACAAGCGGTCCGTCACGCTCGACCTCCGGACGGACGAGGGCCGCGCGATCATCCTCGACCTCGCCCGCAAGTCGGATGTCGTCATCGAGAACTTCCGGCCCGGAACGCTCGAGCGGTGGGGAATCGGCCCCGACCAGTTGACGGCCGCCAACCCCGACATCGTCCTCGTGCGGATCTCCGGCTACGGGCAGACCGGCCCGTACCGGGAGCGCACCGGATTCGGCGGTGTCGCCGAGGCCTTCGGCGGGCTGCGGCACGTCACCGGCTACCCGGACCGTCAATCCGTTCGGGCGGCCGCCCCCATCGCCGACACCCTCGCGGGGCTGCACGGCGCGATCGGTGCCCTGATGATGTTGCTGGCCAAGGCGAGACAGGGCGATCATTCGACCCCGCGGGTGGCGGACGTGGCCCTGTACGAGTCGGTGTTCATGGCGATGGAGTCCCTCGTACCCGACTACGACGCGTACGGCATGGTCCGCGAACGGACCGCGGGCAACCTGCCCGGTGTGGTGCCGAGCGGTGTCTATCCGTGCGACGGCGGCTCCGTCATGATCGCCGGCAACTCGAGCGGTGTGTTCGGCCGGTTGATGCAGGCGGTCGGGCGGGGCGATCTCGCCGACGATCCCGACCTGGCCGACGGTGATCAGCGATTCCGTCGCGAAGCCGAACTCGACGACGCGATCTCCTCGTGGACGTCGCAGCGGCGTCCGCGCGACGTGGTCGCCGAACTCGGCGCCGCCGGCGTGCCCGTCGGCGAGGTGTACGACGCCGTCCAGATCGCGGACGACGAGCACTACAACGCCCGCGGCATGCTGCAGAGCCTGAAGGTGTCCGTCGACGGGGAACCCGAAGAGGTGCGCTTCCCCGGAGTCGTCCCGCAGCTCGACGGCGAACCCACCCAGATCCGCTGGGCAGGACCCGAGCTGGGTGAGCACACCGACGAGATCCTCGGCGGATTGCTGAACCTGTCCGGCGATCAGCTCGCCGACTACCGCGCCCGCGACATCGTCTGAATCGGAGAAGTGAAATGACAGTCACCATAACGGATGTCGTACTGCGGGACGGACTGCAGGACGAGGACTCGGTCGTCTCCACCGACCACAAGATCGCCGTCGCGGACGCACTCGTCGCCGCAGGCGTGACGCACATCGAGGCGGCATCGTTCGTCTCGCCCACGCGGGTCCCGCAGATGGCGGACGCCGACGACGTCATCGCCCGGCTGCCCCGCACCGATCCGTCGGTCACCTACAGCGCCCTCGCGCTCAACCCGCGCGGAGTGCAGCGCGCCGCCGCGACCGGCATCGACGAGATCCAGGTCGTGACGTCCGCCAGCGCCGGGCACAGCACTGCGAACACGGGCAGGAATCCGGACGAGGCGCTGACCGGACTCGCCGAGGCATTGCAGAAGTACCCGGACCGGAGTTTCCTCGGAGGTGTGTCGACCGCGTTCGTCTGCCCGTTCGAGGGCATCATCGCCCCCGCCGCGCTGGTGCGGGTGGCCCGCGCGATGGCCGCGATGGGTGTGCGCAGGCTCGGGCTGGCCGACACCCTGGGAACGGCCACCACCGAGCAGGTGCTCGCGTCGGTCGGGGCGGTCCGCGACGCCCTCCCCGACATCGAACTGAGCCTGCACCTCCACAACGCGCACGGGCAGGCCCTCGGTACCGTGATCGCCGCGCACCGGCAACTCGGCATCACGCACTTCGACAGCGCCATCGGAGGGTACGGCGGCTGCCCGTTCGCCCCGGGCGCCCACGGCAATCTCGCCACCGAGGAACTGGTAGCGCACCTCCACGCGCACGACATCGACACGGGCATCGATCTGCAGGCCCTCGACCTCGCCGTCGACACCGTGAAACTTGCTCTGGCACAAGCTCGGCCCCTCTCCGCAGTGTGAACTGCGAACTCACCCCGAAAGGCCGATCATGGTCTACGCACTCTCCATCGTCGCTCTGATCGCGATCTTCACCGTGGCGACACTCACCCCGATCAACATGGGCATCCTCGCGTTCGCCGGAGCATTCGTCATCGGCGGCTGGGTGTCCGGGATCCCGGTCGAGGACATCATCGATGCCTTCCCCGGCAGCACGTTCATCATCGTCGGCGGTATCACGCTGTTGTTCGCCATCGCGAAGGCGAACGGGACCATCGACCTCGTCATCGAGGCCTCGCTGCGCCTCGTGCGCGGCAGGCGGTGGGCGATTCTGTGGATGATGTTCCTGCTGTCCGGGCTGCTGATGGCACTCGGGTCCGTGCTCGCGGTCGGGATGCTCGCCCCCATCGCGATGCCCCTCGCGGCCAAGAACAGGATCAACCCGTTCCTCATGGGCATGGTCATCAGCCACGGCGCCCTGGCCTGCGCGTTCTCGCCCATCAACCTCTACGGCGCGTTCATCAACGGACTGATGGACTCCACCGGCGTGGGGGCGAACCCGCTGGTCCTGTTCGCACTGCCGTTCGTCCTGAACCTGGCCATCGCGATCGTGCTGTTCCTGATCTACGGCCTCGACCTGATCGGGCACCGCACTCCGCGCCCGGTCGAGGAGGCATCCGACGGCGGCGGATTCGGCGGTTCCTCGCGCCGGCCGTCCGGTGGTGGCGCCCCCGCCGGCGGTCCGGGCGGGAACACCGCGACGCTCACCGATCGCGAGGTCATCGAGGAAGCGCTGAATCACGAGGGCATGAAGCCGGTGAAGATGAACAGGTACCGGCTCGCGACACTCGCGGGCATCGGGTTCCTCGTCGTCGGGTCGGTTCTGTTCGGAATCGACGTCGGCGTCAGCTCGATCTGCGTCAGCGCGGTCCTGCTGTTGATGGCGCCCAAGTCGCACCCCAAGGTCGTCGACAACGTGGCATGGCCCGCCGTGGTGCTCGTGTGCGGGATGCTCACCTACATGGCGGTCATGACGCAGAACGGCACGCTCGACTTCCTCGGTGACGCGGCGTCGGCTCTCGGATCGCCGTTGCTGACCACATTGATCCTCTGTTACGCGGTCGCGATCATCTCCGCGTTCGGATCGTCGATCGGCACGCTCGGCATCGCGTTGCCCCTCGCCGCGCCGATGCTCGCGATGGGAGAGGTGGGCGCCGTGGGATTCGTCGCCGCCCTGGCGTTCTCCGCGACGGTGGTCGACGTCAGCCCGTTCTCGACGAACGGCGTGATGGTGCTCGCCAACGCACAGGTCGAGGACAAGGCGCGGTTCCAGCGCAAGATGCTCGCCTACTGCGGCCTGATCGTGCTGTCGGCTCCGATGTTGGTCTGGGCGCTGGTCGTCGTGCCGACGTCCGTGTAGGTCTTCGGGGCAGTGGGGGGTGCCCTCTTCTCGGGGGGGGACGGGAACTTCTCCCCTCCGAGAGCAGCAGGCCTGGACCCTCCCCCCCCTCCCCCCCCCCTCGCGTACCGTTTTTCGCCAACGTTTTGTTTCACCTAGGGCAAG
>NZ_JBHVEY010000004.1:197761-221057 GCF_042802055.1 Rhodococcus sp. NPDC057529
CGGCCTGATCGGTTTGTGGGCTCCGGTGTGGGTTGGGGCGCGGGTAGTCGTGCAGACGTCGGTGGGGGTCTTTGGGGAGGGGCCGGTCACCGTCTTCGGGGCGGGGACCGCCACTTCTCACGGTGCGAGGCCGCGCGCTGTGAACTTTACGTACTTTAATCTTCATGTAATGGACTGTTGTCCAATAGTTTTCGATTCAACTGGGTGAAAAGTGCTGCCACAGTGACACATGCCACAAGATCGCGTCCGTTTCGGGCGTTTCGTCGTTCTCCGCCCGTAAGGTGTCGACATGTCGTCGATCCTCGAGAACGAGAAAGCACCCCCATCCGGTGCCCCCGCCCCCGGACCGACCCGTGGCGAAAGGTGGCGAGATAACGCGCGATACGACCTACCCGCATCGCTCGTCGTCTTCCTCGTCGCCCTACCGCTGTCGCTCGGCATCGCCATCGCGTCCGACGCCCCGATCATGGCGGGACTCATCGCCGCGATCGTCGGCGGTGTGGTCGCGGGTTCCGTCGGTGGGGCACCGCTCCAGGTCAGCGGTCCGGCCGCCGGATTGACCGTGGTGGTAGCCGAATTGGTCGCCACGTTCGGCTGGAAGGCAACGTGTGCGATCACCGTCGCCGCCGGATTCCTTCAAATCATCTTCGGGCTCAGTAAGATTGCCCGCGCCGCCCTGGCCATCGCGCCGGTCGTCGTCCACGCCATGCTGGCCGGCATCGGAATCACGATCGCCCTCCAGCAGATTCACGTCCTCCTCGGCGGCAGTTCCCACAGCTCGACCGTCGAGAACATCACCCAGCTGCCCGGGCAGCTGATATCCGCCCGGTACGGCGACGTTCTCGTGGGGGCGGTGGTCATCGTCGTCCTGTTGTTCTGGAAGAAGACGCCCGGCAAGCTGAAGGTTCTTCCGGGGCCGCTGGTCGCCGTCGTCGCCGCCACCGTTCTGTCCCTGGTTCTTCCGTTCGAGCTCGATCGAATCACGTTGGACGGCTCCCTGTTCGACGCCGTGGCGCTTCCCTCGATGCCGGAAGGCCCGTGGCTCGCCGTGGCCACCGGTGTGCTCACGGTCGCGCTGATCGCCAGCGTCGAGAGCCTGCTCTCCGCCGTCGCCGTCGACAAGATGCACGGCGGGACCCGGTCGGAATTCAATCGGGAACTCGTCGGGCAGGGCTCGGCCAACATGGTCTCGGGTCTCATCGGCGGCCTGCCGGTCACCGGTGTCATCGTGCGCAGCTCCACCAACGTCGCCGCCGGGGCGAAGACCCGGGCGTCCGCCGTGCTGCACGGCGTCTGGATCCTCGTCTTCGCCGCACTGCTCACCGCGCTGGTCGAGCAGATCCCGATGGCCGCGCTCGCTGGACTGCTCATCGTGATCGGCATCCAGCTCGTCAAGATGGCGCACCTGCGCACGGCCCGCCGCACCGGCGACCTGTGGGTGTACGGCGTGACCGTGGCCGGTGTGGTCTTCCTGAACCTGCTCGAGGGCGTGATCATCGGTCTCGCACTCGCGGTGGTCCTGCTGCTGTGGCGGGTCATCCACCCCAGGATGCGCGCCGAACCCATCGGATCCGAGGACTCCGGGCGGTGGCGCGTGACCGTCGAGGGGTCGTGCAGCTTCCTGTCCATGCCCGCACTGACCGGGCTGCTCGCGAAGGTTCCCGCGGGCGCACACGTCACCGTGGAACTGGCGGTCGACTTCCTCGACCACGCCATGTTCGAAGCGATCGACGACTGGAAGCGGCACTACGAGAACAACGGCGGAACCGTCGTGATCGACGCGCTCGGTCCCGTCGACATGGACGCCGTGGGTGCGTCGCCGCCCCGACGCGGCGTCGGCGTGGCGAGCCCCCGCGGGTTCGCTCCGTGGAAGAGCTGGCAGCCGCGGCACCACGAGACCGCGGAGACCACCACACCGGCGGCGCTGCGACCCGTCCTCGCCGGAGTGTCGGAGTACCACCGGCGCCACGCGGCGCAACTGCAGCCGCACCTCGACGACCTGCGGGACGGGCAGCGCCCCGACTCGCTGTTCCTCACCTGCTCCGATTCACGAATCGTGCCGAACGTCATCACCAGCAGCGGTCCCGGCGACCTCTTCACGGTGCGCAACGTGGGCAACCTCGTCCCGACCGGGAAGCAGGACGTGTCCGTCGAAGCGGGCCTGGCCTTCGCGCTCGACGAACTCGAGGTCAGCTCGGTGATCGTGTGCGGCCACTCCGGCTGCGGCGCGATGAAGGCCATCCTGGCAGTGGCGCAGGCGGACACGGACGGATCCGAGGGGGCCGTCGAGCAGTGGCTGACGTTCGCGCAGCCGAGCCGCACGGCGTTCCTCGGCGGTCACCCGGTGGCGCGGGCAGCGGCGGAACTGGGATTCGACGAAGTCGACCAGCTGGGCATGGTCAACGTGGCGGTCCAGGTGCAAACCCTCGGGCGCCATCCCCTCGTCGGCGCGGCGGCGGCCGAGGGCCGAGTACGCGTCGCGGGAATGTTCTTCGACATTCCGTCCGCGCGCGTACTCGAGATCACCTCGACCGGTGTGTCCTACCTGGACCACGTGCCGACATGATTCAGAGGAGATGGACCCTCTTGTAGAGGCGCTTCGACGGGCCGCCGACGAGGCCGACGCCATCGAGGAACTGCATCAACTTGGAACCGGACGTCCGGACGGTGTCCTTGTAGTGCTGGTTGCTCTTGGCCTCGGCGGCGGCCCGCTTCGGGTCGAGGCCGGCGTTCTCGTAGACCTCTTTGCGGATCATGCTCTTCATCACGAAGTACACGACCGCGGCGGTGTTGAGCCGCTCGATCTGGAGGCGGGCCCAGCTGGCGCCCTGGATGCGCCGTCCGACCTCCTCGCGGGCGAAGCGGATGTGGCGGGCCTCTTCGAGGACGTGGATCTTGCTCACCGTGCGGGTGACGGGCTGCACGCGCTCGTCCTTCATGAAGTCGCGCTGCATCATGTCGAGGATCTCCTCGGCGGCCATCACGCTGGCATACGCGTTGGCGCCCCGGAAGAAGCCGCCCCAGATACGTCCGAGCTTGTGGATCACCGGGTGGGGGCCGTAGCTCGGCATGTTCAGGCGTTCGCCCGCGCGGGCGAACATCACCGAGTGGCGGCACTCGTCCGCGACCTCGGTGAGGGCGAACTGGACGTGCCGCGAGTGCTTGTCGCGGCCGTACACGTCGCGCAGGAGCATCTGCATGAGGAGGATCTCGAACCACAGTCCGACGCTGGAGACGCTGGCGGCCTCGTGCTTGGTGAGTTCGATCCTCTGCTCGTCGGTCATCTCGTCCCAGAGGGCCGTGCCGTAGAGCGTGCTCCACTCGGGGGTGAGACCGAACTTGTCCTCGGGGATCGGTGCTTCCCAGTCGACCTCGACCATCGGGTCGTAGGACTTGCGTGCCGACGACGCCAGCAAGCGCTGGGCGGTCTCTTCGCGGTCGGAGACGACGATCGATGCGGTCATCACTACCCCTTGATCTGTGACTGGTTGATCTGTGATTTGGGCGATCAACTAACTGTGACATTCAGTTACTGATACTGAACGATACAGCGACGACGGTCACAAGGGCAATGTCCGCTCAGTCGATCTCGGCCAGTTCCTGCGGCGATTCGGCCCTCGGTGCGGACCCCTTCCGCCCGGGCGCCCACACCGCGAGCAGCAGTGATGCGCCGAACAGCACGCAAGCCAGCACGATGGACGCCTCGTCGAAACCCTTCAGGAACGAATCCCGCGCGAACGTGGCCAATTGCTCACCCTGCGGGCCGGCGACGTCGGCGACCTGCAGTGCCGCCGCCAGCGAACTCGACACCGGCTCCTTCGCGGCCTCCGGGACGGCGTCGACCGCGGGCTGCACATGTCTGCCGTAACCCGCGGCCAGGACGCTGCCCGCGAGCGCGACCCCGATGGCCGAGCCGATCTCGCGCGCCGTGTCGTTGACGGCCGACGCGACACCCTGCTTCTCGTCGGGAGTGTTCTGCACGATGGCCGACGTCGCGGGCGCCGTGCACAGTCCGATGCCGAACGCGGCCACGATGAGCGGGGCGCAGACCTCCGCGTAGCTCGAATGCGCGTCGAGCCGCACCAGCAGCAGAATGCCCAGACCGAGCAGCGCGGAGCCGGATGCGAGCAGCGGCCGCAGCCCGACGTGCGGGACGAGCATCGGCATGACCGCGGACATCGCCACCACCGGCACGGCGAGGGGGGCGAGCGCGAGCGCCGACTGCAGAGGGGAATAGTTCAGCACCAGTTGCAGGTACTGGACGAGCAGGAAGAACAGGCCGAGTGAGGCGAGAAACTGCAACAGGAGCGACATCGACCCCGAGCCGAACGCACGGTTGGCGAACAGCCGGACGTCGAGCAGGGGATGTTTCCTGCGGAGTTCCACGAGGGCGAACGCGGCCGCAGCGGCGAGTCCGCCGACGAGCAGTCCGAGCACGACGGGATCCAGCCAGCCGCGCTGCGGCGCCTCGATGGTTCCCAGGACGAACAGGCCGACCGCGGCGGCGATCAGTCCGGTGCCGGGAAGGTCCAGCGGTGGTCGCTCCGTTTCCCGGGACGACGAGATGGTGAAGCCCGTGACGAAGATCAGCGCGGACACCACGGTGAGGCCGATGAAGATGGCGTGCCACGACCATTTCTCGAGCAGGAATCCGGAGACCAGCAGGCCGGCGATCGCTCCGGAACCGGCGACGCCCGACCAGATGCCCACGGCCCGGCCGCGGTGTGCCGGTGGAAAACCCGCCGTGAGCAGCGACAGTGTGGCCGGCATGACGAGGGCGGCGCCGACGCCCGCCATCGCCCGCGAGCCGATGATCCACTCGGGTGCGTCGTTGACGAGGGGGATGGAGGTGGAGGCACCGAAGATCAGCAGTCCGATCATGAGCAGCCCACGCCTGCCGTACCGGTCGCCGAGCGCGCCCGCCGGAAGCAGCAGGGCGGCCAGCGTCAGGGTGTAGCCGTCGACGATCCACGTCAGCTGACTCTGCGTCGCGCCGGTGTCGCGGGCGAGGTCGGGGAGTGCGGTGTTGAGGGCCGCCATCGCCGCGACGACGAGGGCGACGGCGCAGCACGACACCGTGAGCATCCAGATCTGCCGCGGGGTCCAGCCGGCGACGTTGCTCTGTTCGGTGTCCTGGGGTGGTGCCGAGTCCCGAGAGCGCACGATGAATCCCTCCGTGGAAGAAACGAGACTGTCAGTATCGTTGGTAGACTGGCAGTTCACAAGAGGTCGGGCAGTGGCAGGAACGGGCGGTGCAGATGACCGAGCAGGATCCCCGCAGGCAGCGCTCGCGTGCGCGACTGCTCGACGCCGCGACAACTCTCCTCGCGAAAGGCGGCACGGACGCCGTCACCATCGACGCCGTCACCACACTGGCGAAGGTGGCTCGTGCCACGCTCTACCGGCATTTCGACAACGGCACCGAACTGGTGGCCGCGGCGTTCGGGCGGTTGATACCGCCGGCCCCGACGGTGCCCGCCGAAGGCGACCTCCGGGACCGCCTGGTCGAATTGATGGTCAGTCAGGCGAAACTCATCGAGAGTGCCCCCATGAACGTGACGGCGATGTGCTGGCTGGGCATGGGCCCCGCGCTGGACGACTACTCGAGCGCGGACGCCGCCCAGGCGGACAAACCGGAACTGCGGACGCTCCGGCAGACGATCGTCGCGCAGTACCGGGCGGCATTCGACCAGGTCTTCGGCACACCCGAGGCGGCGGAACGCCTCGGAAAGTTCGACTACGACCTCGCCCTCGCCCAGCTCCTCGGACCGCTCGTCTTCACCCGCCTCGCCACCCTCACCCCGCTCGGACGCGCCGCGTGTGAGCAGATCGTCGACGACTTCCTCGCAGCCCGCGCCGCCCAGGTCGAAGCCGGTGCCCGACCGCCGGCGCTGCGCGAGATACCGCCTGCTCAGGCATTATGACGTCGACAGCGCAGGCTGCCGTCATTACCGTGGCAGTGCGCGCGGCACCCGACGCCGCGCCTGTCTGATGAATGGTGTGGGAAGGTTTTTCGATGATCACTGATGCACTCAACTGGCTCCTCGGTGCGTGGGGCGGCGTCGCCGCCGGCAGCAGCGGATACTCCATCCCGCCCGGAACCCTTCCCTTCGGAAGCTGACGCTCGTCAGGCGTCCCGGTTACGGCGCAGCACGAACTGCTCGAGCCTGCGTATCCCTCGAACGCGTCGTGGGCGTAACTGTTTGAGGTAGTAATCGGGAGCGCCGTCGAGTTCGTGGGCGAGTTCCTCGTCGATCAGCACCGTGCCGGGACGCGCCGAACCGGTGAGTCTCGCCGCGGTGTTGACGACGGAACCGTAGAGGTCGCCGAACCGGACGAGAACCGGACCCATCGCGAGACCGACCCGCAGTTCGGGGTCCGTCTCGTCCGGCAGGACCCGCTCCTGGAGCTGCAAGGCGATCTCCGCCGCATCCGCCGGCGATTCGACGGCGAACATCACCTCGTCGCCGACCGTCTTCACCACCCACCCCTGATGCCCGCCGATCACCGTCGTCGAGGCCGACTCGAACCGTTCCAGCAGGTCCGCCAGATCCCGGGCACCGAGCTGACGCGTCAGCGACGTGTACCCGACGATGTCCGCGAACCCGACCACCAGGTTCCGGCTCGCGACCTCCTCGCCGGGATTGCCCACGTTGCGGCCCGTGGTCGAGGCGACGTGCCTACGCCACACGTACGCCTGCAGCGACTCGACCGCCGGAAGGATCTCGGCGGTGAGACCCCGCACCTGCTCCCGGATCGCCTGCTCGTCGCTGCCCGCCGAGCCCGCGAGCTGATCGACGATGTGCGTGCTGATCAGCGACACCTGCCATTCGGCGAGTCGCGACAGCGACTGGCCCAGAGCGCGGGCCGCCGCCACTTCGCGTTCCGGCGAGATGATCCCGCGGTCGACGAGCGACGCGATGGTCCGCAGCGCGGCGGCGTCCCCCTCGGTGAACATGACGCTGTCCGGGTCGATGTCGACCGCGAATCCCATCGATACCCACAGGCGGTCCGCCCGATCGAGGGACACCCCCGCGATGTCGGCGATCTCGGCCCGCGTGTACCGGCGGGGGCCGCCCAGCAGCGACTCCTCGAGATCGGCCTGGACGTCGCGGAGCAGGGTCGGTGAGATCTCCGTCGGCGCTGACGTCTCGTCGCCGTTCTCCGGTGCTTCCGAGGTCACGTCGTTCCTCTCGTTACGTTCGATGCGGAGCCGTCGGTGGTGTGTGCAAGAGTTGCGGTGCTCACGAGAGTAACCAGGAGACAGACCAGAAAGGACAGCGCATGCCGCCCCGTAGACGTTCCGGCGCCGCCGCACCGGATCACCTGACCGCGGAGAATCTCGAGACCCTCGCTGCCGCGATCGCGGAAGGCAAGCGGGCCACCGTGTATCTGCGCGAGGCGATGCCCAGCCTCGGGCTCGAGGCCGGAGCCTCGGCGAAAGTCATCTCCGTGCAAGGCAATACGGTCTTGATCCGCCCCAAGGGTGTCGACGACGAGCTCCCCTTCGAAGCCGAGGAGCTTCTGATGAGACGCATTCCGGCGCCCAAGCCGGCGCCCGCCGCCAAGTCTGCCCCCGCCGCGCCGGTCGTGCACCAGGAGATCGAACCGGGTCCGCCGCCCGCCCCCAAGACGCCCGCGGCGAAGACCGTCGCGGTGCCGCAGCCGGCCGCCGCCGCGGTCCCGAAACCCGCCGCGGCACCGGCCAAACGCACCGCCAAGAAGGTGCCGGCCGGAGTCAGCGTCACCATCCACGCGGGCGCCGACAACGACTGGAGCGTCACCGTCGCGCACGGAGCCAAGCGTCCCGGCAAAGCCGTCCCCGTGTCACCGGACGCCGTCGAGCGTGCCGTCCGGGAACTCGGCGAGGAGACGGCGATCGAGGCCGTCGAGTCGATCATCGTGGCGGCCCGCAACCTCGCCGCCGCCCGGGTCGACGAGTTGAGCCGGCAACTCGAGGACGCCCGGAAAGCGCTGGAGGCCCTCGGCGCGGGCGACTAGTACCGGAGCGGGCAACGGCCGCGGTCTCTACATCGGCATTTCCGCACGCAGGGCCTGTGCGGGTGGGATTCTTATGGAGAGACACGCGGCCGTCGGGGCTCATCCGGGAAGGTTCGAAAAATGTTGAAACGATTCGCGGCGGTTGTTGCGGCGACAGCGGGAATTCTGGGATTCGTTGCGGCAGGGACCGCGACAGCAGCTCCGGCCGCCGTCATGGGGGGCGGTTCGGGGATCGTGGTGAACGACGAACTGGTCTGTTCACTCACCACCATCGGGCACGACAATGCGGGCAGGCTCGTCGGCCTGACGGCGGGCCACTGCGGCGAGGTCGGCTCGTACGTGGTGCCCGAGGCCAGTCAGGACAGCGGCATCATCGGGAAGTTCGTCATCTCCAACCCCGCGCTCGACTACGCGGTGATCCAGTTCGATCCGGCGAAGGTCGTCCCGGTCAACCGGGTCGGCGGCGTCACCATCACCCGGATCGGCGCCCCGGCAGCGTTCCCGCAGGTGGCGTGCAAGGAAGGTCGAACCACGGGCAACACGTGCGGCATCGTCTACGGCGACCTCATGCAGACGGGGGAGACGTGGACCCAGGCCTGCGTGATCGAAGGTGACTCGGGCGCACCGATGGTCGTCGGCACCACCCTCGTCGCCATGGTCAACGCCTATCTCGCGGCCCCGTGCATCGGCCCGGAGATCGGCACCAACCTCAACTCGATCGTCGCCGACATGAACGCGAACGCCGGTCCCGGCGCCGGGTTCCGGCCCATTTAGGCGCCTCCGGCGCCCGTGAGTGCTTAACGAGTCTCTGGACTCGTCAACCACTCACGGGCGCGGAGCGCCTATCCGCAGACGGCGCCACCCGAGGCGGAACCGACGAGCTTCGTGTACTTGGCCAGGACCCCGCGGGTGTAGCGCGGGGGCAGCGGCTCCCACCCGTTCTTGCGGCCGGCGAGTTCCTCCTCGTCGACGAGCAGTTCCAGCGTGCCCTTTCCGACGTCCAGGCGGATCTGGTCGCCGTCACGCACGAACGCGATCGGACCGCCGTCGACGGCCTCCGGTGCCACGTGCCCGACGCACAGGCCGGTGGTGCCGCCGGAGAATCGGCCGTCGGTGAGCAGCAGGACGTCCTTGCCGAGGCCTGCGCCCTTGATGGCGCCGGTGATCGCGAGCATCTCGCGCATGCCGGGACCGCCCTTGGGACCCTCGTAGCGGATGACGACGACGTCGCCGCCAGTGATGGTGCCGTCCTCGAGGGCGTCCATCGCGGCCCGCTCCCGTTCGAAGACGCGTGCCGTGCCGGTGAAGACGTCGGAGTCGAACCCGGCCGATTTCACCACCGCGCCGCCGGGGGCGAGGGAACCCTTGAGGATCGTGATGCCGCCGGTCGGGTGGATGGGCGAACTCATCGCCCGCAGCACCTTGCCGTCCGGGTCGGGCGGCGCGACGTCGGCCAGGTTCTCGGCCATCGTCCGGCCGGTGACGGTCAGGCAGTCGCCGTGCAGCATCCCGGCGTCGAGGAGGGCCTTCATGATGACGGGGACACCGCCGATGTGGTCGACGTCCTTCATCACGTGCTTGCCGAACGGTTTGACGTCCGCGAGGTGCGGGACCCGGGCGCCGACGCGGGAGAAGTCGTCGAGAGTCAACTCCACACCGGCTTCGCTGGCGATGGCCAGCAGGTGCAGGACGGCGTTGGTGGAGCCGCCGAACGCCATGACCACGGCGATGGCGTTCTCGAACGCCTCCTTGGTGAGAATGTCCCTGGCGGTGATGCCGCGGCGGAGCAGTTCGACGACGGCCTCGCCGCTGCGCCTCGCGAACCCGTCGCGACGACGGTCGGTGGCCGGCGGGGACGCGCTGCCCGGCAGCGACATGCCGAGCGCCTCGGCGGCGCTGGCCATCGTGTTCGCCGTGTACATGCCGCCGCACGCACCCTCGCCGGGGCAGATGGCGCGCTCGATGGCGTCGACGTCCTCGCGGCTCATCAGTCCGCGCGAACACGCGCCGACCGCCTCGAACGCGTCGATGATGGTGACGTCGAGTTCGGTGCCGTCGGACAGCTTGGCGACGCCCGGCAGGATCGACCCCGCGTAAAGGAACACGCTCGACAGGTCGAGGCGGGCCGCGGCCATCAGCATGCCGGGTAGCGACTTGTCGCAACCGGCGAGCAGCACGGACCCGTCGAGGCGTTCGGCCTGCATCACCGTTTCCACGCTGTCGGCGATCACCTCACGGGACACGAGGGAGAAGTGCATGCCCTCGTGTCCCATCGAGATGCCGTCGGAGACGGAGATGGTGCCGAACTCGAGGGGATACCCGCCCGCGGCGTGGACGCCGTCCTTGACGGCCTTCGCGAGCCGGTCGAGCGACAGGTTGCAGGGGGTGATCTCGTTCCACGACGACGCCACGCCGATCTGGGATTTTCCCCAGTCGTCGTCGCCCATGCCCACCGCACGGAGCATGCCGCGTGCTGCGGTCTTCTCCAGTCCGTCGGTGACGTCGCGGCTGCGGGGTTTCGGATCCGGAGTACTCATGCATCCCAGCGTAGGCGGGACCCTCGGGCGCGGTTGGTTAAATGCGTTGCCGGGGATCGCGACCGGTCAGGGCGATCAGGCGATCCTGCAGCGGCGCGTCGCCGGGTACGTCGACGGGGTCGGCGAACAGTCCGCTCTCGGAGAGCATCTCGCGCTGGCCGTCGAGGTCCGACCAGACCCCGGCGACGAGTTGCGGGTCGAGTGTGTCGTCGGATCCGGTGGCCTTGGCGAGGTCCCAGGCGTGGATGGTGACGTCGGCGGTCTGCTGCCGCAGGTACGGCTCGAGCGGCACCGTGCCGTAGGACAGGTGCACGTGCGTCTGCGGGTCGGTCGACGACCACGCGCGGATGGCCGCGTCCGAATACCGCTGCCATTCCGCCCGCATGTCGCCGTGCAGGGGTTCGATGTCCGGGGTCGCCTCACCGACCGTCTTCCCGGCGAGCAGCGGGGGAACCCACTGCTGTTCCTCGATGACGTGCCGCACCAGGTGGGTGACGTCCCATTCGCGGTCCGGTGTCGGCGCCGACCAGTCGGTGATCGCGGCGACCCGCGCACCGAACTCGCGGTGGGCGATGCGGGCGAGTTCGAACCAGTCGAATGCCATGCCTTCAGGGTAGAGGCAGCCGGGTCACGATCAGCGCGATTCCAAACGATGCACCTGTCGGAGTGCTCGGGAAGGATGGGGCGCATGACCAACATCCCCACCGTGCAGTTGTCCGAAGGCCTCACCGTCAGTGCGCAGGGCTACGGCGCCATGTCCGTCGCCCCCGTGTACGGGCCCGTCGATCCCGCGGAGGCGCTCGCGACCCTCCACCACGCCATCGACATCGGTGTGACGTTCATCGACACGGCCAACGTGTACGGCGACGGCGCGAGCGAGATCGCGGTGGGCACGGTGCTGAAGGAACGCCGCGACGAGGTGCAGTTGGCCACCAAGTTCGGTCTCGTCGGCAACATCGCGAACGGCAGGCGCAGCATCAACGGCAAGCCCGAGTACGTGGGGCAGGCCCTCGACGAATCGCTGAGCCGGCTCGGTGTCGACACCGTCGACCTGTACTACCTGCACCGGGTCGACCCCGAGGTGCCCATCGAGGACACCGTCGGCGCGATCGCGGAGCAGGTGAAGGCCGGGAAGGTCCGCCACATCGGACTGTCGGAGGCGACCGGCGACGAACTGCGCCGCGCGTCGCGGGTGCATCCCATCGCCGCGATCCAGAGCGAGTGGAGCATCTGGAGTCGCGACGTCGAGAAGCACGTGGTTCCCGCGGCGGCGGAACTGGGCATCGGCTTCGTGCCGTACTCGCCCGTGGGCCGTGGCTTCCTCACCGGAACGTACGACCCGGCCGTGCTGGGCGACAAGGACCTGCGTCGCCGGTTCCCGCGTTTCGGGGACGACGCGCTGCCGTCGAACCTGAAGGTGCTCGACGTCGTCCGCGAGGTGGCCGCCGAACTCGACGCGACGCCCGCCCAGGTGTCGCTGGCGTGGCTGGACGCGAAGGGCCGCGAGTTCGGGTTGCCGTCCGTGTCGATTCCCGGCACGCGATTCGCGGCTCGTGTGACGGAGAACGCAGGTGCGGTCGCGCTCACCCTGACCGAGGGACAGATCGCGCGTCTGGACCTGCTCGCGGACCTCACCGTCGGCGAGCGCACGGCCGATCCGACCTGGGTGTCGCTGGGCCGCGAGTGACGTCACCCAGCGGGTAATACCTGCTGGCGGGTAGTTTGATCTGCGATGAGCAGAGTGTGGTTGGTGTGGGGCGTCGGGGTTGTCGCATATATCGTCGCCGTCCTGCATCGAACCTCGTTCGGTGTGTCGGGCCTCGCGGCGTCGGATCGATTTTCGATCAGCCCGAGTGTGCTGTCGAGCTTCGTCGTACTTCAGATCGTGGTGTACGCGGGGATGCAGATCCCGGCAGGCGTGCTCCTCGACCGGTACGGGTCGCGGGTCATGATCGCTGCCGGCGCTCTCATCATGGCGTCGGCGCAGATGTTGCTCGCGCTCACCGACTCGCTGCCGCTGGCCGTCGCCGCGCGCGTCTTCGTCGGCGTCGGCGATGCGATGACGTTCATCTCCGTGCTGCGCCTGGTTCCGCAATGGTTCGCGCCGCGGCGGGTCCCGCTCGTGTCCCAGTTGACGGGCATCTTCGGTCAGATCGGCCAGATCCTGTCGGCGTTGCCGTTGATGCTGCTGCTGAACGGGCCGGGCTGGAGTTTCGCGTACGGCACGGCGGCGTCGCTCGGGTTGCTGTCCTTCGTGCTGGCCGTGTCCGTCATCCGCAATGCCCCGCCCGGTCTCGAGGTGGTGGCCGCGCCCGCCGGACTGCGGGAGGTGGGGACGCAGATCCGCGCGGTGTGGCGGCGGCACGGCACCCGGCTGGGCTTCTTCACCCACATGGGCACGCAGTTCTCGATGACGACGTTCGCGCTGCTGTGGGGTGTGCCGTACCTGAGGTCGGCGCAGGGGTTGTCGGCGGCCGAGGCCGGTTCGCTGCTCACCCTGTCGGTGATCTCGGCGATCGTGGCCGGGCCGATCATCGGCATCCTCAGCGGCCGGTTTCCGATGCGCCGCTCGTATCTGGTGCTGGCGATCATGATCAGCAACGCGGCGATGTGGACCGTGGTGCTGGCACTGCCGGGCCCGGCGCCGATCTGGTTGCTGGCGCTTCTGGTGATGGTGATCTCGGTGGGTGGCCCCGGTTCGATGATCGGCTTCGACTACGCCCGCATGTTCAACCCCAGCACCAGCATGGGTACCGCGCAGGGAATGGTCAACATCGGCGGCTTCCTGGCGTCGTTGCTGGTCATTCAGGCGATGGGGCTCATCCTCGACGCGATGGGCGGGTACTCGTTCGACAGTTTCCGGGTGGCCTGGCTCGTGCAGTATCCCGTCTGGATCGTGGCGATCACCGGGGTTCTGGTGACGCGGGGGAAGACGCGGAAGCAGATGGGACTGGTGCTGCGGCCGATCCGGCAGGTGTGGCGGGAGCGGGGCGATCGCCCGAAGGGCTAGTTACACTCTTACATGATGTGTAACACTATAACGCATGAGCAATGAGCGTTCGGAAGATCACGCCGTCCTGACGGCACCCCCGATGCAGTGGGACGCCTGGGGCGCGCCCGAGAAGCACAAGGTCCTCTCGGACGGCATCAAGGGGCTGCTGCAGCAGGCCCTCGGCGTCACCATCAGGGAACCCTCCGACCGGGCGGCCGACGACGCCGTCCTCGCTCCGAGCGCACTGTCCGACCAGCACGTCACCGCGCTTGCGGGCATCGTCGGAGAGCAGTTCGCCGGCACCGCACACACCGACCGGCTGCTGCGCTCCGGCGGCAAGAGCACGCTCGACCTGTTGCGCCGCCGCAGCACCGAACCCCAGAACGCGCCCGACGCCGTCGTCACCCCCGGCACCGACGCCGAGGTCGCCGACGTGCTCCGGTACTGCGCCGCCAACGGCATCGCCGTGGTCCCGTTCGGCGGCGGAACCAGCGTCGTCGGCGGACTCGACCCCGTGCGCGACCGGTTCGACGCCGTCGTCTCACTGGACCTGCGCCGGTTCGACTCGCTGATCGACCTCGACACCGACTCCGGCATCGCGACGCTCGGAGCGGGCGTGACCGGTCCGCTCGCCGAGGAACTGCTCGGCGCGCACGGCTTCTCGCTCGGGCACTTCCCGCAGAGTTTCATGTTCGCGACCATCGGCGGCTTCGCGGCCACCCGGTCGTCAGGGCAGGCGTCCGCGGGGTACGGGCGGTTCGAGGACATGGTGCAGGGACTGCGAGTGGTGACCCCCACCGGAACCCTCGACACGGGGCGTGCCCCGGCGTCCGCGGCAGGCCCGGACCTCGGCGAACTGTTCGTCGGGTCGGAGGGCACGCTCGGCGTCATCACCCGGGTGCGGGTGCGTGTGCACGCGGTCCCGGCCACCACGGTCCGGGAGGGCTGGCGGTTCCCCGACTTCGAGACCGGCGCGGCCGCACTGCGTGCGCTGCGGCAGGAGGGTGCGGTCCCGACCGTGCTGCGACTGTCCGACGAGGCGGAAACGGCAGTGAACCTGGCGACCACCGACAAGATCGGCGAGGAGACCGTCACCGGCGGCTGCCTGGCGATCACCACGTTCGAGGGCACCGCCGAGCACACCGCGGAACGGTCGGCGGAGGCCCGCGCGGTGCTGCAGGCGCACGGCGGCACGTCGCTGGGTGAGGAACCCGGAAACGGCTGGGAGCACGGTCGTTTCGACGCACCGTACCTGCGCGACTCGCTGCTCGACGCGGGAGCGCTGTGCGAGACGCTGGAAACCGCGACCACGTGGGGCAACCTCGCCGCCCTCCGCGCGGCGGTCACCACCGCGCTGACGGAATCGCTGTCGGCGCAGGGCACCCCGCCGCTCGTCCTCTGCCACATCTCGCACACGTACCCGACGGGCGCCTCGCTGTACTTCACCGTCGTGTCCGCGCAGGCGGACGACCCGATCGAGCAGTGGCGGAAGGCCAAGACCGCCGCCGGGGACGCGATCGTCGCCGCCGGCGGAACCATCACGCACCACCACGCGGTCGGCGTCGACCACCGCCCGTGGATGCGGGACGAGATCGGCGATCTGGGCGTCACGATTCTGCGGGCCGTCAAGGACGCCGTCGATCCCGCGGGAATCCTCAACCCCGGCAAGCTGATTCCGTGAGCACCCAGCAGGTGATCGAGAAGGTCACCGTCCTCGTCAACCCGCTCGCCGGGCACGGCCACGCACCGGTCGCCGGGCGCAAGGGGGTCGCGCGTCTGCGGGAACGCGGCGTCGCCGTCACCGAGATCATCGGGACGGACGCCGATCACGCGCGCGCCCTTGCCCGGCGGGCCATCGACGACGGCACCGACGCGCTCGTCGTCGTCGGGGGAGACGGCGCCATCAGCATCGGGTTGCAGGCGGCGGCGCAGTCCGGGACACCGGTCGGCCTGATTCCGGCCGGCACCGGCAACGACCATGCGCGCGAATTCGGCATCCCCGTCGGCGATCCCGTCGCGGCCGCCGACGTCATCGCGGACGGCGAGGTGCAGGAATCCGACCTCGCCAGGATCACCCTCGACGGCGGTGCGGTCGTGTGGGCGGGCACGATCGTCGCGAGCGGGTTCGACTCACTCGTCACCGACCGCGCCAACCGGATGTCCTGGCCGAAGGGCCCGATGCGGTACAACCTGGCGATGCTCGCCGAACTGACGCAACTCCGCCCGCTGCACTACCGCATCGAACTCGACGACCGGACCGTCGAGGTCGACGCGACACTGGTGGCCGTCGGCAACGGCCGCTCGTACGGCGGCGGGATGCAGATCTGCCCGAACGCGGACAAGACCGACGGACTACTCGACGTCACCGTCGTCGACCACGGTCGCCGGTCGAGGCTGGTCCGGTTGTTCCCCCGTGTGTACAAGGGCACCCACGTGGAGCTCCCCGACGTGCAGACCTACCGCTCGCGGACGGTGCGACTGCAGTGCGACGGCATCACGGCCTACGCGGACGGCGACCGCGTCGGCCCGCTGCCGGTCACCATCGAGGCGGTGCCTGCCGCGCTGCGGATCCTCAGCCACACCCCGGCCTGAGCGGTCACAGCCCGCGCAACCGGTCCATCTCGCGGCGTTCGCGTTTGGTGGGCCTGCCCGCGCCGCGGTCGCGCTGCGGGATCGACGCGAGGACCTCGCGCGGTGGGGGTGGTGGTGTGTTGTCGGTGTAGCACTCGACGGCCACCACCGCGCCGACTCGTTTGGTGATCGGCCGGATCACCTCGACGATCCGTTCGACACCGGCCGCGCGGATGCGGACCTCGTCGCCTGCCTTGACCGGCTGCGCCGGTTTCGCGGTGCTGCCGTTGACCCGCACATGCCCCGACCTGCACGCGGCCGCCGCCGCGGAACGCGTCTTGAACAGCCGGATCGCCCACGTCCAGCTGTCGACCCGGACGCTCGACGGGTCGGTACCGGAAATCGCCACCCGACCAGGATACGAAAGCGTGCCCGCAGGCGCGTCATCCGTCCGGCGGGGTGGGGCCGGGCCGCGCGAGGGCCGGTTGCACCGCCGGACCGGTGACGTCGCAATGCGGTTTGCACGCGATCGACTCCGGGACCGGACCGAGTGGAGTGGGAGACGGCGCGGCGGGCGCCCGGATCAGGGCGGCGGCGATGGCCGCCCCGACGAGAAGCAGTGCGATGCAGACGAACATCGCGATGCGGAAGCCGTCCGAGAAGCTGGTGGGGTCGAGCATGCTCTCGGCGTCGATCCCGGCGATCCCGGGGAGCGCGGCCACCGCCAGCAGCTGGCTGGTGCGCGCGACCGCGTTGTTCACCCCGGACGCGATACCCGACTGCTCCACCGGGACCGATCCGAGCACGGCCGCGGTGAGCGGCGCGACCATGGCGGACAGTCCGAGGCCGAACACGACGACGCCGGGAAGCACCACCGTCCAATAGCTCGCGTCCGGCCCGATCCGCGTCATCAACAGCAGGCCGACCGCTGCGAGGGCCGGCCCGACGGTCATCGGCAGTCGCGGGCCGTGGGTCTGGGCGTAGCTGCCGGCGCGGGAGGAGAACGCCAGCATCGCCAGCGTGATCGGGATGGTCGCCAGCCCGGCCTCGAGCGGCGAGTACCCGGCCACCAGCTGCAACTGCAGCACCAGCAGGAAGAAGACGCCGCCGAGCGCCGCGTACACGGCGAGCGTCACCAGGTTCGCCGCCACGAACATCCGCGACGCGAACAAGCTCGGCGGCACCAGCGCGTTCGGTGAACGCATTTCGACGACGACGAACGCGATCAGCACGACGGCGCCCACCACCCCGGCGATCAGGTTCATCTCGATCAGACCGTAGGTGAGCGCGCCGAGGCCGATCACCGCGCACGCCGAACCGAGTACGTCGAGGTGATCGGGCGGGTGCGGATCACGGCTCTCCGGAACGTGCCGCATCGACGCCCACACGACGAGCGCGGCGAGCGGAAGATTGAGCAGGAACACCGACCGCCAGCCGGCCACCTCCACCAGCCAGCCGCCCAGCAGCGGGCCGATGGCCCCCGCCACCCCGCCGAGCCCCGACCACAGTCCGATCGCGGCGCCCCGGTCGTCCTCGTGGATCGACGCCGAGATCAGCGCGAGACTGCCGGGGGTAAGCATCGCGGCCCCGACACCCTGCAGAATCCGGGCGATCACGAGGAAAGTGATGTCGGGCGCGATGCCGCACAGCAGGGACGCCGCCGCGAACCACACCGTCCCCCAGACGAAGACGCGGCGCCTGCCCCAGCGGTCCCCGAGCGCCCCGCCCAGCAGGATCAGCGACGCCAGGGCCAGGGTGTAGCCGCTGAGGATCCACTGCAGTCCCGCGACACCCGATCCGAGGTCCTCGCCGATGTGCGGCAGGGCGATGTTCACCACCGTGCCGTCCAGCAACGCAAGACTCGACCCGAGCACGGTGGCGAGGACGACCCACCGCCCCCGGCGGGTGCTCAGGCGCAGAACGGTCTCGGTCACCTCCCCATGGTGCGCTCCGATCCGCGCGGTGCGGCGCTCGTTGCGAATTCCGGCGCCGGCTTCGGCATACTCGACGTCGTGTGTGCGACGCCGCTGGACTACGGCAACGATCCGAACAGGATCTTCTCCACACTTGCCCTGTGACGGCCGTCCGCGTGCGACACTGACCGGCACGAACCTCGACAGACGGAGTACTCATGGACATCAAGCGCAAGGTCGCAGTCGGGGCCGTCGCGGTGGCCGGCCTGTCTCTCGTCGGCGCGGGGACGGCCGCGGCGGATCCGGTTCCGGCACCCATGCCCGTCCCGGTCCCCCTGCCGGTGCCCATGCCTGCCGGTACGTACGTGGGAACGACCAACCTTCCCGGTGCCGACCTGATCTGGAAGGGAAAGACGTTCGGGCGCGGGTGGGTCATGGACAACTTCGGGGTGTTCTTCCCCTACGTCTTCGGCATGACCACACCGGAACCGGGCGGCTCCCTCGTCACCGACTACAGCCCGTCCGGGCTGAATTTCCTCACCGACCGGATCACCCCGAGGCCGGACGGGACCTACGAGGGCACCGTCTACATCAACGGCAACCCCGTGGCCGGATACGCCCTGCACAAGTAGGGCGGTCGACGGCTACACCTTCGACGACGCGAGCGATTCGGTGGGAACCGCGTTCGGCGCCGAGGGCACGGCGCGGCGGGTGGGGATCGCCAGGGTGATGGCCGCGGCGACGAGCGCGACACCGCACCCGATCAGCAGACCGGTCCGGAATCCGCCCTCGGTGGGCAGGCTGTGACCCGCGACCTGCACGCTCATCTGCGCGAGAACCACGCCGACGACGGCCGCGGACACCGACGTGCCCACCGAACGCATCAGCGAGTTCACGCTGTTCGCAGACGCCGTCGCGGACTGCGGCACGGCGCTCATCACGAGCGCGGGCATCGCACCGTAGGCGAGACCGACGCCCGCGCCGCAGATGCAGGTCACCACCACCAGACCCCACGTCGACCCCATCAGGAACATCGACGATCCGTAGCCGAGGGCGATGACGAGGCTGCCGACGAGCAGCGTGACCTTCGGTCCGCGGGTCGACGACAGCTTGGCGCCGAACGGGGACACCGCCATCATCATCAGGCCCGACGGGGCCATCCACAGGCCCATCGCCAGCATCGACTGTCCCAGTCCGTATCCCGTCGACGCCGGCAACTGCAGGAGTTGCGGAACGATCAGCGACTGCGCGTACATCGCGAAGCCGACGACGACGGACGCGGCGTTGGTCAGCAGCACCTGGCGTCCCGCGATGACCCGCAGGTCGACGAGGGGCTGCGGGGTGCGGAGTTCCCACCAGCCCCACGCCGTCAGCACGATGACCGTGGCCGCGAACAGGCCGAGGGTGGTGCCGCTCGCCCAGCCCCAGTCGGCGCCCTTGGACACGGCCAGCAGCAGGCACACCAGTCCGACGCCGAGCCCGATCGCCCCGACGGGATCGAAGCGGCCCCGGGTGCCGTGCACCGGGGTGGCGGGCACGAAGAACCAGAGCAGCACGGCGATCACCGCGCTGAGCCCGGCGGCGCCCCAGAACAGCACCCGCCAGCTGGCGTTCTCGGCGACCGTCGCGGCGAGCGGCAGGCCTAGGGCGCCGCCGATGCCCATCGACGAGCTCATCAGGGCGATGGAGGAGTGCAGGCGCTCTGGCGGCAGCAGGTCCCGCAGAGCGCTGATTCCCAGTGGGATCAGACCCACCCCGACGCCCTGCAGTCCGCGGCCGATCACCATCGGGGCCAGGGTCGTCGCGAGCGCGCAGACCACCGAGCCCAGGACGAGCGGCACCGTGCAGATCAGCATCATTCGACGCTTGCCGTAGAGGTCGCCGAGACGTCCCGTGACCGGGGTGGCCACGGCGCCGGCGAGCAGCGTCGCAGTGATCACCCAGGACGCGTTGGAGGCGGTCGTGCCGAGGAGCCGGGGCAGGTCACCGATCAGCGGCACCACGAGGGTCTGCATGAGTGCGGCGACGATGCCGGTGAATGCCAGCACGGCGACGAGGCCGCCCGGGCGGACGACGGGCGTCGGACTGTCCACGCGAATCTCCTTGACGTTGCGAAACACAATTTGTGCACCATACACAGACTATGCATGGTGCACAACGTATGTATCCTGCATATTGGTCAGGAGGGGCGTCTTCCGAGGTAGGCGGCGGTGAGGCCGTACGCGACCACGGCGGCCACGGACACTCCCGTGGACGTCCACCCCCACGAGTCCGGCCACGGCGTGGTCCCCGATGTGGTGAGCGGCGTGTACGCCGTCCACCCGTAGTCGACGACCAGCGGGACGGTGAGCGCGGCGGGGATCGCCAGCGCCGCCGCACTGACCGGTCCGCTCGACGGCAGGCTCGACGCGAACGTGTACGTGGCCGCGAGCGGAAGGAGCAGCCACATCGCGCCGAGTTGCAGGTTGTCCCACGGCGGGCGCTCGAACACTGCCGACGCGGCCACCACCGCGAGCGCCGCGATGCCGAGAACCGGCCGCGGGAAACGCCGTCCGAGCACGGCGCCCGCGAGTGCCAGTGCCGCGGGCACCAGCA
The DNA here is from genome assembly GCF_042802055.1 of Rhodococcus sp. NPDC057529. Lineage (NCBI taxonomy): Bacteria > Bacillati > Actinomycetota > Actinomycetes > Mycobacteriales > Nocardiaceae > Rhodococcus > Rhodococcus sp. NPDC057529. Next base: position 218,371 of record NZ_JBHVEY010000004.1, read on the forward strand.
GCCACGGCCAGGAGTCCAGGAACGCAGACCTTCCGATGCCGCCCGTGGCGACGAGCGCCATCGCGGCGAGCAGCACGATCCCGGTGCGGCCCTCCAGCCACAGCGCGGCGGCGATCACCACCGCGACGAGGACGATCCCGAACACCCACCGGCCCGGCATTCCGCCGTCGGAATCCACGTCCCACGCCTGGTGAACGAACCACCAGCACAGCACCAGCCCGACCAGCGGCACCCCGATCCCGGCGACGACGGCGCGCCTGCTCACCGCGAGGTCCGCCCGCTCGCCGAAGTCGCCGGACCGCAACGCCACGGCCAGAACCACGGCCGTGAGCGCGAGGACGACCAGCGCCGCCGCATCGACGGTGGGTTCGGAAAGGTAGTCCGCGTAGCGCCGGGGAAGGGATGTCCGGATGTGCTCGATCGGTCCGCCGAGAAGGATCCCGGTGACGACACCCGTCGCGAGTGCGGTCTGCAACCACTCGAGGTCGGCGGCGGCGCACAGTCCGACGAGACCACCGAGCAGAAGTCCCGCAGCGACGCCGCCGAGGTACATCTCGAAGTCCCCAAGCCCGATCGAACGGGCGACGCCCAGCAGTACGAGGCCGGCGAACGACAGCGCCGACAGGCCCCGCTGGGCACGAACCAGCACCGTCACCAGGACTGCGACGACCGCCGCGAGGGTGGCACCGGCGGCGGGATCGAGATACGACACGTCCAGGACCTCACGGCCCACGACGAACACGAACCCGCCGGACCCGGTGGACGTCAACGCAATTCCCGCGACGAACCCGCCCAGCAGCAGGCACACGTGCGAGATCCGGAAAGTCATCCTCCGAGCATCGCGTACGGGTGTCGGCCTTGAAGTGACCGACGCGCAGGAGAAAGCTGGACGTCGTCGAAGTGCGCACGGCGGAGAAGGGGTGATCGGCTTGGTCATCGACAACGACGTCTACAACCGGGTGGGAGAGTCGTGGTGGGACGAGGACAACCCGCTCAACCTGCTGCACGGAAGCCTGACGCCGGGACGATTCGCCTACTTCCGCGAGGTGCTCGGCGAGACGATCGGTGGTGACTATCGCGGTCTGCGCGCCCTCGACGTCGGGTCGGGTGGCGGGTTCCTCGCGGAGGAGTTCACCCGCGTCGGTTTCCGCGTGACGGGCATCGATCCCTCTTCGGTGTCGATCGACACCGCGCGCCGTCACGCCGACCGCGCGGACCTCGACATCGAGTACCGCATCGGGTCGGGCGAGCGACTCCCCGTGCCGGACTCCACGTTCGACGTCGTCTACTGCTGCGACGTCCTCGAGCACGTGTCGGATCTGGGCGAAGTGATCGCCGAGACGTCCCGCGTGCTGAAACCCGGGGGCCTGTACCTGTTCGACACCATCAACCGCACGTTCGTCAGCAAGCTCGTCGCCATCAAGCTCATGCAGGAGTGGCGGATGACGCGGATGTTCGACACCCCCATCCACGACTGGTCGATGTGCATCCGCCCCGCGGAACTGACGGCGATCCTGGAGCGCTGCGATCTGCGGCTCGGCGAGATCGTCGGGCTCGGTCCGCGGTCGAGGAACCCCCTCCGGCTCCTCGACCTCGCCCGGGCGGGCGGAACCCGGCTCAGCTACGGCGAGCTGAGCCGCCGCCTCGACTTCGGGCGGATCCGGAGCACGTCCATGTCCTACATGGGATACGCCGTCGCGAACGGCGAAAGCCCGCCGCGACCACGCGACGGGCTTCCGGAGGGGCAGAATCAGCTGTAGTCGTAGAAGCCCTTGCCGCTCTTCTTGCCGAGGTGCCCGGCATCCACCTTGCGCTTGAGCAGCGTCGGGGGAGCGTAGTGCGGCTCGGCGAACTCCGCGTACAGCGACTCCGCCGCGGCGAGCGTGATGTCGAGACCGACGGTGTCGATCAGCGTCAGCGGACCCATCGGGTACCCGCAGCCGCCCTTCATGGCCTCGTCGATGTCCTCGGCGGTGGCGTAACCCGACTCGAGCATCCGGACCGCCGACGTGAGGTACGGGATGAGCAGCGCGTTCACGATGAATCCCGCGCGGTCACCGGCCCGCACCGTCTTCTTGCGCAGCGTGTTCTTCGCGTAGTCGGTGACCGCGGTGACGGTCTCCTCCGACGTGACGAGGCTGACCACGATCTCCACCAGCGGCATCACCGGCACCGGGTTGAAGAAGTGGACGCCCACGACCTGCCCGGGACGCTGCGTGGCGTTGGCCATCTTGATCAGCGGGATGGACGACGTGTTGGACGCGAGGATGCCGGACGGCTTCACGACCTTGTCGAGCTTCTGGAAGATGTCGACCTTGAGGGATTCGATCTCCGGCGCCGCCTCGATGACGAGGTCGCGGTCGGCGAAGTCGTCGATGTCGAGGGTGACCCGCACCCGGGCGAGCGCGGCATCCGCGGCCTCCTGGTCGAGCTTGCCCGCCTTGACCCCGCGGGCGAGGGACTTCTCGATCCGGGCCTGCGCGGCCTCGGCGAACTCCGGCTTCGTCTCGAGGATGAGAACCGAGCTGCCGGCCTTGATGCATACCTCGGCGATGCCGGCACCCATGGTGCCGCCGCCGATCACGCCTACTAGTTCCACAAATTCTCCTCACGTAGCCGTGGGGGGGTGGGGGGGCCCGGGGAGCCAGAAACAAAAAAAGGGGGGGTGGACGACCCCCCCCCCAACA
>NZ_JBHVEY010000004.1:221067-550366 GCF_042802055.1 Rhodococcus sp. NPDC057529
GTTGGGGACGCTTTTGTGGGTGCGGCACTCCGTGGCGCGCCCGCTGACCCCGCTGACTGTTCCAAAAACTCCCCCCCCCGCGTTGGTGTGTGGGGGGCGAGTGTAGGGACTCGCTAACCACGCACGGGCGGCGTAGCCGCCTACTTCAACAGTGCACGCGACATCACGACGCGCTGGATCTGGTTCGTGCCTTCGTAGATCTGTGTGATCTTCGCATCACGCATCATCCGCTCGACAGGGAAGTCCGTGGTGTAGCCGGCGCCACCGAACAGCTGGACGGCGTCGGTGGTGACCTCCATCGCGACGTCGGAGGCGAAGCACTTGGCTGCCGCGGAGATGAAACCGAGGTTCTTCTCGCCGCGCTCGGCGCGTGCCGCGGAGGTGTAGACCATGAGGCGTGCGGCCTCGACCTTCATCGCCATGTCGGCGAGCATGAACTGCACGGCCTGGAAGTCGCTGATCGACTTGCCGAACTGCTTGCGGTCCTTGGTGTAGGCGAGGGCGGCGTCGAGGGCGCCCTGTGCGAGGCCGACCGCCTGCGCGCCGATGGTGGGGCGGGTGTGGTCGAGGGTCTGCAGCGCCGTCTTGAAACCGGTGCCGGGCTCGCCGATGATGCGGTCGCCGGGGATCTTGCAGTTCTCGAAGTACAGCTCGGCGGTCGGCGAACCCTTGATGCCGAGCTTCTTCTCCTTCGGTCCGACGACGAATCCTTCGTCGTCCTTGTGGACCATGAACGCGGAGATGCCGTTCGCGCCCTTGTCGGCGTCGGTGACGGCCATGACGGTGTACCAGCTGGACTTGCCACCGTTCGTGATCCAGCACTTGGACCCGTTGAGGATCCAGTCGTCGCCGTCGGCCTTGGCGCGGGTGCGCATGCTCGCGGCGTCCGAACCGGCCTCGCGCTCGGACAGCGCGTACGACGCCATCGCCTCGCCGGACGCGAGCTGCGGCAGGACCTGCTGCTTGAGTTCCTCGGAGCCGTTGAGGATCAGGCCCATGGTGCCGAGCTTGTTGACGGCGGGGATCAGGGAGGAGGAGCCGCAGACGCGGGCGACCTCTTCGATGACGATGCAGGTGGCGACGGAGTCGGCGCCCTGCCCGTCGTACTGCTCGGGGACGTGGATGGCGTTGAAGCCGGAGTTCACGAGGGCCTGCAGCGCCTCTTCGGGGAAGCGCGCATCCTCGTCGACTTCCTTCGCGTGGGGTGCGATCTCCTTCTCGGAGAGCGCGCGGATCGCGGACCGCAGTTCGTCGTGCTCTTCACCGAGCTTGAACAGATCGAAGTCCGGATTTCCGGCCATGGGGGCGCTCCTTGCTGAGTCTCGACGGCACCGAGTCTGAGCGGCACTCCGTGCCAGGTTCTTTTCCGTTCAGGTGGGCCGCAACGTTCGTGGTCGGCAAACTACTGCCACTGGAGAGCAGTCAACCACGGCACTGAGTGCCAGTCAAGGGTGGGAGTCGTCACTCTCGGCCGCTCAACTCCGGCGCCGCGACAACTGGGTGCGGATGCGCCCGGTGATCTCCTCCACGGGAGTCCCCGGCGGGTACGAGACCACCAGTACGGCGTCCTCTTCCTGCGTGGATGCCCCCGGGGCGACGCCGAACGTCCGGCGCACGTCGAGCAGGGCCCGCTCGAGTTCCTCCGCGGTGGCGTCCGGGTCGCCCTTGATCATGTTCCGAAGCAGAAAGTTGTGGCACGCGGTGACAGCGGCCGCGAATCCGATGACCTTCAGGACCGGTTGGGTGGGCACGACGCCGCGCAGGTAGTCGACGAACAACCGCTCGTAGCGGACGCCGGTGACGATCTCCCGGTCGCGGAGCGCGGGAACCCTCTGGACCACCTGGTACCGCCGCACCGCCAGTTCCCGGTTCTCCCGGAACCTGTCGAAGACCAGGCCCGCCGTCCTGCAGACCGCCGCCCACGGGTCGTCGGTTTCCGTGGTCAGATGGTCCTCTGCCTGCTGAAACAGTGATTCGTGATCGGCGAAGATCACGTCCTCCTTGGAGCGGAACTGGCGGAAGAACGTCCGCCGGGACACCCCGGCGGCCGACGCGATCTGCTCGACGGTCGTCGCCTCGTACCCGTTCTCGGAGAACAGCCGGATGGCCTGTGCCACCACGTGGACGCGGAAGTCCGCGGGATCGATGCCGGGTGTGTCGACGCGCTCGGTCATGAGGCCCAGTATCCATCGGCGGCATTGGACCCGCAGTGCCCTGGACCCGGAACGCCGCGCGGGCGGATACTCGAAAGAGTGCGTCCGTCCTGGTTGGGCGGGGCGAGGTCGAGTTCTAGTGTGCCCTGGACAAGGTGAAGGACCCGTTCCGGGGGCGGGGGATACGCGCCGCCCCGCGGACCTGCGCGTCCCGGGACAGCGACCCGACGGTTCCGCCCCGGACGGCGGCGAACCGATTCCGCTGTCGGCGGCGCAGCGGGCCACGTGGTTCGCTCAGCAACTGGAACCGCGGGTTCCGATCTTCATCGCCCAGTACGTCGAGTTCCGCGGTGCACTGGACATGGATCTGTTGCGGCAGGAGACGGTGGAGGCGGCCCGCGAATTCGAATCGCCGTTCCTCAAGGTCTACGACGTCGACGGCCGCCCGCTGCAGTACGTGGACCACCGGACGGACACGTCGATCGCGTACGTCGACTTCCGCGCCGAACAGGATCCGGTGGCGGCGGCGCACGAATGGATGGAGCGTGACTACGTCACGCCGATCGACCTGAGCGCAGACCGGCTGGTGGAGACATCGATCCTGCAGACCGGGGATACGCACTTCCTGTGGTACAGCAGGATTCACCACGTCGCCCTCGACGGCTACGGTGCGATGACGATGCTGCGCCGCATCGCGCACCGGTACTCCGCGAAAGTCGGGGGCCGCGAACCGGATCCGAACAGGGCGGTCGGCCTGCGGCAGTTGTACGACATCGACAGCCGGTACCGCGCCTCGGACCGTTTCCTGACCGACCGCGAGTACTGGGCGGAGCGGGTCGCCGGGGTCGAGGGCACCACCCTGGCGCGGACGGCGGGGCACGTGTCCGCCGCGAGCACGGTCGAGAGTGCCGTCCTCTCCGACGACGTCGTGGCCGTCCTCGATTCCCGCGACAGCCCGTCGGCGGCGACCATCATCGCGGCCGCGGCGTGCTACCTGGCGCGGCGCACCGGCAGAACCGATGTGCTGGTGACCATCCCGGTGTCGGCGCGCACGACGGCGGTGCTGCGCAATTCCGGCGGCATGCTCGTCAACGTCGCCCCGATGCCCGTCCGTGTCCGGGCCGAGGACACCGTCGCCGACCTGGTCGCGCAGGTCCAGCGTGAACTCGTCGCGGCACTGCGGCACCAGCGGTGCAGCCTCGACGACATCCGACGTGACGCCGGCGACACCGCGTCGACGGAGTTGTACGGGCCGATGGTGAACGTCATGTTGTTCCGCCAGGAGGTGGCGCTGGGTCCGCTGGTGGGCGACTTCCACATCGTCACCTCGGGTCCGGTGGAGGACCTGCTGATCAACGTGTACCAGAGCGGCACACCCACGAGGATCTTCGTCGACTTCCGTGCGAATCCCAGCCGCTACGAGCGCGGCGAACTGCGGGAACACCATCGGCAGTGCGTCGAACTGCTCGCGGAACTGGCCACCGCGGACCCGGCGACCCTCGTGGGCGACATCCACGAGGAAAGCGCCCGCATCGGGGAACGGTTGCTGGGCGAGGCCCGGGAAGTCGAGTACTGGCGCCGGCGACTGGACGGGTTGCCCGACCTCCTGCCGTTGCCCACCGACCGGCGGCGGCCCGCCAGTCTGTCGCCGGAGAGCGACCGGGTCACCGTCGTGGTGCCTGCGAAGTTGCACCGCCGGGTGGCCGCGCTGGCCGAAGGCGCAGGCACCGCAGGCAGCACGGTGTTCCTCACCGCGCTGTCGATCCTGCTCGGCCGGGTCACCGGAAGCAGCGACATCGCCGTCGGGACGGCAGTGGACGTGGGTGACCGTACGGACACCGTGGTGGTGCGTTCGCGGTACGCGGGCGAGGTGCCGTGCCGCGACTACCTGGCCCACGTCCGGGACATCGCCGCGGACGCGGTGTCGCACACCGGGGTTCCGTTCGACCGTCTGGTGCGCGAGCTCGGCGTGTCGGTGTCGGAGGCGTACGCACCGATCGTCCAGGTGCTGCTCGACACCCGGCCCCCCGGCTCCCCGGAAGCGGAGTTCCCCGGCCTCGACCTGTGCGTGTCCGTGACGGAAGCGGTCGGCGAGTCGGGGGGACCGGCCGGGGCCACCGTCGAATTCGGTTTCGCCGCAGACCTGTTCGACGCCCGCACGGTTCGGGTGGCGGCCGAACGGTACCTGCGCATCCTCGATGCGATGACGGCCGGTCCGGACGTTCCGGTCGGTGACATCGAGATCCTGTCCGTGGACGAACGTTCCGCGTTGACACCGGTCCGCGGCCTGCCTGCCCGGTCCGAGCGCACCCTGCCCCGCCTCTTCGCCGATGCCGCGGCACTCGATCCGGCGGCGACCGCCCTGACCCGGCAGGGTGAAGAATTGTCGTACCGCGAGCTGGACCGGTGGTCGACGCAGGTCGCGCGGATCTTGATCGACCGCGGGGTGGGACCGGAATCGTTCGTCGCGCTGGCGCTCCCGCGTTCGTTCCGGTCGGTGGCGTCCGTGTGGGCCGTCGCGAAGACCGGGGCGGCTTTTGTTCCGGTGGACCCGAACTACCCGGCCGATCGGATCGAATACATGCTCGCCGATTCGGGTGTGGTGCTGGGCCTGACGGAGGAGTCGGCGCGCGGCCGCCTGCACGACTCGATTCCGTGGTGTGTGCTGGACGATCCGGACTTCCGGGCCGACTGCGCCGCCCGCTCCGGCCGTCCGCTGACCGACTCGGACCGCATTCGGCCCCTGCACCTCGACAATGCCGCGTACCTGATCTACACGTCCGGTTCGACGGGACAGCCGAAGGGCGTCACCGTCACCCACCGCGGCCTGGACAACTTCGCTACCGACCAGCAGGAGAGGTTCGGCGCCACGAGATCGTCTCGGACGCTGCACTTCTCGACCCCGAGCTTCGACGCGTCCGTGTTCGAGTATCTGCAGGCGTTCGGGGTGGGCGCCACGATGGTGCTGGTGCCGCCATCCGCGTACGGCGGCTCGGAGCTGGCCGACGTGCTGAGGTCGGAACGCGTCACGCACGGCTTCATCACCACCGCGGCGCTGGTCACGATCCCGCCGGATTCGCTGGGCGATTTCCTCGACGTGGTCGTGGGCGGTGAGGCCTGCCCGCCCGAACTGGTGGCCCGGTGGGCGCCGGACCGTCGGCTGCACAACGCCTACGGCCCGACCGAAACGACCATCATGGCGAACATCAGCGCGCCGATGACCCCCGGCGACCCCATCACGCTGGGTGGGCCGCTCCGGGGCACCGAGGAAGTGGTGCTCGACGCCCGGCTCCATCCGGTACCCGTCGGGGTGCCGGGTGAGCTGTACATCGCCGGTGCCGGTGTGGCGCGGGGCTATCACCGCCGCCCGGGTCTCACCGCGGCGCGGTTCGTCGCCGACCCGTACGGCCGGGGCCGGATGTACCGCACCGGCGACGTGGTGCGGTGGCGGCCCGACCACACGCTCGAGTACTTGCGGCGCAGCGACTTCCAGGTGAAGGTCCGCGGTTTCCGCATCGAGCTCGGCGAGATCGACGCGATGCTGCAGACGCATCCGGACGTGCGACTGGCCGTCACCATCGGCAGGCCGGGCCCGTCCGGGGACACGGTTCTGGTCTCGTACGTCGTCCCCGCCGCGGGCAGGCCGATCGAGACGTCGGAACTGCTGCGTCAGGTGCGGAACCGGTTGCCGGCGTACATGGTTCCCTCGGTGGTCGTGGTGCTGGACGAGATCCCGCTGAACCCGGTCGGGAAGCTGGACCGCGCGGCGCTGCCCGAACCGCGGTTCCTGTCCGCGGCGGCCGAGTTCAAGGCTCCTGCCGACCCGGTCGAGGAGGCGATCGCCGAGGTGTTCACCGAGGTCCTCGGCGTCGAGCGGATCAGTGTCGACGACAGCTTCTTCGACCTCGGCGGCAACTCTCTCGTCGCGACGCGGGTGATCGCCCGGGTCAACGCGGCCCTCGGTTCGGACGTGGGGGTGCGGGCGCTGTTCGAGGCGCCCACCGTCGAACTGCTGGCCGCGCACGTCCGCCGGGCGGGCACCGAACTCGTGGACCGGCCACCGCTGACCGTCGGGGAGCGGCCCGAGCGCATCCCGCTGTCGCTGGCGCAGCAGCGGATGTGGTTCCTCAACCAGTTCGACACGTCGTCGGTGGCGTACAACATCCCGATGGCCGTGCGGCTCATCGGTCCCCTCGACGCCGACACGCTGCGGGCCGCGGTCGGGGACGTGATCGAGCGGCACGAGTCGCTGCGCACGAGGTACCCCGCGTCGGAGGACGGGCCGTACCAGGTGGTCGTCGACACCGCCGACGTCGTTCCCGACCTCACCCCGCAGGTCGACGGCGACGAGTCGCTGCACGACCGCATCGCGACGCTCCTCACGGGCGGATTCGACGTGAGCGCGAAGGTCCCGCTGCGCGCGGCCCTGTTGTGGACCGGCCCGGACGAACACGTACTCGTGATCGTGGTGCACCACATCGCCGCCGACGGGGCGTCGCTCGCGCCGCTGGCCCGCGACCTGATCGTCGCCTATTCGGCGCGCCGGTCCGGGACCCTGCCGAGCTGGGAGCCGCTGCCCGTGCAGTACGCCGACTTCAGCGTGTGGCAGCGTCGCCTGCTCGGCAGTGCCGAGGACCCGGACAGCCTCATGTCCCGGCAATTGCAGTACTGGCGCGAAGTGCTGGCCGAACTCCCGGAGGTCAGCGCCCTCCCGCTCGACCGGAACCGGCCGGTCACCCGCTCACTCGCGGGGGCGACCGCGCAGTTCCCGATCGAGGCCGGCCTGCACCGGAAACTGCTCCTCCTCGCACGCGAGCACAACGCGACGCTGTTCATGGTGATGCACGCGGCGCTCGCCGTGCTGCTGTCGAGGATGACCGGATCGGGGGACGTCGCCATCGGCACCCCGATCGCGGGTCGCGGCGAGGCGGCGCTGGACGACCTGGTGGGAATGTTCGTCAACACGCTGGTGCTGCGGACTCCGGTGGGATCGGGCGACGTGTTCACCGACGTGCTGGCCAGGGCCCGCGACACGGACCTGGGCGCGTTCGGGCACACGGACGTTCCCTTCGAGAGCGTGGTGGACGAGCTGGCCCCCGGCCGGTCGACGTCCCACTCGCCGCTGTTCCAGGTGCTGCTCGAATTCCAGAACACGGTGCGCGCCCACCTCGAACTGCCGGGCCTGACCGTCGAAGCCGTCGACGTCGACCCGGGCGTGGCCAAATTCGACCTGCAGTTGGCGCTCGCCGAGCATCACGACGAAAACGGCGGCGCTGCAGGAATGTCCGCGGCCTTCCTGTATGCGACGGACGTGTTCGACCGGTCGTCGGTGGAGGGGTTCGGGGAACGCTTCGTCCGGGTGCTGCGGGCGGTGGTGGACGACCCGGCGGTGGTGGTGGGGGACATCCCGGTTCTCGGCGGCGCCGAGCGCGACCTGGTGCTGGACCGGTGGAACCGGGAGGGGGTCACCGCCGACGCGCAGACGGTGGTCGAGTTGTTCGCGCGGGTGGCCGCGGACACCCCGGACGCCATCGCGGTGGTGTGCGGCGACGAGTCGCTGACCTACGGCCGACTGGACGAGCAGGCGAACCGGTTGGCGCGGTTGCTGATCGCCGAGGGGGTGGGCACCGAGTCGCTGGTCGCGGTGATGGTGGATCGCACACCCGCCCTCGTGGTGACGCTGCTGGCGGTGCTCGCCGCCGGTGGCGGGTACGTGCCGGTCGACACGAGCTATCCCGCCGAGCGGGTGGCAGCGATGTTCGAGGACGCGCGACCCGTGTGCGCCGTGGTGAGCGCGGAATTCGCCGCGTCGGCCCCGGCCGGAATTCCGGTGGTGGTGATCGACGACCCGGCGACGGTCCGTGCGGTGGCGGAACTGCCCGGGTTACCGGTCACCGACTCGGACCGGCTGCGGCCCCTGTGGGCCGACGCCGTCGCGTACGTCATCTTCACGTCCGGATCGACCGGGCGCCCGAAGGGCGTCCAGGTGTCGCATCGGTGCGTCGTCGCGCTGCTCGCCAACACCCGGGACCTGTTCGGGTTCGACTCGTCCGACGTGTGGACGCTGTTCCACTCGTACGCCTTCGACTTCTCCGTCTGGGAACTGTGGGGTGCGCTCGTCCACGGCGGCCGGCTGGTGCTGGTCGACTACTTCACCGCACGATCGCCGGACACGTTCCTCGAACTGCTCCGCCGGGAACGGGTGACGGTGCTGAACCAGACGCCGACCGCGTTCTACCAGCTGACGGAGGCGGATCGCGCGGCGAGCGCCGTCGAGGACGGCGATGCAACGCCCCTGTCGTTGCGGCACGTGATCTTCGGCGGCGAAGCCCTCGACGTCGGGCAACTGGAACGGTGGTACACCCGGCACGACGACCGCGCCCCCGTGCTGGTGAACATGTACGGCATCACCGAGACCACCGTGCACGTCAGCTTCCTCGCCCTCGACCGGGCGCTGGCGGCGTCCGTGCCCGGTTCCGTCATCGGCGGCGGACTCCCCGGACTGCGGGTCTACGTCCTCGACGGCCGGCTGCATCCGGTGCCGCCCGGGGTGGTGGGCGAGCTGTACGTGTCCGGCGACCAGGTGACCCGCGGCTACATCGGACGGCAGGGTCTGACCGCGACGCGGTTCGTCGCCGACCCGTTCGACCACCGCCGGGCCGGGGCGCGCATGTACCGATCGGGCGACGTCGTCAAATGGGGTGCGGGCGGGCGGCTCGAGTATGTGGGGCGCAGCGATTTCCAGGTGCAGCTGCGCGGATTCAGGGTGGAACTCGGCGAGGTGGAGGCGGCCCTCGCCGCGTGCGCCGGGGTGGCGCAGTCGGTGGTCGTGGTGCGCGGCGACGAGCGGGACGGCGACCGGCTGGTGGGTTACGTGGTCCCGGAGGCGGGCGCCGACGTCGACGCGGCCGCGGTTCTCGCCGCGGTCGGGGCGAGCGTGCCGTCGTACATGGTGCCTGCCGCGGTGGTGGTGATCGAGGCCCTGCCGCTCACCGTCAACGGCAAGCTCGACCGGAAATCGCTGCCGGACGCCGACTTCGGAACCGCGACGGTCGGATTCGTGGCCCCACGCAACCCGGTGGAGGAGATCGTCGCCGCCGTGTTCGCCGACCTCCTCGGCATCGTCCGGGTGGGCGCGAACGACAGCTTCTTCGCGCTCGGCGGGAATTCGCTGACCGCGACTCGGCTGGTCGCCCGCGTCAACGCGGCGGTCGGCGACCGCCTGGGCGTGCGGGACGTGTTCGACGCCCCGACCGTCGCCGGGCTCGCCGCCCGCGCCGAGGCCGGGGAATTACGGGCGGACTCCCGGCCGGCGCCGGCCCCGCGGGATCCGTCGCGGGAGGTCCCCGTCTCGCTGGCGCAGCAGCGGATGTGGTTCGCCAACCAGTTCGACACGGCCAGTGCGGCATACAACGTCGCGATCGCACTCCGCCTCACCGGCACGCTCGACGTGGCCGCGTTGCAGGCGGCCGTCGCCGACGTCGTCGAGCGCCACGAATCCCTCCGCACCGTCTTCCCGCTCACCGAGGCCGGCCCACGGCAGGTGATCCTGCCGCCGGAGACCGTCGCGCCCGATCTCACACCGCACACCGTCGCGCCGTCGGACGTCGACGGGGAACTCCACCGCCTGCTCTCCGCGGGATTCGACGTGACGACGGAAGCGCCGCTGCGGGCCCGGCTGTTCGCGGCCGGCGAGCACGAGCACGTGCTGGCCGTGGTGGTGCATCACATCGCGGCGGACGGCTTCTCGATGGTCCCGCTCGCCCGCGACGTCCTGTCTGCGTACACGGCCCGCGCCCGCGGCGTGGCACCCGACTGGACTCCACTGCCCGTCCAGTACGCCGATTACACACTCTGGCAACGGGACCGGCTCGGCGACGAAGACGACGAGGAGTCGCCGCTCGCCCGCCAGCTCCACTACTGGACGGCGGCGCTCGCCGACATCCCCGACGTGCTGGAACTGCCCACAGACCGGCCCCGCCCAGCCGCCCGCACCCTCGGCGCGGGCCGCGTCGAATTCGGGATCGGCCCGGATCTCCACCAGGGTGTCGTGCAGGCCGCGCGCAGGCACGGATCGACCGTGTTCATGGTGCTGCACGCCGCGCTGGCGGTGCTGTTGTCGCGGCTGAGCGCGTCGGACGACGTCGCCGTGGGCACACCGATCGCCGGCCGCGGCGAGGCCGAACTCGACGACCTGGTCGGGATGTTCGTGAACACCCTCGTGCTCCGCACCCACGTCGACGGCTCGAGCACGTTCACCGAACTGCTCGCGCAGGTCCGTGAGGCCGACCTCGGGGCGTTCACGCACGCGGACGTCCCGTTCGAACGCGTCGTGGAGAGTCTGCGTCCCTCCCGTTCGACGGAGTACTCACCGCTGTTCCAGGTCATGCTCGAATTCCAGAACACCGAGCGCCCCGAACTGGAGCTGCCCGGCCTCCACGTCGAACCCCTCGACCTCGAGTTCGACACGATCAACTTCGACCTCCAGCTGACCCTGCGGGAGAACGTCGACGCCGACGGTCGTCCCGCGGGGATCAGCGCGGCGCTGGGATACGCCACCGACATCTTCGACGAGGACACGGTGGCCGCGTTCGCCGAGCGGCTGGTCCGGATCCTCGCCGCCGTCACCGACTCGCCGGACGCCCCGGTCGGCGACGTCGACGTCCTCGGCGCCGGCGAGCGGGCCGCACTGACGCCGGTGAGCGGCGGACCCGGCGTGCCGGCGCGGACGCTGCCGCAGTTGCTGACGGCCGCCGCCGCCGTGGACCCGGATGCCGCGGCACTGGCCTTCGACGGACACCGGGTGTCCTACCGGGACCTCGACGAGCGGTCGGACCGGCTCGCCCGGCTCCTGATCGGGCGCGGCATCGGACCGGAACAGGTGGTGGCGCTGGCATTGCCGCGGTCCGTCGAATCCGTTCTCGCCGTCTGGTCCGTGGCCAAGACCGGGGCCGCGTTCCTGCCGGTCGACCCGAACCATCCGGCCGAGCGCATCGAGTACATGCTCGGCGATTCGGGCGCCGTCGCCGGTCTCACCACGGCCGCGGTGCGGTCCGCCCTGCCCGCGTCGATCCCGTGGCTGGATCTCGGTGACCCCGGAACCGACGCCGAGCTGTCGTTGTTCCCGGCGACGGCGGTGACCGACACCGACCGCTCGTCCGCATTGCACGTCGACCACCCCGCGTACGTGATCTACACATCGGGGTCGACCGGCACACCGAAGGGTGTGGTGACCACCCACCGTGGGCTGGCGAATTTCGCTGCGACGGAGCAGGACACGTTCGGGACCGCCGCGGGGTCCCGGACCCTGCACTTCGCGTCGCCGAGCTTCGACGCCTCGGTGCTCGAACTGATGCTGGCGGCCGGGCCCGGCGCGACGATGGTGATCGCATCCCCGTCGGTTTACGGCGGCGACGACCTGGCGGACCTGCTGCGGCGCGAGCGGGTCACGCACTGCTTCGTCACGCCTGCGGCGCTCGCCTCGGTCGATCCCGCCGGTCTCGAGAGCGTGCGGTGCGTGGTGACCGGCGGCGAGGCCTGCCCGCCGGAACTGGTGGCACGCTGGGCGCCGGGCCGGACCATGTTCGACGCGTACGGTCCGACCGAGGCGACGGTCGTCTCGAGTATCAGCGCCCCGCTGGCGCCGGGCGAACCGGTCACGATCGGCGCGCCGACGCTCGGGTTCACCGAGACCGTCCTCGATCAGCGGTTGCACCCGGTACCGGCAGATGTGGCCGGGGAGCTGTACCTCGCGGGCCCGGCCCTCGCGCGCGGCTATCACGGCCGGCGCGCCCTCACCGCGGAACGCTTCGTGGCCAACCCGTTCGGGCCGCCGGGCAGCCGGATGTACCGGACCGGCGACCTCGTGCGCTGGACGGCGGACGGGCAACTCGATTACCTCGGGCGCACCGACTTCCAGGTGAAGATCCGCGGATTCCGCATCGAACTCGGCGAGGTGGAGTCGGCGCTGCTCGCCCACGAGAACGTGGCGGCGGCAGTCGCCGACGTGCGCCGGGACGGTCACTCCGGCCGGCGGCTGATCGGGTACGTCGTCCCCGAACCCGGCGCAGCCGTCGATCCGGGCGAAGTCCTCCAGTTCGCGGGCACGCGGCTCGCGTCGTACATGGTGCCCGCCGCCGTTCTGGTGATCGCGGCGCTCCCGGTGACGGTGCACGGCAAGATCGACCGGAAGGCGCTGCCGGAACCGGACTTCGGTGTCACCGTCACCGACAGCCGGCCGCCGCGCACCGAGACGGAGGCGCAGCTCGCCGGCCTGTTCCGGGACGTGCTCGGACTCGCCTCGGTGGGCGTCGACGACTCGTTCTTCGCGCTGGGCGGCGACAGCATCATGTCGATCCAGCTGGTGGCCCGCGCGAAAGCCGCGGGTCTGATCGTCTCCCCGCGGGACGTGTTCGAGCGCCGGACCGTCGCCGGCCTCGCCGAAGTGGCCCACCACGAACGCGCCGATGCCGTGGTGCTGGAGGAACTGCCCGGCGGCGCAGTCGGCCCGGTGCCGTTGACCCCCGTCGTCGCGTGGATGCTCGACCGCAGCGGCGGCAGGCTGGAGCGGTTCTCCCAGTCGGTGCCGGTCACCGCACCCCGCGGCCTCACCCGCGAGGATCTCGCCGCCGCCGTCGACGCCGTGCTGGACCGCCACGACATGCTCCGCGCGCGACTGGCCGCCGACGACGCGGGGCGGTGGGCGATGACGGTGCTGCCGACCGGATCGGTGCGGGCCGACGCGCTGATCCACCGCGTGCCCGTGACGTCGTTCGACACCGGCGACTTCGCCGCGGTCGCGAGAGCGGAACTGCACGCGGCGGCCGACCGCCTGGACCCGGCCGTGGCCAGCATGGTGCAGGTGCTCTGGTTCGACGGCCCGGACGGCCAGGGGCGTCTGCTGCTGGTCGCGCATCATCTCGTCGTCGACGGCGTGTCCTGGCGGATCCTGATCGCGGATCTCGCGGCCGCCCACACCCGCGTCGCCGAGGGTCTGCCCGCCGCACTGCCCGCGGTCGGGACGTCGATGCGGCGATGGTCGCACGGACTCACCGAGGCCGCGCGGTCCCGGCACGCCGAAGGCGCACTGTGGCAGTCGATCCTGGACGGACCCGATCCGCTTCTCGGGTCCCGTCCGCTGGATCCGGCCGTCGACGTCGACGCCACGACGGGCCGCGTCGTCGTGGACGTGCCCACCGGCGTCACCGACGCGCTCCTCACCACCCTTCCCGCCGCGTTCCACGGCGCCGTCGGCGACGGCCTGCTCACCGCCCTCGCACTGGCGATGATCCGGTGGCGGCGCCGCCGCGGGGTCGACACGTCCGACGTGCTGATCAACCTCGAGGGCCACGGCCGCGAAGACCACGTCGTGCCCGGCGCCGACCTGTCCCGCACCGTCGGATGGTTCACTACCCTCTTCCCGGCACGACTCGACCTCACCGGCATCGACGTCGACGCCGCACTCGCCGCCGACGATGCCGCCGGGGCCGCGATCAACAGCGACGACGCGGCCGGGGCCGCGATCAAGGCCGTCAAGGAACAACTGCTCGCCATCCCCGATCACGGCATCGGGTACGGCATGCTGCGGTACCTGGACCCCGGCGACTCCGCGGGACTGCGCCGATTCCGGCCGCCGCAGCTGAGTTTCAACTACCTCGGCCGGGTGGCGACGAGCGCAGGCGACGTGCCCTGGTTGCCGGTCGCGGACAGCGGGGACCTCGGCGGGACGCAGAACCACGACATGCCTGCCGCCTGGGTCGTGGACGTCAACGCCGCGACCACGGTCCGGGACGGGGCGCCGGTGCTGACGGCGACGTGGTCGTACCCCACCGGTGTACTGGCAGCCGGGGATGTGGAAGAGCTTGCCGCACTGTGGGTGCGGGCGCTCACCGCACTCGCCGAGCATGCGGGCACCCCGGGCGCGGGCGGGCTGACCCCGTCGGACCTCGACCTGGTGTCCGTCGGGCAGGCCGACATCGACCGGCTGGAGCGCACGTACCCGGACCTCGCCGACATCTGGCCACTGTCCCCGCTGCAGGCGGGTCTGCTGTTCCACGCGCAACTGTCCGAGCATCGCCTCGACGCCTATCAGGTGCAGTTGGTCCTCGACCTGCGCGGCACCGTCGACCCGGCGAGGCTGCGCCGCGCCGCGCAGGGTCTGCTGGACCGGCACGCGAATCTCCGGGTGGCGTTCGCCGACACCGGCAACGGTCCGGTGCAGGTGGTACTCGATTCGGCGATCGCGCCGTGGACCGACGTCGATGTCTCAGACCTCGACGACACCGCGTTCCTGGCCGCCGACCGCGCCGTCCCGTTCGAGATGTCCGAGGCGCCGCTGCTCCGATTCACGTTGCTGCGCACCGCACCCGACCGGCACCGGCTGGTCCTCACCCACCACCACATCCTCCTCGACGGCTGGTCGACGCCGCTGGTGATCAAGGACCTGCTCGTCCTGTACGCCACGGACGGCGACCCGACCGCCCTGCCCCGCGTCACGCCCTACCGCGACTACCTGCAGTGGATCGGCAGGCAGGACCACGAACGGTCCACGGCCGCCTGGGTGTCCGCCCTCGCCGGCGCGGACGAGCCGACGTTCGTGGCACCCGCGGCGCACGGCGAACAGTCCTTCGCCGAACCCGAGGACGTCCGCCTCGAGGTGGGCGAGGACAAGACCCGCGCGCTCGAGGCCCTCGCACGCGAGCGCGGACTGACGATGAACACCCTCGTCCAGGTGGCGTGGGGGCTGGTGCTGACCACGCTCGGAACCCGGGAGGACGTGACGTTCGGTGCCACCGTGTCCGGCCGCCCACCGGCGGTCCCGGGCATCGAGTCGATGGTCGGGCTGTTCATCAACACGGTGCCCGTCCGGCTGCGCCTGCGCAGGGAGGAGACGCTCGCCGAATTGCTGCAGCGCTTCCAACGCGAACAATCGGCCCTGCTCGATCACCACTACCTGGGACTCACCGAGATCCAGCGCGCCGTCGGGGAGGGCGCCGCGTTCGACACGCTCACCGTGTTCGAGTCGTATCCGGTGGACCGGATGGGGCTGTCGGAAGACACCGACATCGGCGGCATGCACGTCGCCGGGATCGAGGGGATCGACTCCACCCACTATCCGTTCACCCTGATGGCGCACGTCGACACGGCACTGCACCTGCGACTGCGGTACCAGCCGAACGTCTTCGGCAGCGAGTTCGCGGAGTCGGTGGCCGCCCGCGTCGCACGTGTCGTGCAGATCCTGCTGTCCGATATCGACACCCCGCTCGCGCACCTGACGCTGCTGTCGGAGGCCGAACTCGAGGAGTACACCGCGGTGTGCGGCGCCCCCGCCGGGCCGCCGAGGACGCTGCCCGAGCTCCTCACGGCCTCTGCCGGGAACCGGCCGGACGCGTCCGCGTTCGTGTTCGACGGACAGGGGACGAGCTACCGGGAACTCGACGAGCGGTCGAGCGCGCTGGCCCGCGTGCTGATCGAACGGGGTGCCGGGCCGGAGACGTTCGTGGCGCTCGGGCTGCCCCGATCACCGGAATCGGTGCCCGCGGTGTGGGCGGTCGCCAAGACCGGAGCCGCGTTCGTGCCCGTCGACCCGACCTATCCCGCCGACCGCATCGAGAACATGCTGGCCGATTCCGGTGCGGCACTCGGGGTGACGACGTCGGCGCACCGGCACCGCCTGCCCGATACCGTGCCGTGGCTGGTGCTGGACGATCCGGACTTCGAGCGCACGTGGTCCGCCGCCTCCCCGGCCCGCGTCACCGACCTGGACCGCCGGTCGGTGCTCGACGTCGACCACGCCGCCTACGCGATCTACACGTCCGGGTCCACCGGCAGGCCGAAAGGTGTCGTGGTCACCCACCGCGGTCTGGCGAACCTGCTCACCGAGCAGAGCGAGCACTACACCGTGTCGCCGGATTCCCGATGCCTGCACATCTGTTCACCCAGTTTCGACGTGGCGATCCTCGAACTCGTCCAGTCGTGCGCGGCGGGGGCGACACTGGTGATCGCGCCCCCCGACGTCTACGGCGGCGCGGCACTCGCGGACCTGCTGCGCCGCGAACGGGTCACCCACGCCTGCATCACCCCGGCCGTGCTGGCCACCGTGGAGCGCGACGGCATCGAGCACCTCGAGGCGCTCGTCGTGGCCGGCGACGCCGTCGGCGACGAACTGGTGGCCGCGTGGGGCGCGGACCGGGCGATGTTCAACGGTTACGGCCCCACCGAGGCCACCGTCCTCACCACCTTCAGCACGCCGATGACACCGGGAGAACCGGTCACGATCGGGAGCCCCGTCCGCGGCATCGCACTGTCCGTCCTCGACGCCCGGTTGCAGCCCGTCCCGGCCGGGGTGCCCGGCGAGTTGTACATCGCGGGAACGGCTCTGGCCCGCGGATACCACCGGCGCCCGGCGCTCACCGCGGAACGGTTCGTCGCCAATCCCTACGGCCGTGGCCGGATGTACCGCACGGGCGACGTCGTGCGGTGGCGTCGCGACCACACCCTCGAGTACCTCGGGCGCAGCGACTTCCAGGTGAAGATCCGCGGCCAGCGTGTGGAACTGGGGGAGATCGATTCCGTGCTCACCACCCACCCGCACCTCGACTTCGCCGCGACCCTCGGCAGGCCGGGACCGCTGGGCGACACGGCGCTCGTGTCGTACGTCCTGCCGCACGACGGCGAGGAAGTGGCGGCGCCGGACGTGCTCGCGTTCGCGGGCCGCATCCTGCCCAAGTACATGGTGCCCGCGGCCGTGGTGGTTCTCGACGAGATCCCGCTGACCCCGGTCGGCAAACTGGACCGGAAGGCGCTGCCGGCACCGGAATTCGTGACGGCGACCCTCGGGTACCGGGCGCCCACCACTCCGGTCGAGGAGGCCGTCGCGGACGTGTTCGCCGAGGTGCTCGGCGCCCCGCGCGTCGGTGCGGACGACAGCTTCTTCGACCTCGGCGGCGACTCGCTCAGCGCCACCCGGGCGGTCGCGCGCATCAACTCCGCCCTCGACGCCGGGATCGGGGTGGCCGCACTGTTCGACGCGCCCGTGGTCGCCGACCTGGCGGTCCGGATCGATTCGGCCGCGTCGGCGAGGACGCCGTCGGTGGCGCTTGCCGCCGGGCCGCGCCCCGACCGGATACCGCTGTCGCTGGCGCAGCAGCGGATGTGCTTCGTCAACCAGTTCGACACGTCCTCGCCCGCCTACAACATCCCGATCGCCCTGCGGCTGACCGGCGCCCTCGACCGCGCCGCCCTGCACGCGGCGGTCGGCGACGTCGTGGAGCGGCAGGAATCGCTGCGCACCGTGTTCCCCGGGTCGGTCGACGGACCGCACCAGGTGATCGTCGATCCCGGGCCGGCAACCCCCGGCCTCGACCCGGTGCCCGTGTCCGGTGACCGTGCACTGCGGGACGCCGTCGCGGCACTGATCGGCGCGGGTTTCGACGTGAGCGACGAGATCCCGTTCCGCGCAACGCTCTTCGCACTGGAACCCGAACAGCACGTCCTCGCCATCGTCGTGCACCACATCGCCGCCGACGGATTCTCGATGATGCCGCTGGCCCGCGACGTCATGCTCGCCTACACCGCCCGAACCGTGGGGGAGACGCCCGGGTGGACCCCGCTGCCGGTACAGTACGCCGACTACAGCGTGTGGCAGCGGGACGTTCTCGGCGCGGTGGACGATCCCGACTCGGTGATGTCCAGGCAGCTGGGCTACTGGACGGACACGCTGTCCGGTGCACCCGAGGTGCTGCAGATCCCGGTCGACCGGCCGCGCCCCGCCCAGCGGTCGTACCGCGGAGACGTCGTCGAGTTCGACGTGCCCGCCCGGCTGCACCGGGCGCTGAACGCGATCGCGGCCCAGCACAATTCGACGCTGTTCATGGCCGTGCACGCGGCGTTCGCCGTGCTGCTGTCGCGGTTGTCGGGCACCGGCGACGTCACGATGGGAACGCCGGTCGCCGGCCGCGGGCAGGCGGTACTCGACGACGTCGTCGGCATGTTCGTCAACACCCTCGTCCTGCGGACGGTGGTGGACCCGCGGGCGTCGTTCGGTGAGGTCCTGACCGCGGTCCGGGCCGCGGATCTCGGCGCGTTCGAGCACGCGGACATCCCGTTCGAGCGGCTCGTCGACCATCTCGCCCCCGAACGGTCCACGTCGCACACCCCGCTGTTCCAGGTGCTCATCGAATTCCGGAACGCGGAGGGCACCCACCTCGAGTTGCCGGGACTCACCGTCGACTCGCTCGACGTGGACCTGCGTGTTGCGAAGTTCGACCTGGAACTGAGCGTCGCCGAACAGGTCGACGAGGACGGCGCACCCGCCGGACTCGCCGCCGGGCTGCGGTTCGCGACGGACGTGCTCGACCGCGACACGGTCACCCGGTTCGGGGAACGGTTCCTGCGGGTGCTCGAATCGATCGCCGCGGGCGGGGCGATCCCTGTGGGGGACATCGACATCCTGGACCCGGCGGAGCGGGAGTCGGTGCTGCCCGCGTTCGCCGAACCGGTCGGGGCGCACGCGACGCTGGTGGAACTCTTCGAGCGGGCCGCCGTGCGGTCCCGCGGAGCGACGGCCGTCGTCTGCGAAGGCGCGTCGCTCACGTACGACGAGCTGGACACCCGGGCGAATCAACTGGCGCGGTTGCTGATCGCGCGCGGTGCGGGCCCGGAGACCCTGGTGGCCGTCGCCGCCGCGCGGTCGGTGGACCTGGTGGTGGCGCTGCTCGCGGTGGTGAAATCGGGGGCCGGGTACGTGCCCGTCGACGTCACGTATCCGGCGGAGCGTCTCGCGTACGTGTTCGCCGACGCCCGTCCGGTGTGTGTGCTGACCACCGTGGCCGAATCCCGCGCGGTCCGGGCGAGCGGCGTCCCGGCCGTGCTCGTCGACGGCGCGGAGACGGCGGCCGAACTGGGCCGCATGTCGCCGCTTCCGGTGACCGACGGTGACCGGAGCGGGCCCCTGCACCCGGACGCGGTGGCGTACGTCATCTACACCTCCGGCTCGACGGGACAGCCGAAAGGTGTTCAGGTGTCGCACCGCAACGTCGCCACCCTGTTCGCGCACACGCAACCGCTGTTCGGTTTCGACGCCGCCGACGTGTGGACGATGTTCCACTCGGCGGCGTTCGACTTCTCCGTCTGGGAACTGTGGGGTGCGCTGCTCCACGGCGGCAGGCTGGTGGTGGTCGACTACTTCACCACCCGCTCACCCGACGCGTTCCTGCGACTGCTCCGCGACGAGAACGTCACCGTGTTGAATCAGACCCCCACCGCCTTCTACCAACTCGCCGAGGCGGACCGGGTGGCCGGCGGCACCGCACCGGCCCTCCGCGTGGTGGTGTTCGGCGGCGAGGCCCTCGACCTGGGGCAGCTCACCCGCTGGTATACGCGGCACGGAGACACCGTCCCGGCGCTGGTGAACATGTACGGCATCACCGAAACGACCGTGCACGTCAGCCACCTGCCGCTGGACGAGGAACTCGCCGCGTCCGCGTCGGCGTCCGTGATCGGCCGGGCCCTGCCCGGATTGCGCGTGCACGTGCTCGACTCCCGCCTGCACCCGGTGCCGCCGGGCGTGGTCGGGGAACTCTACGTGTCCGGCGCGCAGGTGTCCCGCGGATACCTGGGCCGGTTCACGCTCACGTCGACTCGGTTCGTGGCCGACCCGTACACTCCCGGATCCCGGATGTACCGGTCCGGCGACCTCGGCCGGTGGAACAGAGACGGCCAACTGGACTATCTGGGCCGCAACGACTTCCAGGTTCAGGTCAAGGGGTTCCGCATCGAGCTCGGCGAGGTGGAATCGGCGCTCCTCGCCTGCGACGGGGTGGCGCAGTCGGTGGTGCTGGCGCGGAACGAGCGCCTGGTGGGCTACGTGGTGCCCGAGGCGGGCCGGGTGCTGGACCCCGCCGGGATCGTCGACACGGTCGGGGGCCGGCTGGCGGCGCACATGGTGCCCGCCGCCGTGGTGGTGCTCGACGCCCTGCCCCTCACCGTGAACGGCAAACTCGACCGCCGGGCGCTGCCCGAACCGGACTACGGGCGGCAGGTGTCGCTCGGCCGCGCACCGGCGACGGAGACGGAGCGGATCCTCGCCGGCCTGTTCGCCGAGGTACTCGGCCTCGACACGGTGGGCGTCGACGATTCGTTCTTCGCGGTCGGCGGCGACTCGATCATGTCGATCCAGCTGGTCACCCGGGCGAAAGCGTCCGGGGTGGTGATCACCCCGCGGGACGTGTTCGAACGCAAGACGGTTGCCGCGCTCGCGGAGGTCGCCACGTCGGGGGAGGAGACGATCACCCTCGACGAGTTGCCCGGCGGCGGCGTCGGCGAGTTCCCACTGACCCCGATCGTGCGCTGGATGCTGGGCCGGGACGGCGACTTCCGGCGGTACTCCCAGGCCGCGCTGTTCACGACCCCCGCCGAACTCGACGAGGACACGTTGACCGCGGCGATGCAGGCCGTCCTGGACCGGCACGACATGCTGCGCGCCCGCCTGTACCGCAGCGACCGGTCGGCGCCGCCCCACTGGACGATGGCGACCGCGCCGCCCGGGTGGGTGCGGGCGACCGACGTGGTGCGCACGGTGCCGCTCGGCGCCGCGGACTCGTTCACCGACGCCGCGTCCCGCGAATTGGACGCCGCCGCGGGCCGCCTCGACCCGGAGTCGGGCGTGATGGTGCAGGCGGTGTGGTTCGCGAGCACCGCGGAACCCGCGGCGGGGCGGTTGCTGATCGTCGCCCATCACGCGGTGGTCGACGGCGTGTCGTGGCGCATCCTCGTCCCCGATCTCGCCCTCGCCTGCGCCCGTGTGCTGTCCGGTGAGGCGCCCGCCCTGCCCGCCACCGGAACGTCGATGCGCACATGGGCGCACGCCCTCACCGACGTGGCGCAGGAACGTTCCCGCACAGCTGAACTCGGCCTGTGGCGGCGGATGCTCGACACCCCCGACCCGCCGCTGGGGGCGCGGCCGTTGACGCCTGCCGACGTCCAGACCTCCGACGTCGAGGTCCAGCTTCCCGTCGCCGTCACCGAGACCTTGCTGACGTCGCTCCCGCAGGCGTTCCACGGGAACGTGGTGGACGGGTTGCTGACGGCGCTGGCGCTGGCGCTCGTCCGGTGGCGCCGCGACCGCGGGATCGAGTCGTCCGCCGCACTCGTGAACCTCGAAGGTCACGGTCGTGAGGAACACGTGGTCCCCGGCGCCGATCTGGCGCGCACGGTCGGCTGGTTCACCACGATCTTCCCGGTGGGCCTCGACCTGGGCCGTGTGGACGTCGAGGACGCGTTCGCCGCGGGCCCGGCCGCCGGCGACACGGTCAAGGCGGTGAAGGAGCGGTTGCACTCGATCCCCGACCACGGCATCGGGTTCGGGCTCCTCCGGTACCTCGACGACGACACGGCCCGGGAACTGTCGGCGCAGGCGAGCCCGCAGGTGAGCTTCAACTACCTCGGCAGACTCGGCGCGGGCACCGCCCCCGGCGGCGACTGGATGCCCGTCTCCGACGCGGGACTCGCCGCCGCCGCGCACTCCGGGTTGCCCGCGGCCGCCGTCGTCGATGTGAACGCCAGGACCACCGACACCGCCGCCGGCCCGGTACTCACGGCGACGTGGTCGTTCCCCGTCGGGGTGATCGCGGCGGCGGACGTCGGCGAACTCGCGCGACTGTGGGTGGGGGCGCTGGAGGCCCTGTCCGAGCACACGAGGGCCGGTGGCGGCGGCTTCACCCCGTCCGACCTGAACCTCGTCCGACTCGGCCAGAGCGCGATCGACGACCTCGAACGCCGGTACCCGGCGATGACCGACGTCTTGCCGTTGTCGCCGTTGCAGGCCGGCATGCTGTTCCACGCCGAACTGGCCGACGAGTCGGTGGACGCCTATCTCGTCCAGCTGATTCTGGACCTCGCCGGCGACGTCGACGCGGCCCGGTTGCGCCGGGCCGCGGATGCGCTCCTCGACCGTCACCCGAACCTGCGCAGCGCGTTCTGCCACGACGCCGACGGCGGGGCCGTGCAGGTCGTCTCCGGCCGGGTCACCGTGCCCTGGCGGGAGATCGACCTGAGCGGGCTGGACGGGGACGCCGCGGAAACCGAAATCGAGCGACTGCTGGCGGCCGACCGGACCACCCCCTTCGGCATGGCCACCGCCCCGCTGATCCGGTTCCTGCTGGTGTGGACGGCGGGCGGCCGGTGCAGTCTGGTGTCGACGAACCACCACATCCTGCTCGACGGCTGGTCGATGCCGCTGATGATCCGGGAACTGCTCACGCTGTACGCCACGGACGCCGACCCCTCGCCGCTGCCCCGCGTGCGGGACTACCGCGACTACCTGGCGTGGATGAGCGGGCGCGACACGGGCCTGTCCGCGCGGGCCTGGGCGGACGCCCTGGAAGGGGTCGAGGAACCGACGCTGCTGATCCCCGCGGACCGGGCGCGGCAACTGTCGGCCGTGTCGCGGGAGTGGGTGTTCGACCTCGACGAGGACCGGACCGACCGGCTGCGCGAATCCGCGCGCACCCGCGGGCTCACGCTCAACAGCATCCTGCAGACGGCGTGGGGCATCGTGCTGGGAATGCTCACCGGACGCGACGACGTCGTGTTCGGTGCCACCGTGTCCGGCAGACCGCCGGAACTCGCCGGCATCGAGACGATGGTCGGGCTGTTCATCAACACCGTGCCGGTGCGGGTCACGCTGCGGCCCGACGAGACGCTCGGCGCGTTGCTGGAGCGGGTGCAGGCCGAGCAGGCGGCGATGCTCGACCACCACTACACCGGTCTCGCCGAGATCCGGGACGCCGCCGGCCCCGGCGCCGGGTTCGACACGCTCACCGTGTTCGAGTCGTACCCGGTGGACCGGGCCGGGCTGTCGGAAGACACCGACATCGCCGGGCTCCGTGTCACCGGCGTCGACGCCCGCGACGCCGCCCACTACCCGCTGAGCCTCGTCGCGTCCGCGGCGGCGAGCCTGCACCTGAAGTTCGAGTACATCCCCGACCTGTTCGCCCCCGGCGCGGTCGAGGACATCGCCGACCGGGTGGTGCGGGTGCTCGATGCCTGCGCCGGACCCGACGTGCCGCTGGCCCGGTTGTCGCTGCTCACCGAGCGGGAACAGATGGAACTGGTGCCGGTCCGCGGTGGCACGGCCGGGTCCGTCCGCACTCTCGCGCAGATCTTCACCGCGGCCGCCGCCGTCGACCCGGAAGCGGTCGCCCTGTCGTCCGGCGACATCGAGGTGTCGTACCGGGAGCTGGACGAGCGGTCGACCCGGCTCGCGCGTGCCCTGATCGGTCGCGGTGTCGGACCGGAAATATCGGTGGCCGTGGGTATTCCGCGTTCGATCGAGTCGGTGCTGTGCGTGTGGGCGGTGGCCAAGGCCGGGGCCGTGTTCGTGCCCGTCGACCCGAACTATCCCGACGAACGCATCGCGCACATGCTCACCGACTCGGAATGCGCTCTCGGGCTGACGACGTCCGAGCATCGCGCCCGGCTGCCCGGCAGCATGCGCTGGCTCGTCCTCGACGACCCCGCGTTCGACGCCGAGTGCGCGGCCGGCTCCGCGGTGCCTGTCGACGACGGCGACCGCACGGCACCGGTCACGCTCGACTCCGCCGCGTACGTCGTCTACACGTCGGGTTCCACCGGAATGCCGAAGGGCGTCACCGTGACGCACCGCGGCCTGGACAACTTCGCCCGTGACCAACTCGCCCGCCTCGGGGCGGACCGGAAGTCCCGGACGCTGCACTTCTCGACGCCGAGCTTCGACGGATCCGTGTTCGAATACCTGCAGGCGTTCGGCGCCGCGGCGACGATGGTGATCGCGCCGCCCACCGTGTTCGGCGGCGACGAACTCGCCCAGCTGATCCGCGACCGGCGGGTCACGCACAGTTTCGTCACCACCGCGGCGCTCGCATCCCTCGACCCCGCGGGGCTGGATCTGTTCGCCGACGTCGTGGTCGGCGGCGAGGCCTGCCCACCGGAACTCGTGTCCCGGTGGGCGCCGGGCCGCCGGTTGCACAACGGGTACGGGCCGACCGAGACCACGGTCATGTCCAACATCAGCGATCCTCTGACCCCGGGGGAGCGCATCACCATCGGCGGACCGATCCGCGGGGTCACGGAACTGGTGCTGAATTCGCGGTTGCAGCCGGTTCCGGCCGGGGTTCCGGGGGAGTTGTACCTCGCGGGCGCGGGACTGGCGCGCGGCTACCACCGCCGCCCCGGGCTCACCGCGACGCGGTTCGTGGCCGACCCGTGCCGTCCCGGCGAGCGGATGTACCGCACCGGCGACGTCGTGCGCTGGACCGCCGGGCGCACCATCGAATACCTGGGCCGCAGCGACTTCCAGGTGAAGGTCCGCGGGTTCCGCATCGAACTCGGCGAGATCGACACGACGCTCGCGGCGGTCCCCGGCGTCCGGTTCGCGGTCTCGGTCGCCTACCGCGGCCCGGCCGGCGACACGCTCCTCGCGTCCTATGTCGTGCCCGCTCCGGGGCACACCCTCGACACCGGCGACCTTTCCCGGGCTCTCGCGAGCAGGCTGCCCGCCCACATGGTTCCGTCGTCGATCACCGTGCTGGACGAGATCCCGCTGAACGCCGTCGGCAAGTTCGACCGAAAAGCCCTTCCCACCCCTGAATTCGACGTCGGCGCTGGGCAATACCGGGCACCGGCCGACCCGGTGCAGGAGACGGTGGCCGGCGTCTTCGCGGAGGTACTCGGACTGGACCGGGTCAGCGCGGACGCCGGATTCTTCGACCTCGGCGGCAACTCGCTGAGCGCCACCCGCGCGGTCGCCCGCCTGCGCGCCGCGCTCGGCACCGACATCGGCGTGCGGGCGTTGTTCGAAGCGCCCACGGCGGAGACGCTGGCCGCGCGCATCGAGCACGCGGGAGCGGGCCCGTCCGGCCGTCCCGCCCTGACCGCCGGGGACCGTCCCGACCGCATCCCGCTGTCCTACGCCCAGCAGCGCATGTGGTTCATCAACCAGTTCGACACGAGTTCGCCCGCCTACAACATCCCGATGGTCGTGCGGCTTACCGGCGACCTCGACGTGGATGCGCTGAGGCTGGCGGTCACGGACGTCGTGACCAGGCACGAGTCGCTGCGCACCCGGTTCCCGCTCCGCGACGGCGAACCGGTGCAGGAGATCCTCCCGCCGCCGGCGCCGATGCCCCCGCCGACCGAGGTCGCGGACGAGAGCCGGCTCCGGGAAGAGCTCACCCGGCTCGTGTCGGCCGGCTTCGACGTCGCCGCCGCCGTCCCGCTGCGCATCGCCCTGTTCACCCTCGACCGGACCGCATGGGTCCTCGCCGTGGTGGTGCACCACATCTCGGCCGACGGCTTCTCGATGGCGCCGCTGGTGCGGGATGTGATGGTGGCGTATGAATCCCGCGCCCACGGTCGCGCTCCCGCCTGGACACCGCTACCGGTCCAGTACGCCGACTACACCCTGTGGCAGCGCAGACTGCTGGGTTCCGAGGACGACCCCGGGTCGCTGATCTCGCGGCAACTGTCGTACTGGGAGTCCGCGCTCGACGGGCTGCCGGAACTCCTCGAACTGCCCACCGACCGCCGGCGTCCGGCGCAGCAGTCGTTCCACGGCGACCGGGTGGGCTTCACGATCGGCGCGGGGCTGCACGAGCGGATCCGGACGGCGGCCCGCGAGCACCGGTCCACCGAGTTCATGATCGTGCACGCCGCACTCGCCGTCCTGCTCGGGCGGCTCGGCGGCACGAGCGACGTGGCGATCGGCACCCCGATCGCCGGCCGCGGCGAGGCGGCGCTCGACGACCTCGTCGGCATGTTCGTCGGCACGCTGGCCCTGCGCACCACGATCGAGGCGGGGCAGCCGTTCCGCGACCTGCTCGCGCAGGTCCGCGACGCCGATCTCGGTGCCTTCGCACACGCCGACCTGCCCTTCGAACGGGTGGTGGACGCCGTCGGCCCGGTGCGCTCGACCGCCCACTCGCCGCTGTTCCAGGTGTCCCTCGAATTCCAGAACACCGACAATCCCGCGCTGCGGTTGCCCGGGTTGAGCGTCGAGGGACTCGATCCCGACCTCGCCGTCGTGAAGGTGGACCTCGAGGTGATCCTCGACGAGCGGTTCGACACCGACGGCGTCCCGGCGGGCATGACGGGTGCGATCGACTACGCGACCGACCTGTTCGACGCAGATACGGTGACGGGTTTCGCGGAACGGTTCGTGCGCATCCTCGACTCCGTCACCGCCGAACCCGGAATTCCGGTCGGCGACATCGAGATCCTCGGCACCGACGAGGTCGCGGCGCTCACCCCGGCGCGCGGAGCACCCGACGCGCCCAATGTCCTGCTGCCGGACCTGCTGACGGCCGCGGTCCGACTCGACCCGGACGCCGACGCGCTGTCGCACCGGGGCCGGGTGATCACGTACCGCGAACTCGACGAGACGTCGAACAGGCTGGCGCGCAGGCTGATCGAGGCCGGTGCGGGTCCGGGAACCACTGTCGCGCTGAGCCTGCCGAGGTCGATCGAATCGGTGCTGTCGGTGTGGGCCGTCGCCCGGGCGGGCGCCGCGTTCCTGCCCGTCGACCCCGGGTATCCGCCCGACCGGATCGAGCACATGCTCACCGACTCGGGTGCGGTGTCGGGCGTGACGGTCCGGGAACACCGAGATCGGCTGCCCGCCGCCGTGACCTGGATCGTGCTCGACGACGTCCGGGACGCCGACCGGATCAGGACGCAGTCGCCCGGCCCGGTCACCGACGCGGACCGGACCGCGCCGCTGCACGAATCGCATCCCGCGTACCTCATCTACACGTCCGGATCCACGGGCGTCCCCAAGGGTGTGGCCGTCACGCACCGCGGCCTGGCGAACCTCGCCGCGGAGGAGCGGGACCGCCTCGCCGTCACCCGGGGCTCGCGGGTACTGCACTTCGCGTCGCCGAGTTTCGACGCGTCCGTCTTCGAACTCGTCATGGCGTTCTGCGCGGGTGCGACGCTGGTGATCGCGCCCCCCACGATCTACGGCGGCACCGAACTGGCCGCGCTGCTGAGCGAAGAGCGGGTGTCCCACGGATTCGTCACCCCGACCGCACTGGCGTCGATGGACCCGCTGGGCTTCGAGTCGCTGCGGACGCTGGTCGTGGCCGGTGAGGCCTGCCCACCCGAACTCGTCGCCCGGTGGGCGCCGGGCCGCCGCATGTTCAACGCCTACGGGCCGACCGAGACGACGATCATGTCGAACATCAGCGACCCGCTGGTGCCGGGCGACCCGATCACACTCGGCGCACCCACCCGCGGCGTCGCGGAGGTGGTGCTCGATTCCCGGCTGCGCCCGGTGCCGGTCGGTGTGGTCGGTGAGCTGTACGTCTCGGGACGCGCCCTGGCCTCCGGGTATCACCGCCGGTCCGGGCTGACGGCGTCCCGTTTCGTGGCCGCCCCTTGGGGCGCCCCCGGCGACCGGATGTATCGCACGGGCGACGTGGTGCGGTGGCGCCGCGACGGCACCCTCGAATATGTCGGGCGCAGCGACTTCCAGGTGAAGATCCGCGGGTTCCGCATCGAGCCCGGCGAGATCGACGCCGCCCTCACCGCCCACCCCGACATCGGGTTCGCCGTCACGATCGGCCGGGACGGGCCGGCCGGGGAACCGCTCCTCGTCTCCTATGTCCGGCCGGTCGGCGGCGCGGACGTCGACACCGCGGAACTGTCCCGCCTCGTCGCCGAGCGGCTGCCGTCCCACATGGTGCCCGCCGCGATCGTCGTGCTCGACCGGATCCCGCTGACGCCGGTCGGCAAGCTGGATCGCGCCGCGCTGCCCGCCCCCGAGTTCCTGTCGGGCACCCGCTTCCGTCCGCCCGCCACCGACCTCGAGGCGGCGATCGTGGACGTGTTCGCCGAGGTGCTCGGTCTCGACCGGGTCGGGGCCGACGACAACTTCTTCGAGAGGAGCGGCAACTCCCTGCTGGCCACGAAGGCGGTCGCCGCCCTGCAGGAGCGACTCGGCCGGAAGATCCCGTTGCAATGGATGTTCCTCGACCCCACACCGTCCGGCCTCGCCCACAGGATCGCACTGCCGTCGGCGGAGGGCGCAGTGACGGAGGCGCTGGCGGTGGTGATTCCGCTGCGCACCGAGGGCACCGGACGACCGCTGTTCTGCGTTCACCCGGGCATCGGGCTGTCCTGGGGGTACGCGGGTCTCGTCCGGTATCTGCCCGCCGACCGCCGCGCGTACGGTCTGCAATTGCCCACGATCAGCGGGGACGGCGAGTACCGGTCGATCGAGCAACTCGCGCACCGGTACGTCGAGGAGATGAAGGCCATTCAGCCGGAGGGACCGTACGACCTGCTCGGCTGGTCGCTGGGCGGGGTCATCGCCCACGCGATGGCCGTCGAACTGCAGCGGGCAGGCGACGACGTCGCGACCCTCGCCGTCATGGACAGCTATCCCGACAACGGCGAGGACCCGCTGTTCGGGAAACTCGACATGCGGGATCTGCTCCGCGGGCTGGGCCTCGTCGTCGCCACCGACGGCGAACTCACGTACGAACGCGCCGCGCAACTGCTCAACGAATCGTGGGGCAGCGACTCCGGGCTACGCGGAGAACACCTCGAGCGGATCAACGCGGGATACGAGAACTCGCGCGAACTCGTCCATCGGTTCGAGCCGCAGGTCTACGACGGCGACCTGCTGATCTTCCCCGCGACCGGCGACGACGACGGCACCACCCGCGCCCGGTCGGTGGACGAGTGGCGACCGCTGGTGACCGGCAGGATCGCGGAGTATCCGGTGGACTGCGGTCACAACGACATGATCGAGCCGCAGTCCCTCGCCGTCATCGGGCCGGTGCTGTCGAGGTATCTGGGCGCCGATCCGACCCCGCGCCGCGACGACCGAATCGGCTGAATGCGGCCACGCCGCTGTGCAACGATGGGGTCTGTGCGCCCTGTGGACGGCGAGCGAACGACGTGGGGGACGGGGAAGAACTACCGCCTCCCGCATTCGCGAGTCAGGATCCGGACGCGCTCACGACGTCGACGGTCGGGGATACCGTACGGGGAGGAACCACCGTGAAGGCCCCAGACACGCGGAAGCCGGCTGCAGACGAATCGGAGGCGGCCTCGTTCCCGCTGTCCGCGGCGCAGCGTGCCACGTGGTTCGCGCAGCAATTCGACCCCGCGGTGCCGATCTCGGTAGCGCACTACGTGGAGTTGCACGGCGAACTCGACATCGACCTGCTGCGACGCGAGACCATCGTGGTGGCCCGCGAGTTCCAGTCGCCGTTCCTCAAGGTCGTCGAGG
Organism: Rhodococcus sp. NPDC057529; assembly: GCF_042802055.1. Classification (NCBI taxonomy): domain Bacteria; kingdom Bacillati; phylum Actinomycetota; class Actinomycetes; order Mycobacteriales; family Nocardiaceae; genus Rhodococcus; species Rhodococcus sp. NPDC057529. The sequence continues at coordinate 250,492 of NZ_JBHVEY010000004.1, forward strand.
TCGACGGCAGGCCGATGCAGTACGTGGACCACACCACCGACACGTCCATCGTGTTCGTCGACTTTCGCGGCGACGACGACCCGGTCGCCGCCGCGCACGAATGGATGGACCGGGACTACCAGGCGCCACTCGATCTCGCCGTCGATCGGCTGTTCGAGACGGCGATCCTGTGCGTGGGCGAGGCACACTACCTGTGGTACAGCCGCATTCACCACGTCGCGCTCGACGGCTACGGTGCCATGACGCTGATCAACCGCATCGCGCACCGGTATTCGGCCGCGGTCGCCGGACGCGAACCGGATCCGAGCCGCGCCGCGACGCTGCGCGCACTGTACGACGTCGACGCCCGCTACCGGGCGTCCGATCGCTTCGTGGCCGATCGGGAGTACTGGGCCACGCGAGTCGAGGGAATCGGCGGGTCGACGCTGGCCGACGCATCCGCACCCGCACTCGCCAGGAGCAAGGTCGAGAGTGCGCTGCTGTCCGAGGCGGCCGCGTCGGGCATCCAGAGTTCCGACAGCCAGGCGACGGCCGCGGCGGCCGTCACGATCATCGCCGCCTTCGCCTGCTACCTGTCGCGGGCCACGGCGAAAACCGAAGTCCTCGTGAACGTTCCGATGTCCGGGCGGACCACGTCGCTGCTGCGCAATTCCGGCGGCATGACGGTCAGCGTCGCACCGTTGCCGATCACCGTCGACGAGGGCGGGGCGGTCGCGGACCTCGCGTCGCAGGTCAGACGAGAGCTGATGGGGGCGCTGCGGCATCAGCGGTGCAGCGTCGAGGACATCCGCCGCGACGTCGGCGCGGGCGGTGTGGCGGAACTGCACGGACCCATGGTCAACGTCATGCTGTTCCACCAGGACGTGGTGCTCGGCCCCCTGATCGGCGAATACCACATCGTCACCTCGGGTCCGGTGGAAGACCTCCTGGTCAACGTGTACCCGAGCGGGACGCCGGCGGAGATCTTCGTCGATTTCCGGGCCAACCCCAACCGGTACGAGGACGCGGCGTTGCGACGGCACCACCGGCACTTCGTCGAACTGCTGGAAGAGTTCGTCTCGGCGGATCCGCAGGCCCGGCTCGCGACCGTTCACGAGGCGACCGCCCGCGAAGGTGAGCGCCGACGCCGCGAGGCGCACCACCTCGCGTACTGGACCGATCGGCTGTCGGGGATGCCCGAGGTGCTGAACCTGCCGTCGGATCGGGCCCGGCCACCCGTGCAGTCCGGGAACGCCGACCGCGTCGACGTCCCGATCGGCGCGGAGATCCACCGCGGAGTGCGGGCCTTGGCCGACGAACACGACACCCCCGCGTTCACCGTTCTGCACGCGGCCGCGACCGTGCTGCTGAGCAGGCTCTCCGGTGCCCCGGAGGTCGCGGTCGGAACGACGGCCACCGTGGACCGGGGGCAGAACCTCCTCGTCCTCCGGACCCGCGCCGAACCGGGCGCGACCTTCGCCCAGCATCTCCGTCACGTTCGCGACGTCGACCGGGAGGCGTTCGAGCACCGCGACGCCCCGTTCGAGCGGGTGGTCCGGGCGCTCGCGGTCCGCGAGTCGCCCGCGTACTCGCCGATCGTCCAGGTGCTGTTCGACGGCGGGGACGCGGCGGGAACCCCCGGGATCGACCGATTCGACCTCCGCGTCACCGCGGCGGAGACATTCGACGCCGACGGCACCCCGGCCGGCATCACCGCGACCCTCGGGTTCGCCACCGACCTGTTCGACCCCGGCACGGTTCGTCGCCTCGGCGAGCGGTTCCGCCGAATCCTGGAGGCGGTCACCCGCGACCCCGGACTCGCCGTCGGCGACATCGACATCCTGTCCGACACCGAACGCGCCGCCCTCGTCCCGGTATCCGGCGCCCTCGGACAGCCGGGCCGCACGCTACCCGAATTGTTCTCGGCGGCAGCCGGAGCCAACCCCACCGGGGTCGCGCTCTCGTATCTCGGAATCGACGTGACGTACCGGGAATTGGACGAGCTCTCCAACCGGCTGGCCCGCGTCCTGGTCGAACACGGCATCGGGCCGGAGAACGTCGTGGCACTGGGCACGACCCGCTCGATCGAGTCGGTGCTGTCGATGCTGGCGGTCGCCAAGTCGGGCGCAGCGTTCCTGCCCGCAGACCCGAACTATCCGGCCGAGCGGATCGAGCACATGCTCGACGACTCGGGTGCCGCACTCGGCCTGACGGTGTCGGCCGTGCGGTCCCGGCTCCCCGGATCGGTGCCGTGGCTGGTGCTCGACGAAGACGCGTTCCGGTCGCACTGTGCGAGTCGGCCGGCCTCGGCCGTCACCGACGCCGACCGGGTTCGGACCCTCCGCCCGGAGAATCCGGCGTATGTGATCTACACGTCCGGTTCGACGGGCAAGCCCAAAGGGGTGGTGGTCACCCACAGCGGCCTGGACAACTTCGCGGCCGAGCAACGCACCCGATCCGGTGCGACGCACACCTCCCGGATCCTGCACTTCTCCACACCGAGTTTCGACGCGTCCGTCTCCGAGTACCTGCACGTGTTCGCCGCCGCGGCGACCATGGTGATCGTGCCGACCACGATCTACGGCGGCGAAGAACTGTCCCGGTTCCTGCAGTCGGAGCGGGTCACGCACGGATTCGTCACCACCGCGGCGCTCGGCACCATCGAGCCGGACGGACTCTCCGACTTCCGGGACGTGGTGTTCGGCGGCGAGGCGTGCCCCCCGGAACTGGTGCAGCGGTGGGCGCCCGGCCGCCGGCTGTCCAATGCGTACGGGCCCACCGAGGCCACCGTCATGTCGAACATCAGCGCGCCGCTGTCCCCGGACGGCGCCGTCACGCTGGGCGGCCCGCTCCGCGGTTTCCGCGAGGTCGTCCTCGACGAACGTCTGACACCGGTGCCCGTCGGCGTGGCCGGGGAGTTGTACATCGCCGGCGACGCCCTCGCCCGCGGATACCACGGCAGGTCGGCGCTCACGGCGGAGCGATTCGTGGCCGACCCGTTCGGCGGCCCCGGCGAGAGGATGTACCGCACCGGGGACGTCGTGCGGTGGCGACCCGACCGCACACTGGAGTATCTGGGCCGCAGTGATTTCCAGGTGAAGGTGCGCGGATTCCGCATCGAACTCGGCGAGATCGACACGGTCCTCCACACCCATCCGCGGGTGCGGACCGCCGTGACGATGCAGCACACGGCGCCGTCCGGCGACCCGGTGCTCGTGTCGTACGTGCTGCCCGCCGCCGGGCAGCACGTCACCGTGACCGAGTTGACGGACCACACCGCACGGCAACTGCCGACGTACATGGTGCCTGCGGCGATGGTGATACTGGACGAGTTGCCGCTGACACCGGTGGGGAAACTCGATCGAGCTGCCCTCCCCGCGCCGGAATTCCTGTCCACGACCGCCGAATTCCGCGCCCCCGCCACCGCGGAGGAGAAGGCCGTCGCCCGGGTGTTCGCGGACGTCCTCGGCGTGGAGCGAATCGGCCTCGACGACAGCTTCTTCGACCTCGGCGGGAATTCGCTCGTCGCGACGAGGGTCGTCGCACGGGTCAACGCCGCGCTCGGCGTCGAACTCGTGGTGCGAACCCTGTTCGAGGCGCCGACGGTGGAGGCATTGGCGGAACGGATCGGGAGTGCGCACGCGCGGCCCTCCGGCCGCCCGGACCTCGTCGCGCAGCAGCGCCCCGACCGGATCCCGCTCTCGCTTGCCCAGCAGCGCCTGTGGTTCGTCAATCAGTACGACACCTCCTCGCCCGCCTACAACATCCCGATGGCGTTGCGCCTGAACGGAACCCTCGACGTGGACGCGCTCCGAATCGCGGTCGGGGACATCCTCGACCGACACGAATCACTGCGCACCGTGTATCCGGCGTCCGTGGACGGACCGCATCAGGTGATCCAGCCACTGGGCGGGATGATTCCGGATCTGGAGCCGAGAACCGTCGGGGACGAGGCGGCGTTGCGTGCGCGAATGGCCGAGTTGGCCGGTCGGGGCTTCGACGTGAGCACCGAGGTGCCCGTCCGCGGCGCCCTGTTCCGGGCCGACCGGGGCGACCACGTTCTCATGCTGGTGGTGCACCACATCTCGGCGGACGGGGCGTCGCTGGCTCCGCTCGCCCGCGACCTGATGGTGGCGTACTCGGCGCGGGTGCAGCAACAGCCGCCGGACTGGCGGCCGCTGCCCGTGCAGTACGCCGACTACAGCCTGTGGCAGAGGGCCGCCCTCGGCCGCGAAGACAATCCCGGCAGTGTGATGTCGGCGCAAGTGGCGTACTGGAAGCAGACGCTGTCCGGTCTGCCTGACGCGATCGACCTTCCATTGGATCGACCGAGGCCCACCGACAGGGCGCTCCGCGGCGGGACCGTCCGGTTCACCGTGCCCGAGGACGACCACCGGGCGCTTCTCGCCCTCGCGCGGCAACACGATTCCACGATGTTCATGGTGATGCACGCGGCGCTCGCGGTGCTGACGGCCCGGCTGAGCGGGTCCGGAGACGTCGCGATCGGGACGCCGATCGCCGGGCGTGGCGAAGAAGCACTCGACGACGTCGTGGGGATGCTCGTCAACACGCTGGTCCTGCGCACAGCCGTCGACCCCGCAGCGACGTTCGCCGACGTGCTGTCCCGGGTGCGGGAGGCGGATCTGGCGGCGTTCGGACACGCGGACGTGCCGTTCGAGAGTGTGGTGGATGCGGTCGCGCCGACCCGCTCGACCGCGTACTCACCGCTGTTCCAGATCTTGCTCGAATTCCAGAACACCGCCCCGGTCCACGTGACCCTGCCGGGACTGACGGTGGAAACCGTCGACGTCGAACCCGGTGTCTCCAAGTTCGACCTGCAGTTGACGCTCACCGAGCAGTACGACGAGACGGGGACCGCAGCGGGCATCGACGCTTCGGTCACGTTCGCATCAGATGTGTTCGACCGGGCGACGATAGTGGGGTTCGGGGAGCGGTTCGTCCGGATTCTCGAGACGATCGCCGGTGATCCGGACTCCGTGGTCGGTGATGTGGATGTTTTGGGGGCGGCTGAGCGGGGGTTGGTGGTCGGGTCGTGGAATGCGACGTCGCATGTGGTGCCGGATGTCTCTGTTGTGGAGTTGTTCGAGGCGCAGGTGGTGCGGTCTCCGGATGCTCCGGCGGTGGTGTTCGAGGGTGTGGTGTTGTCGTATGGGGAGTTTGCTGCGCGGGTGCATCGGTTGGCGCGGTGGTTGATCGGTGTGGGGGTGGGTCCGGAGTCGTCGGTGGGTGTGGCGGTGCGGCGGTCGGTGGACATGGTGGTGGGGATGTATGCGGTGGTGGTGGCGGGTGGGGCGTATGTGCCGATAGATCCGGATCAGCCTTCGGAGCGGGTCGGGTATGTGGTGGGCACGGTTGCTCCGGTGGTGGTGTTGACGACGTCGGCGGATGTGGGGGTGTTCGCGGGGTCGGTTCGGGTGGTGGCGGTCGATGAGTTGGATGTGTCGGGATTCTCGGATTCTCCGGTGGGGGTGGGGGAGAGGCGTGCGCCGTTGCGTCCTGCGCATCCGGCGTATGTGATGTTCACGTCGGGGTCGACGGGTCGGCCGAAGGGGGTGGCGGTTCCGCATGCGGGTGTGGTGAATCGGTTGTTGTGGATGCAGGATCGGTATCGGTTGGACTCGGACGATGTGGTGTTGCAGAAAACGCCGGTGACGTTCGATGTGTCGGTGTGGGAGTTGTTCTGGCCGTTGATCGTCGGTGCGCGGTTGGTGATCGCCGCCCCGGACGGGCATCGCGACCCCGCATATCTTTCCGGCCTGATCGTCGAACACGGTGTGACCACAGTGCATTTCGTTCCCTCCATGCTCGCCGTGTTCACCGCCGAGCCGGCCGCGGCGCGCTGCACGAGCCTGCGGCAGGTGTTCGCCTCGGGTGAGGCGCTGCCCGCGCAGACGGTGTCGAGGATGCGGGCACTGCTCCCCGAGTCCCGCATCCACAATTTGTACGGCCCGACCGAGGCTGCGGTGGATGTGACGTTCCACGAGGTCACCGGGGCGGATTCGGTGGTGGTGCCGATCGGGGCGCCGGTGTGGAATACACAGACGTTCGTGCTCGATGGGCGGTTGCGGCCGGTGCCGGTGGGGGTGGCGGGGGAGTTGTATCTGGGTGGGGTGCAGTTGGCGCGGGGGTATGCGGGGCGGGCGGAGTTGACGGCGGATCGGTTCGTGGCGAACCCGTTCGGGTTGGGTGCGCGCTTGTATCGGACGGGGGATCGGGTTCGGTGGTTGTCCTCGGGGGAGTTGGAGTATCTGGGGCGTACGGATTTTCAGGTGAAGCTGCGGGGGCAGCGGATCGAGCTCGGGGAGGTCGAGGCGGTGTTGCTGCGCCGGCCGGAGGTGGCGCAGGCGGTGGTGGTGCTGCGTGGTGATGGGGTGGCGGGGGAGTATCTGGCGGGGTATGTGGTGCCGGTAGCCGGGATGGTGGTGGACGAGCGGGTGGTGCGGGAGTCGGCGGCGGCGGTGTTGCCGGGGTTCATGGTGCCGTCGGTGGTGGTGGTGTTGCCGGAGTTGCCGGTGACGGTGAACGGCAAACTCGATCGGAAGGCGTTGCCGACACCCGACTTCGGCAGCATGGCCGAAGGTTTCGTGGCACCTCGTACTCCCATCGAGGAAATCGTGGCCGCCGTCTGCGCCGACCTGCTGGGACTCGACAGGGTGGGCGCACACGACAACTTCTTCGACCTCGGTGGGAACTCGCTGATCGCCACCCGATTGGTGGCCCGGATCAATGCGGTCGTCGGGGACCGTATCGGACTACGCGACGTGTTCGACGCCCCCACCGTCGCGGGTCTGGCCCTGCTGGCCGAGTCGCAGGAAGGGCTCGAGGCCCGCCCCCCGCTGAAACCGAGGGAGGGCACCGCGGAAGTTCCCGTGTCGCCGGCCCAGCAGCGCATGTGGTTCGTCAACCAGTTCGACACCTCCTCCTCCGCCTACAACGTCGCGTTCGCGCTGAGACTCGAGGGCCGGCTCGACGTGTCGGCGCTCCAGACGGCGGTCGCCGACGTCATCGAACGACACGAGGCCGTGCGCACCGTCTTTCCCCTCGCCGACGACGGCCCCCGCCAGGTGATCCTGCCCGCGGCGAGTGCGGTACCCGACCTCACTCCGGTCAGTGTGTCGAGTGAAGTGGACCTCCGCGAACAATCACTGACACTGCTGTCCGCCGGATTCGACGTCACCACGGAATTGCCACTGCGCGCGCGACTGTTCCGGCTCGACGACAACGTGCACGTGCTCGCGGTGGTGGTGCATCACATCGCCGCCGACGGCTTCTCGATGGCACCGCTGGCCCGGGACGTCATGGCCGCGTATGCGTCCCGAGCGATTGGGTCCGCCCCGGACTGGGCGCCCCTGGACGTGCAATACGCCGACTACGCGCTGTGGCAGCGGGAGTGGTTGGGATCGGAATCCGATGAGAAGTCGCCCATCTCGCGGCAGCTCGCCTATTGGACCACCACGCTGTCGGACCTGCCCGAACTGCTGGAGCTGCCCACCGACCGTCCCCGGCCCGCCGTCCGGTCCCTTCGCGGCGGTCACGTCGAGTTCGTGATCGACCCGGACATTCATGCGGGTGTCGCGAGGCTGGCGCGGGAACACACCACCACGGTATTCATGACGTTGCATGCCGCGCTGGCGGTCGTGCTCGCACGCGTGAGCGGCGCGGACGACATTGCCGTCGGGACGCCGATCGCAGGTCGCGGCGAACGCGAACTCGACGACGTGGTCGGCATGTTCGTCAACACCCTCGTCCTGCGCACCCACGTCGACGGCGGCGACACCTTCGCCGAATTCCTCGGTCGCGTCCGGGAAACCGATCTGGGTGCCTTCACGCACGCGGAGGTTCCGTTCGAGCGGGTGGTGGAGGTACTGAGCCCGTCCCGGGTGACGGCGTACGCGCCGCTGTTCCAGGTGATGCTCGAGTTCCAGGACATCGAGCGTCCCACACTGGAACTGCCGGACCTGCAGGTCCGGAACATCGACTACGAGATCGACACCGCCAACTTCGATCTGCAATGGACCCTGGCCGAGCAGTTCGACGAACACGGCAACCCGGCAGGCATCGTCGCGGGACTCGGCTACGCGACCGACCTCTTCGACGAGGACACGGTGATCGGGTTCGCGGAACGACTCGTGCGCATCCTCGCGGCGGTCACCGCCGACCCCGGCGCCCTGGTCGGCGACGTCGATATCCTCGGATCTTTGGAGCGCGCCCTGCTCACCCCGGTGCCGGGGGGTGCGGCCGTCGCGCCGCGGACGCTGCCGAACCTGATGGCCGACGCGGTCGCGCACGATCCGGAGGCCACGGCGCTGATCTTCGCCGGGAGTTCGGTGCGGTACGCAGAACTCGACCAGCGTTCGAACCGGCTGGCCCGCATGCTGATCGAACGCGGTATCGGACCCGAGTCGGTGGTCGCGCTGTGCATCCCGCGGTCCGTCGAGTCCGTATTGGCCGTCTGGGCGATCGCGAAATCGGGGGCGGCGTTCCTCCCCGTGGACCCGAATCACCCGCCGGCGCGGATCGAGTACATGCTCACCGACTCCGGCGCCGTGTGCGGGCTGACCGGGTCCGCGCAGCGTGGCGCACTGCCCGACGGGGTGCCGTGGCTGGTGCTGGACGCCCCCGGCATCGAGGACGATCTATCGCACCATCCGGCGTCGGCGATCACCGACGACGACCGGATCGCGCCCATCCGGGCCGACAATCCGGCGTACCTCATCTACACGTCGGGGTCGACGGGCACACCCAAGGGCGTGATCACCACCCACCGTGGTCTCGCCGCCTTCGCGGCACAGGAGGGGGAGACGTTCGGCACGACGCCCGAATCCCGGACCCTGCACTTCGCGTCACCGAGTTTCGATGCGTCCGTCCTCGAACTGCTGCTGGCGATCGGCGCGGCAGCGACGATGGTGATCGCACCACCGTCCGTCTACGGCGGCGCCGAACTGGCGCAGTTGCTCGAAACCGAGCGGGTCACGCACTGCTTCGTCACTCCGGCGGCGCTCGCGTCGGTCGACCCCGCGGGTCTGACCGCCCTCGAGTGTGTCGTGACCGGCGGTGAGGCGTGTCCGCCCGAACTGGTCGCCCGGTGGGCGCCGGGCAGGCGCATGTTCAACGCGTACGGGCCGACCGAGGCGACAGTCGTGTCGAGTATCAGCGACCAACTGGTGCCGGGCGAACCGGTCACCATCGGCACACCCACCCTCGGTTTCGCCGAGACCGTGCTGGACTCACGACTGCACCCGGTACCTGCCGGTGTCGCGGGCGAGTTGTATCTCGCAGGTCCCGCCCTTGCGCGCGGATACCGCCGGCGGTTCCCGCTCACCGCCGAACGTTTCGTCGCCGATCCGTTCGGAGTGCCGGGAAGCCGGATGTACCGCACCGGGGACCGGGCGCGCTGGCTGGCCGACGGTCAGTTGGAGTACCTCGGGCGCACCGATTCCCAGGTGAAGATCCGGGGCTTCCGGATCGAACTCGGCGAGGTCGAGTCGGCGCTGCTCACCCACGACTGCGTGGCCCATGCGGCGGCGAGCGTGTGGAACGCCGACGGCGGAGGCGACCGGCTGATCGGGTACGTGGTGCCCGAATCCGGTGCGACGATCGATTCGCGGGCGGTCCTCGACTTCGTCGCCGGCCGGTTGGCGTCGTACATGGTCCCGGCCGCGCTGGTGGTACTCGACTCGCTTCCCCTGACGGTCCACGGAAAGCTCGACCGCACGGCCCTTCCGGCACCCGACTTCACCGGTTCCGGAAGCCGGCCGCCGCAGACCGAGACCGAGGACCTTCTCGCCGGACTGTTCGAGGACGTACTCGGGCTGGATGCGGTGAGCGCGGACGATTCGTTCTTCGCCCTCGGCGGCGACAGCATCCTGTCCATCCAATTGGTGGCCCGAGCCCGGGCGGCCGGTGTGATCTTCACTCCCCGAGACGTATTCGACCACCGAACCGTCGCCGGACTCGCCGCGGCCGCGCGATTCGACCACGACGGCACCGTCACACTCGGCGAGTTGCCGGGTAGCGGCGTCGGCGCCCTGCCGCTGACACCGGTCGCGCGCTGGATGTTCGAGCGCAGCGGCGGACGGCTCGACAGGTTCTCGCAGGCGCTGCTGCTGGCGACCCCCGCCGGTCTCACTCACGAGGTGCTCGTCGGCGCCGTCGAGGCGGTGCTGGACCGGCACGACATGCTCCGGGCGCGGGTGTCCGCGGACGGCATGGACGTGCTGCCTGTGGGTTCGGTACCGGCGGACGTCCGCCGGGTGCCCGTCACAGCGGTGCGGGGCGAAGACTTCACCGCACTCGCCGGCGCGGAACTCGATGCGGCGGCCGACCACCTGGACCCCGCCGCGGCCCGCATGGTGCGGGTGGTCTGGTTCGACGTCCCGGACGACGTCGGGCGACTGCTCGTGGTGGTGCACCACCTGGTGGTCGACGGTGTGTCCTGGCGGATTCTCGTGGCCGACCTCGCGTCGGCGGCCGGCCGACTCCAGGCCGGTCTCACACCGTCGTTGCCGGCAATCGGAACGTCGATGCGACGCTGGTCGCACGGACTGGCCGAGGCCGCGCGGACCAGGACGGGTGAACTCGCGTCGTGGGAGAAGATCCTCGACGGCCCCGATCCGCTGATCGGTTCGCGTCCCCTGGATCCCGCGATCGATGTGGACGCGACCGTCGGCACCGTCACGGTCGACGTGCCGTCGGCGGTGACCCATGCCCTGCTCACCACACTGCCTGACGCATTCCACGGGACTGTGGGCGACGGGTTGCTCACCGCGGTCACCCTGGCCCTGATCGCCTGGCGACGGGACCGCGGCGCCGCCGTGTCAGACGCGCTGCTCACCCTCGAAGGCCACGGCCGCGAGGAGCAGATCGTCCCGGGCGCGGACCTCTCCCGCACCGCCGGATGGTTCACCACCGTGTATCCGGCGCGATTGGATCTCACCGGACTCGATGTCGACGACGCGCTGGCTGGCGGCGCCGCGGCGGGGCAGGCGGTCAAGACCGTCAAGGAACAGTTGCTCGCGATCCCGGACCACGGCATCGGCTTCGGACTGCTCCGCTACCTGGACGACGAGACGTCGGAGTCGCTCCGCCGATTCCGCTCTCCGCAGGTCAGTTTCAATTATCTCGGGCGGGTGACTCTCTCCGGCGGAGGCGACGACTGGCTGCCGGTGGAGAGCACACTCGGCGGCACCAGGAACCCCGACATGCCCGTCGCGTCCGTGATCGACATCAACGCCTTCGTCTCCGACACCCCCGACGGGCCCCGGCTACGGGCGTCGTTCGCGTTCCCGACCGGTGTCCTCCCCGAGACCGAGGTCGCGGCGTTCGCGGAACTGTGGCGCCGTGCCCTGGAGGGTCTCGCCGCGCACACGGCACGACCGGACGCGGGCGGGCTGACACCGTCCGACCTTCCGCTGGTCCCGGCGAACCAGCAGCAGATCGACCGCTGGGAGGGGCGGTTCCCGGCACTGCAGGACGTGTGGCCGCTGTCGCCGCTGCAGTCGGGGTTCCTGTTCCATGCCTCGCTGGCAGCGGAGTCGATGGACGTCTACACGGCCCAACTGCGGATCGATTTCGAGGGCGAGGTCGACACGATGCGCCTGCGGGCGGCCGCCGCAGGACTACTGGCTCGCCACGCGAATCTGCGCACCGCGTTCGTCTACGACGACGGGGTACCCGCGCAGATCGTTCTCGCCGCGGTGGAGGTGCCGTGGAGGGAGGTCGATCTCACCATCGCCGGAACCGAGTCGGAACTTGCGCGACTGCTCGACGAGGACCGCAGTGCCCGATTCGATCTCGCCCGGCCACCTCTGCTCCGCCTGACGCTGTTCCACACCGCTCCAAGCAGTTTCGTCCTGTCGATCACGAACCACCACATCGTCCTCGACGGCTGGTCGATGCCGCTGCTGGTGCGGGAACTACTGGTCCGCTACGCCTCCGGCGGCGACCCGGCCGGACTGCCGGAGCCGCCCTCGTACCGCACGTACCTGGAATGGGTCGCGAGCCGGGACACGGAAGCGTCGGCCCTGGCCTGGGAACGAGCACTCGACGGTGTCGAGGAGCCGACGCTGGTCGCGCCGCACGCGTCCGCGGCGCTCTACGGTGTGCCCCACGAACTCGACGTCGACCTGCCCTCCGGGATTCTCGACGGGCTCGCGACGACGGCCGAACGCGCGCGTGTCACGACGAACATGGTGATCCAGGCCGCGTGGGGTGTGCTGTTGTCCCGGTTGGTCTCCCGTGACGACGTGGTGTTCGGGGCCACCGTGTCCGGACGTCCGCCGCAACTGTCCGGTGTCGAGAACATGCTGGGACTGTTCATCAACACGGTGCCGGTGCGCGTGCGGCTGGACCCGGACGAGAGCATCGCGGTACTGCTCGCCCGCCTGCAGGATGAGCAGACGGCCCTGCTCGACCACCATCACCTCGGCCTCGGCGACATTCAGTCGCTGGTGGGTCTGGGCAACCTGTTCGACACGCTGTCGGTGTTCGAGTCGTACCCGATCGACACGTCCGGACTGGACGAGAGCACCGACATCGGTGGCGTGCGGGTAACCGGTCTCGATGCCCGAGACGCCACGCACTACCCGGTCACGCTGCTCACGATCGTCGAACCGCGACTGCGGCTGAGTCTGCGCTACCAGCCGGCGATCCTCGACCGGGTCACCGTCACCGCGCTCGCCGACCGCCTGGCCCGGATCCTCGCGACGATCGCCGGGGATCCGGACATCGCGGTGGGGGATGTGGAGGTTCTGGGCGCGGCTGAGCGGGATTTGGTGGTCGGGTCGTGGAACGCGACGTCGCATGTGGTGCCGAGTTCGACGTTGGTGGAGTTGTTCGAGGCGCAGGTGGTGCGGTCTCCTGGTGCTCCGGCGGTGGTGTTCGAGGGTGTGGTGTTGTCGTATGGGGAGTTTGCTGCGCGGGTGCATCGGCTGGCGCGGTGGTTGATCGGTGTGGGGGTGGGTCCGGAGTCGTCGGTGGGTGTGGCCGTGCGGCGGTCGGTGGACATGGTGGTGGGGATGTATGCGGTGGTGGTGGCGGGTGGGGCGTATGTGCCGATAGATCCGGATCAGCCTTCGGAGCGGGTCGGGTACGTCGTCGGCACGGCTGATCCGGTGGTGGTGTTGACCACTGCCGCGGATGCGGCCGCGTTGCCGGGGTCGGTCGCGGTGGATGTTCTGGATGTGTCGGGGTTGCGTGCGGGTCCGGTGGGGGATGAGGAGCGGTTGTCGCGGCTGCGGCCGGAGCATCCGGGGTATGTGATGTTCACGTCGGGGTCGACGGGTCGGCCGAAGGGGGTGGCGGTTCCGCATGCGGGGATTGTGAATCGGTTGTTGTGGATGCAGGATCGGTATCCGCTGGATGCTGATGATGTGGTGTTGCAGAAGACTCCGGTGACGTTCGATGTGTCGGTGTGGGAGTTGTTCTGGCCGTTGATCGTCGGTGCGCGGTTGGTGATCGCACGCCCGGATGGTCATCGCGACCCCGCGTACCTCGAGCGGGTGATCCGCGAGGAGTCGGTCACGACGGTGCATTTCGTGCCGTCGATGCTCGAGGTGTTCCTGGCGGGTGCGAACGTCGAAGGCTGCGGTGCATTGCGCCGGGTGTTCACCAGCGGCGAGGCGCTGCCCGCGGCGACGGCGGCACGGCTGCGCGGGACGAGCGGCGCGGCGCTGCACAACCTGTACGGTCCGACCGAGGCTGCGGTGGATGTGACGTTCCACGAGGTGACGGGGGCGGATTCGGTGGTGGTGCCGATCGGGGTGCCGGTGTGGAATACGCAGACGTTCGTGTTGGATGGGCGGTTGCGGCCGGTGCCGGTGGGGGTGGCGGGGGAGTTGTATCTCGGTGGGGTGCAGTTGGCGCGGGGGTATGCGGGGCGGGCGGAGTTGACGGCGGATCGGTTCGTGGCGAACCCCTTCGGGTGTGGGGATGAGCGGGGTGCGCGGTTGTATCGGACGGGGGATCGGGTTCGGTGGTTGTCTTCGGGGGAGTTGGAGTATCTGGGTCGTACGGATTTTCAGGTGAAGTTGCGGGGGCAGCGGGTCGAGCTGGGTGAGGTGGAGGCGGTGTTGCTGCGCCGGGTGGAGGTGGCGCAGGCGGTGGTGGTGCTGCGTGGTGATGGGGTGGCGGGGGAGTATCTGGCGGGGTATGTGGTGCCGGTGGCCGGCATGGTGGTGGACGAGCGAGTGGTGCGGGAGTCGGCGGCGGCGGTGTTGCCGGGGTTCATGGTGCCGTCGGTGGTGGTGGTGTTGCCGGAGTTGCCGGTGACGGTGAACGGCAAACTCGATCGGAAGGCGTTGCCGACACCCGACTTCGGCACGACCACCCGCGGATACCGCGCGCCGACGACACCCGCGGAGGAGGCGGTCGCGTCGGCCTTCGCCGCCGTCCTCGGAATCGACCGCGTCGGCGCCGACGACAGCTTCCTCGACCTCGGCGGCGATTCGCTCAGCGCCACCCGGGCGGTGGGACGCATCAACAGCGCGCTGGACACGAACCTCGGTGTCGCGGCGCTCTTCGACGCACCCGTGGTGGCCGATTTCGCCGTCCGAATCGACTCGGAGATGATGACGAGCTCTGCCGCCCCGGCGCTCACCGCGAGGCCGCGGCCCGAGCGGATTCCGCTGTCCCTCGCGCAGCAGCGGATGTGGTTCGTCAACCAGTTCGACACCGCCTCAGCGGCCTACAACATCCCGGTCGCGCTGCAACTGGACGGGGCGCTCGATCGGGATGCACTGCGGGCGGCGCTCGGCGACGTCCTGGAGCGACACGAATCGCTGCGCACCGTGTTCCCCGGTTCCGCGGACGGGCCCCGGCAAATGATCGCCGATTCCGCGCTCGGCACCCCCGACCTCGAGCCGGTCCCGGTCGCCGAAGGAGCGCTCCGGGATTCGCTCACCGCGTTCTTCGGCATCGGATTCGATGTCACCGAGGACCTTCCGATTCGCGTCCGGCTGTGGCGACTCACGCCCGAGCGGCACGTCCTCGCCCTCGTCGTGCACCACATCGCGGCCGACGGCTTCTCGATGGCGCCCCTGGCGCGGGACGTGATGCTCGCCTACACGGCGCGCGCGCAGCAGCACGCGCCCGGTTGGGCGCCACTGCCCGTGCAGTACGCCGACTACAGCCTGTGGCAGCGCGAGATCCTGGGTACCGGCAGGCAGTCCGGTTCGATGATGTCCGGTCTGCTCGGCTATTGGACCCGGACGTTGTCGGGCGTCCCGGACGTAATGCCGCTGCCGCTGGACCGGCCCCGGCCCGCGCAGCGGTCGATGGTCGGGGCCGTGGTTCCGTTCGACATCGCACCGAACGCCCACCAGGCCCTGGCCGGCATTGCGTACCAGTGTAATTCGACGCTGTTCATGGTGGTGCACGCAGCCCTGGCCGTACTGTTGGCGAGAGTGACGGGATCGGAAGACGTGGTGGTCGGAACCCCGATCGCGGGCCGCGGCCACGCCGCACTCGACGACGTCGTGGGGATGTTCGTCAACACGTTGGTACTCCGCACCCCGGTAACCGCGGGAACGTCGTTCGCCGAGTTGCTCACCGGCGTGCGGTCGGTGGACCTCGGTGCGTTCGAGCACGCAGACCTGCCCTTCGAGCGGCTGGTCGACGAACTCGCACCCGAGCGGTCCACCGCGCACTCACCGCTGTTCCAGGTGCTGCTCGAATTCCAGAACGCCACCCGCACACACCTGGAACTGCCCGGGCTGACCGCCCGGTCGCTCGACGTCGATCTGGACGTCGCGAAATTCGATCTGCAGCTGAGCCTGGTGGAGAGGGTAGACGAGCAGGGCGTGCCCGCCGGGATCGGAGCCGGTGTCCGCTACGCGACCGACGTCTTCGATCGTGCGTCGGTGGAGGGTTTCGTCGAGCGCTTCGTGCGGGTGATCGAGGCCGTGACCACCGATCCGGCCGCGCCCGTCGGGGACGTCGACATCCTGCACGCCCCCGAACGCGAACTCGTGCTTGCCGCCGCGTATCGGCCGGGGACCGACGTCGCACCGCTGTCGCTGGTCGATCTGTTCGATCGGGCGGTGGCGTCCGACGGCGAGGCCGTCGCGGTGCGCTGCGAGGGCACGTCGGTGACGTACCGGGAACTCGACGAGCGGGCCAACCGGCTGGCCCGACTGCTGGTGGCGCGGGGAGCCGGTGCGGAAACACTGGTGGCGGTGGGGATGACGCGGTCGATCGACCTCGTCGCGGCGCTGGTGGCGGTGGTGAAGGCGGGCGCGGGCTACCTCCCGGTGGATGTGGCCTCTCCTGCCGAGCGGTTGGCCTTCCTGCTCGGCGACGCCCGGCCGACGTGTGTGCTCACCACCACCTCGGACGCCGAGACCTTCCGCGGCTCCGGGGTGCCGGTGGTCGTGGTGGACGACCCCGCGACCGTAACTGCACTGCAGCAGCTGTCCCCGCTTCCGGTGACCGACGACGACCGCCGCATTCCGCTGCATCTGGACTCCGTGGCCTACGTGATCTACACCTCCGGTTCCACCGGGCAGCCGAAGGGCGTGCAGGTCTCGCACCGCAACGTCGTCACGCTGATGGCGAACGCACAGACACTGTTCGGATTCGGACCGGCCGACGTGTGGACCATGTTCCATTCCGCGGCATTCGACTTCTCGGTGTGGGAGATGTGGGGGGCACTCACCCACGGTGGCCGGCTGGTGCCGGTGGACTACTACACGGCGCGCTCACCCGAGAAATTCCTCGACCTCCTGCGTGACGAAGCAGTCACGGTCGTCAATCAAACCCCCACCGCCTTCTACCAATTGGCGGAGGCGGATCGCCTCGCGGGTGGTCCCGCGCTGTCGCTGCGATACGTGATCTTCGGCGGGGAGGCACTCGACTTCGGCCACCTCCGGCGCTGGTACGCCCGCCGGGGCGACACCGCGCCGGTCCTGGCGAACATGTACGGCATCACGGAAACGACCGTGCACGTCACCCACCTGCCGGTCGACCGGGACCTCGTCGAGGAGGCGTCCGGTTCGCTGATCGGGCGCGGTCTGCCCGGACTGCACGTGTACGTGCTCGACGGACGACTCCACCCGGTGCCGCCGGGAGTCCTCGGGGAGATGTACGTCTCCGGAGCGCAGGTCTCGCGCGGCTACCTCGGCCGGGCCGCCCTCACGTCCGGCCGATTCGTCGCCGACCCGTTCGTGCCCGGGGCCCGGATGTACCGGTCCGGAGATCTGGGCAGGTGGAACGCGCACGGACAGCTGGAGTACCTCGGCCGCAACGACCTCCAGGTGCAGGTGAAGGGTTACCGAATCGAACTCGGGGAGGTGGAGTCGGCCCTGCTCGCGAGTGAGGGGGTGGCCCAGGCGGCGGTGACGGCGCGCGGCGACCGCCTGGTCGGGTACGTGGTGCCGGAAGCCGGCGTCGCGCTCGATCCGGCCGTGATCGTCGACGCTGCCGCGGAGCGATTGGCGTCGCACATGGTGCCGGCCGCGGTGATGGTGCTCGACGCACTGCCGCTGACGGTGAACGGCAAACTCGATCGGAAAGCGCTGCCCGAACCGGACTTCGGGCAGCGGGTGACCACGGGCCGCGGACCGGTCACCGAGACCGAACGCATCCTCGCCGGCCTGTTCGCGGAGGTCTTGGGTCTCGACTCGGTGGGTGTCGACGACTCCTTCTTCACTCTCGGCGGCGACTCGATCATGTCGATCCAGCTGGTCACCCGCGCCAAGGCTGCCGGAGTACTGATCTCGCCGCGGGACGTGTTCGAGCGCAAAACCGTTGCCGGGCTGGCCGCGACAGCCGGCACGGACGACGCGCCGGTGGTTCTCGACGAACTGCCCGGCGGCGGGGTCGGGGAGATCGTGCTGACGCCGATCGTGCGGTGGATGCTCGCCAGAGGTGGGGATTTCCGCCGCTACGCGCAGTCCGCGCTGTTCACCCTCCCGCCGACGATGACCGAAGACACCCTGACGCGCGCCCTGCAGGCCGTGCTGGACCGGCACGACGTCTTGCGGGCGAGGTTGTACCGCACGTCCAGCACCCAACCGGGATGGTCGATGGAGGTACCGGAGAAAGGGTCGGTGCGGGCGGCGACCGTGCTGCGCCGCGGCCGGGCGGACGACGTCGGCACCGAATTCGACAGCGCTCTCGATCGGCTCGATCCGGAGTCGGGCGTGATGGTGCAGGCGGTCTGGTTCGACGGGGGCGAACGTCCGGGGCGCGTGCTGATAGTCGTGCATCACCTGGCGATGGACGGGGTGTCGTGGCGGATCCTGATTCCCGACCTCGCGTCGGTGTGCGCGCAACTGCAGTCCGGCGCGGCGCCGGTGCTGGAGCGGCCGGGGACGTCGATGCGCCGGTGGGCGCACGGACTCGCGGACGCCGCGCGTGAGCCCCGGCGCGTCGCCGAACTCGACGTGTGGCGCGCCATGTCGGCCGCACCCGACCCGTTGCTGGGGTCACGCCCGTTGACCGCGTCGGACACCGCCGCGACCGCTGCCGACCTCGCGGTACGCGTTCCCGCCGCGCTGACCGAGACGCTGTCGACGACCGTGCCGCGGGCGTTCCACGGCAGCGTGGCCGATGTTCTGCTGACCGCGCTGACGATGGCGCTGACGCGATGGCGGCGACACCGCGGCATCGACCTCCCCGGCGCGCTGGTGGCGCTCGAAGGCCACGGGCGTGAAGAGCAGGTGGTGCCCGGCGCCGACCTCGCGGGCACGATCGGGTGGTTCACCACGATCTTCCCCGTGCTCCTCGATCTCAGCGGGGTCGACCTCGACGACGCGTTCGCCGGAGGTCCGTCCGCGGGGGCCGCGCTCCAGTCGGTGAAGGAGCAACTCCTCGCCGTCCCCGACCACGGCATCGGGTTCGGGCTTCTCCGGTACCTGAACGACGACACGGCACAGTCTCTTTCGCCGCTGCCGATGCCTCAGGTCAGCTTCAACTACCTCGGCAGAATGGGCGCGACCGCCACGGAGTCCGCGGAGGACTGGGTGCCGGTCGACGAACCCGGTCTGCGCGAGAACCCGGCCGTCCCGGTCGCGGCCGTCGTCGACATCAATGCGTTGACCGTCGACTCCGGCGACGGCCCCGAGCTGAGATCCACGTGGACCTACCCACCGGAGGTACTCACCCGCGCGGACGTCGAGGAACTCGCGCAGTTGTGGCTGCAGGCCCTCGCCGGCCTCGGGACGCACGCGGAGTCGGGCGGCACCGGATTCACGCCGTCGGACTTCGAACTCGTCGCACTGCGGCAGGACGCGATCGAGGCGCTCGAAAGCCGTTGCCCCGACCTGACGGACGTATGGCCGTTGTCGCCCCTGCAGTCCGGCATGCTTTTCCACGCCGAACTCGCCGACGACTCCCTCGACGCCTATCTGGTGCAGGTGAGCCTCGAACTCCACGGCGCCGTGGATCCGCGTCGACTGCGCCGCGCCGCCGATACGCTGCTGGCCCGGCACGACAACTTGCGCGCCGGATTCCTCCGGGACGCCGAGGGCAATCCCGTTCAGGTGGTCCGGGCACACGTGGAGGCACCCTGGCACGAGGTCGACCTGACGGCTCGCGGCGAGGATGCCGCCGCGTCCGAGATCACGCGACTGCTGGCCGAGGACCGGGTCCGCCCGTTCGACATGACGGACGCCCCGCTGATCCGGTTCATGCTGATCGCGACCGGGCCGAACCGATACCGGCTGGTGTCGACGAACCATCACATCCTGCTCGACGGCTGGTCGATGCCGTTGCTGGTCCGGGAGTTGCTGTCGCTGTACGCCACCGACGGGGACGCGTCGCCGCTCCCTCGGGTGCGCGCATACCGCGACTACCTGGCGTGGATGACGCGCCGCGATCAGGACGCCTCCCGCGAAGTGTGGGCCCGGGTTCTCGCCGGGGTGGACGGTCCGACGTTGCTGGCCCACGGGGCGAGCGGGGCGACGGGGAATGTGGCCGACCGGGGTCGACGGTTGTCCACGATGTCCGACGAGTGCGTCTTCGACCTCGACGAGGAGCGCACCGCCCGGTTGCGGGACGTCGCGCGTACGCGGGGGCTGACCGTCAACACTCTCGTCCAGGTCTCGTGGGGGATCGTGCTGGGTGCGTCGACCGCCCGCGAGGACGTGCTGTTCGGCGCCACCGTGTCGGGGCGTCCGCCCGAGTTGGCGGGCATCGAGACGATGGTGGGGCTGTTCATCAACACACTCCCCGTCCGGATCAGGCTGCGTGCCGACGACACCGTCGGCGCACTGCTGGAACGGGTGCAGGCCGAGCAGGCGGCGCTGCTGGATCATCATTACCTCGGCCTGTCCGAGATTCAGCGCGCCGCGGGTCCGGAGGTCGGATTCGACACGTTGACGGTGTTCGAGTCGTACCCCGTCGACAGCGGCGGGCTCACCACCGACACCGACATCGCCGGGATGCGCGTCGCCGGAGTGGCCGCCCGCGACGCCGCCCACTATCCGCTGAGTCTCGTCGCGTCCGTGGACGCCCGGCTGCGTCTGAAATTCGAGTACCTTCCGGACGTGTTCGACCCGGACACCGTCGCCGACCTCGCCGGGCGGGTGCTCCGGGTGCTCGACGCCTGCACCCGTCCGGACCGTCCGCTGGCCGCACTGTCGCTGCTGACCGACCGGGAGCGCGCCGAACTGGTGCCGGTGCTCGGAGGTCCGGGCGGATCGGCGCGCACACTGCCGCAGATCCTCGAGGAGGGCGCCGCGCTCGACGCGCACGCGGTCGCCTTGTCCTACGAGGACGTCGACGTGACCTACGGTGAGCTGGACGAGCACTCGAATCGTCTGGCCCGCGCCCTCATCGCGCGCGGGGCGGGCCCGGAGACGTTCGTGGCCATCGGGATTCCGCGGTCCCTCGATTCGGTGCTGTCGGTGTGGGCGGTGGCGAAGACCGGTGCGGCGTTCGTGCCGATCGACCCGAACTACCCCGACGAACGCATCACGCACATGCTCGTCGATTCCGGAGTCACGCTCGGCCTGACCACGACCGAGCATCGGAACCGGCTTCCGGGCGACGCCCACTGGCTGCTCCTCGACGAACCCGGCTTCGCAGGCGAGTGCGCCGAGCGTCCGGGGGCGCCCGTGACCGACGCCGACCGGAGCGGTCGGGTCACGCTGGACACCGCCGCGTACGCCGTCTACACGTCGGGGTCCACGGGCCTGCCGAAGGGGGTGGTGGTCACCCACCGCGGTCTGGACAACTTCGCCCTCGACCAACTCGAACGTTTCGGTGCGACACCGCAATCCCGGACCCTGCACTTCTCCACCCCGAGTTTCGACGGGTCCGTGTTCGAGTACCTCCAGGCGTTCGGCGCCGGCGCGACGATGGTGATCGCGCCGCCCACCGTGTTCGGCGGCGACGAACTCGCGCGGCTGCTGGCCGACGGGAACGTCACCCACGCGTTCATCACCACGGCCGCGCTGGCGTCGCTCGACCCCGCCGGGCTGACGCACCTCATGGACCTGGTGTTCGGCGGCGAGGCGTGCCCACCGGAACTCGTCGCCCGCTGGGCGCCCGGCCGCAGGCTGCACAACGCGTACGGACCGACCGAGACCACGATCATGTCCAACATCAGCGCACCGATGGTCCCGGGGGAACCGATCACCATCGGCGGGCCGATCCGCGGCGTGACGGAACTGGTGCTCGACACCCGGCTGCAACCGGTCCCCGTGGGTGTTCCGGGCGAGTTGTATCTCGCCGGGGCGGGTCTGGCCCGCGGCTACCACCGCAGGCAGGCACTGACCGCAGAACGGTTCGTCGCCGACCCGTTCCGGCCCGGTGAACGGATGTACCGCACCGGCGACATCGTGCGCTGGACGCCGGACCACAGCATCGAGTACGTGGGCCGCACCGACTTCCAGGTCAAGGTGCGCGGCTTCCGCATCGAACTCGGCGAGATCGACGCCACGCTGATGTCGGAGCCGAACGTCGGATTCGCGGCCACTCTCGCGCACCGCGGGCCCGCGGGTGACGCCCTGCTGGTGTCCTACGTCGTGCCGTCTTCGGGCGGCTCCCTCGACATCGCCGAACTCACCCGGCACGTGGCGGGCCGATTGCCGGCGCACATGGTGCCCACCTCGATCACGGTGCTGGAACGCATTCCGCTGACGGCCGTCGGCAAGCTGGACCGCTCGGCACTGCCGGAGCCCGACCTGCTGTCCGGGGCAGGGCACTACCGGGTCCCGGCCGGCCCGGTCGAGGACACGGTGGCCGGTGTCTTCGCGGACGTGCTCGGACTGGCGCGGGTCGGCGCCGACGCCGACTTCTTCGACCTCGGCGGCAACTCCCTGAGCGCCACCCGGGTCACGGCACGGCTGCGCGCGTTGCTCGGCACCGACTGCGGGGTGCGGGACCTGTTCGAGGCGCCCACCGTCGCGGCGCTGGCGGCGCGAATCGACCAGTCCGGGGCGGGAGCGTCCGGCCGCCCGGTACTCGGGGCCCGCACCCGGCCCGACGACATACCGCTGTCGTTCGCGCAGCAGCGGATGTGGTTCGTCAACCAGCTCGACACCACCTCGGCCGCCTACAACATCCCGATCGTGGTGGCACTGAGTGGGGATCTCGATGTGGGAGCGCTGAACTCGGCCCTCACCGACGTCCTCGTCCGGCACGAGTCGCTGCGCACGATGTTCCCGGTCCGCGGGGACTGGCCGGTTCAGCAGATCCTGCCCGCCGCGGGTGCGGTGCCTCCGCTGGTCCCCGTCCCCGTCGCGGAAGCGCACCTGCGGGACGAGGTGTCCCGGTTCGTCTCGGCGGGGTTCGATGTGACCGTGGAGCTTCCGCTGCGCGCCGGCCTGTACTCGCCGAGCGCCGCCGAACACGTCCTCGCCGTGGTGGTGCATCACATCTCGGCGGACGGGTTCTCGATGGGCCCGCTGGTGCGCGACGTGATGGCGGCGTACGGCGCCCGCGCGTCCGGCGGCGCGCCCGACTGGACACCGCTCCCGGTGCAGTACGCCGATTACGCCCTGTGGCAGCGGGAACTGCTCGGCTCGGAAGACGACCCCGAGTCGCTGCTGTCGAGGCAGCTGGACTACTGGACGACCGCGCTGGCCGGCACCCCCGACCTGCTGGAACTGCCCACCGACCGGGATCGGCCGTCGCAGCAGTCCTTCCGCGGCGCGCGCATCCACTTCTCCGTCGACGCCGACCTGCATCGACGGATCCGGGAGCTGTCGCGTCGTCTCGGCTCCACCGAGTTCATGACCGTGCATGCCGCCCTGGCGGTGTTGCTCAGTCGGCTCGGCGGCACCGCGGACGTGGCCGTCGGCACCCCGATCGCCGGCCGCGGCGACCCTGTGCTCGACGGACTCGTCGGCATGTTCGTGGGCACACTCGCGCTCCGCACCCGGGTGGACGCGGCCGCGCCGTTCACCGCCCTGGCCGCGCACTGCCGCGACGTCGACCTCGGGGCGTTCGCACACGCCGACGTTCCGTTCGAGCGGGTGGTGGACGCGGTCGGGCCGACCCGCACGACGGCGTACGCGCCGCTCGTCCAGGTCTCGCTGGAATTTCAGAACAACGAGCGACCGGTCCTGACGCTGCCGGGGCTGGACGTCCGCGGCATCGACTCCGGGCTCGCCGTGGTCAAGGTGGATCTCGAATTCCTGCTGGCGGAGGAGTTCGACGCGGACGGTGCGCCGGCGGGGATGAGCGGCGCCGTCGATTTCGCCACCGACCTCTTCGACGCAGGCACCGTCCGCGGGTTCGCCGACCGGTTCGTGCGGATCCTCGACGCCGTCACGGCGAACCCCGACCGGCCGGTCGGCGACCTCCCGCTGCTCGACGAGGCGGAGTTGCGGGCGATGGCGCCTGCCCGCGGCGAGCCGGACGTCCCAGCGCAGTTGTGGCCCGACCTGCTCACCGCGGCCGCCGCATTCGACCCCGATTCGGTGGCCCTGTCCTACGAGGACCGGCAGGTCGGTTACCGCGAACTCGACGAGTGGTCCAACCGGTGGGCGCGGGTCCTGCGCGGCCGTGGGGTGGGGCCGGAGACGTTCGTGGCCGTCGGCATGCCCCGCTCGATCGAGTCGGTGGTCGCGATCTGGTCGATCACCAAGGCCGGTGCGGCGTTCGTGCCCGTCGACCCCACGTATCCGCGCGAGCGCATCGACTACATGCTCACCGATTGCCGGGCCGCACTCGGACTCACCGTGAGAAGTCGCCGCGGCGACCTTCCGGACACCGTCCCGTGGCTGATCCTCGACGACGAGGAGGCCGCCGCGCAGGTGGCAGCGGTCTCGCCCGCACCGGTCACCGACGAGGATCGGACGAGTCCGCTGCACCTCGCCCACCCGGCCTATCTCATCTACACGTCGGGGTCGACCGGAAGACCGAAGGGCGTCACCGTCACTCACCGGGGGATGGCCGACTTCACCGTGGAAACGCACGAACGGTTCCAGGTCACCCACGCGTCCCGGGTGTCGCAGCTGGCGTCCCCGAGTTTCGACGCCTCCGTGTTCGAACTGATGATGGCGTTCAGCGCGTCGGCCCAGGTCGTGATCGTGCCGCCCGCCGTCCTCGGGGGCAGTGAGCTGGCGGACCTGTTCCGTCGCGAGCGCGTGACCCACGCGACCATCACCCCGACGGCGCTGGCGGCGCTCGACAACGACGGTCTCGATTCGCTCCGCGTCCTCGACCTGGTGGGCGAGGCGTGCCCGCCGGAGGTGGTCGCGCGGTGGGCGCCGGGCCGGAGCCTGCACAGCGGGTACGGACCCACGGAGACCACCATCCAGGCGAGTGTCAGCGCCCCGATGCGTCCCGGCGAGGGTGTGAACATCGGTTCGCCCGCAGTGGGATTCGCGTTCCTCGTTCTCGACGAGCGGCTGCAGCCCGTGCCCGCCGGGGTGCCCGGCGAGTTGTACATCGGCGGGCCGGGTATGGCGCGCGGGTACCACAACCGGCCTGCGCTCACCTCGGAACGATTCGTGGCCTGCAACTTCGGGGAGCCGGGGTGCCGGATGTACCGGACCGGCGACGTGGTGCGCTGGCGACGTGACCACACCCTGGAGTATCTGGGCCGCAGCGACTTCCAGGTCAAGGTCCGTGGCTTCCGCATCGAGCTCGGGGAGATCGACGCCGTGCTCGGCAGGCACCCGGCGGTGGCGTTCGCCGCCACCGTCGGTCACACCGGCCCGTCCGGCGACACCGTGCTCGCGTCGTATGTGCGGGTGCAGGACGGTCAGGAGGTCGAGCCCGCCGAACTGCGCACCTACGCGTCCGAGCGCCTGCCCGCCCACATGGTGCCGTCCGCGGTGGTCGTGCTCGATCGGATACCGATGACCCCGGTGGGCAAGCTCGACCGGAAGGCGCTGCCCGCCCCCGAGTTCGGTTCGACCGGCGCCGCGTTCCGGGCCCCGGCCACGGACACCGAACGCCTCGTCGTGGACGTCTTCGCGTCGGTTCTCGGGGTGGACCGGGTGGGCACCGCCGACAGCTTCTTCGATCTCGGCGGAAACTCCCTCCTCGCCACCCGGATCGTCAGCGCACTGCAGGCCGAACTGGACCGGCGGGTTCCGCTGCAATGGATGTTCCTCGACCCGACCCCGGCGGGGATCGCAGGCCGACTCGACCTTCCGCACCGGAGCGCCGGCCTGGAAGAGGCGCTCGCCGTCGTAATTCCGCTGCGAGCGCACGGCAGCGGCAGGCCACTGTTCTGCGTGCATCCGGGAATCGGGCTGTCCTGGGGGTACGCCGGTCTGGTGCAGTACCTCCCGCCGGACCGGCCCGCGTACGGGCTGCAACTGCCCACGATCAGCGGCGGCGGCGACTACCGGACGATCGAGCAGCTGGCGCACCGCTACCTCGAGGAGATGCGTGCCATCCAGCCCACCGGCCCGTACGACCTGCTCGGCTGGTCACTCGGCGGTGTCATCGCACACGCCATGGCCGTCGAACTGCAGACGGCGGGCGAGGAGGTCGGCACCCTGGCCGTCATGGACAGCTACCCCGTGGGCGGCGAGGAGCCGCCGACCGGCAGGCTGGACATCCGGGACCTCCTGCGTGGGCTGGGACTGCAAGCCGACCCGGACGCCGAGATGACCTACGAGCACGCGGCGCGGTTGATCGACGAGTCGTTCGGGACGGAGACCGGCGTGCGGGGACGCGACCTCGAACGGATCTCCGCCGGCTACGAGAAATCCCGGTGGCTGGCGCACCACTTCGTGCCCCGGGCCTACGACGGGGACCTGCTCGTCTTCCGCGCCACCCGGGACGGGAACGGGACCACCCCGGCACGCTCGGCGGACGAATGGCGGCCGCTCGTCACCGGCCGGATCGACGAACAGCCCGTGGACTGCGGGCACAACGACATGATCGAGCCGCACTCCCTCGCCGTCATCGGGCCGGTGCTCTCGCGCGCGCTCTCCGACCGCCCGTGACCCGGTTCAGGCGATGCGGAACGGGGTGAGGCCTCGAATCGGCCACTCGCCGTTGACGTCCGACGCGTCGCGCCCCTGCCGGACGAGGTAGTCGGCGAAGTCACGCTGCCGTTCCGCGTGCCAGCCGGCCTGATGGGTCATGATGTCGAGGGCCCGCAGATTCGGGAACTCCTGCGCCAGCGTCCGGGCGAGATGTGCGGCGGCGAGTGCGTCGGCCTCCGCCTCGTGGGCGTCCTCCAGCACGATGCCGTAGTGCTCGCACACCGCGCCGAGGGTGCGCCTGCCCTTCCGGTACCGGTCCATCTCGCGGTCGATGACGTAGGGGTCGACCACGATGCCGGTGACGAGTTCGGGCAGTCCGAGCCGCAGACCCTCGGTGTGCATGACGGTCAGGTCGTAGGAGGCATTGAACGCGACGACGGCGTGATCCCGGGTCCACGCGTCGTGCAGGGCGTCGCGGATCTCGCCGTACCCGGTGGCGTAGTCCTGCCCGTGGGCCCGGGCGTACTCCGTGGAGATGCCGTGCACGTCCGTCGCGCCCTGCGGGATGGGAACCTCGGGGTCGAGCAACCAGGTGCGCGACTCGAAGTGGTGAGCGTCGACGACGGCGATGCACGCGGAGACGATGCGGGCATCGGTGGGGTCGGGCCCCGTCGTCTCCAGATCGAACGCGCAGATCGGTCTGTCCGACCAGCTGGTCATGGGGGCCTCTCGGTGGTGATTCGGTGCGCGCCCAGTATCTGCCGCGGGACGCGCCGGATCCGGGACCGACACGGCGGGGATCCCAGGTTGTCGCGGCCGGTCGCCGGGGGTATCGTGTCCTGCGGTCTGCAGTTCGCCGAGGTCGTGAACTGGGTTATCTCGAGAGAGCGTTCTTTCGAGGGAAGAGTTGCGAGAGGGTAAGGAGGTGTGGCATCCGATGAGAAGCCAACCTCCCAGTACCAACTGAAACCGTTCCACCGGTAGGTGCGCGGTTTCACGGTCCGTGTTCCTCAGCGCCGTCCCGCGCTGCCCTTTTCCCTCGAAAGCCCCGTGCCATGCCTCAGTTGCGCCCGATCCGTTCCCTCCTGCCCAGCCGCTCCGCCGGTGTGTCCGACGCGGACGCCGGTCACGCCGTCACACGGCGCCCCGTCGAGCCGACGCCGGCGGAGGAGACGGTGGTCAACAGTGCCGTCTACCGCGACGGCCGGAAGACGGCCACCCCGGCCACGTTGTCGGAGGCGCTCGCGAGCCTGCCCGATGCGGCGTCGATGGCGTGGATCGGGATGTACCGGCCCAACGACGCCCAGTTGTATGCGGCGGCAAAGCAATTCGACCTGCACGAGCTGGCTGTCGAGGACGCCATCGTCGCTCACCAGCGGCCCAAGCTGGAGCGTTACGGCAAGACGCTGTTCGTGGTGCTCCGCGCCGCGCGGTACTGCGACGAGACCGAGCGCGTCGAATTCGGTGAGCTGCACGTCTTCTGCGGCCCGACGTTCGTGCTCACGGTCCGGCACAGCGAATCCCCCGACCTGTCGGCGGTCCGCAGGCGGATGGAGAGCAACCCGGACCTGCTCCGGCTCGGACCCGAGGCCGTGCTCTACGCCATCCTCGACGCCGTGGTCGACGGGTACGCGCCGGTGGTGGCCGGGCTGCAGAACGACATCGACGAGATCGAGACCGAGGTGTTCAGCGGGGCGCCCGGCGTGTCGCGGCGCATCTACGAACTCACCCGTGAGGTCATCGAATTCCAGAGGGCCACAAGGCCGCTGCTCGGAATGCTGCGCGGGTTGTCGCAGGGTTTCGAGAAGTACAACACCGACGAGGAGTTGCAGCGTTACCTGCGTGACGTCACCGACCACGCGACGGTCGTCGTGGAGCGGGCGGACGGGTTCCGTCAGCTGCTCGGGAACATCCTCACCGTCAACGCCACCCTGGTGTCGCAGGAGCAGAACGAGGAGATGCGCAACCTGACCCAGGCCAGCTACGCGCAGAACGAGGAGATCAAGAAGGTGTCGGCGTGGGCGGCGATCCTCTTCGCGCCCACCCTGATCGGAACCGTGTACGGCATGAACTTCGATCACATGCCCGAACTGCACTGGGTCGGGGGGTATCCGTTCGCGCTGTCGCTGATGATGCTCACCTGCGCCGGGCTGTACACGATCTTCAAACGCCGGGGCTGGTTGTGAGCGAGGCCGGCCGCGGGCGGGACCCGCGGCCGGCCTGCGCCCGCCGTCAGAGTTCGTCGACGCAGACGACGAATTTGCGTTCGGAGTATTCGTAGCCGTTGGACGACGTGCTGCACGAGTCCACGGACGTGGCGCCCTGCACGATCTCCGTCACCTTCACCCCGTCGACGGCCGTCGTGTCACCGCAGTCGATGCGCGCGGGATCCTCGCCACCGACGTCCATGCAGCCGCCGATCACCCAGTCCACGTCGAGGCAGATCGCGCCCTGCTCGATGCCGCCGAGGGTTTCGTAGTAGTACGAGTCGGCGTCGCTGACGCACTGGCTGTTCTTCGCGGCCTTCGCGATCACCTTGTAGTTCGAATCGGGGCTGCCGCACACCGCCTTGTCGATCTCGGCGTCGGTGACGGTGCCGCCGAGCTTCACGCATTCGCCGATCGCGACCTCGAAGTCGACGTCGCCGCCCGCGTCCTCGCCTTCCTGCCCGTCGATCACGGTGGTCGATTCGCTCGTCGAGGTTGCCGCGGAAGCACCCGATTCCGGCACCGCGGTGGGCGTCGTGTCCGAACCGCACCCCGCCACCAGAACTGCCGTCGCCGACAACGCGACGACCGCGGTACACACCCGCCGAACTAACCCTGTCATGTCTGACCCCTCCGTCGGGTGACGTCCCGCCACCCGTGCCTCTGAGATGACCGTTGCCACCTCGACCGTGTCCACCGCGATTGCCGTGTCGCGCATTATTTGATTACATCGCTGTCCGATTTGCCAATCGTGGTGACAGTATGGACGGGTGGACCTCCCCGTGATGCCCCCGTTACAGCCGATGCTCGCGAAGGCTGCGTCGTCCGTTCCGCCGCAACCGGAGTCCGGTCTCGCCTGGTCGTACGAGCCCAAATGGGACGGGTTCCGCACCCTCGTCTTCCGCGACGGCGACGAGGTGGTGCTCGGTTCCCGCGGCGGAAAAGACTTGGCCCGGTACTTTCCCGAACTCGTCCGCGCCGTGAAGGACGAACTGCCCGAGCGGTGCGTGGTGGACGGCGAACTCGTCGTCCCGCGCGACGTCGACGGCCGCACCCGCCTCGACTGGGAGTCGTTGTCGGAGCGCATCCATCCGGCCGAGAGCCGGGTGACGATGCTGTCGGAGAAGACGCCGGCCCAGTTCGTCGCGTTCGATCTGCTGGCGCTGGGCGACCGCGACCTGAGCAGGGAGGACTTCTCCGTGCGCCGC
The DNA here is from genome assembly GCF_042802055.1 of Rhodococcus sp. NPDC057529. NCBI lineage: Bacteria > Bacillati > Actinomycetota > Actinomycetes > Mycobacteriales > Nocardiaceae > Rhodococcus > Rhodococcus sp. NPDC057529. Next base: position 280,240 of record NZ_JBHVEY010000004.1, read on the forward strand.
GCGCACCTCGTCGACACCGTCGGCGGCGGGCCCTCCTGCCACGTCACCGCAGCCACCGAATCCAGCGCGACGGCCACCGAGTGGTTCGAGGCGTTCGAGGGCGCCGGCCTCGACGGGGTGGTGGCGAAGAAACTGGTCGGCCCGTACCTGCCGAACAAGCGGGAGATGGTGAAGGTGAAGCACGCCCGCACCGCCGACTGCGTCGTCATCGGATACCGCCCGCACAAGAGTCAGCCGGGGGATCGGGTCGATGCTGCTCGGGCTGTACGACGGCGACCAGATGGCGATGGTCGGTGGGGCGTCGGCCTTCACGGCCGCGCGGCGGATCGAACTGCTCGCCGAACTCGACGAACTGCGCGTCGGCGACGACGTCGTCGCCGACGGGGCACCGACGCGGTGGCAGTCGGGCAACGACCGGACCTGGGTGCCGCTGCGCCCCGAACGCGTCGTCGAGGTGGCGTACGACCAGATGGAGGGTGCCCGGTTCCGGCACGCCGCGCGGTTCCTGCGCTGGCGCCCGGACCGGACGCCCGACGAGTGCACGTTCCAACAATTGGAGGTCCCGGTGCGATACGACCTTGCCGACGTCCTGGCCGGAGGTTCCTAGATGGCGAGTCCTGCCGAAGAACTCGACGTCGACGGCGTCGCCGTGCGGCTGTCGAGTCCCGACAAGATCTACTACCCGAAGCTCGGTGCCGACGGCGGCACGAAACGGCACCTGGTGGAGTACTACCGGACGGTGGCTCTGAACGGTGCGCTGCTGGGCGCCCTGCTCGATCGGCCGACGCACCTGCAACGGTTCCCGGACGGGGTCGAGGGCGAGGAGATCTACCAGAAGCGGGTGCCCGCGAAGCGCCCCGACCACGTCGACTCGTGCGAGGTCACGTTCCCGTCCGGCCGCACGGCGGACGTGCTCCGGGTGCGCAACGCCGCGAACATCGTGTGGGCGGCGAACCTCGGCAACATCACGTTCCACCCGTGGGCGGTGCGGTGCCCCGACGTCGATCACCCCGACGAACTGCGCATCGACCTGGACCCGCAGCCCGGCACCGGATTCGACGACGCCCGGGCGGTCGCGCTGGACGTGCTCCGGCCGCTGCTGGACGAACTCGGTCTGATCGGCTACCCCAAGACCTCGGGGGGCCGTGGCCTGCACGTGTACCTCCGCATCGAGCCGCGGTGGGACTTCGTCGAGGTGCGGCGGGCGGGCATCGCCCTGGCGCGGGAGGTCGAGCGGCGCAGCGGCGACCGGGCCACCACGTCCTGGTGGAAGGAGGAACGCGGCGAACGCATCTTCCTCGACTTCAACCAGAACGCCCGGGACAAGACGATCGCGTCCGCCTATTCGGCCCGCAAGACGCCGATCGCGACCGTGTCGACGCCGGTCACGTGGGAGGAACTCGTCGACGTCCACCCCGACGACTTCACGATCGCGACGGTGCCCGCGCTGCTCGAGAAACGCGGCGACCCGATGGCGACCATGGGTGACGTGGCGCACTCCCTCGACGTGCTGCTGGAAATGGCGGAACGGGACACCGCGAACGGCCTCGGCGATCTCCCGTACCCACCCAATTACCCCAAGATGCCGGGGGAACCCAAGCGGGTGCAACCGAGTCGGGACCGAGACCGCAAATAGCCGGCACTCACGTAGGCTCGGGACGGTCGGGTCGGGAACAATGTGAGGTCGCCATGGAACGTACGACGGTCGGAACTGCCGGAATCGTCCTCGGTGTCGTCGCGACGGCGCTCGGGACCCTGATGATCGCGCCGGCCACCGCGTCGGCCGTCTCCCTCTCCTGTGTGTCACCGCCGGGCCGGGGTGACACGACGGTCGTCGACCGCACCGCGTGCGGGGCCAACGCCGACACCAGCAGCAATTCGGCGGCGTTCGGCACCGACGGTGTCGGGTTCGCCGACGCGGCCCACGCGGGCGCGGCGCTCGGCGCCGGTCTGGGCGGTGGTGTCGGCGCGGCAGAGGCGCGCCGCGGCGCCGTCGCAGCGGTCGCGGTCGGGCCCGAGAGCGTCGCCATCGGAACGGTCGACAGCGTCGGCCCTGCGCTGGTGCTGGCCGGTCCCGGTGGGCAGGCGCTCGTCGCGGATCCGGCTAAAGGCGTGGTGTGCGCGGCCGGTCCCTCGCTGGCCATCAATTTCCTTGCAGGTCAAGCATGTCTGAGCGACGGAACAACTGTGTGGCGGCTTCCCTGAACGGCACCCCGGTCCGCGTCGTATGGTGACGGTAGTCACAATGGGCTGACGCACCTGCCGTAGGACTTACGGCAGCGAGATCGGAGGTGGTCGATGACGACCAGCGTTCGAGTTTCCAGGCCCGCGTCCGTGCCACGGACGGAACTGCACGTCGATCCGCGGTTCCTGCCGCTCGCCGACCGATTCTTCGCGATGTACCGGCAGCCTCAGCACGGCGGCGGCGCGCTCACCGCGTACTTCCGGGGCGAGAAGGTCCTCGACATCTGGGCGGGCTGGGCCGACCGCGACCGCCGGTGGGACCGCGACACCGTCGCATTGTCCTTCTCGACCGGAAAAGGCGTGGCCAGCACCGTCGTCCACCGGCTCGCCGAACGCCGGCTGATCGACTACGACGCGCCCGTGGCCCGCTACTGGCCCGAATTCGGTGCGGCGGGCAAGGACGACATCACCGTCCGCGACGTCCTCACCCACCGGGCCGGACTGCACAAGGTCCGGGGGCTGATGCGGAGCCCGCTCGATCTCCTCGAGTACGACGCCGTCGTGGAGGCCCTCGCCGCGGCCCCGGCGGATCCGCGCAGGCTGCGCGGCCCCGGGTATCACGCCGTCACCTACGGGTGGCTGGTGGCCGAACTGATCGCCCGCGTCACCGGAAAACCGTTCGTCCAGGTCGTGCAGGACGAAATCGCGGGACCACTCGGTGTCGACGACTTCTGGTATCAGGTTCCCGGACAGCACCGTCCACGGATCGCGAAACTGTTCCCGCACATCAACCCGGCCGGACTCAACTGGGAACTCACCTCGAACGTGCTCTCGCTCGTCGGCCCCACCCGCGGGCTCGCCGAGGCGGCGATGCCGCAGGGATTCGACACGCTGGTGCGGAACCCCGCGGTGCACGACGCGGTGATGCCCGGCTGGAACGGTGTGTTCAGCGCGCGGGCGCTCGCGCGGATGTACGGCGCCATCGCCAACGGGGGCAAGCTGGACGGACGCCGATTCCTGCGCAAATCCACCATCGCGCAGATGTCGGAGGTGCAGACCGGCGACCGCGACTACGTCCTCGGTATCCGGCCGCTGTGGTCGCTCGGCTACCACCGGCCGATCCTCCTGTCCCGGGAACAACCGCGGAACGCGATCGGGCACTACGGGGTCGGCGGGTCCGGCGCCTACGCGGACCTCGACAGCGGGCTGTCCCTGGGGTTCGTCACCAACCGCCTCGGCAGTTCCCTCACGGCTCTCGGTGATCTTCGTCTGGCCCGGCTCGGTGTCGAGGCACAGGCGATCGTCCGGAACGGCAAGTAACCCACGAAAGGAATCCTGATGAGTGATCACGTGTACCGAGTTGTCGAGGTCGTCGGCTCGTCGAGCGACAGCACCGATCAGGCCATCAAGAACGCCATCGCGCGGACCAACGAGACGGTGCGCAACGTCGAGTGGTTCGAGGTGGTCGAGACCAGGGGCCACGTCGAGAACGGCGCCATCGCGCACTACCAGGTCACGGTGAAGGTCGGATTCCGGGTGGAGCCGGGCGACGCGGTCTGACCCCGCGCACGGTTCTCGCGCAAAAGTGGAACACGTTATAGTCTGGGGTCGTATCTCGACGTTGGACTGCGCGTACTCAGGTAGGGGAGAACCGTGGCATATGTGATCACGCAGCCGTGCTGCAACGACGCGTCGTGCGTGGACGTCTGTCCGGTCAACTGCATCCATCCCACACCGGACGAGAAGCCGTTCGCGAGCACGGAAATGCTGTACATCGACCCGGACACCTGCATCGACTGCGGGGCCTGCGTCGAGGAGTGCCCGGTGGAGGCCATCTACGCGGAGAACGACCTCGACGAGGTCGACGAGCCGTACCTCGACATCAACGCGCAGTACTACACCAAGCACCCGATCGGCCCCGACTGGCCCGAGCCGCTGAAGCTGCCGCAGATCGACGCCGCCCTCGGCACGCTCCACGTCGCGGTCGTCGGGTCGGGCCCGGCCGCGTGCTACGCCGCGATGGAACTGACCGCGAAGCCACGCGTCGAGGTCGACATCTTCGACCGTCTGCCCACCCCGTACGGGCTGGTGCGTGCGGGTGTCGCCCCGGATCATCCGGGCACCAAGGGCGTCACGGACCAGTTCCGTTCGGTGGTGGGTAAGCGGACGGTGCACTGCCACTTCAACGTGACCGTGGGCGCGGATGTGACCCACGAGGAACTGCTCGCGCACCACCACGCCGTCATCTACGCGGTCGGCGCGGCAGGCGACCGCGAACTGGGCATTCCCGGCGAGAATCTCGCCGGCAGTCACGCCGCCACCGAGTTCGTGGCCTGGTACAACGGTCATCCCGACTACGCCGACCGCACGTTCGATCTGTCGGGGGAGCGGGCCGTCATCGTCGGCAACGGCAACGTAGCACTCGACGTCGCCCGCATCCTCGTCACCGACCCCGAGATCCTGGCCACGACGGATCTCGCCGACCACGCCCTCGAGGCGCTGCGGGCGAGCAACATCCGCGAGGTCGTCATCCTCGGCCGCCGGGGCCCCGCCCAGGCCGCGTACACCAACCCCGAACTCCTGGCGCTCGGGCGCATGCCGAACGTCGACATCGTCGTCGACCCGGAGGAAGCCGTGCTCGACCCGGCGAGCCGCGCATTCGTCGACGGCGACGACGCAGAGCCGTGGCAGCGCCACAAGGTGCGCCAGGTCGAGGAGTTCGCCCGGCGCACCGCCGATCCGGCCAAGAAGCGGATCGTGCTGCGCTTCCTGACCTCGCCCGTGGAAATTCTGGGCACCGACGCCGTCGAATCGGTGCGCATCGCGAAGAACGAGATGGTCGCGGACGCGTCCGGCAGGCTCGGCGCCAAACCGTCCGACGACACCTCGACGCTCGACACCGGCCTGGTGCTGCGCTCGATCGGCTACCGCGGGCAGCCGGTGGCCGGCATCCCGTTCGACGACCGGCGCGGCGTCATCCCCAACGAGAACGGGCGGGTGATCGACCCGGAGACCGGAGCACCGGTACCCGGCGTGTACGTCGCGGGGTGGATCAAGCGCGGTCCGACGGGTGTGATCGGCACCAACAAGTACTGCTCCGCGGAGACGGTCAGGATGCTCATCGACGACTTCTCCGCCGGCCGGCTCGACGCGCCCGCCGACCGTGAGGGTCTCGACCGGCTGATCGCCGAGCGTGTCCCGGACGCCGTCGACTTCCAGGGCTGGCAGCGGATCGACAAGACCGAGCGCGCCGCGGGCAGGGCGGCGGGCCGCACCCGCACGAAGCTGATCACCATCGAAAGCATGCTCGCCGCCGCCCGCGCCGAGACCTGATCGTGAGCGCTTCTTGACCACTCGGTGACACCGACCGCCCGCAGGCCGCGGAGCGGCAACGATTGCGGGCAAATTGCTCGCGGCCGGATGATGTGTGTTAATGGCAGTGCGCGATTGATAGGTCCGTCGGGGACGCGCGTTGTACACGTCGTCGAACGAGAGTGGTCATATGGGCAAGTCAGGAATCTGGTCGTCACGCGTCGCTGTCGCACTGACCGGGGCCGTCGTCTCCGGAACTGCGCTGGTCGGGGCCGCACAGGCCGCGCCGCTCTTTCCCGGTGGACCGGAGATTCCCAGTCTTCCCACCCTGCCCGGCGTGCCCGGCGCGCCGCAGCTCCCGCTGCCCGAACCGGCGCCGGCGCCTGCGAACTTCTCGGCCCCGTCCCTCAACCCGGGTGCGGGCGAGGTCGTGGGTGTCGCGCAACCGGTGATCATCCGCTTCAACGAGGCCATCGGCGACCGCGCCGCCGCCGAGAAGGCCATCAAGGTCACCACAAGCCAGCCGGTCGAGGGCGGCTTCTACTGGATCAACGACAGCCAGGTGCGGTGGAAGCCCACCGAGTTCTGGCCCGCGAACACCGAGGTCACCGTGGACGCCGGCGACTCGCACTCGACGTTCACCATCGGTGACGCGTTCGTCGCGACCGCCGACGACAACACCAAGCAGATCACCGTCACCCGCAACGGCGAAGTGGTCAAGACCATGCCGACGTCGATGGGCAAGGTCGATCACGAGACGCCGAACGGCACGTACATCATCGGCGACAAGTTCCGTGACATGTACATGGACTCCTCCACGTACGGGGTCCCGGTCGACTCCGCCGAGGGCTACCGCACGTACGTCGAGTACGCCACCCGCATGTCGTACAGCGGCATCTTCGTCCACGCCGCGCCGTGGTCGGTGGACGCTCAGGGCAACACGAACGTCAGTCACGGCTGCCTCAACGTCAGCACCGAGGACGCCAAGTGGTTCTACGAGAACTCGAAGAAGGGTGACGCCGTCGTCGTGCAGAACACCGCGGGCGGCACGCTGAACGGCTCCGACGGTCTCGGCGACTGGAACCGCTGACTCTGCTCCGACCACGTCTTCCCGTAGCCCGCACAGTTCAATGTGCGGGCTACGGCAATTTACCGGCTATTCGTCATCGGTCGTCAGACTGCCGCAGTGAGATCTGGTCCGGAACGAACCCTGCCGTCGCCGGGAAAGCAGGGGTTCCTCGGGCGTCCGTGGCGGGACTACGCGCTGTTCGCGGCGCTGGTGGGCCCCAATCTGGTTCTGCTCGTCCTGTTCACCTACCGCCCGCTGGTCGACAACATCCGGCTGTCGTTCTTCGACTGGAACATCGCCGATCCCGCCGCCACGTTCGTCGGCCTGGGCAACTACCGCGAGTGGTGGGGCCGCCCCGACACCTGGCAGATCGTCGGCAATACCGTCGTGTTCACGGCCGCGACCGTGGTGGGATCGATGGTCGCCGGTCTCGCGCTCGCCGTGCTGCTGGACCGTAAGCTGCACGGGCGCAATCTTGTTCGCTCGGCGATCTTCGCGCCGTTCGTCATCTCCGGCGCCGCGATCGGGGTGGCGTTCCAATTCGTGTTCGACCCGCGGTTCGGGCTGATCCAGGACCTCCTGCACCGCGTCGGGGTCGACTCCGTGCCCGACTTTTACCAGGATCCGCACTGGGCGCTGGTCATGGTCACGGTCACCTACGTGTGGAAGAACCTCGGCTACACGTTCGTGATCTACCTTGCGGCACTGCAGGGTACGCGGCGTGAACTGGCGGAGGCCGCGGAGATCGACGGGGCGAGCGGGTGGACGACGTTCCGCCGGGTCGTTCTCCCGCAGTTGCGTCCGACCACCTACTTCCTCTCGATCACGGTGATGCTGGGCTCGCTTCAGGTGTTCGACATCATCAACGTGATGACCAGGGGCGGTCCGCTCGGCACCGGCACCACCACGATGGTCTACCAGGTCTACAACGAGTCGTTCCGCAACTTCCGGGCCGGGTACGGCGCCACCGTCGCCACGATCATGTTCCTGGTGCTGCTCGGAATCACCGTCTACCAGGTGCGGATCATGGATCGCGGGGACGGCCGGTGACCGCGGGAGCCGTGCGCGAGCGGCGCGGCACGGAGGCACCGCCGGCGGCGGACGCGGCCCGCGATCATCGCCGGCGGGAAGCGCTCGTGACGGCGCTGGGCTACGCCGCGATGGTGGCCGTGCTGGTGACGGTGGCCCTGCCGCTGTACTGGATCGTGATGACGTCGTTCAAGGATCGCCCCGACATCTACACCCTTCCGGTCACGTGGTGGCCCGGGACCTTTCACCCCGAGAACTATGCGGAGGCCACCACGTCGGTGCCGTTCCGGACGTTCCTGCGCAACTCGGTGATCATCACCGGAGTGCTGTCCGCCGTGAAGTTCACACTCGGCGTCCTCAGCGCCTACGGTCTGGTGTTCCTGCGGTTCCCCGGCAAGAACGTCGTATTCCTCGGAATCATCGCCGCGTTGATGGTGCCCAACCAGATCACCGTCATCTCGAATTACGCCCTCGTCGCCGAATGGGGTTGGCGGAACAGTTTCCACGGCATCATCGTTCCGCTCGCGGGCGTCGCGTTCGGAACGTTCCTGATGCGCAACCACTTCCTGTCGATACCCACCGAGATCATCGAGGCCGCCCGGATGGACGGCGCCGGCCACTTCCGGCTGCTGTGGCGGGTGGTTCTACCGGTGTCCGGCCCCACCATGGTGGCGTTCGCGATCATCACCGTCGTCACCGAATGGAACGAGTACCTGTGGCCGTTCCTGATGGCCGACGACGCATCCGTCGCGCCGCTGCCGATCGGGCTGACCCAACTGCAGAACAACGACGGGCTCACCGACTGGGGTCCGGTCATGGCGGGGACGGTGCTCACGATGCTGCCGATCCTCGCGGTCTTCCTTGTGCTGCAACGGCACATGATCAAGGGCCTCACGTCGGGTGCGGTCAAGGGATAGCGGACACGAGGAGAGACATGAATCGGATGAATCGCCGGGGATTCCTCGGACTCGCGGGCGCGGCGGCAGCCGGCGCCGCGCTCACGGCCTGCGCGGGCTCGGGTTCGGGCTCGTCGGCGGCGTCCGGGGCGGCGGGGAACCCGAACACCATCACGTTCTGGTCCAACCACCCGGGCAAGTCCCAAGACGTCGAACGTGAACTGATCAACCGCTTCCAGGCGACGCACCCCGGCCTCACCGTCGACCTCGTGGACGCCGGGAAGAACTACGAGGAGGTGTCGCAGAAGTTCAACGCGGCGCTGTCGGGCGGCGCACTGCCCGACGTCGTGGTGCTGTCCGACGTGTGGTGGTTCAACTACGCCCTGACCGGTGCCGTCGAACCGCTCGACGGACTGTTCGGTGAGGTGGGGGTCGACACCTCCGATTACGTCGACTCGCTGCTCGCCGACTACCTGTTCCAGGGGAAGCACTACGCCCTCCCGTACGCGCGGTCGACGCCGCTGTTCTACTACAACAAGCAGGTCTGGGCGCAGGCCGGCCTGCCCGACCGCGGTCCCGCCACCTGGCGGGAGTTCGACGAATGGGGTCCCGAACTGCAGCGGGTGATCGGCGGCGGCAAGCTGGCCCACGGCTGGGGCGACGCCAAGAACTACCTCGGCTGGACGTTCGAGGGACCGGTCTGGACGTTCGGCGGGGCGTACTCGGACCAGTGGGACCTGAAGTTCGGCGACGAGAAGACACTCGCCGCGGGCACCTTCCTGAAGGACATGATCCACACGAAGAAATACGCGGCCGTGTCGAGCGACATCGCCAACGAGTTCGGGGCGGGCATCCTCGCGTCGACGATCGCCTCGACCGGCGACCTGTCGGGGATCACCACGTCGGCCGCGTTCGACTTCGGCACCGCCTTCCTCCCCGCGTCGGGCGCGCCGGGCTGCCCGACCGGCGGCGCGGGTCTCGCGATTCCGGCGCGAATCTCCGACGAGCGGAAGACGAACGCGCTCACGTTCATCGACTTCGTGACCAACGGCGAGAACACCGCGTACTTCTCGCAGAACGTCGGGTACATGCCAGTCCGCAAATCCGCGGTCGAGGACCCGGGCATGAAGGCGTACCTGGACGCGAACCCCAACGCGCGCACCGCCGTCGACCAACTCGCGAAGACCCGATCGCAGGACTACGCCCGGGTGTTCGTGCCCGGCGGCGACCAGATCATCGGCACCGGACTGGAACAGATCGCCTTGCAGAACGCGGACGTGGCAACGACCTTCGCCGGTGTCGGGGAGCAACTCCAGCAGATCGTCGACCGCCAGATCACCCCCAAACTGCCCCAGTAGGAGGAGAAGGTACATCCATGGCCAACGTGCAGTTCGCGGGTGTCACCCACCGCTATTCCGGAGCCGACCGACCCGCGGTCGATCGGCTGGACCTCGATATCGAGGACGGCGAGTTCCTCGTCCTCGTGGGTCCGTCCGGGTGCGGTAAGTCGACGAGCCTGCGGATGCTGGCCGGCCTCGAAGCCGTCGAGGCCGGCCGCATCGAGATCGGCGGCGCCGACGTCACCGCGCTGCCGCCCCGGGCGCGGGACGTGGCCATGGTGTTCCAGAGTTACGCGCTGTACCCGAACATGACCGTCGCCGACAACATGGGGTTCGCGCTCCGCAACGCCGGCGTCGGAAAGGCGGAACGCACCGCGCGGGTGCTGGAAGCGGCGCGGATGCTCGAACTCGAACCGCTGCTCGGTCGCAAACCGGCGAAACTGTCCGGCGGGCAACGTCAACGGGTCGCGATGGGCCGCGCCATCGTGCGGCACCCCAAGGTGTTCTGCATGGACGAACCGCTGAGCAACCTCGACGCCACACTGCGGGTGAGCACCCGCTCGCAGATCGCGGGGCTGCAGCGCAGGCTCGGCACGACCACCGTGTACGTCACCCACGACCAGGTGGAGGCCATGACGATGGGCGACCGGGTGGCGGTCATGCAGGCCGGCCGCCTCCAGCAGGTCGCCCGGCCACGCGATCTGTACGACAACCCGGTCAACACGTTCGTCGCCGGGTTCATCGGCTCCCCGGGCATGAACCTCATGGACACCCCGATCCGGGACGGTGTCGCCGAACTGGGCGACCTGCGTATTCCCGTGCCGCACTCGGTGATCGGGGACGGCTCCGTGATCGTCGGAGTGCGCCCGGAGTCGTGGACGCTCGTCGGGTCGTGGCGCAAGGACTCGTACACCGTCGAGACCGACCTTCTCGAGGAACTCGGTGCCGAGTCGTTCGTGTACGCGTCCGGCACGTCCGGGAAGGTGGTGGTGCGGGTCGACCGCACCCGCACCGTCACCGCGGGGGAGAGGTTGCACCTGCAGCCGAAGCCCGGCGAGGTGTACTTCTTCTCCGCGGCGACGGGCGACCGTCTGCGGTAACCGCGCTACCAGATCTTGACGCGCTCCTCCGGATCCAGATACAGGGCGTCACCCGGCTGGACGTCGAACGCGTCGTGGAACGTGTCCAGGTTGCGGATCACGCCGTTGCAGCGGAACTCCGGCGGCGAGTGCGGGTCGACGGCCAGCCGGCGGAGCGCCTCCGCGTCCCGGGCCTTGGTGCGCCACACCTGCGCCCAGCCGAAGAACACCCGCTGGATCCCGGTCAGGCCGTCGAGGACCTCCGGCTCGGACCCGTCCGTCGCGATCCGGTACGCGGCGATGGCGATGGACAGGCCACCGAGGTCGCCGATGTTCTCCCCGATCGTGAACTCGCCGTTCACCGTGTGCCCGGGCAGCGCCTTCGGCTCGAACGCGTTGTACTGCTCGATCAGCGCCTTCGTGCGCTTGCCGAACTCGGTCCGGTCGTCGTCGGTCCACCAGTCGATCATGTTGCCGTCGCCGTCGTACTTGGCGCCCTGATCGTCGAAGCCGTGGCCGATCTCGTGACCGATGACCGCACCGATCCCACCGTAGTTGGCGGCGTCGTCGGCCGCGGCGTCGAAGAACGGCGGCTGCAGAATGGCTGCGGGGAAGACGATTTCGTTCATGCCCGGGTTGTAGTAGGCGTTGACCGTCTGCGGCGTCATGAACCACTCGTCCCGGTCGACCGGGCCACCGAGCTTCGCGAGATCGCGGTCGTACTCCGCCGCGTAGCCGCTGCGGTAGTTGCCGACCAGGTCGTCGCGGGAGATGGTGACGGCCGAGTAGTCCCGCCACTTGTCGGGGTACCCGATCTTCGGCGTGAACTTCTCCAGCTTGCGGAGCGCGGCCTGCCGAGTCTGCGGGCTCATCCAGTCCAGGTCGGAGATGTTGCGCCGGTACGCCTCCTGCAGGTTCGCGACGAGTTCCTGCATGCGGGCCTTCGCGTCCGCCGGGAAGTGCCGCTCGACGTACAGCTTGCCGACGGCCTCGCCCAGCAGATCCTGGACCAGGGACACGCCGCGCTTCCAGCGCTCACGAATCTCCTCGGCGCCGGTCAGCGTCTTCCCGTAGAACGCGAAATTCTCCTCCACCAGCGCCTGCGTGAGATACGGGGCGCGGGAGCGGATGACGTTCCACGTCGCCCACGCCTTCCAGTCGTCGAAGTCCTCGGACGTCCACAGCCCGGTCAGGGTGGTGAGGTAGTCGGGCTGGCGGACCACGATCTCGGCGAACTGCTCCGACGTGCCGCCGAGCGCGCCGATCCACGAAGACCAGTCCAGGCCGGCGGGCAGCTGGTCGAGGGTGAGCAGGTTGTAGCTCAGCTCGGCGTCGCGGCGCTTCACGACGTCCCAATGGCCTGCCGCGATCTTCGTTTCCAGGGCGAACACCCGCTGCGCGTCGTAGTCGACACCGGCGAGGGCGAACATCTTCGCGATGTGTTCCACGTACGCCGCGCGGATCTCCGCGTGATCGTCCTGGCGGTAATACGACTCGTCGGGCAGCCCGATGCCGGCCTGGCTGAAGTGGACGAGGTAGCGCGCGGAGTTCTTGGCGTCCGTGTCGACGTAGTGACCGACGGCGCCGCCGACCCCCGTGCGCTGCAGGCGGCCGATGACGGCGGCGAGGGCGGAGCGGTCGGTGGCCGAGGCCACGTCGGCGAGTTCCCGGGCGATCGGTGCGAGCCCCGCCGCCTCCACGACATCCGCGTCCATGAAGCTGCCGTACAGGTCGCCGATGCGCTGCGCGTCGGTCCCCGGGGCCGCGCCGGAGTCCGCCGCCTCCTCGATGATGGTCTGGACGTCGACCTCGGCCTTGTCGTAGAGCGTGCGGAACGCGCCGTCGATCGCCCGGTCCGCGGGAATCTCGTAGTCGTCGATCCACTTGCCGTTCACGTGGACGAAGAGGTCGTCCTGGGCGCGGGTGTCGCGGTCGAGGTGGGTGAGGTCGATGCCGGAGCGCTGAGCCGTGGTCATGCGTTCCATCCTTACACCGTTCCGCGTCGACAGGTCCACCACTGCGCTCAGGGCGAAACACAGGACCGGGGAGCGGTCAGACGTCGATGCCGAGGTTGATCGCCGCGAGGTAGCCGTCCGACTGCGTGGCGACGGTCAGCAGGCCGGCGGCGTCGTAGATGCCGTCCGTGGCGTTGGTCACGTTGTTCTCCCGTCCGGTGTGGTCGGAGTACGGCGCCGTCGCGTACACCTCGTCGAGCAGTGCCTCGTCGAAGAACAGCTGGGTGGTGAGCACCGTCTTCTTGTCGATGTGCACCTTGAGATGGATGTGCGTGGTCCGGCCGGTGTACCAGCCGGGGAAGACGGTGGTGAACTGGGCGATGCCGTTCGCGTCCGTCGTCTGGGCGCCGCGAAGGTACATGCCGTCGTCCGTGGTGGTGGCCTCGCTGTCGCCGACGCTGTAGGACCCGTCGGACGTCTCACCCGAGCCGCCGGACATGTCGCCGCCGGGACCGCCTTGGCCCGCACCACCCGGACCACCCGGACCTCCGGCCGGGGGCTGGCCACCGTCGCCGGGCCCGCCTGCCGGCGGTGCTCCGGCGGGCGGGCCGTTGCCGCCGAGGTCCGCCGCCTTCGAGCCCGACTCGAAGCCGGAGTACACGCCGCCCGCGTCGCAGTGCCAGATCTCCACGACGGCGTTGCTCACGACCGCGGCGGAGCCGTCCGCGGAACAGTTCGTCAGGTCCTGCACCCGCAGTGCGAGCTGCAGGTTCGTTCCCGGCCGGTCTTCGCGGATGTCGCTGCGGATGGAGTCGACGTCGAACCAGTACGGTCCCTGCGTCTCCTCGACGGCCATCACGCACTGCGGCGCCTGGTCGAGCAGGGCCGTCACCGCGTCGGCGCTCGTCGCACTCGACGCGGCCGCGGTCGACGTGGCCGGCGCCGACGTGCCGCTGCTCCCGTTCCCGGTGCAGGCGGCGATGAGCCCACCCAGACTCACCGTTCCCCCGACCGCAAATGCGCGGCGGCGGCTGATGCGCAGCCGGCTCTTCTCGACGTCCTTGTTCACAATGGGTACCTCTCCATGATCGGGCTGTGCCTCGATCGTGGCGCACGAACCTGCGCGCGGCGTTCCGCCCGGCTGTGAACCCGCTGGGAACTCAGCCGCCGAGGCGGGCGTGCATCTCCCAGACGAGCACCTCGGCGCCGGAGTGGGAGGAGAGCTGCTGGCCACCGGAGGCGCTCAACCGGACGGCGTCGCCCTCGTACAGAGTGCCGACACCCTCCATCTCCGCGGTGCCCCGGGCGACGAACACGTGGAGGAACGGCGCTTCGGGAAGGGTCACCGGTGCGCCGGGGAAGAGTCGCGCGACGTGCAGCGCCGCGTGCTTGTTGTTGATCCGGATCGCCGAATTGTCCTTGTATTCCGGCATTCCGGACGCAACGGGCACCAGCCCGCCTGTGAGGATCTCGTCCTCGATCTCGAGTTGTTCGTAGCTTGGCGCGAGTCCGGGTTCGTCGGGTACCACCCACATCTGGACGAAATGCACCGGCTCGTGGTGCTGCTCGCCGGCGAGGCGCCAGCTGTCGTTCTTCTCGGAATGCATGATGCCCTTGCCTGCGCTCATGCGTTGCGCAAGGCCGGGATAGATGATGCCGGAGTGGCCGATCGAGTCCTGGTGGACGAGCGAGCCGCGCAGCACCCAGGTGACGATCTCCATGTCCTTGTGTGGATGGGTGTCGAATCCCTGACCGGGGAGCACGGTGTCGTCGTTGTTGACGAGGAGCAGTCCGTGGTGCGTGTTGTCGGGGTCGTAGTGCTGGCCGAAGGAGAACGAGTGCTTCGAATCCAACCAGGAAATCTTGGTTTTCAGCCGATCGCCGGCGCGATGAACGTAGACGTGAGGTGTGGTGACTGCTGGCATATCGGTCCTCCTTCGGGCGGTACCGGTCCAGAGTACGAGGTGCCGGCTGCGGGTACTCGCGAGACGGTGTCGATTGTGCATCGAATTCATCGCCCGCTCGTCGCGGTGAAGGTGTCCGCGTCGAACCCGAAATGATGTTGCGCAGTGCGGCATTGGGGGATTTGTGGGCCGTAAGATGCTGTTCGGCAACGGGTTTCGCCGTAGGTTCGAATTTGCGAAAGACGGCCGTCCAGTTCGTACCGCCACGAATGCCCGCTTCCGCCGGGCCCGCGGCGTACAGTTCGAATTGTGCGCCCAGGAGTCGCAGGTTGCGGCACGTCGCACCCGGCGGAAGGAGCGTGATGAAGGCGAATCCGGATCGACACGATCAGCTCCCCGAACACCAGCGGATCGCAGACCTCGTCGACGACATGGAAGACCGGCTGGCGGCCGAACGCGAGGCGAAGGGAATCGCCGGCAACGCGTCCGAGCGCGAGCAGGAGGAGCAGGTCGAGCCTGACGACCAGGCGCCCGAGTAGTGGTGCGGCTTCGCCGCCCGTGAGTACTTGTTAACGTCGGGCGGTTAACAAGTACTCACAGCTGGGTCACTCGAAGAAGCGGTACACGGCCTCGACGACTACCGCGGGACGCTCGCTGCCCTCGAGTTCGATCTGCCCCGCGACCGTCACCTGGACGCCGCCCTTGGGCAAGTCCTCGACGGACTGCAGCGTCGCGCTGAGCCGGACGCGTCCCTCGGCGGGCACGGGGCTGGTGAACCGGACCTTGTTCAGCCCGTAGTTGACGGCCATGGTCACGCTGTCGACGGTCAGGATCTCGTCCCACATGGGGATGATCAGCGACAACGTGAGGTACCCGTGGGCGATGGGACCGCCGAACGGGCTCTCGGCCCGGGCGCGTTCGGGGTCGACGTGGATCCACTGGTGGTCGTCGGTGGCGTCGGCGAACGTGTCGATCCGCTGCTGCGGGATGTCGATCCACGAGCTGGTGCCCAGCGGCGTGCCCTCGAGTGCGGCGAGGTCGGCGAGGGTGGCGACCCGGGTGGTGGTGGCGGTGGTGCTCATGTCAGGGCTCCTAGTCTTTGATACCGAGAACACGCAGGGCGTTCTGTTTGAAGATCAGCGGCGCGACCTCCGGCTTGATGTCGAGGTTCTCGAAGTCCGTGATCCAGCGGTCGACCTGGATGACGGGGAAGTCGGACCCGAACAGCACCTTGCCGCGGAGCATGCTGTTGGCGGCCTTGACCAGCTGCGGCGGGAAGTACTTCGGCGACCATCCGGACAGGTCGATGTAGACGTTGGCCTTGTGTGTGGCGATGGAGATCTGCGCGTCGACCCACGGGACGGCGGGGTGGGCCATGATCACGGTGAGGTCGGGGAAGTCGGCGGCGACGTCGTCGAGGAGCATCGGGTCGGAGTAGCGCAGTTTGATGCCGTGGCCGCCGGGCAGCCCGGCGCCGATGCCGGTCTGCCCGGTGTGGAACAGGGCGGGGACGCCGGCCTCGGTGATGGCCTCGTACAGCGGGTAGAACCGGCGGTCGTTCGGTTCGAAGCCCTGCATGCTGGGGTGAAATTTGAAGCCCTTGACGCCGTAGTGGTCGACGAGGCGGTGGACGCGGCGGACGGCGGCCTTGCCCTGCCAGGGGTCGACGGATCCGAAGGGGATGAGGACGTCGTTGTGGCGGGCCGCGCCCTCGGCGATCTCCTCGACGGAGTTGGCGGAGTGTCCGCTGGCCGAGGCGGCATCGACGGTGAACACGACCGCGGCCATGTTGCGGGCCCGGTAGTGGTCGGCGATCGCGTCGATGGTCGGGGTGCGTTCCTCGCCGGATTTGAAGTACTTCTCCGAGGCGGCCATCAGCTCGTCGTCGAGGGACCGGTGTCCGCAGCCGTCGATCTCGACGTGGGTGTGGATGTCGATGGCGTCGATCGTGTCGAAGTCGATGCCGTACTCGTAGCGGCTCATTTCGCCATCAACTCCTCGGGGAACTCCTCGCCGACGGACTGCACCGACTCGCCGAACGTCCGGGGCCACTGGGCGGCGATGTCGTCGGCCGACCAGCCGCCGTCGTGGTGCTCGACGGCGGTGAGTTCGGGGTGCGACCAGAGTGCGAGGCGGTCGCCGCCGACGGCGAAGGCCTGTCCGGTGATGTCGGCTGCGGCGTCGGAGGCGAGGAACGAGATGATGCCCGCGGCGTCGTCGGGGGTGCCCATCCCCACCTCGCGGCGGATGATGTCGGGCAGCGGTTCGCCGTTCTTCATGCCCTCGATGTAGGGGGCGAGGAACGGGACGGTCTCGGTCATCGCGGTCGCGGCGACGGGGCAGACGGCGTTGGCGGTGATACCGGCGCGCTGCAGTTCGAGCGCCCACGTGCGGACCATGCCGACGATGCCGGCCTTGGCGCCCGAGTAGTTGGTCTGCCCGAAATTGCCGCGCTGGCCGGCGGGGGAGCCGATACAGACGATGCGACCACCGTCGCCCTGTTCGCGGAACCGGAGGACCGCCTCCCGGACACACGTGAACGTGCCGCGCAGGTGCACGCCGACGACGGCGTCGAAGTCGTCGTCGGTCATCTTCCACAGCACCGTGTCGCGGAGGATGCCGGCGTTGGTGACCATGACGTCGAGGCGCCCGAACGCGTCGACCGCGCCCGTGACGAGGGCCCGGGCGGTCTCGGTGCTGCCGACCGGGGCGACGACGGCGACGGCGCGGCCGCCCGCGGCGGTGATGTCGGCGACGGCGGCGTCGGCGGTGGCCTGGTTGACGTCGTTGATCACGACCGCGGCGCCGTGGCGGGCCAGGTCCTTGGCGTAGGCGAGCCCGAGGCCCTGTCCGCTGCCGGTGACGACGGCGACTTTGTCGGTGAGGTCCATGTCTGATTCTCCTGAGGTCGTGTTCGCTGAATCACACGTAATCATTGATGATTGAGAAAGTCAATCATTAAGATCTGCTACTCTAGCGACACTCATCGGAAGGGGGTCGTCGCATGGCAGAGACGCAGGCGTTATCGGACGACATCGGGTTCCTGCTCTCCCGCGTCGGCGGAATGGTGCTGGGCTCGGTGAACAAGGCCCTCGTCCCCACCGGGCTGCGGGTGCGGTCCTACTCGGTCCTGGTCCTCGCGTGCGAACAGGCCGAGGGCGTCAACCAGCGCGGAGTGGCCGCCACCATGGGCCTCGACCCCAGCCAGATCGTGGGGCTCGTCGACGAACTCGAGGAACGCGGACTCGTCGTGCGCACCCTCGACCCCTCCGACCGCCGCAACAAACTGATCGCCGCGACCGACGAGGGCAGGCGGCTCCGCGACGACGCCAAGGCTCGGGTCGACGCCGCCCACGGGCGCTATTTCGAGGGCATCCCCGAATCGGTCGTGAATCAGATGCGGGACACGTTGCAGAGCATCGCCTTTCCCGCACTTCCCGAGTAGGGCGCGATGACCGACCTGCTCGCCCCGGCCCCGCCCGGCGAGGTGCTCCTCACGGCGTTCGTGGTGGACTGACCGGCCGTGGAAATCCGCTGGATGAAGTCGTTCGTCGCGGTCGCCGAGGAACTCAACTACGGCCGGGCCGCGGAGGTGCTGCACATCGCGCAACCGGCGGTGAGCCAGCAGGTGCAGCAACTCGAGAAGCGTCTCGGCGTGAAACTGTTCGACCGCACCACGCGCTCGGTCCGGCTCACCGCGGCGGGCGAGCGCTTCCTGCAGCCGTGCAAGGACGCCCTCGCCGGGATCGACCGCGCCGTCGATGCCGCGGTGATCGCGGATCCGGAGGTCGAGGGGCGCGTCCGGGTCGGCTTCAGCGGGGCCTACGGGCAGACCGAATTGTCCTCTCTGGCAAGGTCGGTGCGCCGCCGGTACCCCCTGATCGACCTCGTCCTCGAGGGGGCGACGGTGAGTGGGCAGATCCTCGACGAGATCTGGGAGGGGCAACTGGACCTCGGGATCGTCTCCGACGCGGTCTCGCACCCCCACGTGCTCACGCGGCAGATCTCGGTGGAGTACCTCAGCGCGCTGCTCCCGAGCGATCACCCACTCGCCGAACGGAAGTCGATCGACCTCGCGGAGCTGCGGGAGGAAACGTTCGTCGCGAACCCCGCCGCCACCGGATCCACGCTCCGCCGGGATCTGCTCGCCGCGTGCCGGGATGCCGGGTTCACGCCGAACATCGTGCAGGAGACCACCGACGGCATCGTCCTGACCGCCCTCGTCGCGGCAGGGGTCGGCGTCGCGCTCGTGCCCGGCGACGTGCAGACGTATCCCAATCGGGTAGTGCTGATTCCCCTCGACGCCGGGCGATTCGAGGTCCGGGCGGCGCTGGCCTGGTCGGACCGTCCCGTGTCACCGGTCGTACAGACGGTTCTCGACCTCGCCGCCGAGGTGCTGCCGACGCCGGGCGCCGTCTCCGACGAATAATAAAGATCGGTTATCAATCACTGCCGATACTGCTCTTGGACGGTGATCGGTTTCTTTGGCAGAGTCTCCCTCGGCGGCAACAGATGTGACCTGGACAACTCCCGGTCCCCGGTGTCGCACCCACCTCGAGGCCTCTCCGAACTCCCGGAAGCCCTTCACTTTCAGGTAGGAACCACATGACTTCCACATTCGACGGCCGCGCCGTACGCGCCGACGCGAACGCCCGGTCGCCCCACGCGCGCCGGGCCGCCCTGGCCTCCTTCGTGGGCAGCACCCTCGAGTACTACGACTTCTTCATCTACGCCTCCTTCTCCGCGCTCGCGTTCAACACCCTGTTCTTTCCGGACCTCGGTTCGTTCTGGGGAACCATCGTGTCGATGGCGACCATCGGGATCGGGTACGTCGTCCGGCCGCTCGCGGCCCTCGTCTTCGGGCACTTCGGGGACACGCTCGGACGCAAGCGGATGCTGGTGGTGACGCTCGTGATGATGGGCGTGGCCACGGCGCTCATCGGCTGCCTGCCCACCTACGGGGCGATCGGCGTCGCCGCGCCGATCCTGCTGGTCCTGCTCCGGGCCGTCCAGGGCGCGTCGGCGGCGGGGGAATCGGCGGGAGCGGCTTCGCTGGCCCTCGAACACGCACCCGCTGGCCGCCGCGCGCTCGCGGCGAGCTGGGTGAACACCGGTGCGGCTGCCGGCATGCTGCTGGCGTCGCTCGTGGTCCTCGTGTTCTCCGGGCTGCCCGAGGACGCCTTCCTCGACTGGGGATGGCGTATCCCGTTCCTGCTCAGCGTGTTCGTCGCACTCGCGGGTCTCGTGATCCGCCGGATGCTGCCCGAGAGCGAGGTGTTCGAGGAGGCCGTGTCCACCGACGGGCCGAAGGAGATGCCGGCGAAGGTGATCTTCCGCGACCACTGGCCGAGCGTGCTGCGGGTAGTGGGCTGCGGACTGTTCGCGGTGGTGTCCACCATCTTCAGCGCCTTCGCCCTGTCGTGGGGCACCCACGAAGCCGGTGTGTCCCGCACCGTCATGGTGGGAGCCACCGTCCTCACCGCCGCGCTCGCCCTCGTCGCGCAACCTGCCGCAGGGATCCTCGCCGACCGGATCGGCCGCAAACCGGTCTTCATCACCGGCAACCTCGTCTGCGCGGTCTCCGTCTCCGGGTTCTTCTGGGCGATCAGCCAGCGTTCGACCGCCCTGATCCTGATCACCGCGTGCATCGTGATGGTGGTCGGCTATTCGCTCGTCAACGCCGTCGGCCCCGCGCTGTACGCCGAGATGTTTGAGACGCGCATCCGGTACTCGGGCATGGCGATCTCCGGGCAGCTGGCCCTGGTGGCCACCGGTTTCGCCCCCACCATCGCCGCGACCCTGGTCCGGCCCGGACCGAACGGCTGGATACCCGTGGCTGCGTTCACCGCGGGCTGCTGCCTGGTCAGCGCCCTCACCACCCTCACGGTCCGCGAAACCTACCGGACCAGCACCACCGACCTCGGCCGATGACCCACCTCCCGTCGAAAGCGACCCACCCTGTGAAACACGATGTACTGATCGAGAACGATGTCGAGGCGACGATGCGGGACGGCGTCGTCCTCAGCTCGACCGTCTACCGCCCGAATGCCAGTGGCCGCTTCCCGGTGCTGCTCACCCGCACCCCGTACGGCCGCGACCTGTCCGTCAACTCCGGCTATCTCAACCCCAACACGGTCGCCGCCGGCGGTTTCGTGGTGATCATGCAGGACGTCCGCGGCCGGTTCGGCTCCGACGGCGACTTCGTGCCGTCCGAGAACGAAGGCCCGGACGGCTACGACACCGTGCAGTGGGCCGCCGAACTGCCGTACTCGTCCGGAGTCGTCGGCATGTGGGGAAGGTCGTACTTCGCCGAAACGCAGTGGCGCGCAGCCCAGGAGAAGCCGCCCGCCCTGCGCGGCATCGCCCCGGGAATCTCGGCAGGCGGCAACGCGCGGTCCGGCGGTCTCGTGCGCGGGGGCGCGGTCGAATTCGGCGCCCGGCTCGGATGGGGGCACCTGTCGGCAGGACCGGCGGAGATCACGAAACTGTCCCGCACGGATCCCGCACGCGCAGAACGCGAATGGGCGTCGTGGTCGCGGATCGATCGGGCGATGTCCGAGGACGCGTACTTCGACAGCCTGCCCCTGCGCGACCTGGCCGTCGATGCCCCCGCGTTCTTCGCGTCGCCGATCGTCGAATCGCTCGGATTCGCGATCGACCACCCCAGCCGCGACCTGTGGGACAGTGCGAGCGGGCGGGCCGTCGACCTCCCCACGCTGCACATCGGCGGGTGGTACGACATCTTCGTCAACAGCACCCTCGACCAGTACTTCGGCCAACTCGCCCACAGCGATTCCGGTGCGGCCCCCGCGCCGTACCTGATTCTGGGCCCGTGGAGTCACACCAACTTCTCCGGGCTCGGCGGGTCGGTGGTGTTCGGCAGCCCGGCCAACCAGGCGGTGCTCGACTCGGGTCAGGACCTGTCGTCGGTGCACGCCCAGTGGTACGCGGCGGTGCTCGGCGACGAGGAACCCGACCTGCCGCGGGTCCGGATCTTCGTGATGGGGGAGAACCGGTGGCGGACGTACGACCGCTTCCCGGAACCCACCCGCACCGCCGACCTGTTCCTCGCCCCCGGCGGAACCCTCGCCCCGGAAGCAGAACGGACGGAAGGACGCGTCGACTACGACTACGACCCGGCGGATCCGGTACCGACGGTCGGTGGGGCGACGATGATGCCGGGAACCTTCGCACCCGGAGCGCTGGAGCAGGGCCGAGTCGAATCCCGCGACGACGTCCTCGTGTTCACCGGCGAGGTCCTCACCGAACCGTTGACCGTGATCGGCCGGGTGTCCGCGACGCTGTTCGCGTCGTCGAGTGCCGTCGACACCGACTTCGTCGTCAGGCTGTGCCGCGTCACCGCGGACGGCACGTCGATCACCCTCACCGACGGCATGGTGCGGGCCCGCTACCGCGACTCCTACCGGACGCCCGGAACCTACACGTCCGCCGAGCCGAGCCTGCTCGAGCCCGGGAAGGTGTACGAGTACGCGATCGACCTGTGGTCCACGGCCGTCACGTTCCAGCCCGGTGAGCGGATCCGCGTCCAGGTGACGTCCAGCAACCATCCCCGCTGGGACCGCAACCTCAACACCGGCGAATCCGCCTACGATTCGGACGAATTCGTGATCGCCCACCAGCACGTGCACACGGGGGCGCGGTACCCCAGCCGGGTGTCGCTGCCGGTCGTGCGCTGACGCACCCGTGAGTACTTGTTAACCGCCGGCGGTTGACAAGTACTCACGGGCGGAGGTTCGCAGGTCGGGTTTGCGGATCTTGCCGGTCGCGGTGCGGGGGAGGGCCTCCGCGATCCGCACGAACGTGGGAATCTTGAACCCCGCGAGCTTCTCTCGCAGCCGGGCGCGCACCGTGTCCTCGTCGAGGGTGGTGCCGTCGGCGCCGACGACGAATGCCATGCCGGTCTCGCCCCACTTCTCGTGCGGGACGCCGATCACCGCCGCCTCCCGGATGCCGTCCAGCTTCAGCAGCGCCGCCTCGACCTCGGCGGGGTAGACGTTCTCGCCGCCCGAGATGTACATGTCCTTGTAGCGGTCGCAGATGAAGAGGAAGCCGTCGTCGTCGAAGTAGCCGGCGTCGCCGGTGTGCAGCCACCCGCCCACGATGGTGCGGGAGGTCGCCTCGGGCTGATTCAGGTAGCCGAGCATCACGTTCGGCCCCTTCGCGACGATCTCACCGATCTCGTTCGGTTCGGCACTCGACCCGTCCGGGCGGACGACGTCGACGTCGGTGAAGAACGTCCGCTTGCCCGCGGATCCGACCTTCGCGCGGACGTCGTCCCCCGACAGCATCGTCACCGACGGCGCGGTTTCCGTCAGCCCGTACGCCTGCGCGATCGCGACGCCGCGTTCCTGCCACGGCGAGATCAGCGCTTCGGGGAGGGGAGCCCCGGCGACGCAGATGGCCCGCAGGCTGGACAGGTCGGCGTCCGCGAACCGGGGGTGGTGCCACAGTTCCTGGATCATCGTGGGGACCGCGAAGAATGTGGTGATGCGCTCCTTCTCGATCGTGTCGAGGACGGCGCCGGCATCGAACTTGCGCAGCAGCACGACCGTGCCGCCGGACAGCAGGGTCGGTGTGACGGCTCCGCCGATTCCGCCGATGTGGAAGAGCGGCGCCACCGACAGCGTGCGTTCCCTGGACGTCATGTCTTGGGCGAGAAGCTGGTTCATGGCGTTCCACAGCATGTTTCCGTGGCTGAGCATGACACCCTTCGGTGCGCCGGTGGTGCCCGACGAGTACATGAGCACCGACAGGTCGTCGAGGCCCACCTGCTCGTCGATGCGGGTGTCCGGCTGCCCGGTGCGCACACTGTCGTAGGTGTGGGCGGACCAGGAGTCGGTCAGCCCGATCCAGGTGGTGACCGGGGAGTCCGACCGTGCGAGTTCCTGTGCGACGCCGGCCTGCTGGTCACCGAAGATCACTGTGGTGCAATGGGAGTCGCCGAGCACGTAGCGCGCTTCCTCGGCGGTGAGGCGGGCGTTGAGTGGGAGATATGTGGCGCCGAGCAGCCCGGCGGCGAACATCACCTCGAGCGCCGCGGGGTCGTTGAACCCGAAGAAGCCTACGCAGTCACCCTTCTCGACGCCGAGGGCGCGCAGGCCGTGGGCGAGCCGGCGGGTCCGCAGGGTCATTTCCTCGTAGGTGACGGCTCGTCCGTCGAAGACGAGCGCCTCGTTCTTCGGTGTCATGGTGATGCGGCGCTCGAGCCACGAGCCGATACCTTCGTTGTCCATGGTGACTCCTCGTTCTCTTCGAAACTACTCTCGGGCTCGGGTCAGGCCGACGGGGTGTCGGCGCTCAGGTCGTTGTCCTTGCTTTCCTTCGTTGCGACGAGGAAGGCGGCGCTGACCACGCACAGTGCGATGACGAACAGCCCGACCGGGAGGATCGACTTGCCGGACGACGCGAACAGCGACGCCAGGATGACGGGGGTGAAGCCTGCTCCGACGAGGGTGGCCAGCTGGTATCCGAGCGACGCCCCGGTGTAGCGCGCCCGCGTGCCGAACTGCTCGGAGATGAATGCGGCCATCGGACCGTAGGTGGCCGAATGGCACAGGGTGTAGCCGACGAAGGCGAGTGCGATGAACAGGAACTCTCCGGTGCTCAGCAGCAGGAACAGCGGGTAGACGCTGACGATCATCGCCGCGAGTCCCGCGAGCATGACCGGCCTGCGGCCGATCCGGTCGGACAGCCGAGCCGATCCGAGGACCAGGAAGATCGCACAGAACTGGCAGAAGGAGAACGCCAGCAGCGCGTCGGACCGCGGGGCGCCGCTCGACACGGCGTAGGTGATGGCGAACGTGGTGAACGCCGTCTGCATTCCGAAGCTTGCGATGCAGGACATCGACGCCACGACGACCGCACGGGGCCGCTTCAGGATCGTGACGATCGGCGGGGCGGTCTCCTTCTTCGCGCTCTCCTTCAGGGCCGCCGTGAACAGCGGGCTCTCCGACACCTTCGACCGGATGAACAGGCCGAGTGCCAGCATGAGCGCCGAGATCAGGAACGGGATGCGCCAGCCCCACGTCAGGAACTGCTCGTCGGGCAGCAGTGAGACGGCGGCCAGGGCGAGGGTGCCGAGCAGGGCGCCGGTCGGCGCGCCCGCGTTGGTGAACGCGGCGGCGAACCCGCGCTTGCCGGACTCGGCGTGCTCGAGCGACATCAGCGCTGCGCCACCCCATTCGCCGCCGACCGCCAGACCCTGGCAGACGCGGAGCAGGACGAGCAGCACCGCCGCCCAGGACCCGATCATCTCGGGTGGGGGAATGAGCCCGATCGCGAACGAGGCGATGCCCATGACGGTCATCGAGATCAGCAGCATGGCCTTGCGGCCGACGGTGTCGCCGAAGTGGCCGAAGACGATTCCGCCCAGTGGGCGGGCGACGTAGCCGGCGGCGAACGTGCCCATCGACGCGATGGTCGCGCCGAGGGGGTCCAGTCCGGCGAAGAACACCGGGCCGAAGACGAGGGACGCCGCAGTGGCGTAGAGCAGGAAGTCGTAGAACTCGATGGTGCTGCCCAGGTAGCTCGACAGGATCACCCTGCGAACTTCCTTCTTGCGTCGGGTGGCCGACATGGTGCCGGCGGTGGCGGTGACCGTCATCGATACTCCTTGGCCGAGCGTGGGACAACAGAGCGGAGCGCGTGTAGCGCGGATCACAATTAAACATTAATCATTGAAGTTGTCAATGGAAGAGATTGGCAACGCTTCTGAGAGTGCGGCCGCAGACGGCATCTGCGCCGGCATGAATCGCCTACGCGGGCAACCGGATCCGTCAGGAACGGATGAGCCTGCGCCCGATGATCTCCTTCATGATCTCGGTGGTGCCGGCGTAGATCGGGCCGCCGCGACAGTCGAGATAGTCCTGCGCGACGTCGTACTCGCGCATGTATCCGTAGCCGCCGTGCAGCTGGACCGCCCGCTGGACGACCCGCTGCTGCAGCTCGGTGATCCACCATTTGGCCATCGCCGCGGTCACCTCGTCGAGCGTTCCGTGCGCGGCGTCGAGGATGCAGCGGTCGGTGAAGCACTGCGCGATCTCCATCTCGGTGGCGAGTTCCGCGAGGTAGAAGCGGTTGGCCTGGAAGTCGGCCACCCGCCGGCCGAACGCCGTGCGGTCGCAGCTGTACGTCAGCGCCCGATCGAACGTGCGTCGCGTGGACGCCATGGACGTGACCGCCACGCTGAGGCGCTCCTGGGGCAGATTGTGGCGCAGATAGCCGAAGCCGGCGTTCGGTTCTCCGAGGACGTTCTCGCGGGGGACGCGGACGTCGTCGAACACGAGTTCCGCCGTGTCCTGGGCGCTCAGTCCGACCTTGTGCAGTGGGCCGTTGCGGGTGAATCCGGCCATTCCGGTTTCGACCACCAGCAGGCTCATGCCCTTCTTGCCCGCGGCCGGATCCGTCTTGGCCGCGACGATCACGAAGTCGGCGAGCATGCCGTTGCTGATGAAGATCTTGGTGCCGTTCAGGACCAGGTCGTCGCCGTCGGCGACGGCGGTCGTGGAGATCGCGGCCAGGTCGCTACCTGCGCCCGGCTCGGTCATGGCGATCGCGCCGATCTTCTCGCCGGTGCACAGCGGTGTCAGGAATCGGTGCTTCTGCTCCTCGTTCGCCAGTGAGGTGAGGTAGGGCGTGACGAGGTCGTTGATGCCGGCCAGGCCCATCACGACGGCGGGTGCCCCGACGCGGCAGAGTTCTTCGATGACGATGGCGTTGAAACGGAAGTCGTCGGTTCCGCCGCCCGCGAATCGCTCCTCGATGTTGATCCCGAGGATGCCGAGCTTGCCGGCCTGACGGTAGACGTCCCGGTCGACCCGCCCCGCATCCGCCCATTCGCGAAGATGCGGGGCGACATCACGTTCGGCGAACCGGCGCACCGTGTCCCGGAACGCATCGTGATCGGCGTCGAAAATGGTCCGTTCCAGTGCAACCGGAGACATTGAAAGGTTCCTTTCGTCGGCAGGCGTGCGTCGCACGCCTGCATACCCGAAAGGAACCTATCTATCAATCATTGATAAAGTCAATGATTAAGGATGTTCGGCGGCGTCAATACCAGTACTTCCGCCCACCGACCGCGCGGCCCGTCGTGCCCAGCAGCAGGAGTACGAGGCCGATGACGAGGAGGATGATTCCGATCGTCGTGAGAATCGAGATCCCCGCGACGAGGCCGATGACGAGCAGGATGAGTCCGAGAACGATCACGGTCTTCCCTCTTTCGGTTGACTGCTTGGAACTACTGACTCGGTTGCGGCACTTCGCAATCGATCTTCGGGTTGACGCCCGCATAGTTGAGCGGCCCGGCGATCACGGTGACGGCGATCGTTCCGGCGCTGGCACAATCGGCCTGCGCGTCCTTGAAATAGCCGCGCTGGAACACGGCGATGGCGCCGATGATCAGCCAGATGATCACGATCAGCGACAGGAGCCGTCCGATACGCATTTCCGACCTCCGTGTGGGCACCGGCACCGGGCCGGTGAACCTGTCGTACCCGAACGCTATGTCGACGACGTGTCGGTCGGCTTCGCGTGTGCTCCATGGGTATTCGTGGAGCTCGTGCCGTCGGGCCGGGCGTTGGCCGGTCCGCCGTCGGTGGTGCGGGCGTCCGCGGCCCGGGCGTCGGTGGTGCGGGCGTCGTTCGGGGCGGCACCCGTCGTCTTGACCTCGGGATCGAGCTCGTCCGCCCTCTTCCACTCCTTCTTCAGGTCGTCACGAGACGTGGTCGCCGTGTTCTGGTGAGTCTGCGCATCGACCTGTAGTCGCTTGGCCTCGGCGGCTTTCGCTTCCGCTTCTGCCTGGGCCTTCCGTGCATTGGCCGCGGTCTCCTCGGCCAGCGCTTCGCGCTTCTCGACGACGGATGTCTGCTCCTGCGCCTTCGCGCGGATGCTGTCGGCCTCCTGGTGGCGGCGCGCGTTGCGCTTGCGGGACGCCGCAATGAGCAGCGCGGCCACGGCGAGTACGACGACGATCGCGACGATGATCCAGATGATGGTCATGGTGTCCATTGGCTACTCCCAGCAGTCGTGTTGTTGAAGTACCCAGCCCGCAAACCCGGCAAACAGACCGTGAGCCAATCGCAATCAAACGGGCAGGTCCGGCAGGCAGGACCGGCAGCCGGAGTGCTGGAAGTACCCTGCATTCCACTACCGTGAACCGCATGAGCGAGTTGCTGGAACGCGACGGCGTGCGCGGACGACTCCACCGCCCCGCGGGAGACGCGTCGGCCGGGCTGGTCCTGACACACGGGGCAGGAAGTGACTGCGACACAAAGCTGTTGCTGGCCGTGACCGAGGGGTTCGTGCGGCGGGGGGTGGCGGTCCTGCGGTTCGACCTCCCGTTCCGGCAGCGCCGCGCGTCGGGCCCGCCGCACCCGTCGAAGGCAGCGGAGGACCGGGAGGGCGTCGCGGCCGCGGTGGCCGTGATGCGGGAGTTGGTGCCGGCGCCGGTGTGGGCGGGCGGGCACTCGTACGGCGGGCGTCAGGCGTCCATGCTCGCCTCGGAGCGTCCGGGTCTCGTCGACGCCCTGCTCCTGCTGTCGTACCCGCTGCATCCACCGGCCAAGCCGGAGAAACTCCGCACCGAGCACCTGCCCGGCCTCCACACCCCGGCCGTGGTGGTGCACGGGTCGAAGGACCCGTTCGCGACCCCCGGCGAAATGCGGTCGGCACTCGCACTGATCCCCGCCCGGACGACGCTCGTCGAACTCGAGGGCGCCCGGCACGATCTGGCCCCGGACAGGTTCCCGGTGGTCGAACGCGCGGTCGCGGCCATGCTGGACCTTCTGTAGGCCGGCCGAGAGCGTCCGCCCGTGGTCGGTATGTTCGGTGAATGAGCAACGAGCAGTCGGACGCGCCCCAGTGGTTCACCACGGCAGTGGCGGCCCCGGTCGACATCGGCCGGGTGGACGTCGCCGGTGCGGAGGTCCACTACCGCGCGTGGGGCCCGACGGGCACGCCCGGGCTCGTGCTCGTCCACGGCGGCGCCGCCCACAGCCGGTGGTGGGACCATGTGGCACCCATGCTGGCCACGGGCCGCCGCGTCGTCGCACTCGACCTCACCGGGCACGGCGACAGCGACCGCCGGCAGGAGTACGGATTGGAACGGTGGGCGGAGGAAGCCCTCGCCGTCGCCAAACCGGCGGGCATCTCGGGCGCGCCGGTGCTGGTCGGGCACAGCATGGGCGGAATGGTGTCGTACGTGGCCGCGCAACTGTTCGGCGAGGACCTGGCCGGTGTCCAGCTGATCGATTCGCCCGTCCTCGCGCGCACGCCGGAAGAGGAAGAAGCGCGGAAACAGCGGGCATTCGGTCCGAAGAAGGTCTACCCGTCCCGGGAGGTGGCGCTGCAGCGGTTCCGGTTCGTCCCGCCGCAGGACACCGCGGTGCCCGCCGTCCTGCGCCACGTCGCGGAGACCTCGATGGAGGAGGTGGACGGCGGGTGGTCGTGGAAGTTCGATTCCTCGTTCTTCTCCCGCGAGGGCAGCGGCCATCTGGGCGCGTCCGACCCGCGCTGCCGCCTCGCCTACTTCCGCGCCGAGAACGGCATCGTCACCGACGCCATGATGGACAGCATGCGCAGCCGATTCGGGCCGACCGCGGTGGTCGTCGAGATCCCCGACGCCGGACACCACGTGATGATCGATCAGCCGCTCGCGCTGGTCGTCGGTATCCGGACGGTGCTCGCGTCGTGGGACGTGGAGGATTCCGTGGCCGGGATGCCGGGCTGAATCAACTGATTCAGTCGCCGGACCGCACGGCGGCGACGAACTGCTCGATCAACGCCGCATCCTTCACCCCGCGGGACGATTCGACCCCGCTCGACACGTCGACACCCCACGCGCCGGTCGCGTCGACGGCGGCGCGCACGTTGCCCGGATGAAGACCGCCGGCGAGGATCCATTCGCCGTCCGGTCTGCTCTGGTTCGCCCAGTCCCAGGGCACCCCGGCCCCGGCGGTGGCCCCGTCGACGAGGACGCGGTCTGCTCCGAAATCGCCCGAGGTGTCACCGGCGACGACGGCACGGATCACGCGGAGCCCCGCCTCCCGCAACCGGGTGACGTCGTCGGCGGAGGTCAGGTCGTGCACCTGGACGGTGCCGAGCCCGGCCGCGGCGGCGACCTCGATCACCTCCGCGACAGAACTCCCCTTGAACACACCGACCGCGACGGTGTGACCGGCGACCCGGCGGACCAGCGGCGCGGCGTCGCCGGGGGAGATCCGGCGGACGCTGTCGGCGAACACGAAACCCACGGCGTCCACACCGAGGCGCACGGACAGATCGACGGAGGCCTCGTCACGCAGGCCGCACACCTTGATGAATGTCACCCGCGCAATTTTACCGGTCGCTCCGACTCGCCGACGCGGCGCTGGTTCGCGCTCTAGGCTTCGTGAGGTGGACTGGCTCAGCGACCTCAGCGTGATCACCGGGCCCCTGCCCTGGATCCTCACGGTGATCGGTGCGCTCGGCGGCGTGTGGCTGCTCGCCGCCCGCGCCCCGTGGTACCGCAGGAAGGCGATTCCGATCTGCCTGGCCGTGGCGGTGGTCGTCACCGTCGTCCTGTACGTGATGGTCGAAAAGGTTCTCCGGCCTTTCCCCGACCCCATCGAGATGTCCATCTACGTGTGGATCGGTCTGGGGCTCTTCGCGATCTTCCTGCTCGTGCCGCGGATCCGTGCGGGCCGGACAGTGAAAGCCGCCGTCGGGTCGGTGCTCGCGGTCCTCGCCGTGATTCTCGCGTCCGCGACGCAGATCAATTGGGTGTTCGACGCTTATCCCACGGTGGGCACGGCATTCGGGGCGGAGCCGTTCGACCGGGTCCAGATGAACGACCTCGGCAGCTCCACCGAGAACGTCGTGACGGGAACGCCGCTCGACGCGTCGTGGACGGCCCCGCCCGGGATGCCCAGCGAGGGACGGGTGCTGACGGCGGCCGTTCCCGGGACGGCGTCGGGATTCACCGCCCGCGACGCCGAGATCTACCTCCCGCCCGCCTACTTCGCCAACCCGCGCCCGCTGCTGCCCGTGCTCGTGATGCTGGCCGGTCAGCCCGGCGCGCCCGAGGACTGGTTCGCCGGAGGCAAACTCGCCACCACGATGAACGAGTTCGCCGCGAAACACGACGGGCTGGCCCCGATCGTGGTGGTGGCGGACGGCACCGGTTCGCAGATCGCGAACCCGCTGTGCGTCGACTCGAAACTGGGCAACGTGGCCACCTATCTGGCGAAGGACGTTCCGGCCTGGGTGAAGTCGAACCTGCAGGTGAACCCGGACCCCGAGGCGTGGGCCATCGGCGGCCTGTCCTACGGCGGCACCTGTTCGCTGCAGATGGCCACCAATTATCCCGACGTGTACCCGACGTTCCTCGACATCTCGGGTCAGGAAGCACCCACGCTCGGTGACCACCAGCGCACCCTCGACGACGGCTTCGGCGGTGACGAGGCGGCGTTCGAGAAGGTCAACCCGCTCGACCTGATGGCGTCGAACAAGTACCCGGACACGGCCGGGGTCTTCGTGATCGGCAGCGACGACGACGCCTACAAGCCGGGAGCGCAGAAGGTCTATCAGGCCGCGAAGAACGCCGGCATGGACGTGCAGTACGTGGAAGTGCCGGGCGGACACAGCTTCGCCGTGTGGTCCGCCGGGTTGGAGAAGGAATTGCCCTGGCTGGCACAGCGGTTGGGGCTGGTCGGTTCGTAAGAACACCTCGCGGTGGAGAGGGGCGACATGACGGCGGCAGCGAAGGTACTGCGGGTGGGGTCGGCCCTGCCCGACCCGCCGTTCGAGTTCCGGGACGGGGAGGCACCTGCGGGTTTCGACGTCGAGTTCACCCGGGCGCTCGCGCGGGAACTCGGCCTCGGCTGGTCGCTCGTCCCGTACCGAGGCACCGATTTCAACGGCATCTTCGATGCGCTGAAAGACGGCGAATTCGATTGCATCGCCTCGGGAACCACCGTGACGCCGGAGCGGCGGGAGCGCGCCGATTTCTGCGCCCCGTACCTCGTGTCGGGCCAGTCCCTGGCCGTCGACACGTCCCGGCATCCGGGCGTGCGCGGGGTCGACGACCTGCGCGGCCTGACCGTCGGTGTCCAGCACGGCAACACCAGTCAGCCGATCGTGGAGCGCCTGGTCGCGGAGGGCCGCGCGGCCGCGATCCGGGTGTACGCGTACGACCGGATCGGACAGGCCCTCGACGACCTGTCCTCGGGCGGGTGCGACGCCGTCATGAAACTCGCGCCGGTCCTCACCTGGCTGGTCCGGGACCGCCCGCGCGTGGAGGTGGTCGAACGGGGAATCTCCCGCGAGGAGATCGCCGTCGCGGTCCGCACGGGTGATCACGCACTGCGCGAGGCCATCGAGTCGGCGCAGCGCGCCCTGGCCGCGGACGGCACCCTCGACCGGCTGCGGTCGGAGTGGCTCGGGATCAGTGGCACGGACGGTGGCTCGGCATGACACCTGTCCAAGAATAGGAACGTGTTCTATATTTGCGGCAAACCTTTTGTCTCTCGGCGACTGGAGTGCCCGGCATGTATGAGTGGTCAGATACCGACCTGATGTTCCGCGACGCGATCCGCGGCTTCATCGACAAGGAGATTCGACCGCACGTCGACAAGCTGGAGACCGGCGAGCTGCCTCCGTTCGACATCATCCGCAAACTCTTCGCCACCTTCGGTCTGGACGAGATGGCCCGGGAGGCGCTCACGAAATCCCTGGACCGCGAACGCAGTGGCGACGCCGCGTCCGGCGCGAAGGAGGAGAAATCCGGCGGTCTCGGCGGTGCGGGCAGCATGGGCGTCATCATGAACGCCGAACTGGCAGGCGTCAGCCTCGGGCTCGTCGCCTCGCTCGGGGTGAGCCTCGGGCTGGCGGCGGGCACCATCCGCAGTCGCGGGACGCTGGCGCAGAAGGAGCGCTGGCTGCCCGGCCTGGTCACGTTCGAGAAGGTCGGGGCGTGGGCGATCACCGAGCCCGACTCCGGCTCGGACGCGTTCGGCGGCATGAAGTCCTACGTGCGCCGCGACGGCGACGACTACATTCTCAACGGGCAGAAGACGTTCATCACCAACGGTCCCTACGCCGACGTCATCGTCGTGTACGCGAAACTCGACGAGGGGGACTCGTCCGTCGACCGCCGCGACCGGAAGGTGCTCGCCTTCGTCCTCGACGCGGGCATGGACGGGCTCACCCAGGGTGCGCCGTTCAAGAAGATGGGCATGAACTCCTCGCCCACCGGGGAACTGTTCTTCGACAACGTGCGCGTCACCCGTGACCGTCTGCTCGGCGAGACGGAGGACGGCGGCACGTCGGACGGCAAGTCCAGCGCGAAGGAGAACTTCGCGGCCGAACGGATCGGCATCGCGTCGCTGTCGCTCGGCATCATCAACGAGTGTCACCGGCTCTGCGTCGACTACGCCAGGTCCCGCAAGCTGTGGGGCAAGGAGATCGCCCAGTTCCAGCTCGTCCAGCTCAAGCTCGCCGAGATGGAGATCGCGCGCATCAACGTGCAGAACATGGTCTTCAACGCCATCGAGCGCACCGCGGCGGGGGATCGGGTGAGCCTCGCGGAGGCGTCGGCGATGAAACTCTACTCCTCGCGGGCCGCCACCGAGGTGGCGATGGAGGCGGTGCAGTTGTTCGGCGGCAACGGGTACATGGCCGAGTACCGGGTCGAGCAACTCGCGCGCGATGCGAAGTCGCTGATGATCTACGCCGGCAGCAACGAGATCCAGGTGACGCACATCGCGAAGGGCCTGCTGGCGATGTGAGGTCCGGCCCCGGGAACAAATGTCGTACGGCGTACGTTAGGGGGGTGTCGTCAACGAAAGGACACCACCGTGAAGGTCACCGCGAGCGCACTGTCGCTGAACGTCGCAGACCCCGTCGCGTCGGCCGAATTCGCCAAGTCCCACCTGGGCTTCGTCGAGGAGATGGCCGCCGAGGGCTTCGTGTCGCTGAAGCGTGCGGACGTCGGCTTCAATCTGGTCTTCCTGAAGACCGGACTGGAGACGTTCAAACCCGCGCGGATCGCCGGTGACGCCGGCCAGGGGCTGCTGATCGCACTCGTCGTCGACGGCATCGACGGCGAATACGAGCGGCTGCAGGCGGAGGGCGTCCCGATCGTGACGCCCATCGAAACCGAGCCGTGGGGCGAACGCTACTTCCAGATGAGTGACCCGAACGGGGTGATCATCCAACTGGTCGAATGGGTGTAGCGGTCACACCGCCGCGAGGAACGGCTCCACGGTCGCGAGCACCTCGGTGCTCGCGGCCACCGCCGTCGAATGGTCGAAACCGGGCAGGATCGTCAGCGACGCACCGGGAATCAGCGCCGCCACCCGCCGGGTGTCGCCGATCCGCTCGGCATCGTTCGAACCGGCGAACAGCAGGGTGGGGACGGCGATCCGGCGCAGGACGTCGTCGTCCACTCCCGGCTCCGCACCGGAACGACGCATGTACGCGGCGAGCGCCTTCGCGTCGTTCGCCAGGAACGCGGCCCGCGTCCCGGCGTCGATCGGCCACGCGCGCCGGGCATTCCACTGCCCCAGGAACGCCTCCATGCCGTCCCGTTCGAGGACGTCGATGCAGCCGGGGAAGAACAGCCGGTCGAACGCGCCGGCCTGCGGGAGGCTGCTGCCACCGCCGACGATCAGGCTCTCCAGACGTTCGGGCGCGCCGACCGCCAACGCCAGCGCGACCCGGCCGCCGAGCGAATACCCCAGCACGTGCGCGCTGGGAAGGGCCAGGTGGTCGAGGACCGCCAGGACGTCGCCGCGGAGCAGATCCATCGCGTACGCGTCCTCGTCGTGCGGCTTGTCGCTGCGCCCGTGGCCCCGCAGATCGACCAGGATCAGCCGGTACCGATCACGCAGCGCGGCGACGTAACCGAAACCGCGCCAGATCGCGTGGGACAGGGCCGTGCCGTGAAGAAGAACCAGGGGCTCGCCCTCGCCGACGGTCCGGTACGCGATCCGGACGCCGTCGACGGGATTGGTAGCGTGCTGCACCCGCCCAGTCTGCATCACGTGCTTCGCGGACGGCACTCGGGCGCACGGGCCGGGGGCGATACTGGTGGCATGCCGATTCCCCCGAACCCCGCGCTCGACCCCGAGGAACTGCTGGCCGTCGCGATCGCCGAGGCGGAACTCGGCAAACGGGAAGGCGGAATCCCGATCGGGGCCGCGCTGTTCGCCGCCGACGGAACCCTGCTGGGCCGCGGCCGCAACCGGCGGGTCCAGCACGGCGACCCGTCCGTCCACGGCGAGACGGACGCGTTCCGCGCCGCCGGACGCCAGCGCGACTACCGCTCGACGATCATGGTGACCACCCTGTCGCCGTGCTGGTACTGCAGCGGACTGGTCCGGCAGTTCAACATCGGCGCGATCGTCGTGGGGGAGAGCGTCACGTTCACCGGCGGCCACGAATGGCTCCGCGAGAACGGCGTCGACGTGACCGTCCTGCGCGATCAGCACTGCATCGACCTCATGGCCGAATTCATCGAGAGCAGGCCCGCACTGTGGCACGAAGACATCGGCGTGGCCGAATAGGCTTCGCCCGTGCGCCTTTCCGGTAGCCGGGACTACCGGAAAGGCGCGCATGGCCGGAGGCCCTCTCCGGTCATTTCCAGCCACCGGGTGACACCGATGTCGTGGAGGAACTGCCGGTCGTGGCTGACCACGATCAGCGCACCGCGGTAGCTGCGCAGCGCCTGCGTGAGGTGTGCGAGGCTCGGCAGGTCGAGGTTGTTCGTCGGCTCGTCCATCAGCAGCAGACGCGGGGCGGGCTCGGCCAGCAGGATGGTCGCGAGGGCGGCCCGCAACCGTTCCCCGCCCGACAACGCCGACGCGAGAACATCGGAATCGTTGCCCCGGAACAGGAACCGGGCCAGCTGGGCGCGGATCTGCTCCTGCGACGCGTGCGGCGCCGCCGCGGCCACGTTCTCGGCGACCGTCAGCGACTCGTCGAACACGTCGAGCCGCTGCGGCAGGGCCTTGAACGGAACCCGCGGTCCCGCAGCCACGACGGCGTCGAGCAGGGTCGTCTTCCCGACGCCGTTGCGCCCGACGAGGGCGATCCGCTCGGGGCCGACCACGTCCAGCGTCACCCGCTGGCCGGTGCGCAGGCTCAGGTCCCGGACGGAGACCACCTCCTGACCCGAGTACACCTCCGTGGCGGGCAGGTCGATGCGCACCTCGCGGTCGTCCCGCAGGGCACTCTCCGCTTCCGTCAACGACTCCCGCGCCTCGTCGACCTTCGCGATGTGATTGTTCCGCAGCTTTCCCGCTGACTCCTGCGCCTGCCGCTTCCTCAGCCCCATCACGATCTTCGGCTCGCGCTTGTTCTCGAACATCTTCTGCCCGTACCGCTTACGCCGGTCGATCTTGATGCGTGCCTCGACGAGTTCCCGCTTCTGCTTCTGCACGTCGCTGCGGGCGTCGCGCACCGCGGCCCGGGCGGCCTCCTGCTCCGCCTCGACGATCTCCCGGTAGGCGCTGAAGTTGCCGCCGAACATGCGGATCTCGCCGCCGCGCAGTTCCGCGACGGACGTCATGAGGTCGAGCAGGGCGCGATCGTGGCTGACCACCAGCAGCGTGCCCGGAAACTGTTGCACCACCTCGTAGAGCTTGCTGCGGGACGCGCCGTCGAGGTTGTTGGTGGGCTCGTCGAGGAGCAGCACCTCCGGCTCCCTCAGTAGTTGCGCGGTGAGACCGAGTAGCACGGTCTCACCGCCCGACAGGGTGCCGACGGTGCGGTCGAGGTCGGACGTGCTGCCGAGCACCCGCTCGAGACCGAGCCGGTGCAGGGTCGACACGGCCCGCTCCTCGATGTCCCAGCGGCCGGTCGCCGCATCGAAATCCTCGGGCGTGCCCTCGCCGGACTCGATGCGGTGCAACGCCGCCCGAAGATCGTCGATGCCCAGGATCCGGTCGATCTTCAGCGTGGGGTCGAGCGTGATGTCCTGCGGCAGGTACGCCACCTCGCCCTGCGCCGTCACCGACCCGCGGTCGGGGCGCAGGCGCCCGGCGATCAGCCGGAGCAGCGTCGATTTTCCGGAGCCGTTGAGACCGACCAGGCCGGTGCGACCGGGGCCGAAGACGGCGTCGAGGCCGTCGAAGACAGGCTCGCCGTCCGGCCAGGTGAACGTGAGGTCGGACAGGGACAGATATGACTGGGCCATGGGGTACTCCCGAGGTGTGTGCGGATGAAGACTCGCGTGACTACCTCGTCAGGAGCAATGGACCGTTCCCCTCTGTCTGACGCGCCCGGTGCGCATCGGTGACGTTCACGATAGGACGCCGCCGATGCCCGCGCAATCGAATTAAATCTGGGGGCCGTCGGCCCTGAGTTCGTCCACCTTCGCCATGGCCTCGCGCAGTTCGGCCAGCCACTGTTCGCTGTGCTGGCCTGCCAGACGCACCGTCCACATCAGCGCGTCCGACCGCGACCGCGCCACGCCGGCGTCGACGAGCGTGTCGAGGACCTTGCGTTCGGGTTGGCGGAGGCGGGTCATCACCGGAACCGCGAGGTGGGTGAACAGCGTCTTGTGGTCGTCGAGGCTGACGCCCCACGCGACCTTGCGCCCGTAGCGACGCTCGGCCTCGTCCGCGATGCGCATCCGATCGGCCCGGGTCGTTTCGCGGAATCGCGAGATACGCCCGTCGATCGCGGCGTCGGAACCGGACTCGGCGGACTCGACGGGCGGCAACTCGCCGACCACCACGATCTCCTCCCGGTCGACCTCGACGGTCGCGGGGCCGGTGAACCAGTCGTCGGGGAGGCGGCCGGCGAACCACTCGGCCGCGTCGCTCGCGTCGGGGACGTCCGCCTGCTGCCATCCACCGGGGCGGCCGAAGCGGCGGGGGCCCGGACCTTGTGGGTTTCTCATGGCGTCCTCCTGGGAGCCGGGTGCCACGATCACCGTGATGCAGCACTGATTACATGATTACACCCATTATTCGAAGCGCGCCACCACGTCAGGCATGATCGAGTCCGTGCGCACCTCAACCGTTCGTCACAGCCCCATCCGTCCCACCCCTACCCGGAAGGCGACCGCCGGGATCGCCGTCCTCGCGACGGTGCTCTCCGCCTGCGGACTCTTCGGACCGGACCAGCCCGACACCGTGTCACAGCAGTTCGCCGAAGCCCTGAACAGCGACGACGTGCAGGCTGCCGCCGCGCTCACCACCGACCCGGCCGCCGCCACCGCCGCGATCACGGCCATGTACGACGGGCTCGGAAACCAGGACGGCACGTACACCCGCACCGACGTGCAGGAGTCGGGCGACGACGGCGGAACGTTCACGATGGACGTGACCTGGCCGTTCGCCCCGGGGCAGGAATGGAAGTACAGCACCACCGGCAACGCCACCAAGGACGGCGACGACTGGAAGATCGTCTGGGACCCGGCCGTGCTCGCACCCGGACTCACCGACGACACCGCCGTCCGATACACCACCACGACGGGCACACCGCCGAAGGTCCTCGCCGCCGGTGGCACCCCGATCCTCGAGCAACAGGTCGTCACGCTGGTCAACCTCGACCAGGGCGCCGACACCGCGGCGGTCGCGTCGTTGCTGTCGCCCATCGCGCCGACCATCACCGCGGCCACGCTCCAGCAGGATCTGGCAGGCGCCCAGGGCAAGCCGGTCACGGCCATCTCGCTGCGGGCCGAGGACCTGGCGCCGATCGAACCGCAGTTGCGGCAACTCGCCGGAGTCACGCTCGCCCCGCAGACCCGGCTGCTCAGCACGGACAAGGCGCTGGCCTCGCCCACCCTGGCGGGGCTCGGCGACCTGTGGCAGCAAGGGCAGGACGCGTCCGCAGGCTGGGCGGTGCAACTGGTCGGTCAGGACGGTTCGGCGAAGACCGTCGCCGGTGAACAGGGCCCCGACGCCCCCGACATCGCGACGACCCTCGACCTCCCGATGCAGATGGCCGCCGAGCGGGCGCTCGCCGACGTGCCGCAGCAGGCCGCGATCGTCGCCCTGCGACCCTCCACGGGGGAGGTCCTCGCGGTCGCGCAGAACGCCCCCGCCGACGCGCTCGGCCCGATCGCGCTCACCGGCCTCTACCCGCCGGGATCCACGTTCAAGACGGTGACGACGTCCGCCGCCCTGCAGGCCGGCGCCGCCACCCCGGACACCGTCCTGCCCTGCCCCGGCACCGAGAACATCGAGGGCAGGCAGATCCCCAACGACGACGAATTCGACCTCGGCGCGGTCCCGTTGCACACCGCGTTCGCCAGGTCCTGCAACACCACCATGGGACGGCTCGCGGTCGGGTTGCCGCCCGACGCCCTGCAGAAGGCCGCGCTGCAGTTCGGGCTCGGCGTCGACTACGTCACGCCCGGACTGACCACCGTCACCGGCAACGTGCCCATCGCCGACAGTCCCGCCGCCCGGGTCGAGTCCGGTATCGGGCAGGGGCAGGTGACTGCGTCGCCGTTCGGGATGGCTATGGTGGCCGCATCGATCGCGGACGGTTCGACGCCGGCGCCGACGATCGTGCAGGGACAGCCCGGCACCGCCGACAAGACGGCGCCCGCCGTGCCTGCGAACGTCACCGCCGACCTCCGGACGATGATGCGCGAAACTGTGACGGGAGGTACCGCTACTGCGCTGCAGGACATTCCGGGACTTCTCGGCAAAACGGGCACCGCCGAGTCCGGCAGTGGTCCCGCTCACGGCTGGTTCGTCGGAATCAAGGACGACCTAGCATTTGCCGTCTTTATTGCAACAGGTGACAGTTCGGCCCCTGCTGTGCAGGCTGCGGGGCGTTTTCTTCGATAAACCCGTTCACGCGTTGCTGTTCGGGGATAAGTTGTGGCTCAACCGTAACTCCTTCGTAGGCAAATGGTGCTTGTTACGCATGTGACTGAAAGCAAGATGGTGGACATGGGGAATGGACGATCGCTTGGCCGCCGTAACCGATACGTGATCGCCCTGACGTCGGCTGTCGTTCTGGCGGTAATTCTGGCGTCGT
The DNA here is from genome assembly GCF_042802055.1 of Rhodococcus sp. NPDC057529. Taxonomy (NCBI): domain Bacteria; kingdom Bacillati; phylum Actinomycetota; class Actinomycetes; order Mycobacteriales; family Nocardiaceae; genus Rhodococcus; species Rhodococcus sp. NPDC057529. Next base: position 320,004 of record NZ_JBHVEY010000004.1, read on the forward strand.
GCGTGCTCTCGAAAGAGGAAGCGACCGCGCAGTCGGTCGTCGACGATTTCGTCAACGCACTCAACGAGGGCGATGCCGCTGCCGCTGCAGCGCAGACCTCCTATCCCAACGCCGCGGAGACGGCGATTCAGCAGATGTTCGACGGCCTCCATCCCGAGGACGCCACGTTCGACGTGACCCAGTTCATGGATCTCGGCTCGGATTCCGGCTTCTTCACCGTCGGTGCCGCTTGGCATTTCGGTGAGGGCAAGGACTGGAGCTACCAGGTTCAGGGCGGTGTGCGGAACCTGTCCGTCGGCTGGCGCATCTCCTGGGATCCGTCGATCCTCGCGCCCGACCTGGGCAACGGTCGGGTGGTCCGCTACGACCGGACGGACGCCGCGCCGCCGCGGGTCTTCGACGCACTCGGCGGGTTGCTCATGAACGAGCAGACCATCAACTCGGTCACCCTCGATCCCGCGACGATGCCCGACCCGGTCGCGACCACCCGGCGGCTGGCGGAGGTCCTCGAGCCGGTGGCTCCCCTCGTGACGGCCGACTCGATGATGGCGGAGATGGCTGACAAACCCGGCCAGCAGGTCACCGCCGTGCTGTTGCGCGACCAGGACTGGCAATTCCTCGAGGAGGATCTCGCGATCCCCGGTGTGATCACCATCAAGACGCCGAAACTCATCACGTCGGATCGGCGCATCACGACGCCGCTGCTGGATCCGCTGCGCAAGGTGTGGCAGGCGAACCGGGACGCGACGGCCGGCTGGGCCGTCCACCTCGTCGACCCCGACGGCACGCTCATTCCGCAGGCCGGTTTCCAGGGCCCGCCCGGACCGGACATCGTCGCGACGGTGGACTCCCACCTGCAGCTGGCAGCAGAGGAAGCCGTCGTCAGCGTCGGAACCCCCGCGGCGATCGTCGCGATCCAGCCGTCCTCCGGCGCCGTGCTGGCCGCCGCGCAGAACAACCAGGCGATGGAGCAGGGGCCCATCGCGTTCCAAGGTCTCTACAACGCCGGATCGAACCTCGACCTGGTGAAGAAGGCCGCCGGACTGCAGAAGGGCGTCGACCCGTCCTCGCTGTCGATCGAGGACATCGAGAAAGCGGGCAATCAGCTCGGGCTCGGCATGAACTACAAGATCCCCGGCCTCGACCATCAGACCGCAGTCTTCACCGCCGACCAGTCGGGCATGAACCAGGTGATGAACCGCAAGGACAGCGACCTGCCCGCCGTCACGCCGTTCGGGATGGCCATGCTGGCCGCGTCGATCGCACGGGGCAGCGCGCCCGCGCCGATGATCGTCCAGGGGCAGCCGGGCACCACCGACGTGGCCGCTCAGCCGCTTCCTGCGAACGTCAACGACCAGTTGCGGGGCATGATGCGCGACAACGTGGTGCGGGGCGGGGCGTCGTACCTCAACGGCTACCCGGACCTCATGGGCATGAACGGTGCGAGCGGCGACGACCGCTGGTTCTACGGCTCACGCGGCGACCTGGCTTTTGCGGTCTTCGTCGCCGACGCCGACGGTGGCGACCGCGCGGTGAAGATGACCGACATGCTCTTCCGTGAGATGGCGAAGCCGGCGAACTGACAAGGCGGGGACCGTCCGCGCTGAGGGCGGACCGTCCGCGCAGAGGGAGTAAGTGAGCAAGGGTAAGTTTCTACCTTGTGTCCCTGCTTGATATCGGTCTTCTCGTCGTAGCGGGGTTCTTCGCGGGACTGGTCGGGTTCGTCACCGGCCTGGCGTCCATCGTGTCGTATCCCGCACTCCTCGCCGTCGGTCTGCCGCCCGTGACCGCCAACGTCACCAACACGGTCGCGATGGTGGCAGTCGGCGTCGGCGCACTGTCCAACTCGACGCGGGAGGTCGCCGACACCGGTCCCAAGCTGTGGCGGTGGGCGCTGTACTCGGCTGCGGGCGGCCTGGTCGGAGCGGGCATCCTGCTGCTGGCGCCCGCAGGGTCGTTCGAGGCGATCGTCCCGTTCATGGTCGCGTTCGCCGCGCTGGCGCTACTGCTGCAACCCCGGCTACGCGCGCTGGCGGGCGAACGGGACATGCCCCGCACCTATTCGGTGTCACTGTTCGTCGTCGCCATCTACGGCGGGTACTTCGGTGCGGGCGCCGGCGTCATCTTCCTGGCCATCGCCCTGATCCTCACGTCGGAGACGATCTGGCGCGCCACCATTCTGAAGAGCTTTCTCCTCGGCGTCGCGAACCTGGTCGCTGCGATCGGGTTCGCGGCCTTCGGCCCCGTCCACTGGGGCGCCGCCGCCGCGATGGCGATCGGCGCCCTGGCCGGTGGCTGGTGCGGTCCGCCCGTGGTCAGGCGGATACCGCCGTCCGTCCTCCGCGTCGTCATCGCGATGGCGGGATTCGGCTTGGCCGTGTGGCTGTGGCTGCGCTGAGACGGCTTCTCCGCGCAGAAGATCTCAGTGCACGCCCTTCATCAGACGCTTGATCCACGGCGCCCCGATGGCGAGCAGCACACCCACGGCGATCGAGCCGAGCCCGACCGCGGTGAAGTACGGGACCTCGTTGTTCTCGTCGTAGTACTTGGCCAGGGTGCCCGCCATCGCCGTGCCCAGCGCGACGGACAGGAAGAACAACGCCACCATCTGCGTGTGGAACGCCTCGGGCGCCAGCTTGGTCGACAGCGACAGGCCCACCGGCGACAGCAGCAGTTCCGCGAACGTGAACAGCAGGAGAATGCCGGCCAGGCCCAGCAGCGGTGCGCTGTTCGCGCCGCCACCCGACATCGGGATGAACGCCAGGAACGCCAGACCCATGATGATGGTGCCCGCCGCGAACTTGATCGGCGACGACGGCTGACGGGGGCCGAGTTTCGTCCACGCGGCCGCGAACACACCCGCGAAGATGATGATGAAGACCGGGTTGATGGACTGCACCCACGACGGCGGGAAGTCCCAGCCGAACAGGTTGCGGTCGAGTCGCTTGTCCGAGTACACGGCGACGGTGGTGAACTGCTGCTGGAACAGCGACCAGAACACGGCGCTGGCGATGAACATCGGAATGAACGCGTAGACGCGGCTGCGCTCGACGGCCGTGATGCGGCGACTCGTCAGCATGACCGCGAAATAGCCGATCGCCGCGACGATGGTGAGACCGACGACGATGTCCGACATGTTGGCAGCGGTGATCACTCCGGTGAGTGACAGGGCGGCGATCACGATCACCGCGCCGGCGCCGATCGCGATCCACTTGGTGCGCTGGTCGTGGGGGAGCGGGTTGGTCGGCTCGGCGCCGACACCCCGGAGGTGCTTGCGGCCGAGCGTGTACTGGATCAGTCCGAGCGCCATACCGATCGCGGCCAGCGCGAAGCCGGCATGGAACCCGATGGCGTCCTGCGCCCAGCCCGTCAGCAGCGGGCCGACCAGGGCACCCAGGTTGATACCCATGTAGAAGATGGAGAACCCGGCGTCGCGGCGCTCGTCCTGCTCGTCGTACAGATCGCCGACCAGGGACGTGGCGTTGGCCTTGAGCCCACCGCTGCCGAACGCGACACAGACCAGGCCGATGCCCACACCCCACAGTCCCGGGAACACCGCCAGGGCGATGTGGCCGAGCATGACGAGGATGGCGCTGTAGAACAGGGTGCGTTCGGAGCCGAGGAGACGGTCCGCGACCCACGCTCCCAGGATGGTGGACAGGTACACCGTGCCGCCGTAGGCGCCGACGATACTGGTAGCGGACGATTCGGCGATTCCGAGACCGCCGTCGGCGGCCGAATAGTAGAGGTAATAGATCAGGATGCCCTGCATCCCGTAGAAGGAGAATCGCTCCCACATCTCGACGCCGAACAGGTTCGCGAGGGCGAACGGCTGGCCGAAGAAACCGCGGTCGGACCGCCGCTCGTCCCGGGCCGGATCGATGGTGTCACTCATGGGAAAACTGTCTCACCTCGAGCGGAAGTTCGGGTGCCGTCGGGGTGGATTCGCCCGCGATCAGGTGGTGGCGCGCGCCTTCGTCACGATCTTCGCGAGGGCACGCCAGCCGAGGAGGAACAGGGCCAAGCTCAGAGCGGCTATCAACGGGAATGGCATCTCGGCGCCTCGGCCGCTCACGATGCGCAACAGCATGCCCACCACGAGCGTCGACAACCACACCACGATGCCCGTCGGGACGATGAGGAACGCGTCGAACTTGTCGCGGTATAGCGCGACGGTCGCGAGCCAGCCGACCGCCAGACCGGACAGGAACGGCCAGGCCGTGGTCGCCAGGCCTGTCAGGGCGTTGGTTTCGTCGTGGCTCTGGCGGCCGATCGCGCAGAACACGATGACGAGGACGACATCCAGGGCGAGCGCGGGGAGGTACTTCTTCACACGGCCAGCCTAGAGGTGGCGTCGACGCGGCGTTCCGCCCGATCGGTTCACCCACCCCGCACGTGAGCGGCAAAGCGTGTCCGGGGACGCTTTCTCACTCACGTGGGGGGAGGCAGGCGCGCGCGGCGGCGAGCACGGTGGCCCCGGCCGCGTCGAGCGGTTCGGTGCTGCGGAGCGCGCGGGCGAGGACGAACGCCCCCTCGAGGCTGGTCACGAACCCCAGGATCAGACGCCTCGCATCGGCCTCGCCGAACCCGCGCGCCCGCAACAGGGCGCTGCCGGAGTCGATCCAACTCGTGAACACATCCGCCGTGGCGACGCGGAGCACCTCGTTGGTGCTCGCGACCTCGAGCGCGACCGTGGCGATGGGGCAGGCGTCCGCGTAATCGGTGGCCACCAGGGTCTCGCCGGCCAGCCGGAACCCGACCTCGATCCCCTCGAGGATGTCGGGATGGGCGTCGAGGATGGAGAACACCAGCCGCGCGTACTCCTCGCCCGACGTGCGGATGACCTCCTCGCCGAGCTGCTGCTTTCCGCCCGGGAAGAAGTGGTAGATCGACCCGAACGGCGCGCGGGCCTCCGCCGCGACCTGCTTGAGTCCGGTCCCGGTGTAGCCGTTGCGACGGAAGAGGTCGCTGCTGGTGCCGAGGATCCGGGCCTTGGTGTCGTTCACTTTTTCTGCCTCCGACCGTTGCGCTCGGTGCGCACCCCATCGTAACCTGAGTCTCAGTAGAACGATCTATCAAATGGAGTGAGCGCCATGAAAAAGATCGAACTCTCCGCAGGCACCGTCGAGTACGACGACACCGGCGGCGACGGCCCCGTCCTCGTGTTCATCTCCGGCCTGACCATCGACGGCACCGTGTGGCGGCACGTCGTGGAGCGCCTCGTCCCGGACTTCCGCTGCATTCTCCCCACCCTCCCGCTCGGCGCGCACCGCATCCCGATGCGCGCCGACGCCGACCTCTCGCTACGCGGGCTCGGACTGCTCATCGGCGAGTTCCTGGAGAAACTCGACCTGGCCGACGTCACGCTCGTGCAGAACGACTGGGGCGGCGCGCAGGTGCTGATCGCACTCGGCGACACCAGCCGCGTCGGGGCCCTCGTCCTCACGCCGTGCGAGGCGTTCGACAACTATCCGCCGGGAATACCCGGTCGCGCGATCGGTCTCGCGGTGGCGGTCCCCGGCGGCCTCGCCCTGACCATGCACGCGCTCCGATTCCGGGCGATGCGCCGGGCTCCCGCGGCGTGGGGGTGGATGAGCAAGCGGCCCGTGCCGAAACCGGTGATGGACGGCTGGTTCCGCCCCGCGACCACCGACCGCCGGGTGCGGCGGGACCTGCGCAAGTACACGACGTCGCTTCCGTCCAAGTCGACACTGCGCGAATGGGCGGAGGCGAACCGGAACTTCGACCGGCCGGTCCTCGTGCTGTGGGCGATCGAGGACAAGGTGATGCCCCGCGACCACGGTCGGCGACTCGCCGAGCTGTACCCGAACGCCCGACTGCGAGAGGTCGAGGACAGCTACACGTTGATGCCCGAGGACCGCCCGGACGTGGTGGCGGAGGCGATCCGGGAGTTTGCGGCTTCGCCACCCGTGAGTACTTCCTAACCGCCGGACGTTAACAAGTACTCACGGCTGGGAGTCGGGCTCGGAGTCCGTGGTGTGCTGCGTGTGGTTGGTGCTCGGGGTCGACTGCTCACGGCGCTCGAATTCGAGGTCCATCTCCAGGTCCTCGTGCTGGTTGTGGCGGAACAGGATGAGGAACACCACCCAGCCGACCAGTGCGACGAGGATGTAGCTCACGACGCGATAGACGAACACGGCCGCGAGCGCCTGCGACGCGGTCGCCCCGGCCGCGGTCAGTGTGGCGATCAGGGTGCCGTCGACGAACCCCAGCCCGCCCGGCGCGAGGGGAATGCTGCCCACCGCCTTGGCCGCGGCGAACGCGATCAGCAGACCCGCGAACGACGGTTCCGCGCCCACCGCCCAGCACGCGAAACCGAGGCACGCGACATCGGCGAGCCGGTGCACCGCCGACCACCCGAACGTGATGATCGAATCCTTGCGCCTCAGCTCGACCGAATCGAGCTGGCTCAGGATCTCCCGCCACCGCTCGGCGCCGGCTTCGGGCGGATTCTTGCGGAACTTGTTGTACCGGGCGAGCGCCCACAGCCCGATCGATTCGATCGAGTCGGGGTTACGTGAGATGTATCGCAGTGCGTAGAACAACCCGAACGCGGCCACCAGCGACAGCACCAGAGTGACCGGACTCACCTTGGTGCCCACCGCAAATGCGCCCGCGGCGCCGAGAAGCGCGAGGCTTCCCGCGGCGATCACGCCCGAGATCGCCAGCTGCCACGACGCCACGATGGGGGTGGCCCCCCACTTGCGGGTCTGCTTGTAGGTGAAGGCGGTGGAGAACACCTGACCGGCGGGCAGGCTCACGGCCATCGCGGTGCTCGCGTAGATCACCGACACCGACTTGAGCTGGCTGACGACGACTCCGCCCGCCTGCAGCAACCGCTGCTGGACCGCTCCATACCCGCTCAGGGACACGGCCTGGGCTGCAATGCAGGCGGCGACCCACCCCCAGTGAATCTCGGTGAGCGCTTTCCACGAATCGCTGAGTGTGGGCCACAGATAGATTCCCTCGACGGTCAGCAGGGCCAGGAGGCCGGCGCCGAGTAGCCATTTGATCCACCAGTATCGGCTTCGCTGCCGAGGAGGCTCGGCAGTGGGCGGGTCGGATCGAGGCTGTGCCACCTGGCCAGCGTAACCAACGGGTAGCGGATTACTCCGGATAGTCCTCCGGCCAAGCCAGATGGGTGTTGCGGCGACGGCCCCGCAGCTGGACCTGTTCGCCGAGTTCCCAGTGCGCCTGCTCGTCGTCGTCCGCGAAGTACAGGGCACTCGTCGACGCGAGCACGCGGCTGGGGTGCAGCTTGGCGAGTTCGGTGAGCCGCGACGCCTCGTTGACGGGGTCTCCGATCACCGTGTACTCGAAGCGTTCGGCGGCGCCGATGTTGCCGGCGACGGCGAGGCCCGCGGAGACGCCGATGCCGACGTCGAGGCCGGTGATCTCGTTCAACGCGAACCGCAACTCCCGGGCCGCGGCCAGCGCCGCCGTCGGTGCGTCGGGGCGGTCGAGTGGGGCGCCGAAGATCGCGAGCGCCGCGTCACCCATGAACTTGTTGACGAAGCCGTGGTGCCGGTCGATGACGTCGACGACGACGCGGAAGAACTCGTTGAGTAGGTTCACGACCTCGCCGGGGGGACGCTCCGCGGCGGCGCCGGTGGAGCCGACCATGTCGACGAACAGCACCGCGACGAACCTCGTCTCGCCGCCGAGTTCGGTGCCGAACTGCAGTGCCCGCCGCGCCACGTCCTCGCCGACGTGCTGGCCGAACAGTTCACGCAGCAGCCGACGCTCGTCCGACTCGCGCATCATGCGGTTGAACCCGACCTGCAGCCGGCCGACCTCGCTGCCGTCGAACACCTCGACCCGGACGTCGGTGGCGCCGCGCTGGACGCGTTCGATGGCCCGCCGCAGCTGCTTGATCGGGTCGGAGATCTGGCTGGCCGTCAGCATCGACAGCGCGAACGCCTGCGCGATCGCGATGATCGACAGCAGCATGATCGCCCACGCGAGCGCGTCCGGGGAGAACACGAGGTCGGTGGTTATCTGCGTCACGCACAGCAGGATGATGCCGATGACGGGCATCAGCGTTCCCAGGCCCCACGTCATCGCCATCCGGGTACCGACGCCGGGGGCCATGGTCCTGTCGAACTCGCCCTCGCTGAGCGCGCGGGCGGCCACCGGACGCAGGATGCGTTCGCCGAGCATGTACGTGAAGCCGAACGTGGTGGTCGCGGCCATGCAGACGGTGACGATCACCGCGACCGCCAGTTCCGGCATCTCGGTGATGGTGAGCAGCACGAAGATGATGCCGCCGAGGATCCACAGCACCAGGTGCACGATCGCCTGTCGCAGCGGCGCGTGCAGCGCCGACATCTGCTCGCTGCGCGTCGGCGGACCGCCCCGCAACTGCCAGCGGACGACCGACCGCAGCATCATCGCGGCGGCCGTGAGACTCACCACGGCGGCGAACGCGAGATAGCCGCCGAAGATCGCGACGTTGCGCACCCGGTCGGCCATGATGGCCGCCGATTCGGGGATCGGCACCCCGTACCGCACGAACGCGAACACGAGGATGGCGCCGATGAAATTGGCGAGGAGCATCGAAACCATATAGAGCGGCCATCTGCTGCGGACCGTCGCCGCGATCGCTCTATAGGATTTCCGCACGCCGTTCAATTTAGCGGGGGGTGTACCGGGTGGCGTAGGACACGTCCCCAAAACGGCGCATATGCGTGCCCTGCGCACGTGTTTCCCGCGCGAAGCACCCGGCGCCGCCCGAACCTCGATACGCTCCGCAGGTGAACGCGAACGAGCAACGCTCGGACACTGCCGCGGTAACACAGGGCGGGGGTCACCCTTCGGCGTCGGTGCACCCGGTGGTGCGGGTGGCGGCCGAGTGGACGTGGCGGCTCCTCGTCATCTTCGCCGGTCTGCTGACCCTCGGATACATCGTGACCAGGCTCGACACCGTCCTCATCCCGGTGGGCCTGGCGCTCCTGGCGTCGGCGCTGCTGGTGCCCCTCGTCGACTGGCTGCAGGGCAAGGGGGTGCCGCGGTCGGCTGCCGTCCTGGTCGTCCTCATCGGTTCGATCGGCATCGTCGCCGGGATCATGACGTTCGTCGTCGAGCAGTTCATCGAAGGTCTCCCCGGCCTCACCGAACAATTCGAGGCGAGCATCACACAGATCCAAGGGTGGCTCACGAACGGCCCGTTCCACTTCAGCGAGGACCAGATCCGGCAGGCCGGCGATTCGGTGGTCAAGTCGATCCAGGAGAACCGGCAGCAGCTGACGAGTGGCGCACTGACCACCGCCACGGTCGTCGGCGAGATCTTCACCGGCGCTCTGCTGACCCTGTTCACCCTCATCTTCTTCCTCTACGGCGGCTCCCAGATCTGGGAGTTCGTCACCCGCCTCGTCCCGTCCGCGTCCCGGCGGCGGGTCCGGCTCGCGGGAAGTCAGGGGTTCGGCTCGCTGATCGGGTACGTCCGGGCCACGGTGGCGGTGGCCGCCGCGGACGCCATCGGGATCGGGGCGGGACTCGCGATCCTCGGGGTTCCACTCGCGCTGCCGCTGGCGTCGCTCGTGTTCATCGGCGCGTTCATCCCGATCGTCGGCGCATTCCTCACCGGCTTCCTCGCAGTACTCGTGGCTCTGGTCACCAAGGGATTCCTCACGGCGCTGATCGTGCTCGGCATCATCATCGGGGTGATGCAACTCGAGGCCCACGTGCTGCAACCGCTGCTGCTCGGCCGCGCGGTCCGGTTGCACCCGCTCGCGGTGGTGCTGGCCATCACCACCGGCATCGTCCTCGCCGGGATCGTCGGCGGTCTGCTGGCGGTGCCGATCGTCGCGCTGCTGAACACGGCGGTGCGCTCACTGCTGTCCCCGGACCCCGACGCCACCTACGACGCACTCGAGGTCGACGACCCGGCCGTCCCGCTCTACCCGGCCGCAGCCGACCCACCACCGCACCACGACCCACACTCGGAGAACCCGGCGCAGACCCATGACCGACGAGAGTGAACACCGCACCCGCCTGCACTACCGGCCGCGAGCCGCGGCCGAACTCGACACCCACCCGGACGCCCCGCTGTGGCGTGCGGCGCAGGCGTTCCGCCTCGTCACACTGGTGTACGCGATCAGCTACCAGGTCGTGTCGGTGCAGTACTACACGCATCAGCGGCTGAGCTGGTTCTTCGTCGCCCTGATGGCGGTGTGGTCGGGACTGTCGGCGGTCCTGCTGTCCCACGGGAACGTCCCGCGCTACCAGGTAGTGATCGCCGACCAGGTGATCGCCATCGCGCTGATGGCGTCGACGCGCGTCGTCTCCGATCACGAGTGGTACAGCCACCATCAGACGCTGCCGACGACGCTGTGGGTCACCAACGCGGTGATCTCCGCCGCCGTCTTCGGCGGGCCGTGGCTCGGCATGGCGTCCGGGGTGCTCATGGCGACCGTGAGTGCGGTGGTGCGTGACCAGGTCAACCTCGACCTGTGGAAGGACGCGACGGCACCCGTCCTGGTGTCGGTGGGGTTGGCGCTCGGGCTCGCCACCACCACCGCGAGGCGCGCGCAGGCCCAGCTGGAGCAGGCTGTGCGGTTGGCCGCCGCCACCGAGGAGCGGGAACGACTCGCCCGCGAGGTGCACGACGGCGTCCTGCAGGTGCTCGCGCTGGTGCGCCGCAGGGGCAACGAGATCGGTGGGCCCGCAGCCGAACTCGCGGAACTTGCCGGAGAGCAGGAGGTGGCGCTGCGGATGCTCATCTCCGAGCAGGGCGCCGGTGTCGCGTCGGATCTGGGTGGGAGCGCGGTCGACGTGCGACTGCTGCTGGGCACGCGGGCGAGCACCACGGTGTCCGTCTCGACCCCCGCCGACCCGGTGACGATCGAGCGCGGGCGGGCGACCGAACTCGTCGCGATCGTCGACACGGCACTGTCCAACGTCGCGCTGCACGCGGGGACCGGCGCCCGGGCATACGTCTTGCTGGAGGATCTGGGTGCCGAGGTGATCGTCAGCATCCGCGACGACGGCACCGGCATCGCCCCGGGACGGCTGGCCGAAGCGGAGGCCGAGGGGCGCATGGGAGTATCGAAATCCATTCTGGGCCGCGTCGGCGCGCTCGGCGGCACCGCCGAACTCGACACCGAACCCGGCCAGGGCACCGAATGGGAGATCCGCGTGCCGAAGGGAGACGAAACACATGGGTGACCCGGAGACCGGCGAACACATCACCGTGATGGTCGTCGACGACCACCCGATGTGGCGGGACGCCGTGGCCCGCGACCTCGACGGCGCCGGGTTCACCGTGGTCGCCACCGCGGACGGCGTCGCGGCCGCGGGACGGCGGGCGGCGGCGACCCGTCCCGACGTCGTCCTCATGGACATGCAACTGCCGGACGGCAACGGGGCCGCGGCCACCGCCGCCGTCCTGGACGTGTCGCCGGACAGCCGGGTGCTGGTGCTGTCGGCCTCGTCGGAGCGTGACGACGTCCTCGACGCCGTCAAGGCCGGCGCGTCCGGGTACCTCGTGAAGAGTGCGTCCGTGGAGGAACTGCTGGACGCGGTGCGGGCCACTGCGGCCGGGCAGGCGGTGTTCACGCCGGGGCTTGCGGGACTCGTGCTGGGGGAGTACCGCCGAATGTCGAGTGCACCCGCCGACGAGCAGGGCCCCGCCGTCCCCAAACTGACGGAGCGGGAGACGGAGGTGCTGCGGTTCGTCGCGAAAGGGCTCAGCGCCAAGCAGATCGCGACCAAGCTGTCGCTGAGTCACCGCACCGTGGAGAACCACGTCCAGGCCACCCTCCGCAAGCTGCAGTTGGCGAACCGCGTCGAGCTGACCAGGTACGCCATCGAGCAGGGCCTCGAGTAGCCGTGAGTACTTGTCAACGTCCGGCGGTTAACAAGTACTCACGGGCGCTAGCTGTAGTTCCCAGGCAGGTTGTGAACGGCGTGGCGAACAGGAATAGGTGAGGACCTCCGGTATCGGTGTGGTTACCACACACACGCCGCTACCGAGAGGCCCTCATGACACACCGTAATGCCTTCCTGACTCCACGGGGACGTTCCGCACTCGCGCGACTGGTCCTCGAAGACGGCTGGTCGCTACGCCGGGTAGCGGAGCGGTTCCAGTGCTCGCCAGCGACGGTCAAGAAGTGGGTCGACCGCTACCGCGACGGCGGCGAGGCCGCAATGGACGATCACTCGAGTCGACCACGTCACTGCCCGCACCAGACCCCGACCCACACCGAACGACGGATCATCAAGGTGCGATTCACCCGCCGCTGGGGACCACACCGCATCGCCCACCACCTGCGCGTGGCCCGCTCGACCGTCGAAGCGGTCCTGCGCCGATACCGGATGCCGAAGCTGGCTCACCTCGACCAGGCCACCGGTCTGCCGGTCCGCCGGCCGCCGGCGCACCGCTACGAGCACGACGCACCGGGCGACCTGGTCCACGTCGACATCAAGAAGCTCGGCCGCATCCCCGATGGCGGTGGCCACCGCAAACTCGGCCGCGCCGCCGGACGTCGCAACCGCTCCGGAGTGGGTTACTCGTATCTGCATCACGCCGTCGACGATCATTCGCGGCTCGTGTACTCGGAAATTCTGTGCGATGAGAGGAAGGAGACCGCTTCCGGGTTCTGGTCCCGAGCGAACGACTTCTTCGCGGCCCACCACATCACCGTCACACGGGTGTTGACCGACAATGGATCCTGTTACCGTTCAAAAGCTTTCGCTGATGCTCTCGGCCCGGACATTGCGCACAAGCGAACCCGGCCGTACCGGCCCCAGACCAACGGCAAAGTCGAACGGTTCAACCGGACCCTCGCCGCGGAGTGGGCGTATGCAGAGACCTACCTCAGCGACGAGGCCCGCTCATCGACCTACGAAGCCTGGCTGCATGACTACAATCACCACCGACCCCATACCGGGATCGGCGGCAACTCACCCATCGACCGCGTCGGCGTTCACAACGTCCCCAGGAATTACAGCTAGTGCGCGCAACGGTAGGCAGCGACCCCCTCGGGTGTCCGCGGCCGCTGTCGCGCGCGCGGTCGGCGTGTCTCCGGCCACCGTCTCCTACGTGATGAACGGGCGATCGGGGGTGTCGGAGGAGACTCGGGCGCGGGTTCTCGAGGCCGCGGAGGAGCTCGGGCACACCTCGAGTGCCCGGGCGAACCGTCTCCGTTCACATCAGTCCCGGGTCATCGGCCTCGTCCTGACCGATATCGCCAATCCGTTCTACACCGAGATCGCGGCGGGAACGATCGACGCCGCCCGAGCCCGCGGATACGAGGTATTTCTCGCTCACACGCAGGAAGATCCCGACACGCTACGGTCCGTCGTAGACGCGATGATCGCCCGGCACGTCGACGGCGTCGTGGTCACCGTCCTGCACCCGGACGACGGCGACGTCGTGCGGTCGCTGCGCAGCGCCCGCATCCCGCTGGTCCAGCTGTCCCGGCGCATCGAACGGGTCGACGCCGACTTCGTCGGTATCGACGACCGGGCCGCGGCATCAGAGATGATGGAACACGTTGTCGAGCATGGATATCAGGACATCGTCACGATTGTGGGGCCGCGCACCTCGAGCGCGTCCGCGGCCCGGGAGGAAGGATTTATCCGTACGGCCGAAGCTCGTGGCATTCGCAGTATCGCCTCGCACCGGATCAGCACCTATCTCAGTGAGCACGGTGGGTATGTGGCGGTCGACGAGCTCCTTGCGCGCAAGGCTCTCCCGCGGGTGATCGTCTGCGGCAGCGACGCGATTGCACTCGGCGCGATCAGTGCACTGCGCGCGCAATCGATCACCGTCCCCGGCGATGTCGCCGTCACCGGTTTCGACGGCCTCTTCCCCGGCGCGTCTCCACTGGTCGAATTGACCACCGTCAATCAACCACGCCGTGAGATGGCCGAACAGGCCCTCGAGCTGCTCACCCGCCGCATCGACGGTGCCGGCGGCTCGTACCAGGCAGTTCTCCGCGCCCACCAACTCCGCATCGGCACCACCTGCGGATGCCCACGAAAGGATTCCACCGCCGCCCCGTAGCGGCCGGCGCGCTTTCACCACCGCGCCAGAACCAATTTCATTCCGACCCGGACTGTCGTTCCTCTCATCATCCGGACGTCATCCCGACCGATTCTCCGGAGCGCTCCGCTCACGGGACCACCTCTCGACACCCTGAGAAGGCATTGCCATGTCTGAAAACCACACGGCCTCCGCGCCGCCCGGTGAAGAGCTGAACAAGCTCATCTTCCGCAAGCTCATGCCGTTGCTGATCGCCGCGTACATCATCGCGTTCATCGATCGCACCAACATCGGCCTGGCGAAGCATCATCTAGAAGCCGATCTGGGAATCTCCGCCGCCGCATACGGTTTGGGTGCGGGACTGTTCTTCCTCGCGTATTCGCTGTGCGAGGTGCCGAGCAATCTCATCATGTACCGGGTCGGCGCGCGGATGTGGATCACTCGGATCATGGTCACCTGGGGACTCCTCTCGGCGGCGATGGCATTCGTCGAAGGACCCATCTCCTTCTACATTCTGCGAGTACTGCTCGGTGCAGCAGAGGCCGGTCTGTTCCCCGGAGTTATGCTCTACCTCACCTTCTGGTTCGGTCGTGAACAACGCGCTCGCGCGAACGGGTCGTTCCTGGTCGCCGTCTGCCTGGCGAACATCCTGGGAGCGCCCATCGGCGGCGCACTGCTGGGATTGGACGGGCTGTTCGGCTGGCACGGCTGGCAGTGGATGTTCGTCCTCGAGGGAATCCCGGCAGTGATCCTCGCTGTCGTGGTGTTCAAATACCTGCCCAACGGCCCGCTCGACGCGAAGTGGCTCGACCCGAAGCAGGCCCGCGACCTCACGGCCCGTCTGGCCAAGGAACAACAGGAGGGCGCCGACGCGTCCGGCACCCATTCGTTTGCCGGGGTGTTCAAGGACAAGCAGATTCTGTTGGTCATCGCCGTGTACTTCACCCATCAGATCGCGGTCTACAGCCTCACCTATTTCCTGCCCAGCATCATCGGCGAGTGGGGGGAGATGTCGGACCTGACCATCGGGTTGCTCACCGCCCTGCCGTGGGTGGCGGCAGCGATCGGCACCCTGGTCCTGCCGCGGTATGCCACCAACGGCCGCCGGTCCCGCAAGATCCTCTTCGGCGGAATGACCTCCATGGTCGTCGGTTTCACGATCGGTGCCGTCGCGGGCCCGGCACTGGCTCTCGTCGGGTTCTGCATCGCGGCCGCTACCTTCTTCGTCGTCCAGTCGATACTCTTCGCCGTTCCCGCGGCCCGCCTCGCCGGAGCCGCATTGGCGGGCGGATTGGCGCTGGTCAACACCCTCGGCATCCTCGGTGGCTTCGTCGGCCCGTTCGCGATGGGACTCATCGAAACAGCGACCGACAACCCGTCTGCAGGACTGTGGTTCGTCATCGCCCTCGTCGCTGTCGGTGCAGCGGTCAGCCTCACCCTCCAGATCCAGGACCCACAGATGAACGGCAAGAAGAAGGAAAGCCAGGTAAAGGCATGAATCAGCGCATCCTCATCGTCGGCGCGGGGGCCATTGGCGGAGTCACCGCCGCCCATCTCGCCCGTGCCGGCCACGACGTCGTCGTCCTCGACGCCAACACCGAACACGTCAGGCTGATGAACTCACCCGGTCTGCAGTTCGATGAACTCGGCGCCACCTCGCATGTCACGATCAATGCGGTCGACTCGGCCGACGACCTGGAGGGGCGGTTCGACTACGCGCTCGTCACGCTCAAGGCGCCCTATCTCGAGGTAGCACTGACCCCGCTCGTCCTCGGCGATCTGGTGGGCACCTACGTCTCGCTCGGAAATGGTCTGGTGCAGAACAATGTCGAGAGTATCGTCGGTGCCGACCGATTGGTCATCGGCATCACCGAGTGGGGTGCAACGAACCTCGGCCCCGGCCACCTCGCCCAGACCACCGTCGCACCGTTCGTCGTCGGAGAGGTCGACGGCCGCCGGACCGACCGCATCGAGCGGCTGGCCCGCATCCTCGCCGCCGCCGCCGAGGTGAACATCTCCGAAGGCATCGTCGGGCAGATCTGGTCGAAGCTGCTCCTCAACAGCACCTTCTCCGGACTCGGCGCGGTCACTGGACTGCTCTACCGCGATGTCGTCTCGGATCCGCTCGGGCGAGAAATCGCGTACCGGCTCTGGACCGAAGCGTACGACGTCGCAACCGCAATCGGCATCCAACTCGACGAGATCGTCGGCGTCCGGCCCGATCAGCTCGTGGTCCGATCCGCCGACGACTCGAGCCGCGCCGATGCCGCACTCGCCATCTTGATGAACCGACTCGGGGCGACCAAGGCATCGATGCTCCAAGACCTCGAACGCGGTGCGGTCACCGAGGTCGATGTCATCAACGGCGGCGTCGCCTCGACCGCCGTGTCCGCCGGTGTTCCCAGCCCGCTGAACGTCCGCGTCGTCGAGCTCGTGCACGAGTGTGAACGCGGCCTCCGCAAGCCCGGCCGCGACACCCTGATGGCACTCGCCACAGTTCCCGCCTGACCAAACCGCCGAATCCCTGTCAAGTCCCCATTCAGGAGTCGAAAAACCATGAACGACAAAGTCATCATCACCTGCGCACTCACCGGCGGCATGACCGTCCCCGCCCAGAGCAAGGCCATCCCGATCACCGTCGACCAGATCGTCGCGGAGGGTGTGAAGGCCGCCGAGGCCGGCGCCTCCGTCCTGCACGTGCACGTGCGCGAGGAGGAGACCGGGCGCCCCGTCGCCGACCTCGACCTGTTCGAACGTGCCCTGTCCGAGTTGCGGAAACACACCGACGCCGTCCTCCAGCCCACCACCGGCGGCGGGCGCGGCATGACCGTCCAAGAGCGTGCCTCGGTCCTGAAGTTCCGCCCCGAGATGGCCACCTTCAACGCCGGCAGCTTCAACTTCGGTCTCTTCCCCGTTGCCTCCCGCGACCTGCCGTTCGCCGACTGGGAACGCGACTACCTCGAGGGCACCACCGACTACATCTTCAAGAACACCTTCGAGGACATGACCTACATGGCGCAGCAAATGCGCGAGTCCGACACCCGGCCGGAGATCGAGGTCTACGACGTCGGGCAGATCTACAACCTCGAACAGCTCGTCAAGGACGGCGTGCTGGAGGCGCCGTTCAACCTGCAGTTCGTGCTCGGGGTACTCGGCGCCAATGCTGCCGAACCCGACCAGCTCATCCACATGCTGCGCACCGCCGAGCGGGTTCTCGGCAAGGACTCGTTCACCTGGTCCGCCGCCGGAGTGGGCTACCGCGGTGAGTTCAACCTTGCCGCGCTGTCGCTGATGCTCGGCGGCAACGTCCGTGTGGGGCTCGAGGACAACCTTCGCGTGAGCAAGCGCGAGCAGGCCACCTCCAACGCGCAATTGGTGTCGAAGGTGGCAGACCTGGCCGCGATGTTCGACCGCACCCCCGCGACACCGGACGAGGCGCGTGTGCACCTGGGTCTCAAAGGCTCGTCCGCAGTGGCGTTCTGATTCCCACGCCTCACAGTCTCGTCCGACGCGCCCTCCGAGGAGACCGATGGACATCACGCTCGCGCTGTCATCCACGGCAACGGATCCTCGTCCGCACGCTGCAAAGGTGGCGCAGCGGTGAAGATTTCCTTGTCCCCGCGCGACCAGGACATCGCCGATGACGTATAGATCGCACCGAGCGCGGATTTCCGCTGGTCATCGGCGCAGGGGTATCTGCGGGGCACAACGAGATCCTGCACGGCTGCACGATCGTCGACGACGTTCTGGTCGGAATGGGTGCAACGGTGATGAACGGTGCCCGCATCGGGGCGGGCACCGTGATCACCGCGAACGCACTGATCTCAGAGGGAATACAGATTCCGCCCAGGACACTCGTCACCGGCATGCCCGGAAAGGTTCGGCGCGCCCTCACAACACCGGAACTGGCCGTCATCCGCACCAACGCACGAACCTACGAGCAGGCTGGTGCACGGCACGCGGCCGCAACAGGCACAGATCATCACCTTCGCCCGGTATCACCGTGAACCTGGAATCGGAACGATGAGTCCGCCCACGCCACGGGGGGCATACGCGAATCGAGGACGGGGCGCTCAACGCGCGCTATCCGCGTCGAGCGGTAGTCTCTCGCACCTGAATCCCGTACGGCAGTAACTCTTTGCGTGCGGGGCCCTTGTCGCCGGCGAGACGTTGGAGAAGCATGCGGGCGGCCCGTTGACCCATCAGATCCCGTGGCACGGTCACGGTACTCAACTGGAGAGGTCCGGCGCTGGAAAAGCTCATGTCGTCGAACCCCGTCAGGGCCAGATCTTCCGGCACGCGCTTGCCGATTTCCCGGGAGACATCGAGGACTCCGAGCGCGATCATGTCGTTACCGCACACGACGGCGTCTACCTCCGGATATTCGGCGAAGAGTGATCGGGCACGTAATGCACCGGCCGTGCGAGTCAACTCGCCCCAGACGTCGGGTTCGTTGACCGCACACAGACCGGCTTTGGCCAGGGCGTCACGATATCCGTTCATGCGGTTGACCGACACGCTCGAGGTGTCCGGGCCGCCGAGGACGGCGACCTTGCGACGCCCGGTGGCGATGACGTGGGACGCCATTTCGAACGAAGCTGAGTAGTCGTCTATGCCCACCCAGTCCGAGGGCTCGTCTTCGATCTGGCGGTAGAGCTGCACGACGGGGATGCTCTCGTGGCGGAGCTTGTCGAGGAGGGGTTTGTCGGCGGCGACGAGCGAGGTGAAGATCAGTCCGCTGCAGTTCCGGTCGACCTGCGCGAACGCGACGTCCGATTGCCGCGAACCGTCCACGCCGACGTGGGAGACGAACACCTCGTAGCCTTCTTCGGCGGCGGCCGCGACCACACCACCGGCGACCTCGGTATAGAACGGGTTGGCGATGTCGGCCAGGAGCAACCCGATCGCTTTCGTGGTTCCCGAGCGCAGGTCCCGGGCGATCCTGCTGGGTCGAAACCCCATTTCCTCGGCGATGGCGAGGATCCGTTGGCGCCGCTCCTCGCTGACGCCGGGAGCCCCGCTGAGCGCGTAGGAGACCGCGGCGGCCGACACCCCCGCCTTGCGGGCGACATCGCTCATGGTCACGCGACGGGAGCGCCCACCGTTGGACCGACCCGGGCCGCGAGGTGGAGGTGTGTCGATCATGTGCGCCAGCTTACGCGGTTAAGTGATGCCTTCAGTGATAGGGCACTCGAACTTGCCTGCTCGAACCGTATGCTGATTCGTTTAAGTTTTCGATCACCGCGTCGCTGACCGCTTAAGAAGGATGTCACCTGCTCAACCTGGTGGTATATCCCCAGATGGAAGCGTCAGAATCCTCGATGAACATCCATGCTTGTGTGCCGGAACACAACGATGTACGGTAACTTATGCGATTAAGCGAAAGGAGAGCATCGTGAGTTCCACCGTTGACATGACGAACGAAGAGGCTGTGCCCTACACGGGTCCGAAGCCGTACGGGATGAGTGACGATCTGATCGTTCCGGGTGCGCTGGATCTGGACTGTGACGAGCGGCTGTGGGTTCCGCAGTCTCAGGATGTCGAGTTCCGGCCGCTGGTGTTGTCGGCGAGTCAGGGCTATTTCGTGAACATTCTGCGGGTGCGCCGCTCGGGGATTCTGTCTCGGCACCGGCACGCCGGGGCGGTGCACGCCTTCACCCTGCGGGGCCGCTGGCACTACCTCGAGTACGACTGGTGGGCAGAAGAGGGCACCTACGCATTCGAGCCGCCCGGCGACATCCACACCCTCGAGGTCCCGGAAGACGTGACCGAGATGGCGACCCTGTTCCACGTGAGCGGTGCGTACATCTATGTCGACGTGGACGGCAACACCGTCGGCATCGAGGATGTGTTCAGCAAGATCGACAAGGCCCGCGCGCACTACGAGAAGATCGGTCTCGGCGCCGACTACGTCGACCGCTTCATCCGCTGATTCCGCCTCGGACACCGCCTGACATGGCGCAGCTACACGGAGTGTCCCCGGCACTGTGCGCGGTGTCCGCAGGCGCCCCAAACCCTTTCATCCCTGATCCCGGCCGCGGGCGAAAGTGAGCAGATTCCCATGCGAGCTCTAACCAAGAGAAGTGCCACCCCTCACGACGTTCGGGTGCAGGATCTGCCCAAGCCCGAACCGGGCCCGGGGCAGGTGCGGGTTCGCACCGAGGCATGCGGGCTGTGCGGCAGCGACGTGCACGCCTGGCGGCACGACAGCGGCTACGAATGGATCCGTCCCCCGGTGGTTCTGGGACATGAGGCGGTCGGATACGTCGAAGCCCTCGGCGAGGGTGTCGACCCGGACTGGCTTGGCAAACGCGTTGTCCCCGTTGCGATCGACGGCTGCGGAGCGTGTGATCTGTGCGAGCGCGGCTTCCGGCAGATCTGCTCCCGGCGCACCGTGCTCGGGCTGTCTTTCGACGGCGCGGCCTCCGAATCGTTCGTCGTCCCCGAGGTCCGCCTGGTCGAGGTCGACCCACATCTGCCGGCGTCGACCTTGGCGCTGACCGAACCGCTGTCGGTCGCCTGCCGCGCGATCGCGCACATCGAGAACGCAGCCGTGGGCCCCACTCAGGTGGTGGTGTCCGGGCCCGGTCCGATCGGCACGATGGCCGCCCTCGTTCTCGCTCAGCGCGGCCACGATGTCGTGCTCTCCGGGGTCGGCAACGATGAGAACGTGCGATTGCCGCTGGCCCGCGTGCTCGGTCTGCGGACCGTGATCGCCGGCCGGGACGAGCTGCCGTTCATCCCCACCGCCTGGGTCGACGCCTCCGGTTCGACGGCTGCGCTCGATGCCGCAATCGCCGCGGTCCTGCCCGGCAGCCCGATCTCCGTCGTCGGTCTGTTCGCCCGCACCGGACCAGTCGACTTCAACGCCGTCACCCGCAAGGAGATTCGTCTGCAGGGCAGCTACGGATCGACCAAGGTCGACTACCGTGCCGCTGCCGACGCGATGGCCGCCGACCCGACGCCGTGGCCACGGTTGGTCACCGAAATTTCGCTCACTGATGCGGCTTCGGCGCTCGAACGCGCCGCGGCCGGTCACGACATGAAGGTCGTGCTCGTCCCATGACCACACCGGACCCCACCCCTGTCCCGAAAGGACACGTCATGTCCACACCCGACGTTGCCGCCGAACCCGCTACCCACGCGGCCGGGCGCACCTCGATCGTCAAAGTCGCCTTCGCCAGCATGATCGGCACGGCCGTCGAATGGTACGACTTCTTCCTCTACGGCTCGGCCGCTGCGCTGGTCTTCGGACCACTGTTCTTCCCCGACAGCGAACCGGCCACCGCCACCCTGCTGGCGTTCGCCACGTTCGCGGTGGGCTTCTTCGCCCGCCCGCTCGGCGGGATCGTCTTCGGCCACTACGGTGACAAACTCGGTCGCAAGAAGATGCTGGTCGTCAGCCTGCTCATGATGGGCGCCGCGACCTTCGCCATCGGCCTGCTGCCGACCTTCGCGAGTATCGGTATGGCCGCACCGCTGCTGTTGATCGGCTGCCGACTGCTGCAGGGCTTCGCCGTCGGTGGCGAATGGGGCGGAGCAGTCCTGATGGCCGCCGAACACGGTGACAACGACCGCCGCGGATTCTGGACGTCGTGGACCCAGGCCGGTGTACCCCTCGGCAACCTCCTGTCCGCGGTGGTGCTGTGGGTGCTGGCACTGTTCCAGAGCGACGATGCCTTCGATTCCTGGGGCTGGCGTATTCCCTTCCTGCTCAGCGCCGTACTGGTTCTGATCGGTCTGTGGATCCGGCTGAGCATCGAGGAATCCCCGGTCTTCGCCGCCAACAAGAAGGCCCTCGAGAACCACAAGGCGGAGCACGCACCGATCATCGAGGTCCTGCGCAAGTACCCCCGCGAAGTGCTCATCGCGATGGGGCTGCGGTTGGTGGAGAACACCTCGTACTACATCTTCACGGTCGTGGTGATGACCTACATGGTCACCTACCTGGACATGCCCAAGAGCGCCGCCATCGCGGGTGTCCTGATCGCCTCCGTCGCGCAGTTCTTCCTCACCCCGGTCATCGGCGCCCTGTCCGACCGCGTCGGCCGGCGACCGCTGTACTTCACCGGCGCGGTCGGTGCCGGTATCTGGGGCTTCGTGTTCTTCCCCCTCATCGACACCGGAAACCACGCCGTCATCGCGGGGGCGATCTTCATCGGGCTGATCTTCACAACCCTGATGTACGCGCCGCAGGCGGCGATGTTCTCCGAACTGTTCGGTACCAGCGTCCGCTACAGCGGCGCCTCCCTCGGCTACCAGCTCGCCTCGGTGTTCGCCGGCGGCCTCGCCCCCGTCATCGCGGTCGCACTGCTCGGCACCGTCGAGGAGAAGAACACCGTCGCGGTGAGCATCTACCTCGCCGTACTTGCGGTAATCACCATCATCGCCGTGATCGCCGCCAAGGAAACCGCCCGCACTTCCCTCGAACACGACCGGGTCCTCGACGAGGCCACCCGAAACTGACGAAGCCGCCGGGCCGGTGTGCGGTTCTCACCCCGCACGCCAGACCGGTCCCCACCTCCGAAAGAGCCTCTCCCATGAACACACCCGTCCACACCACGGTTATGGATCTGTTCCGGCTGGACGGAAATGCCGCCCTCGTCACCGGTGCATCCCGCGGCCTCGGCCGCGCACTCGCCATCGCACTCGCCGAGGCGGGAGCCGACATCCTCGCCGTCGACATCGGCGACCTCGACCAGGTCGCCAAGGAGGTGCGCGCCCGAGGGGTTCACTGCGCGACCCGCACCGCCGACCTCGGCAATCTGACACCTGAAACCGCGGCCGAGCTGATCTCCTGGGCCGATGCCGAGTTCCCGCATCCGACGATCCTGGTCAATAACGCGGGCATCATCCGGCGCGGCCCGGCGATCGAAACCTCGGCAGCAGACTGGTCGGCGGTGCTCGATCTCAATCTCACCGCCCCCTTCCTGCTCAGCCAGGCCTTCGCGCAATCGGTTCTTGCTGCAGGTGACGATGCCGCCAGCATCATCAATGTCGCCTCGATCAACTCTTTCCAGGGCGGGATGGAGGTTCCGTCGTACGCCGCCTCCAAGCACGGCGTCCTCGGACTGACCCGCGCTCTCGCGAACGAGTGGGCACCCCAGCGCATCCGGGTGAACGCAATCGCCCCCGGCTACATGGAGACCGAATTCACCGCCGCGCACCGCGAGGACCCCGCCCGGGCGGAGAACATGCTGCGCCGCATTCCCGCCGGCACGTGGGGTCAGCCGAAGGACCTCGCCGGCGCGGTCGTCTTCCTCGCCTCGGCCGCGTCCGCCTACGTCACCGGCACCATCCTGTCCGTCGACGGTGGATGGCTGTCCCGATAGCAACGACGCGTGCCAACGGATAGAAGGCGAACCCGCCCGAGGGCGGTGTCACAGAACGGATTCCAGCCACGCCGCCGTCTCGAACAGGCGCTGCTCGGCGCCGGGGCGCCCGATCAGCTGCAATCCGAGGGGTAGGCCCACGCTGTCGCGCTTGCCGGGGATGGTGACCACGGGCAGGCCCATCGCCTGCCACGGCCGGCTCAGCACGGGCGTCCCCGTCGCGTCGTGGCCGCGGGGAGCGGCGCCGAGTGCGGCGGGTCCGAGGACGGCCTCGTCCTCGTCCAGAGCCGCGAGCAGCGACCGCCGGGTCTCGGCGATTCCGGCAAGGGCGGCGCGGTATTCCGCCTCGGTGGTCTGTGCTCCCGCGGTGAACAATTCGGCGAGGGGTGCACTGATCTCGTCGGGCTGCGCCGCCTCGACGGCGCGTTCCCGGGCGGCGTCGTACGCCATCACCGTGTGGTGATGTTCCGTCAGCGCCACGACGGCCGCGGCGGCATCCATCTCACGGCATCGAACACCCGCGGACTGCGCGGCACCCGCGGTGGTCCTGAGCGCCGCCGTCATGTCCGGGGACACCTCGCCGAGTTCGAACCCACTCCACAGGCGGAGCCGACGCGGCGCGGAAGGCTCGAGAGCGGGTGCCCGGGTGCCGTCGCGCAGCGCCGTCCACGCGAAGTGCAGATCGGACACCGTGCGTGCCAGCAGCCCCACCGTGTCGAGACGGGGACTCAATCCGGTGATGCCCGCGGTCGGGAATTCGCCGTGGGCGGTGACGAAACCCGCGACTCCGCAGAACGACGCCGGCCGGGTCAGCGATCCCGCGGTCTGCGTGCCGAACGCCAGCGGCACCATGCCGGCGGCCACCGCTGCCGCCGAACCGCTCGACGACCCGCCGGGCGTGTGGTCCACGGCGCGCGGATTGCGGGTGGGGCCGGGCTTGAAATACCCGAACTCGGTGGTCACGGTCTTGCCGACCGGGAGCGCACCGAGTGCACGCACACGCGCCACACAGTCGGCGTCCGTCGATGCCGGTTCCGCGCTCCGCAGCTCACTGCCGCAGCGCGTCGGCATGCCGGCGACGTCGATCAGATCCTTGACGCCGACGGGAACACCCCACAGCACGCCGCCGGGATCGCTGGATTGGATCCGGGCGGCCGCAGACCGCACCGCGTCGGGATCGAGGTGGGCCCAGGCGTGGATCGCCGGATCCAGGTCCGCGATCTGCGCGAGTGCCGCGTCCGCCACGTCGATCGGCGTCGTCGAACCCGCCGACAGCTGTTCGACCAGGTCCCGAAGTGGTGACCGTAGTTCCGTCTTCATTGCATCGCCGCCATCGTGTCGTCGTTCTCCGTCTCGGTCTGTCCGGTGAGCGCCCGGGTGCGCATCACCGAGAAGAGGCGGTCGGCCCGTGCCTTGGTCTCCCCGGACGGCGCCGACAGCAGTGCGACCACGATCGAGACGGCCAGCGAGATGGGCGCCACGGCGAGTGCCGGGTTCGAGAATCCGAGGATGGAGTCCGGCCCCTGGACGACCGGGCTGAGCAGGATGACGGTGATCGACAGCACCAGACCGACGACGATGCCGGAGATGACGGCACGGGCCGTCATGCGCTTCCAGTACATGGTCAGCAGCAGCGCAGGCAGGTTCGCGCACGCGGCGATGGACATTCCCAGCGACGCGAGGAACGCGACGTTCTGCTTCTGCGCCGCGAACGCGATGGCGACACCGATGACGCAGGTCGCCACGGTCGCGACCCGGGCCGCGCGGTGCTGAGCCTTCGCCGACACCGAACCGTTGCGGATCACCTGCCCGTACAGATCGTGTGCGATCGCACCCGATGTCGCGATGACCAGGCCGGACAGTGCGGCCAGAATGGTCACGAACGCCACGGCCGCGACGAACGCCAGCAACACTCCGCCGCCCACGGTTTCTGCAAGCTGGGCGACCGCCAGGTTGCCGCCGCGGTTCTCGGACTTGATGACCTCGACGCCGACCAGCTTGGCGGCGCCGTACCCGAGAACGGGAACGAGGAGGTAGAACGCGAAGAAGATCCAGATCGCCGTGTAGGCGGACGTTCTCGCCTGCCTCGCGTCCGGGACGGTGAGGAATCGGATCATGACGTGCGGCAGGCCGAGCACGCCGAGAACGAGCCCGACGGTCTGCGACAACTGGTCGAACGACGCCGCACCCGACGTGCGCTGCGGTGCGACGAACGATTGACCGAATTCGGCGAGCGCGGTGCTGAACGGGCCGAAGGGGTTGAAATCGAAGCGCACCAGCACGAGGACGAACAGCACGACGGCACACACCATGAGCAGACCGGTCTTGATGATCTGGATCCAGCTGGTGGCGAGCATCCCGCCCACGAGCGTGTATGCGGTGGTGAGTGTTCCGATGATCAGCACGGCCACCGCGTAGTCGAGGTCGAACAGCAGCGACACCAGCAGTGCGGCGCCCACCAGTTGCGACACGAGGTAGACCACGCTGATCACCACCGTGCTGAGCGCCATCATCGAGCGCACGTCCTTGCCGGGGAAGCGGGTGGCGAGGACATCCGCCAGCGTGAAGCGGCCGAGGTTGCGCAGCGGTTCGGCGATCAGCAACATCGCGAGAACGAACGCGACGGGCACGAAGACCGCGAGATAGAACCCGTTGAAACCGGTCAGGGCGATCGCACCGGTGACGCCGAGAAACGAGGCGGCAGAGATGAAGTCGCCGGCGATCGCGACACCGTTCTGCCGACCGGTGAGGGCGCCGCCCGCGACGTAGTGATCGGCGGCCGACTTGTTCCGCTTGGACGCCCACGCGGTGATCATCAGGGTGACGGCGACGAGCGCCGCGAACAGTGACGCAGAGACGAGGTTCACGGCGCGTTATCCTTTCGCCCGGGGAGAGGTTCGGGCGTCGAGTTCGGCGGCACGCACCATGTAGTACCGGGCCACGACGATGGCGACGACGAACTGTGCGACGGCGTAGAGCCACGCCACGGTGACACCGCTGAACACGACGCCGTCCAGCAGTGAGGTGAACCCGCCGAGGATCGGCAGGGGCAGGAACAGGGCGAGGACCAGCGCGCTGAGGCGAAAGGTCAAGGCGGCACGAGTATCTGCGAGCTCCTGCAGGTCGGAATTCTGCGGGAGTCGTTCTCGAGGTGGCGAGGTGTCCATGTCTATCTACCTCCGGCTGCGGTGGGAACGAGGGCGGGTGTCACGGTGATCGGATCGGACCATTCGTCGTAGAACAGCCAGTCGGGAGACTCGACCGGGACCGACAAACGGTGGAATTTGCGCTGGAAGTAGACGAGGCTGTCGCCCTGTTCGCGCGCCTGGACGCGGTCGAGTTCGATGAACATCACCGAATGCGATCCGACGGTCTCGGTGTCCGAGATCCGGCCCGCAAGCACCACATGGGCGGCGCGCAGGATCGGAACCCCGTCGTCGGTGTCCTCCTCCCAGATGTCCCACTGGAAGCGGTCCGCCATCGCCACTTTCGTCGCGCCCGCGAAATGCATGGCCAGCTCCTCGTCGTCGCCGGAGAGCACGTTGATACCGACTCGGCCGTTCTCCCGGAACACGTTGTGCATCGCGCTGTTCTGGTTCATGCACACGAGAGCTGTGGGAGGGGAGTCGGTCACCGAGCAGACGGCGGTGACGGTCATTCCGCAGCGCCCGGCGGGGCCGTCGGTCGTCACGATGTTGACCGCGGCGGGCAGATTCGCCATGGCGGTGCGGAAGTTCGATTGGATGGGAGTGAGTTCGGGCATTTTCAGCCTCCGTGAGTCGGAACGGGATGTCGTGTCACCACGTGGCGCCGGCGATCCTGCACAGAAGGATATGACGCGCTCGTGCGCTGGAACATTGGCGGCGACGCTACTTTCTCGCAGGAAGTCGCGTATCCGGGTAGGGGATTTCTTCAGTTGCCTGTCGCTTCCGTTACGGTCGGTGTTGACTGGACGGGCAAGCAAGCCATCTGTGCGAGGCAGGATTCGATGGAGCAGCAAGAAACACGGGTTTACATCGTCGACGACGATCAAGAGTTGTGCGCATCGCTTGCGTGGCTGCTCGATTCGGTCAACATCACGTCGGAGTACTACTTCTCGGTGCAGTCGTTCCTCGAGGAGTACCGCCGCGACATCCCGGCCTGCCTCGTCCTGGACGTGCGGATGCCGGAAGTCGGGGGATTCCAGCTCCAGGAGACACTCCTCGCCGACGAATCCCCGATTCCGATCATCTTCGTGTCGGCCCACGGCGACATCAAGATGTCGGTGCGGGCACTGCAGCAAGGCGCGCTGACGTTCATCGAGAAGCCCTACGACCCGCAGCACATGCTCGACGTGATCCAGGATGCGCTCCGGGTCGCGCGGCAACGATTCGGCGAGCGCCGCAACCGTACGGAATTGCAGGGTCGGATAGACGCGCTGACGGTGCGGGAACGGGAAATTCTCGCACTCGTGCTCGACGGGCTGCCGAGCAAGAATATCGCCAAAGAACTGGGTATCAGCGTGAAGACGGTCGACGTGCATCGCACGCGCATCAAGGAGAAGACCGGAGCAGAAAGCATTGCGGTTCTCGTGCGCGACATTCTGCAGGCCGGACTTTCCGTGACCTGACAGTGTTCAGGGAAGCTCGACGACGAGTCGCGCGGATTTCGCGCGCGACACACACGCGGCAATTCTGTCTCCCGCCTTTCTCTCACTCTTGGTGAGGCAATTGTCCCGGTGGTCGGGTTCGCCCTCGAGCACGTCCATCACGCACGTGCCGCAGATCCCTTCCCGGCACGAGGTGTCGATCTCGATGTCGTTCTCTTCGAGTACGTCGGCGATGGATTTTCCGGCCGGCACCTCGAACACCTCGCCCGTGTCGAGTTCCACCTCGAACGCCGTATCCGACTCGGTCGCGGCAGGCGTCGCCGCCTCGAAGTGTTCGAAGTGGACCGCGTCCTCGCCGACCGCAGGTTCCGCCAACTGGCGCACCCGATCCATGAAACCTTCGGGGCCGCACGTGTAGACGTGGGTGGCGGCGGACGCGTCCGCCAGGATCTTCTCGAGCGCCGAGAACTGGTCGTCCCGCGTGAGGCCGAAGTGCTGGTGCACGTCTTGCCGGAAATCCGCATTCTCCAGCAGGTCGACGAACGCGGCCTGCGCCCTCGTGCGCGCGAAATAGTGCAGGTCGAATCGCTGTCCCTGCCGATGCAACGCGAACGCCAGGCTCAGCATCGGCGTCAGCCCGATCCCCGCCGCGACGAGGATGTGCCGATCGGCGTCCTCGGCGAGCGTGAGCAGTGTCCGCGGCCCGCTGATCCGCAACTCGCTGCCGGTCGTCACGTGATCGTGCAGCGCGGCCGAGGCGCCGCGCGGACCGGTCTCGCGTTTGACGGCGACGACATACGATTCGGACTCGTGCGGCGGACTGCACAGCGAGTACTGGGTGAGGACCTCGGTGGGTCCGAGGATGTCGATGTGGGCGCCCGCAGGGTACGGGTCGAACGGTGAACCGTCCGTCCGGACCAGCCGGAACGACTTGATGTCCGGCGTTTCCTCGACGATTTCCGCGACCGTGACAGTGAACATGCTCATGGTGATTTCCTCCGGTGCTGCGACCCGTCGCCCTCGAGCGGGGGTCAGCGCATGTACAGGCCGCCGTTGACGTCCCAGCAGGCTCCGGTCACCGACGCGGCGGCCGGGGACGCGAGGAGGGCGACCGTCTCGGCGATGAATTCGGGCGACCCCAGTGTGCCCACGGGAATGGTGGTGAGAATGGCCGCGAGCGTGTCCGCGGGCACCGTCTCGCGCACCACTGGCAGGTCCAGCGGTCCGGGCGACACCGCGTTGACGGTGACACCCGACGGTGCGAGTTCCCGGGCGAAGACCTTGGTCAGCGTCCCGACGCCGCCCTTCGCGGCCGCGTAGTGGGCGCCGGTCGCCGTGCCGCCGTTCTGGCCGGCGAGCGAGGCGATGTTGACGATGCGGCCGTAGCCGCGTTCGGCGAAGTGACTTCCGAACACCTGGCAGCCGAGGAACGCACCGTTGAGGTTGATTTCGACGATGTCCGAGAATTCCTCCGACGCAATGTCCATCAACGAGCCGGTCTGGGAACGGCCGGCATTGTTGACGAGAACGTCCGCCCCACCCCAGAGGTCGACGACGCGGTCGCGCAGGGACTCGAAGTCGGACTTCTTCCGGACGTCGAGGGCGGCGGCGACGGCGGTGTTCCCGGAGGAGTCCAGGCTCACCGCAGTCTCTTTCGCGGCGGCCTCGTCGATGTCCGCGACCAGTACGCGATATCCGCGGTCGTGCAACAGGCGGGCGATGGCGGCGCCGAGTCCGCGTCCGGCGCCGGTGACTACTGCGACGTGATCCATGTCGAACTCCTATTTCTGGAGGGAAGGGTCAGAGGAGGTAGCCGGAGGCGTTGACCGCGGCCTGCGAGTTGACGAGCCGGATGACCTTCAGGTCCAGCCGTGGGCCGTCCTCGGTGTAGCGGATGCGGTGCGTGACGTCGGCGGCGAGGGTCTGCTGGTCGTCGCGTTTGAAGCCCACGAGGATCTGCGCGGACTTCAGCGTGATCGAGTCGTCGGTGCGGTCCTCGACCGTGAAGCGGGACACGGTACGGACGGTGCGGGCGGCGGCGAGGGCCGACATCGAGTAGCCGGACGTCAGGCGCTCGATCCGCATGCGCCGCATCCGGGTGTCGTCGTTCACCATGTTCAGCGATCCGTCGAAGTCGTCGGTGTCCGGGTCGATGGGAATGACGTACCGGCCTTCGCCGGTCCACAGGGCGTCCCAGGTCTGGTAGTCCTTGGCGTCGAGCAGGGCCGCTTCGTGCCAGACGAGTTCGATCGCCTGCAGTACCCGGGTGTCGGACAGTGCGATCGTCAGGAGGTCAGTGCTCATCGGTCATCATCTTCTTCCACATTGCGTACGCCTCGCGCATTCCGGTTTCGTCGGTGACGTGCGAGGTACGGTGCCCGTCGCTGTCGAGTGCTTCACGACCCAGACCGCGGTTCACCATGATCGGCATTCCGGGTGCACCGCGGGAGCCGCGCTGCACCCGGTCCCAGGCCTCGGAGTCGTCGGGGCTGCCGAAACCGAACGGGCCCTGGAAATGTTCGTGGATGCGGAGACGTTCACGGTTGACGATCTCGGGTCCGCCGTCCATGCCGAGGGCGATGTGCCGGATCTCGGTCTCGTCGACCGCGATCGGGCGCAGTACCCGGAAGAACGACATCGACATCGCGACGTTGGGGAAGATGTTGAGGTTGAACCCGGCGCCGTGCATGGACCGGACGATGCGGCGGACCTGGTCGGCGGGCATCGTCTTCGACAGTTCCTCGACGATGTGGTCGAAGCGGGCCTGAATCTTCTCGGTGCCGTCGTCGTGGTCGAGGTCGACGTGCTCCGGGACCATGATGGCGACGCTGTGGCCGTTGCCGAGCGCGTGCGTGACGGCGTTGTCGTCGGTCATGAAGGAGAGCATGTCGGCGGTTTCGGCGTCGACGGAGGACATCCAGGATCGGTGCACGATGGGGAAGTGGTAGCCGTCGGTGGTGTTCTCCAACTGGATCTTCCAGTTGCCGCGGAAGCG
Source organism: Rhodococcus sp. NPDC057529 (assembly GCF_042802055.1). Taxonomy (NCBI): domain Bacteria; kingdom Bacillati; phylum Actinomycetota; class Actinomycetes; order Mycobacteriales; family Nocardiaceae; genus Rhodococcus; species Rhodococcus sp. NPDC057529. The sequence continues at coordinate 350,927 of NZ_JBHVEY010000004.1, forward strand.
GAAGCAGTGCTCGCCCTGGGTCTTGATCGGGTAGCCGGCGCCCTGCTTCATGAACAGGTCGATCCACACCTTCGCGTCGCCGAGGAAGTCGTCGAGGGGTTCGATGTCGGGGTTGAAGCTGGCGAAGATCATGCCCGCGTACGACTCCACCCGCAGGCTCTGCAGCGGGAGATCCTTCTTGTCGAGGTCCTCGTCGTAGCCGTCGGGGTAGGGGATGCCGCGCAGCCGCCCGTCGAGGGCGTACGACCAGCTGTGATACGGGCAGGTGAACCCGTTCGCCTTGCCCTTGGGGACCTCGCAGACGCTGGCCCCGCGGTGGCGGCACCGGTTCAGCAGGACGTTGAAATTTCCTTTGCGGTCGCGGTTGACGATCACCGGCTGCCTGCCGATGGTCGCCATCTTGAAGCTTCCGGCTTCGGGGATCTCGCTCTCGTGGGCGACCCACACCCAGGTGCGGTAGAAGATTCGCTCGAGTTCGGCCTCGAACATGTCGGGGTCGGTGTACAGCGATCCGTCCACGCGGTCGTCGGTGACGAGGTCCGCGAAGTCGGTGTCCGCGAGGCCGGTGTCTGTGGGATCCAGCGAAGTGGTCATCACATTCTCTTTCCATTCGATTCGAGCAGTCGCGGTGCCTCGTCGAGGCGGGTGGCGAACAGCTTCTCGGTCGTGAAGTGGCTGATCCGGGCGGTGCCGTCCCGGACTTCGCACTCGGCGGTGATGCGGGCGACGAGCAGTTCGGCCGATTCGTCCTCGTACCGCGACAGCTGCTGCATGACCCACCGCCCCTGCGCGGTGGGTCCGTCCACGTCGATCTGCTCGTTGCCGAGCAGGTGCGCATTGCCGCGGAAATGAGAGCTCGGTGGAAGGTACGCGGTGAGCACTCCGACGATCTCCCGGCGGCCCTGCCGCCTGCCGAATTTCTGCGCATAGTCGTGGCCGACGCCCTCCCACACCGCGTCGGCGGTGAAGAGGGAGCCGAGTTCCTCGGCCGAGAACTGCACGGACGGAACGTCACACAGTTCCATGTAGCGGCACATCACCCGGTGAACGGCCTCGCGCTTCTCGATGCGCTCGGGTGCGCTCGCACGGTGCATGTCGCTCACACGCCGAGGTCGACGTCTTCGCGGACGGTGAGCGCGCGGCCGATGCGGGCTTCGATCTTCGCGTAGCGCCACAGCGTGTACTCGCCGACCGTGGTGGTGCGGAAGAGGTTGCAGACGTCCTTGACGGTCTGCTGGGTGTCGACGTCGGCGAGGATGTAGCAGGTCCACGGCCAGCCGTCCGACGGTCCGACCATGTGGCTGTCGTCGTCGATGTCCCCGATCACCCGCACACCGGGGGTCTCGGCGAGCGCGTCCATCATCCCGGAGAACGCCTTCCACACCAGGCCGCCCTGGCCGGTCGGGAGGTCGAAGAAGTTCTGGTTGATGCCGATGCAGAACAGCACACGCAGCGGTGCGGTCTTGGTGTCGCTCACGATGATCTCCTCGATTCGAAACGGGTGGTCAGATGAAGCCGGGGAACGGCGGGATGTCCATGAGCACCGCACCGGCGCTGTCGTAGATGCCGTCGCCGAGGAAGGCATGCTGCGGCGGGACCAGTGCCTCGCGCATGTACCGCTGCATGGCGTTGCCGTCGTAGATCGCGCCGGTGCCCGACAACTGGAAGGCGGTGTGCACGGCGGACGCTCCCGCCTTCGCGACGTGGGTCGAGGACAGGCGGAGCAGCGCGGCGAGCTTGTCCGGGACCGGATCGCCGGCGACCACCGTGGCGTACGCCTCGTCGGTCACCTCGTAGAAGAAGGCACGGGCGGACCGCAGCGTCGCCTCCGCCTTGGCGAGGTCGATGCGGTAGTAGGCCCGGTCGGCGAGCTTGGGCGCTCCGGTGATTCCGGTGCGTCCCGCACCGACCTTGATCGCATAGTCGAGGGCGGCGCGTCCCACTCCGAGATTGACGACGGCCAGCACCTGCGCGGCGTAGGCGATGGAGGGGTAGCGGTAGAGGGGTTCGTCGACGGTGGGGGTTCCGCCGCGGATGAACGTCCAGTCCTCGGGCACGACGACGCCGTCGACTTTCAGTTCGTGGCTTCCGGTGCCGGAGAGGCCGACCACGTCCCAGTTCTCGACGATCTCGACGTCCTTCGGCCACAGTAGCGCGGTGCGGGGCTTGCCGGCGGTGGAGTCGCCGCCCCGGATGCCGACACCGAGGATGTCGGCGCCCTTGCAGCCGCTGGCGAATTTCCACTGCCCGCTGATCTTCAGGCCGCCCGGCACCTGTTCGGCGGGTTGCACCGGGAACAGGCCGCCGGCGAAGACGAGGTCGGGGCTGTCCTTGTACAACTCGGCCTGCGTCGCGAGGGGCAGCGCCGCCAGGTAGACGAGGGCGGAGCCGAAACTCGCGACCCAGCCCGCCGACGCGTCCACCGCGGAGATACGTTCGATCATCCGCAGGAATTCGCTCGGGGGCAGTGCGTCGCCGCCGAACTGCCGGGGGGTCGCCGCGCGGTAGATGCCGATCTGCTTGAACTCGTCGATCATGTCGCGGGGAACGAACTTCTGGCGAGCGAACTCTTCCCGTCGCAGGGCGACGTGCTCGAGGACGTCCTCGAACGACAGCGTCCCGTTCGCGGCGGTGCCCGTCGTGTCGAGGGTCGGTGCGGTGGTGGTCATCGAATACTCCGATCGACGCGAAGTAGAAGGGGTGTGGCGTGTTTCGTGTCGAGTTTCACGCTATTGCGGTGGTGGGCGTCACTCAATCGGTGCTTCCTCCCGCGTATGTGCGGAGATGTCGCGCCGGACTGAAGGTTTTCCCTATCGTGTCCGCGGTCTGCGGGCTCAGTAGACTCGACGTGAGCCCAAGGAGGCCGCATTGTCCGATCTCGCGCCGTCCGACTACGAACAACTCGTCGAGTCGCTCCGCTATTGCGTCCTGGTCCACGATGCGGCGACCAAGGACATCCTCTGGGCCAACAGGGCTGCGTCGGAACTGCTCGAGTTCACGGTCGAGGAACTCAAACCGCTCAAGGCCCCCGACATGAGCTCCCCGGCGAAGCGCTACCGCCGGTCGGTGGGACGGCGGTGGCTGCAGGAAGCCGTCGACAACGGGGCGGCGGTCACCGAATGGGCGTATCGCGCGAAGAGCGGGCGAGAAGTCCTGACGGAGGCGATCGCGATCCGGGTCGAGCTGAGCGCCCGGACCGTGGTGATGGTGCAGTTCCGCGACATCGAGCAGGAAACGTCGATGCGCCGCGACCTCACGCGCACCGAGGCCGACCTCAGCCGCACCGAGGCCCGCCTGGCCGCGTTCCTGCGGAACATGGCCGAGGGCATCCTGGTCCTCGACGACGACAGCCGCATCACGTATGCGAGCGAGGCGGCGTCGGAACTCCTGAAGGTCCCGGTGGCATCGCTTGTCGGCGAACGTTTCACGGAGTTCTGCCGGGCGGGGCAGTCACGGGAGAGCGTGCGGCGGGCCCTGGACCTCACCACCGCCGACGGGGGTTCCCAAAGCCTGCGCTACGAGGTGGAACTGACAGCCGAGGAGCGCCGCTGGCACGCGGGAAGCTGCCAGCACATCGCGATCGAGAATGATCTGAGCGGGCACCTGCTGCTCTTCCACGACGTCACCGAGCACGTCCACACCGAACAGGAGCACGAGCGGGACTCGCAATACCTCAACTACCTGGCCCGCTACAACGCGATGGGCGACATGGCCATGGCCATCGCACACGAGTTGGCCCAGCCGCTCGCGGCCGCCACCAATTTCATCGCCGGAACGCAGAGCCGCCTCGGTGACGGGCAGAGCAGTCGCGACGAGGTGAGCTGGGGCCTCGGAGAGGCGCGCAAGCAGATCGACCGGGCCAATCAGATCGTCCGGAGCCTGCGCGAATACGTGACGCAACTCGAGGAGTCCCAGCAGATCGTCGACCTCAACGACATCGTCGACGAATGCGCGTATTTCGCCGACATCCGCGCGCGGCAGAAGGGCGTTCACGTCGAATACCTCCGCGCGCCCGAACCGGTCGCCGTCGTGTGCGAGCGGGTGCTCACCGGGCAGGTCGTCCTGAACCTGTGTTTCAACGCCATCGACGAGATGGCGGAATGGCCGGCCGCCGACCGCATCGTGACCGTCCGCACCGAGGCCACCAATACGGAGGGCGTCGTGAGCGTCGAGGACCACGGCAAGGGTCTCTCGCACGTCCCGGACGGCCGAATCTTCGACGGCGCGTTCACCTCGAAGTCCACGGGCCACGGAATCGGACTCGCGCTGAGCCACCGCATCATCACCCGCCAGGGCGGGACGATCACCGCACGCGAGAACGATCCACACGGGGCGGTCTTCACGTTCACGCTACCGGTCGACCCGAACCGCTGAGCGACCACACGCACCGGGGTAAAGGTTTCTTGGATTCCGTTGAGCACGATCCGGTTCTAGCGTTATGGGAAAACCACCGCGGCCCCGGAGGTACCTCGTGGACTATTCGCATCACCATCGCACATTCCTGACGTGTTACGCCGACACCCACCGCTACGGCTGGCATCACGTCGACCTGTTCGTGCACGACGAGCACGGCAACGAAGTGAACTGGGTGCACTGGCAGGTGCGGGAGGACGGACCGGACGGCGCCGACGTGGCCACCGCGCGCGTCGAGCCGAACCTGCGGCGGACCACCGATTGGCAACGCGGAATCAGCGCCGACGGAAGCGAGTACTGGATCGCGGAGGCCGCCTGGGCGCAGTGACGTGCCCGGACGCCGAACGGCCGGTTCACCTACAGCAGTGGTGAACCGGCCGTTCGGATGTCGTCGGTATCGGGCCTACGCGACACTCTCCGTGACGCGCTCGAACACGACCTTCCCACCCAGCACGGTCGTGACGACCTGCATCGCGGGGATGTCGTGCGGGTGAGCTGTCTCGAGGTCGCCGTCGAGGATGCACAGGTCGGCCACCTTGCCGGCCTCGAGTGACCCCTTCCAGTCTTCGGCGAAGTCCTGCCAGGCCGCGTTGATCGTGTAGGTCCGCACGGCGTCGGCGAGCCCGATGGTCTGGTCGGGTCCGCTCACCGCGCCGCTGGCCTTGCTCTCCCGCAGGATCATCGTCGAGATGCCCTGGCGCCAGTCGGGTGGTGTGACCGGCGCATCGGAACTGCTCATCAGGTGCACCCCGGATTCGACGGCGCTGCGATACGGCCACTCGTAGGCGGCACGTTCGGTCCCGACCACCCCGACCTCGAGGTCGGCGATGGTCCACTTGATCGTCGGGTTCATGTTGACGCCGATGTCGTTGTCGGCCAACCGCTTCAGGGTGGCTTCGCTGATGAAGTCGCCGTGGATCAGGTAGTGCCGGGCATCCGCGCGGGGGTGCGCGTTCTGTGCGGCGATGATCGCCTCGGCGACGGTGTCGATGGCACGGTCGCCGGTGACGTGCACACCGATCTGGTAGCCGGCCTCGTGGCCGATGCGGACCATCTCGGTCACCTCGTACACCTGCCGTTCGTCGGTGTCGCCGCCGACGCACAGGGATCCGCAGCCGCCGCCGACGTACTCCTCGTGCATCCACGCGGTCTTGCTCGGCGGGATGCCGTCGGCGAACACCTTCACCCCGAGGACCCGGAACATTCGTGGGTCCACCGTGTCCGGAACGTCGATGCCGGCGAGGTTCTTCCCGAAATCCTCGGCGGAACCGGACATTCCGGTGGGCAGGAGGAGAAGGTTGACGCGGGCGCCCAGTTCTCCGCGGCGGGCGAGGTCGGCGTACACCGACAGGCCCTCCGCGCCCATCGCGCCGCCGGCGAGCGCTTCGCCGCCGGGGCCGATCGCGGGGTCGGTGAAGCTGGTGATCCCCTCGCTCTGCAGGATCGAGATCGCCGAGCGGAGTGCTTCCTCCCGGCGCTCCCGGGTGAGGGCGGGCAGCACCCTCTGCACGAGGGCCTGCGCCCCCTCCATGACGATGCCGGTCAGCAGGCCGTCCTCGCCAATGGGCATGAGGCTGCCGGGCGGCAACGGGGTGGTCTCGTCCACCCCGGCGAGGGCGAGTGCCGCGCTGTTCACCCACGACGTGTGACGGGAAAAATCCTGCAGGAACACGGGATTGTTCGGGGACACCTCGTCGAGGTCCCAGCGGGTCGGCGTCCGCCCGTCCTCGGCGAGGCATTCGTCGAGATAGCCGTCGTCCCAGCCCGTTCCGATGATCCAGGCGCCGTCCTCGGCGGCCGAGGCGGCCTCCCGCACGCGTTCGCGGACATCGGAGATCGACCGGACGGCCGGGAACGACACGTCGAGCGAGAGCGGCGGCGTGTCGAGTCCGTAGGCGATGGCGTGCAGGTGCGAATCGTTGATCCCCGGGAGGATCGTCTTCCCACCGAGATCCGTGACCACGGTGTCCGGTCCGATCAGGGTTTCGATCTCCGCGTCGGTGCCCACCGCGTGGACGAGTCCGTCGCGGACCGCGAGGGCGGTGGCGATGGTGAAGTCCTCGTCGACGGTGAAGACCTTGCCGCGGGTGTAGACGGCATCGGCGTAACTCATCGGTTCCTCCAGGGTGCTGTCGGTGGGAGGGCGGTCAGGCGGCCATCGGGGCCATGCCCAGGATCATCAGTGCGGATCCCGCTGCCGCGGTCTTGACGCCGGAACGGCGCTCGCGGCGCGGGGTGGAGCGGAAGAGATACAGGGTCGACAGTGCCCAGCACACGAGCACGACGAGGGGAAGCCAGCCCGTCGAGATTCCTGCGCCACCGTGGTGGTGGCCGGAGGGTGTCGGCGCCGACGCCGCCGACGCCGCCGGGGTGGTAGCGGACATCGGCGCCAGGAGCAGCAGCACCCCCATGGCCGTGAGGTCGACCGCGCACGGAATCGCGGTCCGGCGGTGCATGGTCTCACCGGTGACGAACACAGCGAGGCCGATGAGGACGGCGCCCTCCAGCAGGTGGATCCCTGCCGGCACGCCGGGGATCATCATCGCGACCATGGACAGCGCCATCGCACCGTGCGCAATCTGGACCCGGCAGTCGGTTCCGTGCGCCCGCCACATCGGGACGAGGGCCCCGACCGCTCCGACGAACATCGCCGCGTGCACGGCAGGGATCTCGAACATCGTCGGACTCAGATCGTGGGGGTGAGTTCGCGGCTGTCCGCGACATCTGCCCGGCTCTGCCGGGTGACCCGGGCGACGACAAGTCCGGCGACGAAGAACAGGGCGATCACGGCCAGCAGGATGTCCGCGAGCAGCTCCGACCCGCCGATCAGCGTGGTGAAGTTGTCGAGCACCAATCCGGTGACGGCGACCAGACCCACGCAGCCCAGCACCGGGGCGATGCGGGTGTGCCAGAGCCGGGTGTCCAGCCGGGTGCGGGCGAAGAACGCGATGATCGCGACACTGGTGAGCACCATCAGCACCAGGATGCTCACCGTGGCCAGACCCGCCATCCAGGTGAACAGTTGCAGCACCGGGTCTGCGCCGGCGAGTGCGAACACCCCGACGACCACCGTCGCGGAGATCGTCTGGGCGATCGAGCCGACGTGCGGGGAACCGTGCTCGGAGTGGGTGCGGGCCAGTGCGCGCGGCGCCGCGCCCTTGCGGGCGAGGGCGAACACGTACCGGGAGATGGCGTTGTGGAACGCCAGCAGCGCGGCGAACAGGCTGGTGACGAGCATGATCGCCATGACGTCGGCAGCCGGGCCGCCCAGGAAGTGCGCGGCCGCGGCGAACGTCAGCCCGGCAGGGTCGGCGGCGGCCGCGTCGGACACGGTGTCGCTGCCGAACGCGAGCACCACGGCCCAGCTGGCGAGCGCATACACCAGTCCGATGACGATGACGGCGGCGTACGTCGCGATGGGGATCGTGCGCCGGGGGTTGCGGGCCTCCTCGCCGTAGATCGCGGTCGCCTCGAAGCCGATGAACGACGCGATCGCGAACATCAAAGCGACACCGGGTGATCCGCTGAAGAACGACGTCGGGGTGAACGACGCGAAGTCGATGCCCGCGGCCCCGCCCCGCACCAGGACGCCGAACGACAGCGCGAGGATGATGCCGATCTCGAGGACGAGGAGAACCCCGAGTACCTTGGCGCCCAGATCGATGCTGCGGTACCCGAGCACGGCCACCAGCGCGATGAGGACCAGCGCCCACATCCACCACGGCAGGTCGGGTCCGCCGTACTGGACGACGAGGCCCTGAATGGTCGCGGCGGCCAGGCCGTACACGGCGGCCTGGATGGCGGTGTACGTCAGCAACGCGAGACCGGCGGCCCCGAGCCCGCAGGATTCGCCGAGACCCTTCGCGACGTAGGCGTAGAACGCGCCGGTGTCGACCATGTGGCTGCTCATGGCCGCGTATCCGACGCTGAACACGAGCAGGACCAGCGCGGCGATGAGATAGGCCGTCGGAGCGCCCGCGCCGTTGCCGATCGCGATCATGACGGGCAGGGCGCCGCCGATCGCCGTGAGGGGAGCGGCGGCGGCGATGACGAGGAAGACGATCCCGACGACGCCGATGGATCCGCGTAGCTTGCCGGGTCCGGAACCCGTGGTGGTGTCAGACATCAGTGCCTCCGTCCGAGTGGCAGCTGCTGCTGCCTCCGGTCGAGCAGTGCTTCGACGTCGTGCGGGGCACGTCGAGAGAGGGGTTACGGTCGAAGAAACCGTTGGGCTTCAACGTGAATCCGGTGTAGTCGACGGGCATGATCGGCCAATCCTCCGGGCGCGGGAAGTGGGTGAGACCGAACGTGTGCCACACGACGAGATCCTCGTTCTCCAGATCGCGGTCGCCGGCCACGAAGCTGGGCAGTCCTGCGCCGCCGGCGTGCTGGTTCACGAAATCGCCTGCCGCGTAACGTTCCTTCTCGTCGAACCGGGTGACCCACAGGTGCTTGGTGGCGAACGTCGCCCGCGCCGCGATCGAGGAGTCGTCGTCGGCCAGCAGGATCGGCTGCCCCTCCGGGTGCAGTGCGTACGCCACCGGCTTGCCGAGACGGTTCAGCTTGTTCGAGTTGCTGATGTGCCACACCCGTCCGACGCTGTTGTCCGCGAGGCGCTGAGCCTCGGATTCCTTCGTCAGCGGCGTGCGCTCGAGGGTGAACGCATTGCCGTGCACATTCCCGGGGCCCATCTTCACCCGCTTGGTCTGCACCTCCTCGACAGAGTTGCGGTCGCCGTCGATCATCATGTCGAGGCGGGCGCTGAACAGGTGCTGGTGGTACGGGGCGCCGAGGCCGGGCGCGATCTCCGAGGCGTACGGGTAGTCGCCGCCCGGGTGACCCGACGTGAACACGACGCCGGTGGCCTTGACCTCGAACTCGATGGTGCCGTCGAGGTAGAGGTACCAGAAGAAGCCGTAGTCGTAGTTGCCGATCGTGGTGAAGAAGGAGATAACCAGGCGGCGTTGGCGGCGTGTCTCGGCGGAGCCGGCCCAGAGGTCGGTGTGCTTCCACAGCACACCGAAGTCCTCCTCGTGCATGCACACTGCGTTCTTCAGCGTCTTGGGGGCACCGAACTCGTCGGCGATGACGGCGTCGAAGTACGTGATGTCGCCGACGCAGTCGCAACCGAGTTCGAGGGCGTTCGCGTAGCGGCCCACCATGTACTCGCCCGTGTCGAAGTAGTTCTGCCACGACCGGACCGGTGAGGGGTCGCCGTAGGGAACGACCATCTCGGCGATGGACGCGCGGTGGATGATCGGGCGTACCCGGTCGCCGTCGGCGAATCCGAGCTGATGGAGGACGAGTCCCTCGCGGGCGTCGAAGCCGACGCGGAACGACCACTTCTCCCAGTCGACGCGGTTGCCGTCGACGACGAAGCTGGGGCCCTCGGGCTGGGTGATCTCGATAGGCTTCTGGGTGGTGCGCAGCGGGCCGGTGACGGCGACGTCGTCGAAGTTGCCCGACTCCTCGGGGATCGGGACGGCGCCGAGGTCGAGAACGTCGGTGACGGTCCGGTTCATGACGTCGACGAAGCCGACGAGCCCGTCGATCGGGTGGGCCCAGGCGTGGTCCCTCGGGTGGTCCTGACGGAACGCGAGCCCGCGGAGGATCCGCTTGCCGGTCTCGCCGGGGTAGTCGAAGACGCCGGCCGAGAGGGGAGCGACCCGGACGTCGGCGACGTCGAGTCCGCGGGCGGCGAGTGCGGCGAGCCAGCGTTCGTCGGCGGACAGTACCTGCTCGACGAGTTCGAATTCCTCGTCCAGGACCGGCATCTGACCGTCCCGGGTGGCGTCGAGGGTGACCGAGCTGATGACCGACCGCTGGGTCACGGACACCACGACGTCCACGGCGTTCGGCGACGAGATGTCGTGCAGCAGAACGCGGAATCGGCGATCGGTCTCGTTGGTCTCGGCCGGGTACAGCGTCGACTTGTCCGGTTCCTCGAGGCCGACGTAGACGAATCTCGTCTGCTCGGTCAGCGCGTCGGCGGCCTCGAGGATCTCGCGGAGGGAGGCGATCTCGTCGACGGTCGGCAGCGACAGCGGGTGGTCGATACGCGCAGGGGAAAGGGTGGGCATGTCGCGATCCTTTGGTTCTACGGGTGTTGAATAAAAAGCTTAGTGACGTACGTTACATCGGAGGTGCCCTCGTGTAAACAGTGAGTTTCGGAGCCCGGATTTACTGACCGTTCGGTCAGAAATCTGACCGGGTCGGAGTCGAGCGACGCGGGTGGCCGGGACTTTCCTGCCGGCGGTCAGCTGTTCGAGGGACGTGTCCGGCTCGTCGGATTCACCGAGGGCGCCGTGGAGCGACGGGCTCCCGGGGTTCGGGCCGCGAGGCGGGTACGTCGGGTGTGGCGGGCGCGTTCGTTTTCGGACAGGCCGCCCCAGATGCCGTGTGTTTCGGCGGCGGTGAGGGCGTGGGTGCGGCAGTCGGTGAGCACGGGGCACTCCTGGCAGATTTGTTTGGCGGTGTGCTCGCGCTGGGCGCGGACTCGGCGACGTTCACCGTCAGAGGAGAAGAACACGTCGGGGTCGGTGCCGCGGCAGGAGGCGCGGTCCTGCCAGTTCCCGTGGACATGGGTGTGGTGGTGCGAATGATCAGACACTGCTGGGTGGGTCGCTTTCGGAGTCGAACGGTTACACGATCCGGTGCTCAGGCGGAGCACGGGGCTTGCGCCGGCAGGAACGGCACCGCCGGCCGGCGAACATCAGGCGCCGCTGCCGGACATTACTCGTCGCATCGGTACGTCAGAGCGGGGACGGGTTTTCGTCGGTGCCGGCCGGGCCGTTCTCGTCTCGATCGGCGTACATCATCTGGATCCGCTGCAAGATCTCCGGCGTACTGAGCGCTCGGTGCGTGGGAATTGCATGGTGCGGTGCGCTGTCGGGCGAACCGTGTAGGCGTGTCATCAGGATTCTCTCGGTCGCACAGTCGTGGGACGCACGATGGCCAAGGCGCAGGGCAACCCCTGCCCGTCACCGTGATCCCGGTCCCTGTCAGTGTTCGGGCTCATGCGGTGGCGCGGATAGGGGACAAGGTCCTTTCCCCGGTGATCGGTGCCGGGCCGGTATGCGACGCGGCTCGTTTCGGAGGACATGAGCACTGAGATCCTCCGGGTGTTGCATGGGGCGAACGGGACTGCTTGGTGTTCACGCGCAATGGAAGCTGTGGTGCACAGTAGTTTTGGGGTGCTCCGTGCGTCGCGCGCGGATCGAATGGTCAATGCGGAGCGCAGGCGTTTCCTCAGCTGGTCGGGAATGGCTCCGACGGCAGCGGCGCCGTCGAAGGCTCCGGCGGCGGCGGCTGCTGAATGGGTGGTTGTGTGGTCGGGTTGTCGGACGGCGCAGGTGGGGGTGGTTGCGTGGTCGGGTTGTCGGGTGGCGCAGGCGGCGGCAGCGGCGCCGTCGAAGGCTCCGGCGGCGGCTGCTGAATGGGTGGTTGTGTGGTCGGGTCGTCCGACGGCACAGGCAGGGGCGGCTCCGGCGGCGGGACCACCGTGATGGGGGGTTCAGGGCTGGTGGACGGCAACGTCTCGGGCGGAAGCGGAAGCTGCGGCGGCAAGGTGGGTAGCGGCGTCACCGAAGTGGGCGGCAGTCCGGGAGGCAGCAGATCCGTGGGCAGGGTTCCCGGCAACTGCCCGACTCCCGGCACCGTCGTGGTTCCGGGTGTCCCCTGCACGGTGGCAGGCAGTGGGGTGGTCTGCGTCGGCGCGGGGGTGGTGGTACCGGGCGTTGTCGTCGCCGGGGGTGTGGTGGGAGCGATCTTCTCCAGTTCCGCGGCCAGCTTCGCCCGCCACACCTCGAGTTCGTTGCGGGTGTCGGCGTCGCGTACCTCGCCGGAACGGTCGGCGGCGCCCTCGAGCAGGTTCCTCGCCGACTCCGTGTCGCCCGCGGCGATCAGCCGTTCGGCCTCCTGCAGCTGCGACGTGGTGTCGATCTGCGCGACGGTCGAGTCGGCCTGCTGGCTGAACACGACCGACTTGACGCTCCACAGCGGATCGCCGGGTGCGGCGTCGTACGAAAGAATGGTGACACCGCCCATGACGACCGCGATCGCGGCGGCGGCACCTGCGATGGGCCGTAACAGCCGGAGCTTGCCGCGGGCGGCACTGCGTGCGGAACGGGCGTCCGAGGCGTCGATCGCCGCGATCACGTCGTCCAGCAGCGGACCCGACGGCATCGGCGTCGACACGATGTCGGCGCGCCAACTGGTCAGCAGAAGCGCGAGCTGGTCCTGTTCCGGCGAATCCGTCGCGACGGATTCGCCACCGGCGATCGCGTCGATGAGCGCGTCGTCGCGGCGCACAGCCGCGACGTCCACCGGAGCGTCGTCTTCCGGGAGATCGGCATCGGGATTGCCGTTGCGCTCGATGTCCCTGGCCACACCTCTCACCTGCCCTCGTCACCCGCCATGGCTCGGTGTCGAGCCGTGCGGACACCCCCGTGGAACTACCCCACGGCCGGGGCCGTTTCCTTCACTGACATACCGACCACGAGGCGGAGGATCACGACCTTCCGGTGCCTTCCGGCAGCGTGCTCGGCAGTCCGTTCATCTGCCTGCTCGCCCTTTCGAGTCCAGCGCCCGCTGTTCGGGTCTATCACCTGGTACTTCGGCGACGGGCCCCGACTTGTTACCACACTCGTCCTGTGCGGGCCGACCCCGGCGCACTCGGGCGGTCCTGAGGCCCTGGGCCGGGGTCGACGTCATTGCGGGGGCACCGTCGCGGGGTGGACGATCCTCCTAGTGGGATTATCCTCCAGTCTGCCATTCCGGAACACCCGAGCATCGCAGGCAAGATTCCGCGCATTCTGTCGGCCGTGGTGACGTGATATCGCCGGTAGCGCGGCGGTTGCGATCCAGATCAGTCGTGACCACACGGTGAGCTGGGGCGGGTATTCTGGCAGCCCGGCACGATCCGGGCCAGATCCCAAGCGGGAGGGTCACCGATGCGTTGGAGGACAACTCGCAGGCGGTGTGTTGCATCGACCGCTGGAATCGTGGCCGGCTGTGCTTTCTCGCTCGGATCGTCGGCTGTCGCGGCGGCGGAGCCCCCCGTAGTGCCTGTGGCGTTTGCGGCCCCCGCAACGTTTGTTTCGGGATGCTTCAGTTTGTTGATGTGCACTGTGCCACCGGTGGTGGCGGTAACGCCGTCGGCGACGACGGACGTGCCGGGCATAGTGACCTTCACGGCGCGGCAATCGGGTGCGATTGTCACGCCCGACTGTCTCGATGTGGCGGTGCACTGGCGAAACCTGTCCACTGCCGCCGCCGGTACCGCCGTGCTCCGCGGCGTGACGCCCACAGATTTCAGTCGGCCCACCGCCCCCGAGGATTGGTGCCGATATATCCCGGTGGCGGTGGTCACCGGCAGCGGCATCGTCGCCGCGTCTGCGGACGCGTTCGCCGATCTCCACCAGTTCCAGCTGGCCATCGCTCCAGGATTCGGAACTTTCGCGGTTCCCTAGCGCGGCCTGCCGATGCCGACGGAATTGTCCTTTCCGGACCTCGTTCGGAGTTCGGCACCGCCGACGGCGGCTGCGGTCATTCGCGTTCCTTCAACCGTGCGGTGTGCCGCTTCGCCACGTCGAGGTCGGCGTCGGCCGTTCCGAGCGTGTCCTGAGCGGCGCGGAGGGCGTCGACGGCGCTCTCCAACACCTCCGGCGCGGTGGTCGGGTCGCCGAGTTCGTCCACGTCGAGCGCGGTCGCATCGAGGTCTGCGTAGGTGCGCTCCAGGTCGAGGAGGGTTCGACGCAGGGCATGCAGCGCATCCCGGACCCCGGTTACCCGCTCATCGAGATCAGCGGGGGTACTCATACGATCACGGCCCAGGGCGCCGCGGCGGCGTTGATGAGGTGCAGCTGCCTGCGCGCCTCGGCTGTCGGTTGGTCGAGGTCGGTCATGAGATCACTCCATCCGTTGTGAATGACTCAGGGGTGGACATTCCGCGCCGATGTCGGTTCTCCCATGCCTTCCAGGCTAGGGGTTTACGTATCGGTTTTTCGGGGTGTGATGGTGCTGTGACCTGGTGCGTCGACATAACACCGGTTTGTGATGTGGGGGGTACGGGGCCGAGCGCCTGCACGGCAGAAACGTTCGTCGGCAAGAAGATACCGGCGACCTGTGCTCGCTCGTGGTCATCGATCGCGAGCCCTCCGGCTGACCCGGTGGAAACTCTGTTCCGCGCGAAGCGGAAACACCGGGACGCCGTGCGAGCGCTGTACGTCCTCTCCGCACGGGGGTGTGCGGGACCTGCGACCTCGGGTCGAAATTACTGCTATCCGATATCGGGAGAGACTGCGCCGCAGTGGCTTTGCGGAACCTCATTCGTTGGAAGGGCTGGGACCGCCACGCGCACGCCCAGCTCGGCGCCCTGAATACAGATTGGGCTGGGGACGTTGAAGTGCCAGCTCGGGTGAGCTTCGTGATTACCGGAGGAAGCCGCCTGCCGCTACTGTGTGCGTTCGACGATTGCCTGGCGAAGAAGGAGACAGCATGGCGGTATCACCGAGGGGTTCTGAAGGTTCGACGAAGAGGGCAACCAGGGAGATTCGCGAATGGGCGATCGGAATGGGCTTGGCGGTGTCTTCCCGTGGCCGGATCTCGGCCGAGGTCGAGCGTGCCTTCCACGAAGCTCAGGTGAAAAAGGTTCAGGCGAAAAAGGTTCAGGCGAAGAAGGCGGACGTGAAGACGGTCGCGGCGAAGACGCCGGTCAATCAGGCGGCCGTGAGTACAGCCCCGCCGAAGAAGACGTCCAGGGAGATTCGTGAGTGGGCGATCGGGGCGGGTCACGTAGTGTCCTCCCGCGGGAGGATCCCGGTCGAGATCGAGCAAGCTTTCCATGAGGCTCAGGCGAAGAAAGCTCAGGGGAAGCGGGCGCCGGTAAAGAAGACGGCGGCGAAGAAGACGGCGGCCAAGCCGGTGAAGAGAGTCGCGGCGAGCACGGCTCCGGCGGAGAAGAAGAACGGGAAGAAGACAGTCGCGAAGAAGGCGGCTACGAAGAATGTGGACGTGACGAAGGTGGTCGCGGCGACGGCTCCGGCGAAGGGGACGTCCAGGGAGATTCGTGAGTGGGCGATCGGGGCGGGTCACGTAGTGTCCTCCCGCGGGAGGATTCCGGTCGAGATCGAGCAAGCTTTCCATGAGGCTCAGGCGAAGAAGTTTCAGGCGAAGCGGGCGCCGGTAAAGAAGGCTGCGGCGAAGAAAACGGCGGCGAAGACGACGGCGGCGAAGACGACGGCGGCGAAGAAGACGGCGGCGAAGCCGGTGAAGAGAGTAGCGGCGAGCAAGGCGCCTGCGGAGAAGAAGAATGGGAAGAAGGCAGTCGCGAAGAAGGCGGCTACGAAGAAGGCGCCCGTGAAGAAGATGGTCGTGGCCACGGCTCCGGTCAAGCAGGCGGCCGCGAGTACGGCTCCGGCGCAGAGGACGTCCAGGGAGATTCGTGAGTGGGCGATCGGAGCGGGTCACGTAGTGTCCTCCCGCGGCCGGATCGCGGCTGAGATCGAGCGAGCCTTCCATGATGCTCAGGCAGAGCTGCCGGTGGCGTGAGTTGCGACAGTGCCTGATGGATTCGGAGCCCATCCTGCCGCGAAGGCGATGAGCCCTGCCCACCGTGTCGCCCGGTCATCGCGGACGCTGACGAGGTGACCGTCGATCCCCGCTCCCGCCGGCCTGGCCGGGGCGGGGCCCCACCGGCGTTATCGAGGCGCACATCACGGTGAGCGGACGGAGTCGGCCGAGTACGCTGACGCGGTCGAGACGGAGAGGTGTTGTGTCCATGAGTGAGCCGTATGCAGTAGTCGGAGCGACGGGTGGTCAGGGAGGCGCTGTCGTCGACGCGCTGCTCGAACGTGGACGCGAGGTCCGAGCCCTGGTCCGTCGAAGCTCTTCTCGCTCAGAGGCGTTGCGCCTACGCGGCGTCGACATTGCGGTGGCCGATATCACCGATCGAGCGGCGATCGCGTCTGCCGTCGAGGGGTGTGCGGGCGTGTTCGCCATGACAACGCCGTTCGAAGACGGCCCAGAGGCGGAGATCGCGCAGGGCGCCGCGCTGGTCGACGCGTTCGGTGATGCCGGTGTTCCGCACGTGGTGTTCTCTTCGGTGGCCGATGCGGACAGGAGTACCGGGGTCCCACATTTCGACACGAAGGCCGTGACCGAGTCGTTGCTGCGAGAATCCTCGGTCTCGCACACGATCGTCGGGCCGACCTACTTCTACGACAACTTGCTCGGTGGACTCGACGGCATCCGCGGAGGCCGGCTCGATCTGCCTCTGCCGGTCGATACCCCGCTGCAGCAGTTGTCGCGCCGAGACCTCGGTCGGTTCGTCGCCCTGGTATTCGATGATCCGGACCGATTTGCGCGGACACGAATCGACCTCGCGTCGGACGATCCGACCCCACGTCGCATGGCCGAGGTGCTCAGCAGCGTCCTCGGCACGCCGGTTCAGGCCCATGCGTCCGACGCGGACGCCATCGCCTCGCCGGACATGCGCGCAATGTTCCGCTTCCTCACCGACACCGGGTACGACGCGAACATCGGCGAACTGCGCCGGCTCTACCCCGAGGTGGGGTGGCAGAGCTTCGCCGATTGGGCAGCCGAGTTGGCCTGAGGTCTGCGGAGAACGCAAGGTCCGCAGTTCGGTGTCGGTGGAGGCCGTCGGCTCAGAGAGTGGTGACGAACCGCTCGAGCATCTCGAGCTGACGCTCCGACGACGTCTCGCCCGGCGTGAGGACACCCAGAATCTGCATGCCCATCATCATGTTGAGCAGTTGCTCGACCACGATGGTGACGTCGATGTCGCCGACGGTGCCCTCGTCGCGGGCCTGCTCGAGGAAGATCGCCATCTGCTCGCGCCAGCGGTCCATCGTCCGGCGGTTGGTCGCGGCCATCTGCTCGTCGTACATGGCCCGCGGCCACAGGGAGGCGGCGATCCGGGCCTCGAGAAGTTTCTCCTCGTTGATCGGCATCACCTCGCGGCACAGGATGCGCAGGGCGTCGAGGCCGGTCGCGTCGCCGAGCGCCTCGGTGATCCGCCGATCGGTGGCCTCGGAGATGTGCTCGTACGACGTCCGGAGGATCTCGTCCTTGCCGGCGAAGTAGTGGCTCAGCGCGCCATTGGTGTACCCGGCCTCGGTGGCGATGTCGCGCATGTTCGCGGCCTCGATACCGCGGGCCGCGATCAGCCGCCAGGCGGCGGCGGTGATGCTTCGCCGACGCTCGTCGTGATCCACGAGCTTAGGCACGACGTGTACCTGTCCCACCAGCGATCATGCGACCACGGTATCAATGAGCTCCGCCGAGATTGAGCACGACCACTCCGGAGACGACGAGACCGAGTCCGAAGATCTTCGTCGCGGTCAGCGGTTCACCGAGGAATGCGGCCCCGATCGCGACGATCGCCGCCGTCCCGAGCCCCGACCACATGGCGTAGGCGATCCCGACCGGCACCGTCTTGACCGCCTGCGACAGGAACAGGAACGCGAGAGTGTAGCCGGCGAGGCAGCCGACCGTCGGCCAGAGCCGGGTGAAGCCCTCGGTGGACTTCAGCAGGCTCGTACCGAACACCTCGGCGGCGATCGCGGCAAGCAGGAACACGTACGGCATGGGGACAGGGAACCATGCCGGGAGCGGTGAGGCGTGCAGCGCCCCACCGCTCCCGACGGTGCCGTCTACGAGTACATGATGACGCCGCGGACGTTCTCGGCCTTCCGCATCGCCTCGTAGCCGTCGTTGATCTGGTCGAGCGTGTATGTCCTCGTGATCATTTCGTCCAGCTTCAGCTGACCCTCCATGTACAGGCGGAGCAGATGCGGGATGTCGAACCGGATGTTCGCGTTGCCGAACCATGCCCCCTTGAGCGTCTTGCGCATCGCCGTCAGATCGAACAGGTTCAGGTCGACGTCGTTCTGCGTGACATCGCCGACCGACACGTGGACGCACGTGCCGCCCTTCGCCACCAGGCTCATCGCCGGACCGATGATGCGGCCACTCGCATTCGCGACAGTGATGAGCACCTTGTCGGCCAACTGGCCCCACGTCAGGTCCTGGAGGAGGGGGAGGGCCTCGTCGATGCTCGCCGCGGTGTGGGTGGCGCCGAAGATCTTGGCCTGCTCCCGCTTGAACTCCGACGGGTCGACGACCACGACGTGCCGGGCACCGGCGAGCGCGGCGCCCTGAACCGCCCCGCACCCGACGCCGCCCATGCCGATCACGACGACGGTCTCACCGGCCTGGACGCCGGCCGCGTACACCGACGACCCCCAGCCAGTCGTGACGCCGCAGCCGACCAGCGCCGCCTTGTCGAGCGGGATGTCCTTCGTGATCTTGACGCAGGACGCCTCGTTGACCACCGTGTACGGCGAGAACGTTCCGATCAGGCACTGGATGGCAGCGTCCTTGCCGCGCACGTGGTGGCGCGCCGTACCGTCCGAGATCTGCCATCCTTCGAGCAGGTGAGCACCCAGGTCGCAGATGCTGGACTGTCCGGTCGCGCACTGCCGGCACCGCCCGCACGCGGGGATGAATCCGAGTGCGACGTGATCGCCCTTCTCGACGCTGGTGACCCCCGGTCCGACCTCGAGCACGACACCGGCGCCCTCGTGCCCGCCGATGAACGGGTAGTACTCGAGCGGCAGGCTCCCGTCCCGAACGTGTTCGTCCGAATGGCACATCCCCGACGCCGCCAACTGCAGCAGCACCTCCCCGTGCTTCGGCGGGTCGAGTTCCAGTTCTTCGATCTGCCACGGCTGACCGGGTTCCCACAACACAGCGGCCTGGGTCTTCATGTTTGCTGCTCCTGTCCGACGACGTCGATGGTGTACGGGATCAGAGGATGATGGTGACGACCTTCTCCTCGGTGTTGGCTTCGATTCCGGCCCAGCCGAGTTCGCGTCCGGTGCCGCTGGTCTTCATGCCGCCCCAGGGCAGGGCGGGATCGATCGGTGCCCAGCCGTTCACGGCCACCGCTCCGGCCCGGACCTTGCCGGCGAGGGTGTGGGCGTGGGAGACGTCGCGCGTCCAGATCGAGGCGGCGAGTCCGTAGTCGGTGGCGTTGGCGATCGCGATCGCCTCGTCGGTGGTGTCGAACGCGATGACGGTGCCGACGGGTCCGAAGATCTCCTCCCGCGCGATCTTCATGTCGTTGTTGGCGTCGGCGAAGATGGTCGGCTGGACGAAGAACCCGTCCCCGTCCGGGCGGCCGCCGCCGGCGGCGACGCGGGCGCCCTCGCTGCGTCCGGCCGCGATGTAGTCGAGGACGGTGTCGCGCTGCTTCGCGTTGACCAGGGCGCCCATGGTGGTGGCCGGGTCGAACGGGTCGCCGAGGACCTGGGCGGACGCGGCGGCGGCGAGACCGTCGACGACCTGCGAGTACAGCGACCGGTGCACCAGGATGCGGGTGCCCGCGGCGCAGACCTCGCCCTGGTTGAAGAACAGACCCATCGCGGTGCCGTTGATCGCGGCCTCGAGGTCGGCGTCCGGGAGGATGATCTGCGGGGACTTGCCACCCAGTTCGAGGGTGGTGCGCTTGAACGTGTCCGCGGCGCGCTTGGCGATGATCCGCCCGACGCGGGGGCTGCCGGTGAAGCTGATCTTGTCCACGCCCGGGTGGGCGGCGAGTGCGTCGCCGGCGATCTCGCCGAGGCCGGGCACGACGTTGACGGTGCCTGCGGGCAGTCCGGCCTCCTCGAGCAGCGTCGCCAGGTGCAGGATCGACAGCGGTGCGTCCTCCGGCGGCTTGACCACCAGGGTGTTTCCGGCGGCCAGCGCCGGGGCGATCTTCCACGCCGAGATCATCAGCGGGGTGTTCCACGGGACGATCGCGCCGATCACGCCGACCGGTTCGCGGACGGTGTACGAGTGGGTGGGCTGACCGAAGTAGCCGGCGGTCGGGATGGACTGGCCGGTGATCTTGTCGGCCCAGCCGGCGAAGTGCCGGAACGTGCCCGCGGCCATCGGGATGTCGAGCATGGTGGGCTGGCCGACGGGCTTGCCGACGTCGAGGGCCTCGAGCCGGGCGAGGATCTCGCCGTCGCGCTCGATGAGATCGGCGACCTTGTTCAGGATCCGTCCGCGGGCGGCACCGGGCAGTGATCCCCATTCACCGTTCAGCTGCGACCGCGCCGCGGCGACGGCGTCGTCGATGTCCTGCCCGGTTCCGGCGGCCACGTCGACGAGGGGGCGTCCGGTGGCCGGGTTCAGGTCGGTGAACGTTCCGCCGTCCGACGCCGGACGCCACTGCCCGCCGATGAACAGCTGCGTGGCGGTTCCATCAGGAAGCCCTGTGGCACTGACGTTCTCGTGTACTGCGGTCATGGCGTCAACTCTCCCAGTGGTGTTGTGATGGCTGTCACAAGCATGCGGGTGTGGGGGCGGCGTCGTCTTGCACGCACGCGCATGGTTGTTGCTCGTATGCGCACCGATTCGCCGTCCGCGGGCACCGAGTCGCGGTTTCCTGACAGTAAACAGCGCTGTTACGATGCGGGCGTGACGACTCGACCCGAGACCGAGGTTCACCGCGACACGGGAGACCCCGCGCCCGTCGAGCGGGAGGTACCGTCCGACACGCCGACCGGGCCCGACCTGGAGAAGGTGATCGCCAGGCAGGTCCGGGCGCTCCGCAAGGCCAGCGGGCTGTCCGTCGGCGACATGGCGGCCAAGGTCGGGATCTCCAAGGCGATGCTGTCGAAGATCGAGAACTCGCAGACGTCGTGCAGTCTGTCGACGCTGGCGCGGCTCGCCGCCGGACTCGACGTGCCGGTGACCTCCCTGTTCCGGGGTGCAGACACCGCCCGCGACGCCGTGTACGTCGAGGCGGGCCACGGCGCGGTCATCGTCGGACGCGGCACCCGGGTGGGGCACCACTACGAACTCCTCGGCGCCCTGCGCGGGCAGCACAAGCGACTCGAACCGGTGCTGGTCACGCTCACCGACGCCAGCGAGACGTTTCCGCTGTTCCAGCACGCGGGCACCGAACTGCTGTACATGCTCGAGGGCGTCATGGTCTACGGGCACGGCGAGGCCGAGTACACGCTGCGACCGGGCGACTCGCTGCTCCTCGACGGCGAAGGCCTGCACGGTCCCAACGACCTCGTGCGGTTGCCCATCCGGTTCCTCGCCGTCACCGCGTACCCGGACCATCACGAGGAGTGACTCCTCCGACCGCTGTTTCGTCCTTCCTCCACGCCGTGTGCCGGGCGTAGAGTGGCGGGTGGTTCGAAAGGTCGTGGTAGCAATGTTGGCGACAGTTCAGATAGCGTCCGGCGGAAAAGCGGCGCTGCCCTTCGATCCCGCCGAGCCGGTCAGCCTGGCCACCGCGGGCGCGATCGGCCTCTACTATTTCGATTACGGCACCGATGCGCGGATGAACGCGGATGATCACGGCGACTTCTACGTCGTTCAGATTCCCCTGTCGGGCACGGCCCGAATTACCTCCGGCGCACAAGAATTCGACTCGACCATGACGGTCGCGTCGATTCTGTCGCCGGGACGCCGCGCAAGCATGGAGTGGCACGAAGGGCAGTCTCAGCTGATCATCCGACTGGCGCGCGGCACCCTCGAGGACCACCTGCAGGAAATTCTCGGGAGTCCACTCGATCAACCCCTACGATTCGAGCCGCAGATGGAACTCGGCAGCCCCGCTGTGTGCGGGTGGCGTGAGGCGGTCGAACTGCTCGAACACGAAGTCGCGAATCATGCAGCAATCACGGGTGATTCGGCCGCGATGGAGGAATTCGATCGAATCGTGCTGACCCAGTTCCTGTCCGCCCAGCCGAACAACTACAGCGATCGGCTTCGGAGTCTGGCTCAGAGCCTGACGTAGTCGGCGACGAAGGCAGGGCCCTGCCCGCGGAATGCTGCGGACAGGGCCCGGTCTGTGTGCGGCGCTGGATCAGGCCTTCGCGGGGTCTCCCACCGCTTCCGCGGTGATGGCTTCCGCACCGAGCACCGCGTCCGCGCCGTGCTTGGATGCACCGGTGAGGCCGACGGCGTCGAGCACGTAGGCGGTCTCACCGTGGACGGACACGTCGAGGCCGTCGTATTCGCTGTCCTGGTCTGCCCGGATGCCCATGACCTTCTTCAGTGCCGCGGCGATCACCAGGGTGACGACGAAGCAGTAGGCGAGAACGGCTGCCACGGCGACACATTGGCGCCACAGCACGTCGAAGCCGCCGCCGTAGAGCAGTCCCGCTGCGCCGTTGGGTGCGGCCGGGTCCGCGAGGAACCCGATCAGGAGGGTGCCGAGGATGCCGCCCACCAGGTGCACGCCGACGACGTCGAGCGCGTCGTCGTAGCCGAGCCGGTACTTCCAGGAGACCGCGAAGCAGCAGACCGCGCCGGCCGCGGCGCCGACCGCCAACGCGCCCAGGGGGGAGACGGCGCCGCAGGCGGGCGTGATGGCGACCAGGGCGGCGATCAGCCCGGATGCCGCGCCGAGCGACGTGGCCCGGCCTTCCCGCAGTTTCTCGACGGCCAGCCACGCGCAGATGCCTGCACACGCCGCGGCGACGGTGTTGAGGATGACGACCGACGCGCTGTTACCGGCGGACAGTGCCGAGCCGCCGTTGAACCCGAACCAGCCGAACAGCAGGATGCCGGCGCCGAGCATGGTCAGGGGAAGGCTGTGCGGGCGCGGCGAGACGGGGAACGTCTTGCGGGCCCCCAGAACCAGGACGACGGCGAGGGCAGCGACGCCGGCGTTGATGTGCACCGCCGTGCCGCCGGCGAAGTCGATGGCGCCGAGGGTGTTGGCGATCCATCCGCCGATCACCGATCCGTCCTCCGAGTCGAATGCGAAGACCCAGTGGGCGACGGGGAAGTAGACGAACGTGGCCCACAGTCCGGCGAACAGCATCCACGCGCCGAACTTCATCCGGTCGGCCAGAGCGCCCGAGATGAGGGCCACGGTGATACCGGCGAACAACAGCTGGAATCCGGAGACCAGCGCGGGTGGCAGTCCGGGTTCGGCGGGGGCCTCCAGCAGTGCACTGGAGCCGAAGAACTCGAGCGGGTCGCCCAGGAGGCCGAGGCCGCCGAGGGAATTGCCGAGCACGGCCGAGTAGCCGAACACGATCCACAGCACCCCGACGACGGCGAACGCGCCGAACGTCATCATGGCCATGTTGAGCGTGTTGCGCACGCTGACCATTCCGCCGTAGAACATGGCCAGGCCCGGGACCATCAGGCTCACCGCCGTGAAGGCCGCCAGAATCCAGGCGGTGTCGGCCGCAGCGACTGCTTCGTTCATAGTCGTCCACCTTGATCGAGGATGGCGGGACACCCGCAGTGTCCGCCGATGGGAATCAATGTCTATCGTCAGTGAACCAAAGTGGAGATTGCGGAAATAGTGCGTCGCGTGACGAATGCGTTACGGATTCGACCCGGGCTTTCTGTCGCCAAAGGTGAAACGCTGTATCGTGGCAGTGGACATTGTGAGTGAGGAGTACGGGTGACAACAGCTCGCGGGGCACGCATCATCCGTCGCGCGGAACGTCGCATCACGCCGTGGGCCAACGGTGCCGGGACGACCGCGGAGATCGCCGCCGGCGCCGCGTCCCGGTGGCGGTTCAGCGTCGCGACGCTCGACGGGAACTCGACGTTCTCGCCGTTCCCCGAGGTGGACCGCATCTTCACGGTGATCGGCGACCATCCGGTGTCGCTCGACTTCGGCGACGCCCCGGCGGTGATTCCGCGCCTCAGCCCGACCCCGTTCGCCGGTGAGGACGGTCCCGCCTGCGTGGCGACCGGGGCGACCGAGGCGTTCAACGTCATGGTCCACCGGTCCACGACGGCCGCCTCGGTGGACATCGTCGAGATCGGAACGGCGCACGAGATGCCCGCCGGCGGACGGGAGGCCGTCCTCGCCCTGGTCCTGAGCGGAGGCCTCACGACGGACCTCGGGTCACTCGAACCCGGCGACTGCCTGCTCGTCGAACAGGGGTCGGTGCACCTGTCCGGACCGGCGTCGGTCGTGCTCGCCCAGGTCTTCCCCAGGTGAGCGCCAAAGCGTGCCGGGGGACACTTTGGCACTCACCTGGGGGAGTCGCCTCGGGATGGATCTGAACCAACAACGCGTCGCGTGATGCACCGTGCATCACCTGCGGATGCCGGTGATGCACCGTGCATCACCACCCCGGTCTTTCTTCGCAGCTTGTCGTTTTCGCCATGAGTGTCGGTCAGACTGTCGAGGCCAGGGTCGCGTTGTAGTGCGCGAGCATCCGTTCGACGAGCACCAGGCCGATCGTGCTCGGGAGTGGCACGGAATCATCGCTGTTGACGGTGAGAGCGGGATGGATGGTGCGGGTGGGATCGGTGGCGAGCATCCAGGCGAACTTGTCCTCGTTGTGCCTGCAGCGGTATACCAGTCCGTCGGCCGACGGCGCCGCGGCGAACAGTGCACGCGCCCAGGTTCGGGTGAGCACGTAGTCGGAGGGGTCGGATTTGGTGAGCCAGGTGTCCTGTCCGACCGCCGACAGGTGTGATCCGTGCAAGGCGATTACGGTCATCTCGGTGACGACGGTAAGTCGGCTCAGGACTCGCCCTGAGATTCGGGCGCGCGGCACCAATCGGGGGCGGGCTGTCACGGCCAGGTCCCGGCACAGGGTCTCGGCGACGGCTGCCTCGGGTGAATCGCCGAGGTAGGTATAGGCGTAATCACCAGTGAGGCTGTCGAATCGGGCACCGCCGGGTATGGTCGGCTGAGGGGTCGGGTTCACGGCATTGGCCGCGTAATCTTCGTGGTGGATTCGCCACAGTTCGGTTCCCGCGGGTAGTGGCACCAGGGCGGGTCTACCGGTCAGATCGGGTGGCGGTGGTGCCGCGGGCACCGGTTCAGTCCGCCAGCAGGTCGTGGGCGATGGCGCGGATCCGATCGTCCTGCCCGCCCTCCGCAGCGAGGTCGGCGGGCGATTGCCCGTCCGGGAGCCACCCGGATGGGCTGATCCACCAGGAACTCACTCCCCAGGGGTCGTGCTTGGCGTTCAGGAGCTGGTTGATCTCCGCGACGACAGGCCGAACCTTCGCGGTCGCTGCGTCGAATTGGAAGCTGGGGTAGAGATAGCGCCCGCCGATCTCGTATCCGACAATGTCGCCCCGTTCGCGCAACCGGCTGGCTGGGCTGCGTCGGTTGCTGTCGCGAGAGCGCAGGACATCGGCGACATCGTTCGCTTCGAGATGTGGATGCTCGAAAATCGCCTGTCGTGCCGTGGTCTCGATTCGGGCCCGCGCGATCGACTCCGTCAGTGCGTGCGTGGGCACCGCCGAGGCGATGGAGGCGCTGAGGGTGGGGCCGGAGGCGACAAGCGAGAGGAGAGCGTTGCGCACCGAGCTCATCGACTCGCGGTTGGCGACTTCTCGGGCGAGGAGGGCGAAGAACTCGCCATCGGGCAGGGCACGGAGTTCCGCGCCGAGGTCATGGTCGATGCTCATTGCTCGCCTCCTCCGATGCGACGGTAGTAACAGCATACGTGCTTGTCGCTTCTGTCGCATCCATCGGGATCCGCTCCATCCTGCGGGCCGCGACGGCAATCCGTTGCTCGTCGGTACCCGACTCGAGAGGCATGACTTCAGTCGCTGCAGGGAAGATTTGGACGGCCGGCGGTCAGTGTCCGATGCTGTCGGCCAGCTCGGCCACGTCGTCCGGGGTGAGGGTCTCCCGGAGTGTCACTTCCGTGATGAGCCAGGCGAGGACGAACGCGGCGGCGGCGATGACGGCCCCCACAGGAAGATCGCGTGGGTGCCGTTGACAACGGCTTGTTTGAACGACCTGCACGGCCTCGGGAAGTTGGTGCAACGCTGCCGGGGACATCCCGGTGGCGCTGGGGGCTCCCTGCCCGCCGGTGTCGCCCAGCGACGACGTGAGTTGGCTGGCGTAGATCGCGCCGAGCAGGGCGACTCCGACCGACCCGCCCATGTTGCGGGCTAAGGTGGCGGTGCCGGTCGCGGTGCCCATGTCTCGGATCGGCACACTGTTCTGCGCGATCAAGGTTTTCGCGTCCATGGTGGAGAACAGCCACAGTCCCACCACCAGCATGGCGGCGCCGACGATCGGGATCGCCTTGTATCGGCCGGTCTTGGTTATGAACAGTCCACCGGCGAGCGAGACGACCATGGCCGAGATCAGATCCTCGTGGCCGGCCTGCTCGATCAGATCGTCGAACTCGTCGACTGGACGATGACGGAACTATGACGGACGGGGTTCTCGCCCAGATCCTCCCCAGGTGAGTGGCAAAGCGTGCCGGGGCACACTTTGCCACTCACCTGGGGGTCACCTCGCGGTCGACAGAATCCGGCGCAGGCGCTCGATGGCGCGCTCGGTGGCGGGACGATCCTTGGCGACCAGCTGGTGCATGATGAAACCCTCGATCGCCGAGTACACCAGCAGGGTCAGATCTTCGTCGGCGATGATGCCCAGGCGGGTCAGGGCCTGGGACGTCGCCTCGATGTACGTGGCGTACAGCAGCTTCACATGTGCGTCGAGGCGAGGTGTCCGCCGGGATTCGAGCATCAGCTCGTACTGGAAGACCTGTAGGTCGGGGTCTCGGGCGACGAGGTCCGTGAGGTGCTCGACGAAGTGGTCGAGTGACGACCCGTCGGCGATGTCGGCGAAGACGCTCGCGCTCTTGTCCAGCGCGTACCGGAGTGCGGCGTCGACGAGGGCGTCCGTCGACGCGAAACTCTGCCGGACTTCCGCGTCCGTGATGCCCGCCTCCGCGGCGACGGCCCGGACCGTCAGACCGCGCAGTCCGTCGCGGGCGATCACGGAGACTGTCGCGAGGACGAGGTCGAGAGCCACCTGATCGCTGCAGGGGACTGCCCGCCGTCGCCCGTCAACCAGCGTCACAGTTCCACACCCCCGTGGGCCGCGAGCCATCTCATTCCGGGCTCGCGGGTGCGGCTGATGCCCTTGTATTCGGCCATGTCCACCGGAAGGTCCTCGAGGACCTTGTACAGCCGTGCACCCCACTCGGGGACGGACGCGACGTCGCGGAGCGGGAGCAGGTAGGTGCGGATCAGGAACATGACAGCGCCGGAGTGGGCGAGCCGGATCAGGTGCTGCACTTCGGTTCTGAGGAACAGTCGGTCGCCGACCTCGTCGAGCGGTCCGTCGGCGAGCGTGCGACGGTCCTTCCCCCACTCCGGATAGGTCTCGGTGGACGTGTCGAGTGTGCCGTCGACGGTCAGCGTCCAGTTGGTGCGCCGGTAGCTCTGGCCGGGTTCGAGCCGCATCAGGAAGTTGTGGGCGCGGGTGATGATCTTCTCGGTGTGGATACGCGGGACGGGGCCGTGGATCTCGAGGAAGCTCATCCCGACGTCGAATCCGAAGGACCAGTCCGCGGCGAATGTCACCAAGCCGGCGTCGCCCCACAATGCGCCCTCACGCTGATCGAGGAGCACGACGTCTTCCTGGATCTGGCCGCAGATGTACAGCAGCGGCGGCGCCGGCAACGTGGTGAGGTCGCCGAACACGAAGCTGTGCTCGATCCCGAGGAGGTCGTTCCGCCAGAACCAGGTGTCCCCGCGACGTTCGAGGGCCATGGTGTCGGGGTATTCGGCGGCGAGGGTGCGCATCAGGGTGAGCATCGCGTCCCAGGCGGCGGGGACCATGTGCGGCAGGCACTGGTGCCGCGACGGGTCCGCGGTGAGGATTCGTTCGCGCTCGGCGAGTTCGCGGTGGTAGTGGTCGTCGATGGCGATGCGGGTGCCGCCCCAGCTGCCGGCCAGGGTTTCGGTCGGGTTCCCGGCCGGCTCGACGTTGGTGCTGTAGCGGTACTGGTCGCGGGGGAAGGGGAAGGGAAAATGCGCGGTACGCGAGTCGGTCGAGGTCACAATTCCAGCTCCAATCGGTCTCCTACGGCCCGTGACACGCACGGCATGATCGAATCCCCGGACGCCTTCTCCTCGTCGGTGAGGAACAGGTCGCGGTGCTCGACCTCGCCGCCGCGGACCGACAGCCGGCATTCGCCGCACACTCCCTGCCGGCACAGGTTCGGGACGGTGATGCCCTTGTCCAGCAGGGCTTCCAGAAGGCTGGTGCCCGACGGGACGGGGACGATCATCCCGGTGCGTCCGAGCTTGGCGGCGAACGGGTTTCCTTCGGGCAGCGGGCCCGCGCCGAACGCCTCCGAGTGCACGCGGCCCGGTGGCCAGCCGCATTCGCGGGCCCACTCCGCGACCGCGGCGATCATCGGCGCGGGTCCGCACGTGTAGACGTGGGTGCCGAGTGGCTGGTCCGCCAGTGTGGGAACCAAGGTCTCGCGCAGTTCGTCGGGGGTGGGCACCGTGACGAGCCGGTCGCCGCACAGCGCCGCCAGTTCGTCGGCGTGCGCCCCCTGACGATCGCGGAAGGAGTAGATCACCTCGAACGACCGACCCCATTCGAGGGCGGCCCGCACGTGCGACAGGATCGGCGTGACGCCGATCCCGCCCGCGACCAGGATGTGGTGCCGGGCGTTGAGGATCGGCGCGAATGCGCTGCGCGGGCGGCTCACCCGGACGGTCTGCCCCGGCTGGAGGTCGTGGACCCAGCGCGAACCGCCGTGGCCGTTCTCGTCGAGCCGGACCGAGATCGCGTAGTGGTCCGGCTCGATCGACGGCCCCGTCAGCGAGTACGAGTTGTGCCTGCCCTCGGACCAGTTCACCGCGATATGGCTGCCCGGGGTGAACGTCGGCAGGGCGCGGCCGCCCGGGTCCGCGAGGACGACGTGCCGGACACCCGGGCACAGCAGCCGGGCCTCGCGCACCGTCAGGGCGAGCGTACCGGAAACATCTTCGCCCGCAACCGTTTCGAGCACCATGGTCATGGCAGTTCCTCCGCGTCAGCTCGGTAACCCAGATACGCGCTGTGGCGCCGGGAGAAGTGGTGGTAGACGGTCAGCTCTTCGGAACACCCCGTGCACGGTGTCTGCCCGCCCATGGCCACCGGAACGTTCGGGGACGTCGTGTGGCAGTGCGCGCAGTACACGTCGCGCACCCCGGTGTCCCCGTCGCTGATCACGGCGGCGATCTCAGAGGGCAATGCGCCCGCGGAGACCAGCCGGGAGCGCACCGCCCCCACCGTCCGCTCGGAACCCGCGACCACGAATCGCCACCCGATGCGCGCTTCGGACAGCAGGTCGTCGAGCCCGGATCCGTCGACGTTCTCGACGGCCAGCGTGCGAGTCGGTACCGGGGCGACCCGCTCGGACAGCTCGCGCAGTATTCGATCACCGACCGAACCGTCCGAGACGAGCACGTAGCAGGTGACGCGAGCGCCGGCCGCCAGGTCGTCGACGGCCGAGTAATCGGACCGCCACCGTGGGACGCTCGTCGACCTCATCGAGACGGCCATCGCGGATCAGGGTGCGAAGGAACGGTGGCCGACGAAGTAGGCCAGCGCGCGGTCGGGGGTGGTGAAGCGGATGCGCGACCCCTTGGGGAAGAAGATCGCATCCTTCGCCTTCGCCACCTCGACCTGGCCGGTGTCGAGGTTCTCCAGGGTGAACTCGCCTTCGAGGACGACCTTCATCTCGTCGTACGCGTAGTAGTAGTCGAGCGGGGCGTCGGTGCGCTGGAGTTCGAAGTAGCCGGCCGACATCTCGGAGCCGTCCGGGTTGGCGAAGACGTCGTCGATGTATCCCTTGGTGCCCGGGTACTGCGAGACCGGCATCTGCGGCAGGTTCTCGTGGAATCCGGCGGTGACGCGGAACGGGACGGCGGTGGGCTTGTCGGTCGTGGTCATGGAGTCTCCTGTGAGAGGCGATGGAGGGTGGTGAAGAGCGAATCCCCTTCGTGAAACTCGGGGTAGCAACAGGAAACCACATTGCACATTTCAGTGGCGTAAATCCAGTTGGCGACCCGGAAAGTTCGCTGTTCAGGACCGCATTATCCTGCCGAAGCCTCAGTTGGACCGGAGATTTTGGTGATTCGGCCACAACATTGCCGTAACGCGATGGACATAGTAGAACTGTTTCATGGTGAACAACAGCGATTCATGAGGTGAAACGAACCGCTACCGCAGCCACCAGAGCCCGACCGTCCGGCCGAATGAAGGAAGCAACGTGACAGAGACAGCAAAGTTCGTGATCGTCGGTGGAGGACTCGAGGGTCTCGCCATCGCGTGGTCGCTCGCGGACCGAGGCGAGACCGACGTCCTGGTCCTCGAGCGCGACACCTTGTGCTCGGGCATGACCGGCAAGTCGTCCGGCGTGGTCCGGTGCCACTACGGGACGCCGTCGCTGGCGGCGATGTCCTGGTACGGCGTCGACATCTTCACGCGGGCCACGGAGATCTTCGGCGACGACATGGCGTTCCGCCAGTGCGGGTACGTCGTCGGCGTCGGCGAGAACAACATCGACCCGCTCAAGGCGAACGTCGCGATGATGCAGGGCCTCGGCATCGACGTCGACTACATCGGCCACGACAAGATGGCCGAGCTGTGGCCGGGGCTGCACCTCGACGATTTCGCCGCCTTCGCCTACGAGCCCCTCGGCGGCCGCGGCGAGGCGTACATGGCCGGCATGGCGTTCGGCGCGTCCGCCCGCAAGCTGGGCGTCACGATCCGCCAGAGCACGCCGGTAGCGTCGCTGCTGCAGAACACCGACGGCCGCGTCTACGGCGTGACCCTGGGTAACGGCGACGAGGTGCACGCCGAGCACGTGATCCTCGCGACCGGCCCGTGGGCGCCCGAACTCGGTGCCGGAGTCGGCGTCGACATCCCGGTGAAAGCCCAACGCGCGCAACTCGTCCTGATCGATCAGGGAGTTCCCACGCCGGAGGTTCCGGTGCTGTCGGATCTCGCCGGACTGCAGTACATCTGCCGCGAACCCAACGGCGAACTGCTCGTCGGGAACAGCGACCATGCCGCGCCCGAATACATCGACCCCGACAAGTACAGCAACCGCGCGGACGACAGCACCATCGAGAAGAACATCATGAAGCTGGGCAACCGGCTGCCGGACATGCCGGACCCGCGCATCACGTCCTCGTACGTCGGGGCGTACGACGTCACCCCCGACTACAACCCGATCATCGGGCCCGCGCCCGTCGCCGGGCTGTTCCTCGCCACCGGGTTCTCCGGTCACGGTTTCAAGATCTCCCCCGCGGTCGGGCGCCTCGTCGCCGACATGCTGCTCGACGACGGCACGACCACCCTCCCGAACGTCGAGCCGTCCGACTTCCGCTACTCGCGCTTCGAGGAGGGCGACCTCCTCTTCAGCCTGCACCCCTACGAGGGCGCCGGCGAGATGCGCTGACCCACAAACCACCTCACCCGTAGACCACCAGTTCAGGAGCTCCCCATGGCTGTCGACACTGCTGACGCGTTCACCGCGCAGAACATCGTGGCATCCCCACCGCAGACCTTGTCCGAGGTGGCCCGGGCCACCGGAACCACCTTCATCCTCGCCCTGTTCGTCACCCTGTCCGGGAAACCGTGCGCCAAACTCGTCCCGATCGAGGCCGTCGAGCAACTTCAGGACGACGGCGTGGGCTTCGCCGGCTACGCGGCCGGGCACATGGGGCAGGAGCCGAAGGACTCCGATCTCGTTGCCGTGCCAGATGTCTCGTCGTTCACGCCGATCCCGTTCGTGAAGCCCGGACTCGCGATCGTGCACTGCGACCCCCACGTGGAGGGCACGCCGTGGCCGTATGCGCCGCGGGTGATCCTGAAGGAGACGCTGAAGAAGGCGGCCGAACTCGGCCTGTCCGTCAACGTCGGGGCGGAGATCGAGTACTTCCTCGTCAACCGCACCGGCGACGGTCCCCTCACCACCGCGGACACCGACGACGTCAGCCGTCAGCCGTGTTACGACGCCCGCGACGTCACCCGGATGTACGACCACCTCACCGAGGTGTCGCAGGCCATGAACACGCTCGGGTGGGGCAACTACGCCAACGACCACGAGGACGGCAACGGGCAGTTCGAGCAGAACTTCGACTACGCCGACGCGATGACCACCTCGGACCGGGTGATCACCGCCCGGTACCTGTTGTCGGTGATCGCCGAGAAACGGGGCATGAAGGCCACGTTCATGCCGAAGCCGTTCTCCGACCGCACCGGGTCGGGCATGCACCTGCACCTGTCGCTGTGGAACGACGGCGGTTCGGTGTTCCCGGACGGTGACGACCCCAAGGGGCTCGGACTGTCGAAAACCGCATACGCGTTCATCGCCGGCATTCTGGAGCATGCGTGCGCGCTGCAGGGCGTGATCGCCCCGACCGTAAACTCCTACAAGCGAACCGGCGCCACCTCGACGAGCAGCGGCGCCACCTGGTCGCCGCGGTACGCCACGTACGGTGGCAACGACCGCACCCACTACCTGCGGGTGCCGGACAAGAACCGGGTGGAACTGCGCGGCGGCGACGGCTCCGCCAACCCCTACCTCGCGGCCGCCACCGCGATCGCCGCCGGCCTGGACGGCATCGCCCGCGACCTCGACCCGGGCACCCCGGGATCCGGCGACAGCCCCAGCGACATGCTGCCGATGACGTTGCTGCACGCCATGGACGCGCTGGAATCGGATCCGATCGTGACGGGCGCCCTCGACGTCGCGGGCCCCGGCGTCGCCGAGTACTTCGCGAAACTCAAGCGCGAGGAATTCTTCGCCTGGCACAACACCGTTTCCCCCTGGGAACTCGACCACTACCTGACTGCGTTCTGAACGACCTCCCGAAAGGAGACATCCATGTGTGGAATCGTCGGACTTCACCTGCGTGAGCCGTCCCTCTACCCACAACTCGGCGCCCTGCTCACCGACATGCTCGCGCAGATGTGCGACCGCGGCCCCGATTCCGCCGGCATGGCCATCTACGGCGACCGGACCTGGTCGCCGGAAGGGGAGTCGACGGTCTCGCTGCTCGACTGCCCCATCCCCGCAGCGGATCTCGCCGCGACGCTGTCGTCCACCCTCGACACGACCATCACCGGACTCGACCTCGACCCGACCACGATCCTGCACGGCGTCGTCGGCGCGGGGGACCTCGCGGCGGCCGTGCGCAGCCTCGTCCCCACGGCACGGGTCATCGGCTTCGGCGACGATCTCACCGTCCTCAAGGGCGTCGGGAACCCCGTCGACCTGGCGAACCGGTTCGGGCTGCCCGCCGCCACCGGATGGCAGGGCGTCGCCCACACCCGGATGGCCACCGAATCCGCCGTCACCGCCGAGGGTTCGCACCCGTTCTCCGTCGGCCCCGACGAGTGCCTGGTGCACAACGGGTCCTTCTCGAACCACATGAGCATCAAGCACCAGCTCGAACGCGACGGCGTCGTGTTCGACAGCGCCAACGACACCGAGGTCGGGGCGCGGTTCGTCGCCAAGCAACTCGCCGAGGGCGTCGATCTCGAGAAGGCGCTGCTCATGCTCAACGAGACATTCGACGGCTTCTACACCCTCCTCGTCTCGACCGCCGACTCGTTCGCCGTGGTCCGCGACGCCATCTCCTGCAAGCCCGCCGTCATCGCCGAGACCGACCAGTGGGTCGCGATGGCCTCCGAATACCGCGCCCTGGCGAACCTGCCCGGCGTCGAGAACGCCCGAATCTTCGAGCCCGAACCGGAAGAGGTGTACGTATGGCACCGGTAGCCACCACCGAAGCAACTGTCCTGGACCTCGCGTCGTCGAGCACCCGGGCCGTCAACGAACGGCTCACCTCGCCCGAGGCGCCGAAGGTCGTCACCGTCACCGGCCCCCAGGGGGCGCACGCACTCGCCTGCGGCCTCGACTCGGACATCGACGTCACGATCGAGGGGCACGTCGGCTACTACTGCGCCGGCATGAACCAGCAGGCCACCGTGACCGTGACCGGCAACGCCGGCGTCGGGCTCGCCGAGAACATGATGTCGGGGACGGTGCACGTCAAGGGCGACGCGTCGCAGTCCGCCGGCGCCACCGCCCACGGCGGACTGCTCGTGATCGACGGCAATGCTGCTGCGCGCTGCGGCATCTCGATGAAGGGCGTCGACATCGTCGTCGGCGGCAACATCGGGCACATGTCCGCGTTCATGGGTCAGGCGGGCCGGCTCGTCGTCCTCGGCGACGCCGGCGAAGCCCTCGGCGACTCGCTGTACGAGGCGCGCATCTACGTCCGCGGCACCGTCGCGTCCCTCGGCGCCGACTGCATCAAGAAGGAGATGCGCGAGGAGCACCTGACGGAACTGCGGGAACTGCTCGATCAAGCCGGCTTCGACGCCGACCCGTCCGAGTTCACCCGGTACGGCTCCGCCCGCAAGCTCTACAACTTCCACGTCGACAACGCCAGCGCCTACTAGGAGAACCGTCATGAACACCCCGAACCCGGCCCTGCGCGAATCGGCGACGTTCGACCGCGGCGTCATCTCCGAGATCCAGCGGGCCGCCGAGACCGGCATCTACGACATCCGCGGCTGGGGCGCCAAGCGGAGGCTGCCCCACTTCGACGACCTGCTGTTCCTCGGCGCGTCGATGTCGCGGTACCCGCTCGAGGGGTACCGCGAAAAGTGCGACACCGACGTCGTCCTCGGCGACCGCAACGCGAAGTTCCCGCTGCACCTGGACATCCCGATCACCATCGCCGGCATGAGCTTCGGCGCGCTGTCCGGGCAGGCGAAGGAAGCGCTAGGCCGCGGCGCCAGCGAGGTCGGCACGTCCACCACCACCGGCGACGGCGGCATGACCCCGGAGGAACGCGGGCAGTCGAAGAACCTGGTCTACCAGTACCTGCCGTCGCGGTACGGGATGAACCCGGACGACCTGCGCAAGGCCGACGCCATCGAGATCGTCCTCGGGCAGGGCGCCAAGCCCGGCGGCGGCGGAATGCTGCTGGGACAGAAGATCACCGAACGCGTCGCCGGGATGCGCACCCTCCCCATGGGTGTCGATCAGCGGTCGGCGTGCCGGCATCCCGACTGGACCGGTCCCGACGACCTCGCAATCAAGATCATCGAGTTGCGCGAGATCACCAACTGGGAGAAGCCGATCTACATCAAGGTCGGTGCCACCCGCACCTACTACGACGTGAAACTCGCAGTGAAGGCCGGCGCCGACGTCGTCGTCGTCGACGGCATGCAGGGCGGCACCGCCGCCACCCAGGACGTGTTCATCGAACATGTCGGCATCCCCACCCTCGCGGCGATCCCGCAGGCGGTCCAGGCGCTGCAGGAGCTCGGGGTGCACAGGAAGGTGCAGCTCATCGTGTCCGGTGGCATCCGGAGCGGCGCGGACGTCGCGAAGGCGATGGCCCTCGGTGCGGACGCCGTCGCGATCGGCACCGCCGCCCTGATCGCGTTGGGAGACAACAGCCCCCGCTACGCGAAGCAGTACGAGGAACTCGGCTCCGCCGCCGGGTTCTACGACGACTTCCAGGCAGGCAAGGACCCCGCCGGGATCACCACCCAGGACCCGGAACTGTCGAAGAACCTCGACCCCGTCGAGGGCGGACGGCGGCTCGCGAACTACCTGCGGGTGCTCACCATGGAGGCGCAGACCCTGGCCCGCGCCTGCGGCAAGTCGCACCTGCGCAACCTCGAACCCGAGGACCTCGTCGCCCTCACCGTCGAGGCGTCCGCCATGGCACGCGTGCCCCTCGCCGGAACCACCTGGATCCCCGGCGCACTGTAGGCGGCTCCGCCACCCGTGCGTGCTTAAGGAGTCCAAAGACTCGTTAACCACGCACGGGCGCGAAGCGCCTATTCCTACGAGTAGAGGACCCAATACATGACTTCGTTCGATTCGCTGTGGGCGACCATTCTCGATGTCGGTCAGCACAAGTCGACGCGCGGGTACCGCCGCTTCGCGTGGAACGACGCCGACATGACGCTGCGAGAATGGTTCGGCGACTGCGCCCGGCAGCGGGGGATGAGCGTCGAGGAAGACCGCAACGGCAACCTGTGGGCCTGGTGGATGCCGGAGGGATGGTCGGGTGATCCCCGCGACAGTTTCGTCACCGGGTCGCACCTCGACTCCGTGCCCGACGGCGGCGCCTACGACGGACCCCTCGGGGTCGTGTCGGCGTTCGCGGCGATCGACCTGGTGCGGGAACGGGGGATCGTGCCGACGCGTCCGGTGGCGGTCACGGCGTTTTCCGACGAGGAGGGTGCGCGGTTCGGTGTCGCCTGCGTCGGCTCACAGCTCTCGACCGGGGCGGTGACACCTGCCCGTGCTCTGGCTCTGCGGGACAGCGACGGCATCAGCCTCGGCGAGGCACTGATCTCGGCCGGCCGCGACCCGCACCATCTCGGCGAGGACCCCGACCTCGTCGACCGCGTCGGCGTGTACGTGGAACTGCACGTCGAGCAGGGGCGCGCCCTCGACCTGATCGACAGCCCCATCGCCGTGGCCTCGTCGATCTGGCCGCACGGGCGGTGGCAGTTCGTGTTCTCCGGGGAGGCCAACCATGCAGGTGCCACCCGTTTGGTCGACCGCCGCGACCCGATGCTCGCGTTCGCGTCCTCGGTACACACCGCACGGTCCGCCGCGGCACTGCACGAGGCGGTCGCGACGTTCGGCAAGGTGCGGGTACTTCCCAACGGTGCCAATGCGATTCCGTCGGAGGTGCGGGCGTGGCTCGACGCCCGGGCCGCCGACGAGGAGACGCTGACGAAACTGGTGCAGCAGATCACCGCCGAGGCGCGGGCCTACGCGGCCGCCGACGGCATCGGTCTCGACGTCGACGCCGAATCGGTGACACCGATCGTCGAGTTCCCGCACGACACCCGGGAACGACTGCGCCGCTCCCTCGCCCACCTCGGCGACATCCCCGTCCTCCCGACCGCGGCCGGTCACGACGCGGGGATCCTGTCGGCGAAGGTGCCCACCGCGATGATGTTCGTCCGCAACCCCACCGGTGTGTCGCACTCGCCGGACGAGTTCGCCGAGGCCGACGACTGCAATCGGGGCGCGGAAGCGCTCGCGGACGTGATGGCGGACTGGGTGACCGCCACCTGACCCCCACGTGAGCGTCAAAGCGTGCCGGGGCACTCTTTGCCACTCACGTACGGGAGGGGCTCCACTCCTCGAGCTGTTCGACGGCGGTGTTCGCGACCGCGACGGCTTCGTCGCGGTCGACCCGCGACAGTAGGAGGGCGCTGACGGACAGGGACGTCAGGAGCCGGGCCCGGTGCTGCAGGGTGGCGGCCGAGGCGTCGGGGTCGTGGGCTCGGAGTGCGTGGGTGAGCGCCCCGGACAGTTCGCGCTGGTAGCTCTCGACGACGGACCGTTGTGCGTCGTCGTGTGCGGCGAAACCGGCGGCACTGTTGAGCAGCAGGCAGCCGCGTCCGGGGGCTTCATCGGGGAGGGACGCGAGGGCGCCGGCGAGGCTGCGGTAGTAGCGCGAGGCGGCGTCGGGGCGGGTCGGCTCGTCGGTCAGGATGCGGAGCCGGGGACGCACCACGCGGTCCAGGTAGTCGTGGACGGCGGCGTCGTAGAGTCCGCGTTTGTTGGTGAAGGCGTTGTAGAGGCTCGACCGATTCAAACCGGTGACGCGCTCGAGGTCGGGTATCGATGTGGCTTCGAAGCCCTTGTCCCAGAACAGGTCGCGGGCGCGGGCGACCACCTCGGCCGTGTCGAAGTCCTGCGTGCGCGGCATGACGGTCCTCACTCGTGGTTGTGAAACGACCATTTCAGTATATATTGAAATGGTCAGTTCAGAACGAGGAGGGGTTTCGTATGGTCGCCGCGGGTCTTGTTCTTGCCGCACTCGCCAGTGCGCTCCACGTGTATATCTTCGTGCTCGAGTCCGTCCTCTGGACGGCGCCGCGCACCCGCGCGACGTTCGGGACCAGCGCCGAAGAGGCCGCCGCCACCAGGGAGCTTGCCTTCAACCAGGGCTTCTACAACCTCTTCCTGGCGATCGTGACGGCAGTCGGCATCGTCGCCGTCGCCATCGGCGCCACCGCCGTCGGTTCGGCCCTCGTCTTCGCCGGAGCGGGCTCCATGCTGCTCGCGGCGCTCGTGCTCCTGCTGTCGTCGCCCGACAAGGCGCGCGCGGCGATCACCCAGGGGACCCTGCCGCTGCTCGCCGTCATCCTCCTCGCGCTCGGACTGGCGCTGTGACCTCAGATGCATCGAAAGGAACACCATGCCGTCGAGCACCCAGATTCAACTGATCCATCGGCCGGTGGGCTGGCCCACCCCGGACGACTTCCGCACCGCCACCGTCGAACTACCCGCACTCGGGCCCGACCAGGTGCGCGTGCTCAACGAGTTCGTCTCCGTCGACCCCTACATGCGCGGCCGGATGAACGACGTGAAGTCGTACATCCCGCCGTTCGTGCTGGGTGAGACGATGACCGGCGGGGCCGTCGGTCGCGTCGTCGAATCCACCGCCGCCACCCACCCGGTCGGCTCGGTGGTCGTCCACGACCTCGGGTGGCGCGACGTCGCGCAGGGTGACGCCTCCGCGTTCCGGGTCGTCGAAGAGATTCCGGGAGTGCGGATCTCGGCTTACCTGGGGATTCTCGGACTGACCGGGCTCACCGCCTACGTCGGGCTGGTCCACATCGCCCACCTGAAGGCCGGCGACTCCGTATTCATCTCCGGAGCCGCGGGAGCGGTCGGGACCGCCGCCGGCCAGATCGCACGACTCGAAGGCGCGTCCCGGGTGATCGGTTCCGCCGGGTCCGCGGAGAAGGTCGCGCTGCTGACCGACCGCTACGGATACGACGCGGCCTTCGACTACAAGCAGGCACCCGTGCGCGAGCAGCTGCGCGGACTCGCGGGCGACGGCATCGACGTCTACTTCGACAACGTCGGTGGCGACCACCTCGAGGCCGCCCTCGACGTCATGCGCCTCGGCGGGCGGGCCGCACTGTGCGGCGCGATCGCGGCGTACAACGCCACCGAGCGCACTCCCGGCCCCGACAACATGGTGAACATCATCAGCCGCGGGCTCACCCTCGAGGGTTTCACGCTCGGCAACTACACCCACGTGTTCCCCGAGTTCGCCGCCAAGATGGGACCGTGGCTCGCGTCCGGCGACGTGGTGCACGACGAGACCGTCGTCGACGGCATCGAGAACTCGGTCGACGCGTTCCTGCAGCTCATGCGCGGCGCG
Organism: Rhodococcus sp. NPDC057529; assembly: GCF_042802055.1. NCBI lineage: Bacteria > Bacillati > Actinomycetota > Actinomycetes > Mycobacteriales > Nocardiaceae > Rhodococcus > Rhodococcus sp. NPDC057529. Next base: position 390,347 of record NZ_JBHVEY010000004.1, read on the forward strand.
AACGTCGGGAAGATGCTGGTGAAGGTGGCGTAGCCACCTGTGCGCGGTTAAGGAGTCCAGAGACTCGTTAACCGCGCACAGGCGCGGAGCGCCTGTACCGCTCGCGGACGTCGGGTGCCGGGTCGGCCTCGAAGCGCCGGGTGGACGTCTGGCTCCACTGCGGCGGCTCGGGGGTCCCGGCCAGGGTCCAGGCCGCTTGACGGCACGCGCCGATCGCGACGTATTCCGCCGGCTGCGGAACGAGCACCGGCGCCCCGAAGATGGCGGGCGCGAGTTCACACAGTGCCTGTGAGCGGGCACCGCCGCCGATCAGGAGGATGCGGCGCACCGTGACACCCTGGGCGATCAGGTGGTCGATGCCTTCCGCCAGGCCGCACAGCAGCCCCTCGACGGCCGCGCGGGCGAGGTGCGCGGGCGTCGAATTGGCCAGCCGCAGACCGTGAACGGATCCGGTGGCGTCGGGACGGTTGGGGGTGCGTTCGCCCTCGAAGTACGGCACCATCACCAGGCCGCCGCTGCCGGACGGCGCCGACAACGCCAGCCGCGACAGCTCGTCGTGATCGACCCCCAGCAGCGAGGCGGTCGCGTCGAGGACCCGGGCGGCGTTCAGCGTGCACACGAGCGGCAGCTGGCGTCCGGTGGCGTCGGCGAAGCCGGCGACGAAACCGCCCGGATCGTTCGCCGGTGTCACCGATACCGCGGACACGACACCCGACGTTCCCACGGAGACGACGACGTCACCTTCCCGCGCGTCGAGAGCGAGCGCCGCGGCGGCATTGTCGCCGGTGCCCGGTCCGACGGCGGCGCCCCAGCGGGTCTCCCCGATCCGCTCGGCCGGTCCGGCGACACGCGGCACGGCGGCGGTGCGTCCCCGCAGTGCCAGCGACAGCAGGTCGGACCGGTAGGAATCCGTTGCGGCGGAGAAGTATCCGGTGCCGCTGGCGTCGCCGCGGTCGGTGGCCAGTGTGCCGAGATCCGACCTGCCGGTGAGCTGCCAGGCGAGCCAGTCGTGGGGCAGGCACACCGCGGACGTCCGGTCGGCGTTCGCCGGTTCGGAATCGGCGAGCCAGCGCAGCTTGCTGACGGTGATCGCGGCGAGGGGCACCACACCCACGGCGTCCGCCCACGCGTCCGGCCCGCCGAGGTCGTCCACCAGTTGTTCGGCGGCGCCGGCGGAGCGAGTGTCGTTCCACAGCAACGCCGGACGCACGACCGTGCCCGCGTCGTCGAGGCAGACCATGCCGTGCTGTTGCGCGCCGACCGACACCGCGGCGACATCGTCCAGGCCACCTGCGGCGTCCACGGCGGCGTCGAGGGCCGAAGCCCACGCCTGCGGATCGACCTCGGTGCCGTCCGGGTGCGGGGCCTTGCCCTCGCGGACGAGTGCGCCGGTGTCGGCGTCGCAGACCATCACCTTGCACGACTGGGTGGACGAGTCGATTCCCGCGACGAGTGTCATTGCCGGACACCCGCCGCGCGGTCCAGTGTCTCGCGGGTGGGGAGGTCCGCCCCGGCGCGCGCGACCGTGAGACCGGACATCAGCACGGCGTTGTCGAGCACGTTCCGCAGTTCGTTCGGTTCGATCGCGCGGAGGGCGGCGCGGCTCTCCGCGCCGAGGAAGCCGTGCGACCAGAATCCGTCGAGGAGTCCGGCCATGAACGCGTCGCCGGCCCCGACGGTGTCGACCACCTCGACGTTCCGGGCTGCGACCTCGACGAGTCCGGCCGCGCAGACCGCGAAGGCGCCCTCGGCGCCCTTCGTCACCGCGACCATCGCCGGACCGCGGGACAGCCATGCGCGGGCGATGTCGACCGGATCCCGGTCGGGGTCGTACCAGCGCAGGTCTTCGTCGCTGACCTTGACGATGTCGGAGATCGACACGAGGTGCTCGATCCGCTGCCGGGCGCGGGCCCGGTCGGTGACCAGCACCGGTCGCACGTTGGGGTCGTAGCTGATCGTCGCCGAGGAGCGGCGGCGGTCGAGCATGTTTGCCACCACATCGCAGCCGGGTTCCAGCACGGCGGCAATGGAACCGGTATGCACGAGCGACGGGGCCGACGCACCGCTGGGGGAGGGAAGATCCCACTCGAGGTCGAACTCGTAGGTGGCGGACCCGGCGGCGTCGAGGGTGGCGTGCGCGGTCGCCGTTCGCTGCGCGGTGACACTGCCGGGCGCGACGCTCACCCCCGACTGCTGCAGGTGCCGGACGATCGCAGCACCCCGGGTGTCGTCGCCGATCCGGGTGACGAACTCGACCGGACGCCCGAGCCTGCCGAGACCGACCGCGACGTTGAGCGGGCTGCCGCCGACGTATTCGGTGGTCGTGCCGTCGCTCGCCGTGACGATGTCGATGAGGGCTTCACCGATGATCAGACTCATGACTGCACCTTCTCACGCAGGGCCTCGAGCGTCTTCCGTGCGCCGACGCCGTGCAGTGAGTCCAGCGCCCACAGGTAGGCGGTGACGAAGCGCGGGTTGTCGGCCAGATCGCCGAAGACGGATCGGTTCTCTATGAAGGCTGTGGGGTTCTCGTGCTGGCTGCGCGCGATCGGGACGAGGGAGTCCTTCAACTGGTCGACGACGTCGATGGGTTCGCCGTCCTCGTCGACGCCCTCGGCGTAGCGGGCCCAGCTCGCCACGATCGCGGCCGACAGTCGAATGTGCCGGTCGGACAACAGGTTCTCGCGGATCACCGGCAGCAGCCACTTCGGGATGCGGTCGGACGATTCGGCGCAGAGCCGGGCGACGGTGTCGCGGATCTCGGGATTGGAAAAGCGCTCGATGAGCGTGCGCTTGTACTCGTCGAGGTCGACCCCGGGCACCGGCGCCAGGGTGGGTGTGGCCTCCTCGTCCATGTACGCCAGCAGGAAGTCGGCGAACAGCGGATCCTGGGCGACGTCGTGCACCAGCCGGTACCCCGACAGGTACCCGAAATAGCAGAGACCCTGATGGCTGGCGTTGAGCAGGCGCAGTTTCATCAGTTCGTACGGTTCGACGTCGTCGACCACCTGCACACCGACGTCCTCGAACGCGGGGCGGCCGAGCGGGAACGCGTCCTCGAGCACCCACGAGGTGAACGGCTCCGCCGCGACGGGCCACCGGTCGTCGACGCCGAAGCGCGACGACAGCGCCGCCGTCACCTCGGGGGTGGTGACGGGCGTGATGCGGTCGACCATGGAGTTGGGGAACGACGTCTCGGTGCGCATCCACTCGGCGAGGTCCCGGTCCTTCAACTCTGCGTACTCCAGGAACATCCGGCGCGCCACGTCGCCGTTGCCCTGAATGTTGTCGCAGGACATGATGGTCGGCGACGGCAGTCCGCGCGCGCGGCGGCGGGACAGGGCCTCGACGACGAGTCCGAACGTGGTCCGCGGGACGGCCCCGTCGGTGAGATCGTGCACGACGTCGGGGTTGGCGGCGTCGAATTCGCCGGTGTCGTGGGTGAAGTTGTAGCCGCCCTCCGTGATCGTCAGCGAGACGATCCGGGTGGTCTCCGCGGCGATCTTCTCGACGACCGCCTCGGGATCGTCGGGGGCGAGGAGGTAGTCGACGATGGAACCGATGACGCTCACGTCCCAGGTGCCGTCGGCGTGACGGAGCGCCAGCGTGTACAGGCCGTCCTGTGCGTCGAGGACGTCCTTCATGCGCCGGTCGCCGGGCAGCACCCCGACTCCGCAGATGCCCCAGTCGCGGGCGCCGCCCTGCCGGAGCAGCCGATCGACGTACATCGCCTGATGCGCGCGGTGGAATCCGCCGACACCGAAATGCACTATGCCCACGGTGATGTCGCTTCGATCGTAGTTCGGCACCTGCACGGTGTCGTCGAACTGCTGCAGTGCCTGCGCGCTCAGTTGCATCGGTCTCTCCTCATTCCTGGACGCGTACGACGGCCTTGAGGCTGCCCGGCGTCCGGTCTGCGTTCAGTGCTTGTTCCGCCTCGGCGAGCGGAAATCTTTCGGTGACCATCGAATCGAGGTCGACGCGCCCGGACCGCGCCAGCGCGATCGCCGTCGGCCAGGTGTTGGCGTAGCGGAACACCCCGGTCAGCACCAACTCTCGGTTCTGAATGGTCTGGACGGGCAGCGTCATCTCGGGGGCGCCCATGCCCACCAGGACCACGATTCCCGCGGGCCGGACCGCCCGGATGCCGGCGAGGACCGCGCTCGGGGCGCCGGACGCGTCGACGAACGCGTCCACGTGCAGTCCCGCGACGTCCTGCTCGCGGGGGTCGAGCACGGTGGTGGCACCGAATTTCGTTGCGACGTCGCGTCGCTGGGGGTCGAGGTCCGAGACGATGACTTCGGTGGCGCCGAAGGCCAGGGCCGTCTGCACCGTCGCGATCCCGATCGGCCCCGCGCCCGCGATCAGCACCCGGGAGCCTGCCGTCACGCCGGCCTTGCGGGTGGTGGCGATGGCCACGGACAACGGCTCGCACAGCGCGGCCGCGTCGTCGGACATCTCGTCGGGAACCGGATGGGCGAACGCCGAGCCGATGGTCACGTATTCGGCCAGCGCCCCGTCGATCGGCGGGGTGGCATAGAACTGCATGTGCGGGCACAGGTTGTAGAGACCGCGCCGGGATTCGTCGGTGTCCGGGTCGGGGCGCTGCGGTTCGATGGAGACCCGCTGCCCGATGCGCTCCGCCGCGACGCCGGCCCCGACACCGACCACGGTGCCCGACGCCTCATGTCCCAGCACGATCGGCTGGTCGACCACGAACTCGCCGATGCGGCCCTCGCGGTAGTAGTGGGTGTCCGATCCGCAGACGCCGACCGAGGCCACGCGGATCAGGACGTCGCCGGGGCCGGGAGCGGGCACGGGCCGCTCCCGGATCTCGATCACGCCCGGCTCGACGAGTACGCCGGCACGCATCGTCCTGGGGATTTCCAAGGGGAGTGTTGTGTGGGTCACACTTCGATGCTAGCGTATTGAGCAGATGAACGCATAGTGATCATTTGCTCACGGTTTCTCGAGGCTCCGAAGACACGCTCGACGGGCTCGGGATCATGGCGAGGAGAACCAGTGACGTCCCCCAACTCGACGGCCCCGACGCCGTCTCCCATCGCGGCACCGCCGCCGTCCACGACGGAGGATCTGCGCCTCGCGTTGCGCGCCGCAACGTTGTACTACCTCGACGGAATGACCCAGGCCGAGGTCGCCACGCGCCTCGGCGTCTCCCGCCCGACGGCGGGCCGGCTGGTGGCACGAGCCCGCGCCCAGGGCCTGGTGCGCATCGAGGTGCAGGCACCCGCGCATCTGCGTGACTCGCTGCGCTCGGACGAGGAGCGCGCGCTCGAGGAGAAGTACGGCCTCGTCGAAGCGGTGGTGGTCGCCGATTCCGTCGACGCCGCCGGTGCGATCGACGACCACAACAGTTTCGCGGGTGTCGGGCGCGCCGCCGCGTCCCTGCTGGTTCGCCGGATCCGGGAAGGCGACACCCTCGGATTCACGTGGGGGCCGGAGACGGTCGCCGTCGCGCAGGGGTTGCCGTCCGGTGCGGCCACGTGCGCATCCGTCGTCCAGCTCGACGGCTCGGTGAGTGCGATCAACTATCAGACGGGAACGGAGTACGTGCTCGGCCGATGCGCGGAGCAGCTGCAGGCCAACACCGTTCGGCTGCCCGTGCCCCTGTACGCGGACGCGTCGACCGTGGTATCCATGCGGGGCGACTCCGTCATCTCCAAAGCGCTCGAGGCCGGGCGGACCGCGCAGATGATGATGTTCGGCACGGGCGCCGTGTCCACGTCGACCACCCTGTTCGAAGGCAGCTTCATCGACACGGACATGCTGTCCGTGCTCACCGGCCTCGGCGCGGTCGGCGAAGTCGGTGGACGCTTCTACCGGCTCGACGGAACCGAGGTGTCCGGCCCACTGGACGAACGGGCCATGTCCGTTCCTCTCGACGACATCCGCGCGTGCGAGGGATCGATCCTCGTCACCGGTGGCGTCGCCAAACACCAAGCGGCACTGGGTGCCCTCCACGGCGGACTGGCCAAGATGCTGGTCTGCGACATCGAATGCGCGCGTTGGCTGCTCGACCAGTAGCACCACGCAAGAGAGGTGAAGATCGGTGAAGAAACACAGGAAACCGGCGACGATGCTGGTAGCGGGGGCAGGAGCGCTCTGCCTCACGCTCAGCGGATGCGCGGGCGCCGGATCGCTGGGCGCGTCGGACCAGACCATCACCATCGCGATGGTCTCCAACTCACAGATGCAGGACGCCCAGAAACTCGCCTCGCAGTTCGAGGAAGAGAATCCCGACATCGACCTGAAATTCGTCACGCTGTCGGAGAACCAGGCGCGCGCGAAGATCACGGCATCCACCGCGACCGGCGGCGGGGAGTTCGACGTCGTGATGATCAGCAACTACGAGACGCCGCAGTGGGCGCAGTACGGCTGGCTGAAGAACCTGTCGGAGTACGCCCAGGCGACGGAGGGCTACGACGAGGCCGACTTCATCCCCACCCTGCGCGAGTCGCTGTCCTACGACGGGAGCATGTACTCGGTGCCGTTCTACGGCGAGTCCTCGTTCCTGATGTACCGCAAGGACCTGTTCGAGCAGGCCGGAATCACCCTGTCGGAGAAGCCGACCTGGACCGAGGTCGCCGCGGCGGCGAAGCAACTCGACTCCGAGGACATGGCCGGCATCTGCCTGCGCGGCAAGCCCGGCTGGGGTGAACTGCTCGCACCCCTCGACACCGTCATCAACACGTTCGGTGGCCGCTGGTTCGACGAGGACTGGAACGCTCAGCTGACCAGCCCCGAGGTGGAACGCGCGGTCCAGTTCTACGTAGACCTGGTGCGCGAGTACGGCGAGCCAGGCGCCGCGACGAGCGGTTTCGGCGAGTGCGCCACGCAGCTCGCTCAGGGGCAGGTGGCGATGTGGTACGACTCGACGTCCGCCGTCTCCACGCTCGAGGATCCGTCGTCGAGTGCCGTCGTCGGCAAGATCGGGTATGCGCCCGCGCCCATCGAGGTGAAGGACAACTCCGGATGGCTGTACAGCTGGGCGCTGGGAATCCCCGAGAGCAGCGAGAACCCCGATGCTGCCTGGAAGTTCATTTCGTGGATGACCGACAAGCAATACATACGCACGGTCGGTGAGGATCTCGGCTGGGAGCGGGTGCCTCCGGGCAGCCGGCTCTCGACCTACGAGATTCCCGAGTACAAGGAGGCCTCGGCCGCGTACGGACCGCTGACGCTCGAGGCGATCGAGAACGCGACCCCGGAAGCGCCCACTGTGCAGCCGGTTCCGTACACGGGCGTGCAGTTCCTGGCGATCCCCGAGTTCCAGGATCTCGGAACCCGCGTCAGCCAGCAGATCAGCGCGGCGATCGCCGGCCAGCAGACCGTGCCCGAGGCACTCGCCCAGGCACAGCAGTACGCCGAGGTCGTCGGCGCGACCTATCGGGAGGAAAGTTAGCGGTTCCCTTGCCTGAAGGCATGGGATTTCAGGCTCAGACAGCACACACATCCGACCCGAAGGAGGAATGCACATGTCTGACGTCGTCAACACGAGTGTGGCCCCGCTCTGCCACAGCCAAGATCACCCTGGCAGCGTTCCTGTCCCGACAGTCCCTGAATCCGCACTGTTGGCACAAGAAGACTCGTTCCGCGAGCTCGAGTCGTTGCTTGGCTCTCGCGAAACAGCTCGAACACGTCATCGTCGTGTACGCGGGCTGTACCAACACCACCCTTCGGCCGGCCCGCACAGCGCGCTCGATCAGTTCTCGCTTGGAGGCGCCGATCGTCGCATCGGCAGCCTTCCGGGCCATCCTGGACTTTGCAAGGAATTTCGGGCGGAAGTCCTCGACGGCGATCAGGTGATGACTGTCGACGACCCCTTTGGCCCAAACCCTGGCATCGTACCGAGTCTGCCGGGCCGCCTTCTTCTGCAACTTGGCGGCTTCCCTGCGGGCGCGTTCGTACCCGTTGGTTTGAGGACCACGCGTCCCGCGATGGCGCCGCGCCATCTTTCGCTGGGCCTTGCCGAGTTCGGCGGAACAACGCTTGCGGTGTCCGAGGTACGGCAAATCAAACCCCGAGCTCGTAGTCGTAGCCGTGACGGACACACCCCAGTCGATCCCGATGCCACTGTCCAAATCGACAGCGGGGACGGGGATGGCGTCACGGCGTACCACGAACGAGGCGTACCAGTGACCGATCGAATCCCGATGTACGCGGACACTTGTCGGCTCGGACGGCAATTCCCTGGACCAGATGACCGGGACTACGATGCCTTTGGCCAGGCACAACCGGCCATCACGAAGAGAGAATCCCCGGGAGGTGTACTCGAGCGACGGGAGCGTGTTTCGGCGCGCCTTGAACGTCGGCCGTCCGCGGCCCTTCACCGTGAACGATTGTGCCAACGATTGAGCGTACGTCCGCAGTGTCTGTTGCTGCGGGACTTGGGCGCCCTCGCGCAGCCATCCGTTGCGGCTGCGGGCTTCGGTCAGGAGCTTTCCGAGCTTGGCGAACGTCGGCCTGCGGCCGGTCTTCTGTTGCCGCACTGCCTCGTTCCACACGTATCGACAGCGATGCCACTCGGATTCGAGCGCACGCACAGCCGTCACACCCGGCCGAAGCCGGTAGCTGTACCGCACGATTTCTTCCACAGCACAACTGTAATCAGGAGCACCGACATGCACCGATGCCGCACACTTCACACATGGCCGAGCGGTCTGTCTACGTTGAAGGATTGGGAATCTGCCCGTGAATCCCGATGACAACCATCGCCGAGAAACCCACCGCGGACGGCACCGCCGATCGGGTGCGGGAACTGCGGGAGGCCAAGGACGACAGCGTCTCCCGGGCCGAGGGCTGGCGCCGCCGGGGGCCGTTGCTGCCCGCCCTGATCTTCATGATCGTGGTGACCCAGATCCCGTTCCTGTTCACGCTGTACTACTCGACGCAGTCGTGGAACCTGGTGCGACCCGGCTCCCGCGAGTTCATCGGGCTGCAGAACTACGTGGACGTGTTCAAGGACAGCCAGTTCCGTGAGGTCGCGGTCAACACCGTGATCCTGATCGTCGGGACGGTGCTGATCTCGGTGGTGCTGGGCCTGCTGCTCGCGCTGCTGCTGGACCGAGCGTTCCTGGGCCGTGGCATCGTGCGTACCCTGCTCATCACGCCGTTCCTGGTGACACCCGTCGCCGGCGCGCTGCTGTGGAAGACGACGATGTTCGACCCGGTGTTCGGCATCGTCAACTTCGTGCTCTCCCCGTTCGGGGTGGGGCAGGTCGACTGGGTCAGCAAGTTCCCGCTGGCCTCGGTGATGGTGAGCCTGGTGTGGCAGTGGACGCCGTTCATGATGCTGCTGATCCTGGCCGGGCTGCAGTCCATGCCGCGCGACATCCTCGAAGCGGCCCGGGTGGACGGCGCCAAACCGTTCGCGATGTTTCGCGAACTGACGCTCCCGCACCTGCGCCGGTTCATCGAACTCGGTGCGGTGCTCGGCGCCATCTACCTGATCAACACGTTCGACGCCATCTACATGATGACCCAGGGCGGGCCGGGCACCGCCAGTGCCAACCTTCCCTTCTACATCTACCAGCGCGCATTCCTCGGTTTCGACATCGGGCAGGCCGCGGCGATGGGCGTCATCGTCGTGATCGCGACGATCGTCGTCGCGACCCTGGCGTTGCGCCTGATCTTCAAGAGCTTTACCGGTAACGAGGAGGCAGCGTGATGAGTACCGACACTGCGGCGGCGCCGGTGGAGTCCGCTCCCGCCTCCCCGGAGACGAAGCGGGCGCGCAAGCATCGCAAGTTCAGTCCGTGGAGTGTGGTGGCGTGGATCGTGGCGCTCGGGTTCTTCTTCCCGGTGGCGTGGATGGTGCTCACCGCGTTCAAGCAGGAGGGCGACGCCTACACGACTCCGCCGAAACTGTTCTTCACGCCCACGCTGGACCAGTTCAAGGCGGTCCTCGACAGCGGAATCGGCACGGCACTGCTGAATTCGGCGTTCGCGACCGCTGTGTCGACGATCATCGTGCTGGTGCTCGGCGTCCCGGCGGCGTTCGCGCTGTCACTGCGGCCGGTCCGCAAGACGAAGGACGCCCTGTTCTTCTTCATCAGCACCAAGATGCTCCCGATCGTGGCCGCGATCATCCCGCTGTACGTGATCGTCAACGACATCGGCCTGCTCGACAACATCTGGGCGCTGATCATCCTGTACACGGCGATGAACCTGCCGATCGCGGTGTGGATGATGCGCTCGTTCTTCCTCGAGGTCCCGGGCGAAATCCTGGAGGCCGCGAGCATGGATGGGGCGAGCCTGTGGACGTCGGTGCGCGAGGTGATCCTTCCGCTGGTGTCACCCGGTATCGCGGCCACCGCGCTGATCTGCGTGATCTTCTCGTGGAACGAATTCTTCTTCGCTGTCAATCTCACGGCCGTCCAGGCGCAGACCATTCCGGTGTTCCTCGTCGGATTCATCACCGGTGAGGGCCTGTACTGGGCCCGGCTGTCGGCGGCGGCGACGCTGGCGGCGCTCCCGGTCATCCTGGCCGGCTGGGTCGCGCAGAACAAACTGGTCCGCGGCCTGTCCTTCGGCGCGATCAAATGATCACCCCGGCAACCACTTCCCCCGATTTCGGTACCCACCAGAGGAGCAATCATGGCTGACATCGCGTACAAGGGCGCATCCTGCATCTACGAGAACGCCGACACGCTGGCGGTCGATACGCTCGACCTCGAGATCGAAGACGGCGAGTTCATCGTCCTCGTCGGACCGTCCGGTTCCGGCAAGAGCACGGCGCTGCGGATGCTCGCCGGCCTCGAGGACATCGACGAGGGCACCATCACCATCAACGGCAAGGACATGGTGGGGGTGCCGTCGAAGGATCGCGACATCGCGATGGTGTTCCAGAACTACGCCCTCTACCCGAACAAGACGGTGGGCGAGAACATGGGCTTCGCGCTGAAGATGCGCGGCGTCGGCGTCGAGGAACGCAAGAAGAAGGTGGCGGAGGCGGCCAAACTCCTCGACCTCACCGATTATCTCGACCGCAAACCCGGCAAGCTGTCCGGTGGTCAGCGGCAGCGTGTCGCGATGGGGCGCGCCATCGTGCGTGAGCCGCAGGTCTTCTGCATGGATGAGCCGCTGTCCAACCTCGACGCCAAACTCCGCGTCCAGACCCGCACCCAGATCGCGGCACTGCAGCGCCGGCTCGGCACCACCACCGTCTATGTCACCCACGACCAGGTGGAGGCCATGACCATGGGTGACCGGGTGGCCGTCCTCAAGAACGGTAAGCTGCAGCAGTTCTCGGCACCCACCGAGCTGTACGACCGTCCCACCAACGCCTTCGTGGCCGGCTTCATCGGTTCCCCGGCGATGAACCTGATGACCATGCCCATCGTCAGCGACGGTGTGCGGCTCGGAAACTCCACGCTCCCGCTCGAACGCGACCAGCTGTCGACGCTGCACGCCGCCGGCCTGGAGACCGTGACGGTCGGCGTGCGGCCCGAGCAGCTCGAACTGTCGACCGGGGAGGGCGGCATCGAGGTGATCGTCGACCTCGTCGAGGAACTCGGGAGCGAATCCTACGTCCACACCCACATCGCCGGGGACGGCACTCAACTCGTCGCCCGGTCGTTGACCCGCACCCCCGCCCGGCTCGCCGACACCGTGTCTCTGCGCAAGCGGGACGGAGCCGTGCACCTGTTCCACCCGGAGACGGGGGATCGGATCGGGGACTGACTTCGGGGGCCAGGGCTACGACTCGCATCTCGACGCACACCTCGGCACAGGCGAAGATGTAGTGACCTCGTCCGGTAGCGACACCAGGGCGGAACCCTGGCATCACCGGCGCACGAACATCCGTAGGAGGAGTTGTGTTTGTCCCGTTCAGTGTCAACGATTTCCTCGACCGCGCGGCGACCGTGTACGGGGACAGGATCGGTGTGGTCGACGAACCTGACCAACCCGCCCCGTCCCAGGGGTCGCTGACCTACGCCGAGATCGCCGACCTGGCCCGCCGCCAGTCCGCCAAGCTCGACGAACTCGGCATCGGCGCCGGTGAGCGGGTCGCGATCGTCAGCCACAACTCCAGCCGGTTGATGACCTCGTTCTTCGGGGTCAGCGGTTCGGGCCGGGTGCTGGTTCCGGTCAACTTCCGGCTGCGTCCCGACGAGGTCCGTTACATCGTCGAGGACTCCGGTGCCCGCGTCCTCTACGTCGATCCCGAACTCGAGGACGCGCTCGAGGAGGTCGACTGCGAGCACAAGTTCGTCCTGGGCTCGGACACCGACCTCTACGCCGCTCCCGGGGCGGTGCCGCAGCCGTGGGAGCCGGACGAGTCGGCTATTGCCACCCTCAACTACACATCCGGGACCACCGCCCGCCCGAAGGGTGTGGAGATCACTCACCGCAACATCTGGGTCAATGCGGTCACGTTCGGGCTGCACGCCGGGATCGGTGACCGGGACGTGTACCTGCACACGTTGCCGATGTTCCATTGCAACGGCTGGGGTCAACCGTTCGCGCTGACCGGCGTCGGCGCCCGGCACATCATCCTGCGCAAGGTCGACGGCGCCGAGATCCTGAGGCGGGTCCGCGACCACGGGGTCACGGTGCTCTGTGGGGCGCCGGCGGTCGCGTCCGCGGTCCTCGAGGCCGCACAGACTTGGGAGGGCGAGATTCCCGGCCGGGACCGGGTGCGGATCATCATGGCCGCTGCGCCGCCGCCCACGACGACCGTCGTGCGGGTCGAGGAAGAGCTTGGCTGGGAGTTCATCCAGATCTACGGTCTCACCGAAACCTCCCCGCTGCTGACCGTCAACCGCACCCGCGCCGAATGGGACGACCTCGACCCGGAGACCCGCGCGGCGAAACTGATCCGGGCCGGCGCCCCGGCACTCGGTGTCCGGCTGCAGATCGAGGAGGCCGAGGAAGGCGCGGGGGAGGTGCTGGCCCGCTCCAACGTCGTGATGGAGGGCTACTGGAACAAACCGGAGGAGACCGAGAAGGCGCTGGCCGGTGGCTGGTTCCACACCGGCGACGGTGGCGCGATCGGCGAGGACGGGTATCTGACCATCGCCGACCGGAAGAAGGATGTCATCATCACCGGCGGTGAGAACGTGTCTTCGATCGAGGTCGAGGACTGCCTGTTCTCCCATCCGGCCGTGTCCGAGGTGGCCGTGATCGCGGTGCCGAGCGACAAGTGGGGAGAGACGATCAAGGCCCTGGTGGTACTGCACCCGGACGTGGAGCCGGGCGACAGCACCGAGGCGGAACTGATCGGCTGGTGCAAGCAGCATCTGGCCGGGTACAAGGCACCGACCTCGGTGGAGTTCCGCAGCGAGCTGGCCCGCACCGCCACCGGCAAGCTGCAGAAGTTCAAACTGCGCTCCCCGTATTGGGACGGACACGCACGTCAGGTCAACTGACATCGCGTTTTCGGTGTCCACACGCCGGCGTGATGTGAAAAGACCTCGGTGGGGTGGGAGGTGTGCCCGCCCCACCGAAGCCGAATCAAACGCCAGCCGGCCGGGCTCAGGCCGGCCAGTGGGCCAGCACGCGCTGTTTGAGCTCTTCCGGGTAACCCTGCTCGAACGACGAGTGGAGATCCCGGCCCTCTCCGAATGCGGGCAGGAGCAGGTCGTAGACGATCTTCGGGCCCTGTCCGGAGGCGTACTCACCCTCGTCGTAACACTGCGGCAGCCGAACGATCCGCTGGTCCTCGAATACCGCGCGCCGGCCGGTGGGGTGCACACGGGTGGAGATGGCCCACACGACATCCGAGAGGTTCGTCGGGTCGATGTCGTCGTCGACGAGGAAGACCTTCGGGATGAACAGCATCGCGCCGGTCTCGAACAGAACGTCGCCCACCCGTTTCGCGAACTGTTCACTCGAGACGCCCGGTAGCTCGTCACGCCAGTCCGCCGGCACGACTACCAGGAGCCAGTGCACCGCGGCGCCCTCCGGTGCCCAGACGGTCTTCACCGGAAGCTTCGCGGCCCGGAGGTGGGTCAGGGCGTCGGCGGCGATGCCCATGGCCCAGATGGTGTGTGATTCGTCCGCCGGGCGCCCGGCCACCACCAGCGGCCAGATCGGTTCGTCGCGGTGAGTGATCGTCTCGACATGGAAGGTGGGCTGGAGTGAAGAGCCGGTGCCGAGGTATCCGCCGTACTCGCCGTAAGGCCCCTCCATGCAGTCGCGGGTGATGGACACGTGACCCTCGATCACGATCTCCGCGGTCGCGGGAACCTCGAGGTCTACGCTGATCGCCTTGACGAGTTCGACCGGTTCACCCACCAGGGCTCCCACATAGTCGACCTCGTCGACCTCGGCGGGCAGGGGGATACCCGAGACACACGAGATCGCCGGTGCAGGTCCTTGCACGAGCGCATAGGGCATGGGCTCGCCCAGCTTCACCCACTCGGCCCAGATCTGGCCGGTGTGCTGGCTCGGTACGACGAGGCCCACCATTCTCCGACCGTCGACCTTCATGATGCGGGCGATCGCCCAGTTCACCCATCTGCCGTCGGGTGTTTTCACGATCAGGGTGCCCCACGTGTTGGCGTAGCGTCCGCCGTCCTTCCCGTGGGCGAACGGGATGGGGAACAGGTCGAGATTCGCATCCTCGCCGCGGAGAACGTTCTGCTGACAGGGTGCCTCGGACGGGTCGACGAGGACGGGCGGTGTGAGCGGAAGGTCGCGCGCGGCCGCGAGAGCCTCGACGATCTCGGGGCCGGCCGACTCCGGCGGCAGGCCCAGTGACAGTGCGACCCGGGCATACGGCATGTCGGGTCGGGAAGAGAGCGCGGCCGGTCCGCCGAGGATGCGGAATCCCGGCTCGGCACCCGCGATGTTCTCGAACAGCGGTGCCGGCGAATTGATTTCGCAACTGCGCCGGGTGATGGCGCCGGGCTCGAGATCGCCGTCGACCTGACGGGTGATGTGCGTGATGTCGCCGAGATCGTCGAGTGCGGCGATATAGCTTCTCAGGTCACTGAGGTACGTCATGGGGCATTCCTTCGATCGAATGATTGCGGGCGGCCTTTGTTCCGTTCCACCGCGTGGTGAGGCTGTTGTCCAGGCCGAACTGGTCGAGGACCCGGGAGACGATGTGATCGACGATGTCGGCTGTCGTCTCGGGGTTGTTGTAGAAGGCAGGCATGGGCGGAAGCATCATGGCGCCCGCCCGGGTCAATGCGAGCATGTTTTCGAGATGAATTGCACTCAAGGGAGATTCGCGGGGAACGAGGACGAGGCGTCGTTGTTCCTTCAGTGAGACGTCGGCCGCCCGGGCGACGAGCCCGTCGCCGTAACCGCAACGGATGGCCGCGAGCGTCTTCATGCTGCACGGAGCGACTATCATGCCGTCTACGCGGTAGGAGCCACTGGCGATGGCTGCTGCCTGATCTTGCTCGCTGTATGTCTTCGATGCAAGTGCCATGACGTCGTTAACCGAATAAGGAGTCTCCATGTGAATGGTCGCGCGAGCCCACTTCGTTATCACCAGATGGGTTTCGACCCCGAGGTCACTCAGTGCCTCGAGAATGCGAATTCCGATTGCGGCGCCGGTCGCGCCGGTCATTCCTACTACAAGCTTCATGCCCACTGCCTTCATTCGGTCCGGCCGAACTCGCAAGGCGCAGTTCGTGTTAAAACAGTTCGAGTACGAACTATAAATACGAGACTATGAGGAGTCAAGAGACGCTATGACCGACAACACCGAATCCGTTCTTTCCGCGCCGCTCTGGCCGCACGGCGATACTGCGCTCATGCACCTGATCCGCCGGGCCGGCCAGCGGTGCACGACCAGCTGGACCTCGACCGTGACTACCGGTCTGTCCGCGGTTCAGTACGCCATTCTCGTCGTGCTCGCCGAGATGAAGACCTGTGATCAGCAGACGCTCGGAAGTCGCGCGGGTTTCGACAAGGCGACCGGGACCTACCTGATCGACAAGATGGGCAAGGGCGGTCTGGTCAGGACGCACTTCGATCCGGCCGACCGCCGGCGCAAGCTGGTCTCCCTCACTGCCGCCGGCCGCAAGGCGTTGAATCAGATGATCGACGAAGCTCGGCAGGCCGAAGCCATGGTTACCTCCGGCTTGGAGCCCGGCGATATCGCGGAACTGAAACGCTTGCTGAGCAAGATGACAGGGCTGCAGTAACCCGGCAGTCCGGCGCGAAGGTCACGCGAGATCGATTTCGATGAAAACCATTCGAGAACAGTTGGATTCACGACTTCGAGACTGCAGCATCCACAGGGAAGGTCGGCGCTACGGTCTCGATGACAAGCCTCGGGTCAGCCGCGCGCGCGTCGCTCGGTGCCGGCCAATGCATCGCTGCACGCGCGGGGCGTCGTTCCGTACCGCTCGCGGAACTCGTTGATGAAGTGCGACGTGCTTCGGTAACCGACGGCCTTCGAAATCTCCGTGACGTTGCACTCGTTCTCGATCAGCAGCTCACGCGCCTTGTTCAGCCGGATCTCCTTCACGAACTGGTACGGCGATCGTCCGGTCACATCCCGGAACAGGTGCGAGAACGCGGACGGACTCATGAACGCGCGCTCGGCGAGTTCGCTCACGCTCAGCGGCTCGGCGAGGTGTTCCTGCACGTACGCGATGACGGCGCTGACGGGGTTGCTCGCGCTCTCACTCGCCGCTCTTTCGACCAGGCGGGTGTACTGCTCGGCCTGCAGCGCCCGGTAGACGATTTCCTTCAGGTATGTCGGCGCGAGCACGCGGCGGTCGGCTCCGGTCGAGAGTGCGCGGAGGAAGCGCAGGATCGCGTCCAGCATGTCGCGGTCCAGGGCGGAGACGAAGTCGTGGTGCGCCTCGCTCTTCGGCCGCGCGCGGGTGAATGCCGTGGTCTCCCGCTCCAGGAGGATGTCGGACGACACCTGTCGCACCAGTTCCGGATCGAGCTGGAGTCCGAACGACAGGAAGGGCTTCGCCGGGCTGGCTTCGATGATCTCCGTCAGGAACGGAACATGGTTGCTGATCGCCAGATACGTGAACGGGTCGTAATAGCAGGCGTTCCCGTTCGTCGTGACGCATTTGCGGCCCTGCGCGATCACGCACAAATGAAGTTCGCGGACCTCTTCCCACTGCGGCTCCGCGGGTGCGTCGAACCGGTAGATGGTCAGCCCGGGCCACAGCCCGTCGTTGGTGCCCGGCTCCGGAGCGCGGGACTTGAGTTCGGCGACCAGATCTCCCGAGGTGATTCGGAACTCGAGCGGATTCAGTGCGTTCATCGCAGCCTCCCGTGCGGGGGTAAGTGGCGGATCAACCCGCTCCTCGGATTGAAACACTATAACCGCAATTCGCCATTCTTCTTCGACTGATTTTCACGCATTACTGGAAGTCCCGTACCCGGACGAATGACCAGTACCTGCCGGTAACCCACGTGGTCGCGCTTTGTTAGCAGAATCCTGCGGTTCGTTTGCGGATTCCAGCGCGACTCTCCGCTGAGGCTGTTGCTGCGCCCGTCGGGGGTTCTCTAATGGGCCGAGGAAACACCCTCAGCGAACAACCGAGACGAGAAACGAGGCACATCCGACATGACTAGCGCCCTCATCGCCGTCACCGGCGTCGACTACTGGACGCTCGCGGACGGCACCACGCACCCTTGCGGCTACTGGCCGGAGGAAGTCAGTACGCCGTACCAGGTCTTCGTGGACGCAGGCATCGACATCACGATCGCCACCCCGGGCGGTGTCACACCCACTGCCGACCAGGCCGGATTCGCTCCCGAATACAACGGAGACAGCGCCGAAGAAGGGCAGCGAATCAAGGCGCACCTGGAGTCGATCGCGGCCCTGCGTTCCCCCGAGGTGCTCGAGGACGTCGATGTGGCGTCGTTCGATTTCATTTTCGTGCCGGGTGGGCACGGTCCGATGGAGGATCTCGCGGCTTCCGAGTTTTTCGGTGCTCTGCTGCGTCAGTTCGTCGATGCGGGCAAGCCGGTGGCCGCGGTGTGCCACGGCCCGGCCGCGTTGCTGCCCGCGCGAGATGACAACGGCGAGTGGCTCTTCGCAGGTCGCAGGGTCACGGGGTTCAGCAACGAGGAGGAGCATCAGGTGGGCTTCGCGCCGCGTGCGAAGTGGCTCCTCGAAGACCGCCTGAAGAGCTCGGGAGGTATCTATTCGTCCGCGCCGGAGGCGTGGACCGAGTTCGTCGTCGTCGACGGGAATCTGTACACCGGTCAGAACCCCGCCTCGTCCGAGGGAATTGCACGCCGACTGGTTCTCGACGTCGTAGAACGTCGCCAGACGGTCGACGCCGGCGCCCAGTAGCCCGGGAAACGGAGGATCGCAGGGGGAGTCGAAGGGCATGTTCCGGCTCCCCCTCGGTCTTTCACGACCGCCTGTCACACCGAATCATCGATCCAGTTCGTGCAGTCTTCGAAAAGGTTGGTAGATAACCAAGTTGGCGGGCTCCCTCACGCTCCGAACTGCACCAACAGAGAGGCTTACCCGTGACCACCACTGACTCGCTCCAGGACCGTATCGCGTCCCTCGACGCACAACGCGGCGTCCTCGTCGGCGGACGCCGGCTCCCGGGATCGCTCGGCACGTTCGACGTCGAGGATCCCGCAGACAAATCCGTCATCGCCCGGGTCGCGAACGGGGGAGTAGCCGAGGCCACTGCCGCGGTCGATGCCGCCGCGGCTGCGGCAACCGACTGGGCCGCGATCAGCCCTCGGCAGCGATCCGAGATTCTCTACCGTGGCTTCGAGCTGATCCGGGGAGAGGTCGACGGTCTCGCGGCGCTGATCTGCGCGGAGAACGGCAAGTCGATTGCCGACGCCCGCGCCGAGGTCACCTACGCTGCGGAGTTCTTCCGTTGGTATGCCGAGGAGGCGGTGCGCACGGAGGGCACGTACGGTCCGGCGCCGGCCGGCGGCGTGCGTACCGTCGTGACCCGGCGCCCGGTCGGCATCGCCGCACTCGTGACGCCGTGGAACTTCCCGGCCGCGATGGCCGCCCGCAAGATCGCGCCTGCGCTCGCGGCAGGCTGCACCGTGGTCCTCAAGCCGGCCGCCGAGACCCCGCTCACCGCCCTGGCAGTTGCGCGGCTCCTCGCTCGGGCCGGTGTCCCTGACGGCGTAATCAACGTGGTGCCGACCCTCGAAGCGGGCGAGGTGGTGCGCACCTGGCTCGAGGACGACCGGGTGCGCAAGCTGTCCTTCACCGGCTCGACCGGTGTGGGCCGCCTGCTGCTTCACCAGGCCGCGGACCGAGTGCTCAATGCGTCGATGGAACTCGGCGGCAACGCGCCGTTCGTCGTCACCGAGGATGCCGATCTCACGGCGGCCGTGGACGGCGCGATGATTGCGAAGTTCCGCGGCGGAGGGCAGGCGTGCACCGCGGCCAACCGGTTCTACGTCCACGCCGACGTCGCGGACGAGTTCGTCCGACTCTTCGCGGATCGGATCGAGACGCTCGTCGTCGGACCGGGCAGCAACCCGGATACCGAGATCGGCCCGCTGATCAACGGCCGCGCGGTGGAGAAGGTCGCGGCACTGGTGGACGACGCGATCGCCGGCGGTGCCCGTGTCGCCGCACAGGCCGCTGTCCCTGCCGAGCTCGGCGGATATTTCCATGCGCCCACCCTGCTCGTCGATGTCGCCCCCGATGCGTCGGTGGTGCGGGAGGAGATCTTCGGACCTGTTGCCCCGGTGGTGACCTGGCGCGACGAGAACGAACTGGTCGGTCTTGTGAACGGCACCGAGATGGGCCTGTCCGCCTATCTCTACGCCCGCGACCTCAAGCGGGCGCTCCAGCTTGCCGAGCGAATCGAGGCCGGAATGATCGGCATCAACCGTGGCCTCGTCTCCGACCCCTCCGCGCCGTTCGGTGGGCTCAAGCAAAGCGGACTGGGACGCGAGGGCGCCCGCGAGGGACTCGCGGAGTACGCGGAGATCCAGTACTTCAGTGTCGACTGGAGCGAGTCGTGACCACCGGGACGATCGCGCTATTTCCTGCGTGAGAGATCAATTCAATTGCAGCACAATGACATAACGATAGGGGATTGACATGCCATCCATTCGCTCTCATGCCATTCTCGACCACGATGCGGCGTCGGTGTGGTCCGTCGTCAGGGATGTCGGCTCGGTTGCCGACTGGTTCCCCGCGATGACACATTCGGAACCAACCAGTTCCGGGCGCAGTATCACCCTCACGGACGGCGCCACGCTGATCGAGGACACGGTGACACTCGACGACGACCTACGACGTCTCCAATATCAGCTCGTCGGTGGTGATCTCAGTGTCGACTCGCACCTGGGCACGATTGACGTCATCGATCTACGCGACGGCCGCTGCGTGCTCGTCTACGGCTCGGACGTCGAGCCGGCGGAGGTCGCTGCGGCGTTCGACGCGGCGATCCGCGAGGCCGTCAACCGTCTCGGTGCACACCTCGCCGCACGGCGCGCCATGTCTGCCTGAGCCCAGTCGTTGCGGGAGAACATGATCCGGTCGAGCAATCGAGCAGGCGACTCGCCGTGCCTCTTTCGCTCACATCGAGTGCCCGCAGGAATGCGCAACACCACAGCAGGATTCTGTGATGTGTGCCAGGCCACAATCCAGCTAGGTTCAAAGAACTCAACCAGTCCATTACCGGGAGTCAACGAATGCCTCGCATCGCTTATCTTGTGACCAGTGCACGGGAGATCGATCTCCGTGACAGCAGTAGCCACCCGACCGGATTCTGGGCCGAAGAGGCGCTGAAGCCCTACGAACGGTTCGTCGAAGCAGGCGCCGACGTCGTCGTGATGACGCCGGACGGCAAGCCCCCGGTCGCCGACCCCTACGGTCTCGACCCGATCTTCCACTACCCGGACAAGGACCGGGACTTCTTCGCGTCCGTCTACCGAACGTTCCATCACGATCCGGACGACATCCGGATCACCCTGCACAACACGACGGAACAGGAGTTGATGGCCGGCCGCCGGATCGCGGGACGGCTGGTCGACTCCGGCAAGTCATCCGCGGAGGCACACGAGATCGTCAGCCGAGCCGCCAAGATAGCCTGGGCGCAGGACCGTTTGCTGGTCGACGTCATGCTCGCCGAAGGACTCGACGGTGGTCTGTCCGAGGAGTCGCTGCGCGGCGCGGTCCAGGAACTGGTGGCGGACAGCCAGGCCAAGTCGGACGAACGCAAGGCGAAGCTGGACGCTATCGAGGGATTCCGTTCGCCGCTGGCGCTTTCCGATCTGAGCGACGAACAGCTCGCCGAGTTCGACGCGGTGTTCGCGCCGGGTGGGCACGGACCGATGGTGGACTTCCCGGAGAACGAGGACATCGGCAGGCTGCTCGGAATCCTGCACGCCAAGAACGCACCGATCGCCTCGCTCTGCCATGGCCCGGCCATGCTGCTGTCGGCACCGGAGCGTGCGGACGGTCAGTGGTTGTTCGAAGGGTTCCGGCTCACCTCGTTCACCGACGAGGAAGAGGACCAGAACAAGCTGGGAATGCTCGGTATTCCATGGTATTTGGACGCCGCACTGAGAAACGCGGGTGCGGTGTTCGATGACGCACCGTACCCGTGGGCCTCCCACGTCGTCGTGGACCGGAACCTCATCACCGGCCAGCAACCGAACTCCACCGACGCGGCCGCCACCGCCACGTTGAAGGCATTGAATCTGTGAACCCGCGCGCTATTTCGAGGAGTCAGTCATGACAACAAGCCCCCGCCAGACCGTGGAGGCCTTCATCGCCGGCTTCCGCCTCCAGGACGTGGACGCGGCACTGTCCACCGTGTCGGACGACGTGCAGGTGACCGTGTACCCGCTTCAGCTCTCCGACAGTGGAAAGCCGGTGATCCGCGGGGTTCTCGAGGACATCGTCGTCTCGTTCCCGGACCTGCACCTCACCGTGCGGAACGTGCTCGAACTCGGCCGGGTCGTGGTCGTGGAGATGAAGATCGAAGGCACCCAGGCTGCCGACTACCTGGGCGCGATCAACCAGGAGAAGCATCTCGACGTGGACTCCGCATGGCGGTTCACCGTCACCGGAGACGCGATCACCGGAATCGACGTCTACTGGTGCCAGAACCAGCTCTACCGCCGGCTGGCCGTGAAACGAACCGACCACGTCACGATCGTCTAGAAGGAGACACCGTCTCATGACCATCCAACTCGATTCCGCTCCCACCATCGGAGCCCGTAAAGCCACCGAAGTCGTCACCGAGTTCTTCAACGCCTACCGGCGCCGCGACGTCGAGGCCATGACTGACATGTGCACGGACAACGCGGATTTCTCCTACATCCCGTTCGAGGTGTGGGCCAAGCAGCGGGTGATGCGCGGCGACGGCAAGGTCCGCACGGTCGGCAAGGTGATCTGGAGCGGACTGATCAACGCGTTCCCCAACCTGTTCAACGTCGTGCACCACATCGACGGCAACGACAACGGCGACGTCGTCGTGGCCTGCGACATCGCGGGCACGCAGCAGTCTGCCTGGGCGTTCATCGCGCCGCAGGGCCAGCCGTTCTCCGAGCCGCACCTGTTCATCATGCACGTCAACCCTGAAGGCCTGATCGACAGCATCCGGGCCTATTGGGACAACGCGGGCGTCTGCCGGCAACTCGGCCACCTCGAAGTCGACTAGCGAAGGAACACCAACACCATGGCATTGCTCAAGCGAGAAGAATGGCAGGACTTCGTCCGCGACGTCGACTGGACCCTGTCCTACGTGGACGACGAGGCCGTCTATCCGGAATGGTTCTGCGGAACCGGCAAGGTGCCCCGGGATGCGTGGCTGAAGTGGGAAGAGGACTACAAGGTCAGCTACCAGGAGTACGTGTACACGCAGCGTGAGAAGGAGGCGTCGACGTACGCGGTGAAGGCCGCGCTGCAGCGTTCGACGGTCTTCGACAACCTCGACGAGGGCTGGAAGTCGTCGACGAAGATGCACTTCGGTGGTGTCGCTCAGGTCGAGTACACCGCGACCCTGGCCGAGCTGAAGATGGCCCGGTTCGGGCTGAGTGCGGCGTGGCGGAACATGGCCACGTTCGGTCAGCTCGACGAGCTGCGGCACGGCGCGCTCACCACGTACTTCGGACACGAGTTCGTCGGCAAGGACCCGCAATTCGACTGGACGCAGAAGACGTACTCCACCAACGACTGGGTGCCGATTGCGCTGCGCACCTACTTCGACGGCATCATGACCACCTCCAACGCGGTCGACACCGCGCTGATGGTGCCGCTGGTGTTCGAGACCGGTTTCACCAACCTGCAGTTCGTCGGCCTGTCCGCGGACGCTTTGGAGTCCGGGGACATCAACTTCGCCAACATGATCTCGTCGATCCAGACCGACGAGGCCCGGCACTCCCAGCAGGGCGTCGCGACCCTGGAGATCCTCGTCGAGCACGACCCGGCCCGTGCGCAGTGGGTGATCGACAAGGCGTTCTGGGGATCCGCCCGCCTGTTTGCCGCCCTGACCGGTCTGCCGATGGATTACTACACCCCCGTCGAGCACCGGAAGCAGTCCTACCGGGAGTTCATGGAGGAGTGGATCATCGACCAGTTCCTCCGCACGATCGAGGGCTACGGACTGAAGAAGCCGTGGTTCTGGGACGAGTTCATGCGGGGACTGGACACCTGGCACCACAGCCTGCACCTGGGCATGTGGTGGTGGCGCCCGACCCTGTGGTGGAAGCCGAAGGCCGGTGTCTCCAAGGACGAGCGCGACTGGCTGCGGGAGAAGTACCCCAACTGGGAGACGATCTACGGCGAGAAGTGGGACGTCATCATCGACAACGTCAACAACAACAACGTCGAGGCCACGCTGCCGGAGACGCTGCCGTGGCTGTGCAGCACCTGCCACCTCCCCGCCTGCAACCCGACGATGGCCGGGGACGGTAGCTGGAAGGTGCGCGACCACTCGCTGAAGTACGACGGCAAGACGTACCACTTCTGCACCATGGGCTGCCGCCAGATCTGGTGGAAGGACCGCGACAACGTCAACCACGAGACGCTCGTGGACCGGTTCCTCGCCGGCCAGATTCAGCCGATGACCGTGCCCGGCATCCTCGACTACATGGGCGTCACCCCGGACGTGATGGGCGACGACCCGGACTACGCGGCGTGGACCAAGGACTACATCGGCCGCACAGCCAGCGGCCTCATCCTGACGGGAGACGCGAAGCGATGACCGGAGAAAACACCCAGTTCGGGGTCGAGGACCGGGCACCCGAAGTGGTTCCGTTGAATGCGATCTTCTCGACCGATTTCGTGCAGATCCTGGTCCCGGTGACCACCGCGGACACGATGGACGAGGTCGCCGCCGCGGTGGCCCACCACTCCGAGGGGCGGCGGGTGCGAGCGCTCCCGTACCCCAAGGTCGTGATTCACAACGGACGAAAACTGCCGGGGCACAGCACTGTTGCCGAAGCCGGCATCCAATCGCACGACCACGTCGCGGTCGAGTACGACATCCCGGAAGAGGCGTCATGAAGAACCCTGTCGGACCTGTATTGCGGATGGGCGAAGAGGTCGATCAGATCATCGCGGCGATCGAGGACGACAACCCGGACACCGACATCGAGATCATCGACCGCGGCTCGTACGTGCGCATTCAGGGCGAGGAGCGGGTCGTGCTCACCGAGGCGTCCCTGCAGGCCTACCTCGGCTCTGATTACCGCATCCGGTCGCTGGAAAACCTGATGTCCTCGTTCAGTGGTCGCGCCATCACCGCGAGCGACTCGATCACCTGGCTGAGCTCGGGTGCCCGCAAGGACGCCGCACCCGTCACGGAAGGAGCGGACCGATGACCACGCCCGCACGCAAACGCAAGCTCCGCACGTTCAGCGCATTCGGCGACGTTCGCCGGATGCCGAGCGAGTACGAGATCGTCACGCACGCCCAGAACTGGAACACCAGAAACGGCCGGCTCAGCACGTTCGAACAGAACACGTCCTCCCCGCTGAACCTGTGGTTCCTCACGTACCGCGAGAACTCGCCCCTGCAGGCGGACGACTGGGACAGCTTCCGCGATCCCGACCAGATCGCCTACCGCTCCTACGTGAACCTGCAGGCCGATGAGCAGACCAAACTCGACGGCATGCTGGACAGCTACTCGGGTGCGGACGCCGGACTCTCGCAGAAGCAGGTGACGCGGCTCGCGACGGCGCACACGCCGTCCCGCTACCTGGTCCACGGCTTCCAGCAGGCGCAGGCCTACGTCGCCTACATGGGCCCGAGTTCAACGGTCACCAGTGCGGGCGGATACGCGAACGCGGACTTCCTGCGCCGGGTGACGATGATCGCCTACCGCACCCGCATGCTGCAGATCACCCATCCGGACTCCGGAATCGGGGTGAACGAGCGGCAGATCTGGGAACAGCACGAGGCCTGGCAGCCGGCCCGCGAGGCGATCGAGCGGGCGCTCGTCGCCTACGACTGGGGCGAGGCGTTCACCGCCCTCGACCTCGTCCTGGCACCCACGTTGGACGACGTCCTGATCCGCCAGTTCGGCGAGATCAGCAAGGCCGACGGAGACGAACTCTCCTGGCTGTTGTCCGGGCTGCTCGACCGCGACAGTGCACGACGCAACCGCTGGACCGGCGCCCTTGCCCGGCACGCGGTGGAGCAGCGGCCCACCAACGTGGCGGCGCTGAACAAGTGGATCGACCGCTGGTCGGCGCTCGCCGACGACGCAGCGGAAGGACTGGCCGGACTGCTCGGTGCGCCGGCATCCGATGTAGTTGCAGGCGCGCGCGCCGCACGCGAAGAGTTCCACAACGGCTTCTTCGCCGCGGCGGCAACGGCCAACTGAGGAGAGTGCGATGAGTGAAACGTTGGCGCAGCAGTGGCACACGGTCTTCCACCTCGACGACCTGTGGGAAGGCGAGATGGAGTCCGTCGAGGTGGACGGCAAGTCGGTTCTGCTGATCAACCTCGACGGTGAGGTGTTGGCCTATCGGAACCGGTGCCCGCACCAGGATTGGCCGCTCAACGACGGCGACCTCGAGGACAACAAGCTCACCTGTGCCCAGCACCTGTGGGAGTTCGACGTCACCACCGGCAAGGGGATCAACCCGTCCACCTGCGCACTGCTCACGTACCAGTGCAAGGTCGACGGCGACGGCAACATCTCGGTGTGTGTCGGATGACCAGGTTCGTGCTGGTCGGTGGCGGGGTCGCTTCGGCGGCCACTGCTGCCGGCCTGCGGGAGGCGGGATTCGACGGCGAGATCGTGCTCGTCTCCGACGAATCCCATCTCCCGTACGAGCGCCCGCCGCTGTCCAAGGAGTTCCTCACCGGAACGTTCGCTCACACGGACTTCCGGGTGAATCAGGAGAGCTGGTACGCCGACAACGCCATCGAGTTGGAGCTCGGAACCCGGGCGACGGATCTGGACCCCGTCGCCCGCCGAGTGTCCCTTTCCGAGGGTCGATCACTCACGTACGACGCCCTGGTACTGGCCACCGGTGTCCGGGCGAGGACCCTTCCCGGCTTCGACGGCGAACGGGTGCACTTCCTGCGCACGATCGCGGACGCCGAGCGGCTCGGTCAGCGCCTCGCGCCCGGGCGCCACCTGGCGATCCTGGGTGCGGGGTTCATCGGCTGCGAGGTCGCCGCGGTCGCCGTGGCGCGCGGGCTGCGGGTGACGGTCTTCGATCCGGGTCCCGTGCCCCTCGGTCGTGCGCTCGGCGCCGAGATCGGCGGCGCGATGGGCGGCATCCACACCGAACGCGGCGTCGAGATCCGCACCGGCGAGGTGGTCTCCGCGATGATCGAGACCGCATCCGGGGTCCAATTGCGGACCAGCTCCGGCGAACTGTTCGAGTGCGATGATCTGCTGGTGGGTATCGGCTCGATACCCAACTCCGAGATCGCGGCGCAGGCCGGAATCGACGTGGACGGCGGAATCCTCACCGACGAGTACGGCCGCACCAGTGTGCCGCACGTGCACGCGATCGGGGACGTCGCCTCGCGGTTCCACCCGGTGCACGGCCGCAGACTCAGGGTCGAGCACCACGAGGTCGCGATGCGGCACGGTGCGAACACGGCCCGCAACCTTCTCGGTGCGTCCGAACCGTTCGCCGAGGAACACTTCTTCTGGTCCCACCAGTACGAGCACAACTTGCAGTCGGTGGGGCACTTCGCCGGTGGCGGCACTCGGGTGATCCGCGGGTCGATCGAGGAGCGGTCGTTCTCCGTGTTCTCCCTCGAGAACGGACGCATCCGTTCCGTCGTGGCCCTGGACCGGCCCCTCGACGTGCTGCACACGCGCAAACTGCTGGCCGTGCCGCACGAGGTCACCGCGGAACAGCTCGCCGACAAGGGCTTTCCACTCAAGAGCCTGCTTCCACGAAAGGCAGGCGCACGCCGATCGGAGGCGAGAACATGACGACACTGGCCGAAGCCACCGACATCGTCGTCCGGGAGCACCAGCTCCGGATCACCGAGTCCGACGCGTCGAAGGCGCTCGAACGGGTGACGGGTCAATCCGCCGCGCAGGCACGGGCGAAGTTGCGTTTCGGGCCCGGGATCGTCTGCGAGCAACTGGCGCGGATGCTGGACAAGGCGTTGATCCGGGCGAAGGAGCGTGGACTGGACGCCGGCACCCTGGTGCTCAGCGGCGGCAGCGCGGTGGCCGCCGAGGACATCGTGCGGGTACGGCGAAAGGCACACGGCGTCGCCGACTTCATCAACAGCCCGACCAGCGACGTGACGATCGTGTTGCGGCCCAAAGGGCTGGTGGCAGCGGCGTCGGTCGCCCCTCCTGCCGCGCCGCCGAGCGTGCCCCAAGGGCGGCAAAACGCGCCGGAAACAGCGGCGGAGCTCGCGGTTCGCGAGGCGCTGTACGACGTGATTGACCCCGATCTCGGCGTGAACATCGTCGACCTCGGGTTCGTGCGCCGAGTCGAGATCGCCGACGACGGACTCGCGACCATCACGATGACGCTCACGTCGGCGGCATGCCCGCTGACGGTGGTGATGGAGAGCCAGATCCGCACCGTGCTGTCCGAGATGGACACCGAGTACGTCGTGCAATGGGAATGGTTGCCAAGCTGGCGCCCCCACGACATCAGCGAAGACGGGCGCGACCAGCTACGAGCGATCGGGTTCACCGCATTCTGAGATTGACAATCCAATCCGACAAGGAGATCTGAAGATGGCAGTTCAGGACGAAGAGAAGATCGAGACATTGAACGCGCTGATGAAGGCGTTCAACGCGCACGATCTGGACGCGATCATGGAGTTCTTCACCGAGGACTGTTCCTTCGACACGTCGAAGGGACCCGAGCCGTGGGGGCAGCGTCTCACCGGCAAGGCGGCGGTGCGCGAGGGACTGGGCGCGCGGTTTGCCGGAATGCCCGACGTCCAGTACGACGCCGACCGGCACTGGGTCTCGGGCGACCTCGGCGTCTCCGAATGGCTCGTCACCGGCACGACGACCGACGGCAAGAAGGTGAGCGCGCGCGGATGCGACCACTGGGAGTTCCGGGACGACAAGATCGTCCGCAAGGACTCCTACTGGAAGATCGTCGACGCCCCCGCCTAGGACGGCACCGCCCTCGATACTCGCCCAGCCGCACAGCCGAATCGACTTCCTGTGCGGCTGGGCGTCCCACCGTGGGGCGGAGGCCGGTCGAAACGGGGCAGCGGGTACGGTGAGAGAAGATAAAGTATAGTTATGATGTTTAAGCTTGGGGTGGAGCCTCGGCGGACGCACCCTCCGGCTTCGTCAGACTCTCATCCGTCCTGAAGTGCGTTGGCGGGGATATGAATTCTGTGGAGAAAGATGTCTTCTCTATCGATCTCGGTCGGGTGCGGGACGACTCCGTCTCGAAGTTGGTCGACGGCGTCGTGCATCAACTGGAGATGACGATCGCGGTCGGCCTGCTGGCCGGCGGGGAACGGCTGCCCACCGAGGCCGAGCTGGCCGCCAAGCTTCAGGTTTCGACGGTCACGTTGCGGCAGGCTCTGACCGTTCTGAGGGACCGCGGTCTGATCGAAACCCGGCGCGGCCGCGGCGGCGGGAGCTACGTCCGCGACTTCGGCACCGCCGACCGCGAACGGGCGGACGCGCAACTTCGGACGACGAGTGCGGAGAAGTTGCGGGACCTCGGGGACTTGGTGGGGGCTTTGACCGGCGCGGCAACCCGCCTTGCGGCGCTGCGCGCACTGCCCGAGGACGTCGATCGGCTGGAGGATCTCGCGCGGAATTTCGCCGAGGCCACTCGTGCGGACGTTCGACGCCGCGCGGACAGCCGCTTCCACATCGAACTCGGTGCCGCAGCGCAGTCGTCGCATCTGACGACGTTGATCGTCCAGGCGCAGGCCCAGGTGGCCCCGTTGCTGTGGGATACCGATGCGCTGGATCCGCACGATGCGATCCGCGAGCACACGTTGATCGTCGAGGCCATCCGCAATCGTGATCCCGACGCCGCGCACCGCCATGCGCTGGATCATTGTGCACGCGAAACCCGCGTTCTGGTCGATCGTCACCTCGCGTTGGCGGCGACGTGACGAACGAGGACGGCCGTCGGCCCGCGCAGCTTCCGGATTTGGATCGGCTGACGGCAGAGATCACCGACTATCTGCGCGTGACGCTGGACAGCCTCACTCGGGTGCGTGCCGACATGCGCGAGTTGCTCGAACGCGTCGCGCGGGACGGGCGTCGACCGGCCCGCTCCGATCTCAGCGGAATCCGCGACAGTCTGCAGGCGTGTCTGCGGAACCCCGAGTACGCGGTGGATCGCATCGGCGTGGCCACCGCCGTGGACTACCTGACGGACAGCCCGTACTGGATGGAGTGGTGGGGCTACGACGACCACGGGGATCTCGAGTTCATCGGTCACAGCGTCAACCCCGGACAGGTCTCCTTCTACGACTACTCCCGCCGGGGCTGGTTCTCCATACCTCAGACCTGCGGCACTCCGGCCGTCATCGGACCGTACGTCGACTTCGGCGGTATCGACTCCTACAGCTACACGGTCACGATCTCGGTGCCGGTCATAGCGGCGGGCGGTTTCGCCGGCGTCGCGGGTGCCGATGTTCTGGCGCATCGGTTCGAGCGCTTCCTGTTCACGGGGGACCGGGACCGACTGCCCGTCGTTCTGGTGAATGCGGACTTGCGCGTCATCGCCTCGACGACGTCCGGGTACCTGCCCGGCGACCTTCTGCAACCGGACGACGTCACGTCGTGGGCCAGGTCGGAACTGGCCGCGGACCTCTTCCCGAACGGCAGAAGCTGGCAGTTGGTCTCGCCCCTGCCCTGAGTCGGCCCGTCGGATCCGTGGTTACCCGTGTCCGGTAGCCCCTGACCTGGCACTTCGCCATAGAACTTTAAAAAGTGAAAATATCTTCTATTGCTTATAGACTCGGCTTGTGCCACGATGATGTGGCGGGCGTCACAAGTCCAGCGGAGCGCGGGACTGCCGCCGGCGGTGGGAGCGTGGGCAATCGCCAAAGACGTTGTGACGCATGCAGCTTTGTGGATGTCCGCCGCCGTTGTCGGATTCCCAACTTCGAGGTCGAGCAAGTTGGCCTTCGCTGCAGCAGTCAACTTCACTACTTCGGCTTCAGGAGACATGCATGTACGACGTGATCGTCGTTGGTGGCGGTACAGCGGGAGTGGCCACGGCCTACTTTCTTCGAGACCTGAAATTGGATATCTGCGTGCTCGAGGCGACCGGTGAAGTGGGAGGTAGGTCGAACACGGTAGATCTCGCGGGGGCGAGTGCGAACTCCGGTGCGCTGTTCATCTACCGGAACACCCGGACCGAAGAACTTGCCACCGAACTCGCGCTCGACGTCGTACCGTTCGAACCCACCACGTACGGAATCCATGCCAACGGCAAGACGGTCGTCGCCGAGACCAACGAAGATCTCGTCGCGCGTCTCGATCTGACCGACTCCGAAAAGGCGGAGCTGAGCGAATTCATCGACAGTGCTCTGCTCGAATACAACGAGCACACGAGCAACGGTGTGCTGGACCAGGACGATCGGGGTCTGGCTACCGAGACGATCGCCGAACGGCTCAGCGGACTGCAACCCGGCGTGCGCCGGATCATCGATGCCGCTCTGCGCGGCGGGGCAGTAGGAGACCCGGCCAAGCTGTCGGCGAAGTACGCCCTCCGCTACTTCGCGAGCTATCTCGCGCGAGAGAAGCGCAACCGATCCTTCGCGCTCGACGGCATGCAGGCCATCCCCAGGGCGATGCACGGCCACCTGCCTCCGGACACCGTTCGATTCGACACCACGGTCACCGGTGTCGCGTTCAAGGAAGAGCAGGACGCCTACGAGGTCAGCTTCACCGGCCCGGAGGGAGCGGGAACGCTCCTGACCCGTCACGTCGTGTCGACG
Organism: Rhodococcus sp. NPDC057529; assembly: GCF_042802055.1. NCBI lineage: Bacteria > Bacillati > Actinomycetota > Actinomycetes > Mycobacteriales > Nocardiaceae > Rhodococcus > Rhodococcus sp. NPDC057529. The sequence goes on from NZ_JBHVEY010000004.1 coordinate 421,623, forward strand.
CTGCCCGCCCCGCTGGTTCCCACCGTCTTCGGTGATCTACCGACATGGAAGACGGACGCGCTCCACAGCTTCGACACTCCCGGCAGCACCACGCTCAATATCGTCGCCGACATCGACGGCCTGTCGGGCATCGAGGACTGGGCGTTCATCGTGACCGCCGGGATGCCGTTCGACGCGATCATCAATCCGACACCCGGCCGGGTAGGACCCAACTGGGCCGCGGGCAGAGTGCAATTCACCTGCTACGGAAATTCCACCGGGTTCCAGCCGGGATTCGCCGAGGACGAGGCCCGCGTCGCCGATTGGGTGGAGAGCTTCCTGACCGTTGCGCCGCAGCTCAGAGGAAGAATCACCGGCGTTCACGCCCGCACGTGGGAACACTGCTTTGCGCTACTCGGCCCCGATCGCGCCGCGAATCTGGCCGAACTCCAGCGATCGGTGGGCTCGATCCACTTCGCCGGGGACTACACGTCCGAGACCGCGGGGACCCATGGCGCGTACACGGAAGCAGAACGTGTCGCGTCCCTGATCCGGGCCTCCGTTGCCTCCTCGAACAATTGACCGACGCTCGCCGGCCCGACACCGACTTCAGAACACCATCACTGACGAGGAGCTCGTTATGACGACGATCAACCCCTTGGACGATGCGCCACTGTCCAGGTTCCACAAGAAGCTAGCGCTGTTCTCCTCTGGCGGACCGTTTCTCGACGGCTACGTCTTGTCGATCATCGGTGTCGCGATGGTGCAGTTCGCGGATCAGTGGAGCCTGTCGTCCGTCGAACAGGGCCTGGTCGGTGCCTCGTCACTGGTCGGAATCCTGCTGGGCGCCTACGCCGGTGGATGGTTGACCGACAAATTCGGGCGTGAGGTTCTGTTCACGATCGACCTGGTCGCCATCATCGTGTTCTCCGTGGCTCAATTCTTCGTCCAGGACGTCGTGTGGCTGATCATTCTGCGCCTGCTGATCGGTATGGCGGTAGGTGCGGACTACCCGATCGCCACCTCTCTGCTGACCGAGTTCACACCGCGCAAGTACCGGGGCCCGTTCCTCGGCGCCTTCGTCGCGATGTGGTTCGTCGGCGCCGCAGCCGCCTACGTCGTCGGAGAATTCCTGGCACGAACCGGACACGAAGATGCATGGCGTTGGATGCTGGCCAGCGCCGCAGTACCCGCGATTCTGATCGTCCTCGCCCGGGTCGGAACACCCGAATCCCCACGCTGGCTTGCGAACAAGGGAAGGATCGACGAAGCGAACGACGTGATGCGGAAGGTCTACGGACCCACCGTCAGCATCGCAGACCTCCCGATGGACGACGGCACCGACGTCAGTGTCAAGGACCTCCTCCGGTCCGGATACGGAAAGCGGATGGCCTTCATCACGCTGTTCTGGACGTGCTCGATCGTGCCGCTGTTCGCCGTGTACGCGTTCGCACCCGCCATCCTCGGGGCACTGAAGCTCGAAGGCGATGCAGCACACTTCGGATCGGCCGTGATCACGATCCTGTTCCTGGTCGGATGCGTCGTCGCGCTGCTTCTGGTCAACCGGATGGGCCGGCGGCCCCTGCTCATCCACAGCTTCCTGTGGTCCGGACTCGCCCTCCTGATCCTCGGACTGTTCCCCGAAGCACCGAGCGTGATCATCATGGCGCTGTTCGCGATCTACGCGGTGGTCATCGGCGGCAGTCAGATCCTGCAGTGGGTCTACCCGAACGAGCTGTTTCCCACCGAGATCCGGGGTTCCGCCGTGGGTATGGCCTCCTCGCTCAGTCGTATCGGCGCCGCGGTCGGAACGTTCCTGGTTCCGATGTCGCTCAGCGGTATCGGCATCGGCCCCACGATGCTCATCGCGGCCGCCATCACCCTCCTCGGCGCGGTCCTGTCGCAGGTCATGGCGCCCGAGACCCGCGGAATGGCACTGACGGAAAGCGCCGCACTGGGCACCACCACCCGCACGACGCTGTCCACCGCCTGATCCCAGCCGGCAGCACGGACACAGTTCGCAGGTACCCGGGCGCTCACCGAGCGTCCGGGTACCTCGCGGCTACGAGGGATGCGACGTTCCCGGACCCCCGACCAGCCGTCCCAGCGAGAGACCGACGTGTAACTCCAAGCGGTCCTGGCCGATCGACAGATCCAGCGTCGTGAGTTCCTGAATTCGACGCAGCCGGTAGTACAGCGTCTGCCGGTGAATGCTCAGCGCATCGGTCGTCGCGGCAATGTCGCCACCATTGTCGAAAAAGGTCTCCGCGGTGGCGAGAAGGTCTCTGTTCCGGTGCTCGAACAGTGCCCTGACCGCCGGGGTGATGGCCGCCTCTGCGACGAGTTCCGCGGATGCCAGTGCTGCCAGCCGATACACGCCGAGTCGATCCCAGTACGCCACCGGCCCTTTAGAGGGCTCGAGTGCGATGACGTCGAGGCACAGTCTTGCCTGCCGCCAGCTCTTCCCGGCATCGCGAAGGTCCGAATAGGTTCCCCCGACTCCGACGACGCTTCCCTCGGCGCAACAGCTGTCGACAGCCGATCGAAGGGTGGAAGACGATGAATCTCGGTGCGCTACGAACACTGCCGTGAGTCTTCCCATCGGCACGGCGGTGACGCCCGATCGTCGATCGATCGAGGCGTGGTCCGTTGCGAGCATCGTGAAGTCGGCGTCGTTCATCTCGCCCGACGCCCGGAGGTGCTCTGCGGCAGCCGAAGACCTGTCCGGATCGCCCTCCAGCAGGTCCGCAAATGCCCCTGCGAGGTGCCCATTTCCCGATGCGCCGGCGGCGAGCAGCGCACCCGCCTGAGCCGCGAGCGGCATCAGTTCTTCGAGTGCGCGGTCGGAGATCGATGTGTCGTCGCCCGGGAGGACGAACAAGAACCCGTACGTCCTTCCTCCGTGCCGGACGGGGAGGCAGATCCGTGCCTTCGAACCGGTGGTCCTGTTCGCCGGTGTTCGAACCGGCCTCGTGGCGTACGCGATTCCACAATCGACGATCCAGTTGCGGGTGTCTGCATCGGTCGCTTGCCTGACCACCGACTGTGCGTGATCTTCGGACACTTCGATCGACCGGGCGCTGTAGGCGATCATCTCGAAATCGCTGTCGAGCAGCACTACGGATGCTCCCAGGTGCCGGCGCGTGCGTGCCATGAAATCGTCGACGCTGGCAACGGCAACAGCCCGGCCGATCTGATTCATGACTAATATATTAACATGCGGCCAGTGGTCGATCATCCATATGTCTGACGTACACCTGCGGACTTCTGGCATCTGTCGATAGTCGCGGAGCGCCTCGGAGGTGTTGTATGGATCACATCCAAACACGGGACGTGATCATCGCAAGGGCGGGTGAGTTACTTCCGCCGAAAGTGATCGAAGTCGCTGGGCGAGTAGAAGCCTCGCTCGGCGGATGCGGGCAGAATGCTCCGCGTCCACGTGTGTCGAATCGATCGTGAGAGCTGCCGATGTCTGATTTGGATAAGAAACCGTCGCCCACACTGCAGAAGAGTCTGAAGCAACGTCACCTGACCATGATTGCTATCGGTGGCGTCATCGGCGCCGGACTGTTCGTCGGCTCCAGCGCACTGCTGAACTCATCGGGCCCCGCCGCAATCTTCTCCTACGCGATCACCGGTCTCGTGGTCATTCTCGTCATGCGCATGCTCGGCGAAATGGCCGTGGCAGACCCGTCGACGGGCTCCTTCGCCGGATACGCGCGTAAGGCGTTCGGAAACCGCGCGGGATTCACCACCGGGTGGTTGTACTGGTTCTTCTGGGTGGTCGTCGCCGGGGCCGAGGCCGTGATCGGCGGCAAACTCCTGCAGCGGTGGATAGATCTCCCCTCGTGGCCCATGGCGGCGGCGTTGCTTCTCGCCATGGTGGCGACCAACCTTCGGTCGGTGCGCAATTTCGGCGAGTTCGAGTACTGGTTCGCCGGCATCAAGGTCGCCGCGATCATCGCGTTCCTCGCCATCGGGGCGTGCTTCGTGGTGGGCCTGTGGCCGGGACACAGCGCCGACGTCTCCAACCTGACCGATCACGGGGGATTCGCACCGAACGGGTGGACCGTCGTACTCTCCGGTGTCGTCGTCGCGGTCTTCTCCATGGTCGGCCCCGAGATCGCCACGATCGCGGCGGCAGAGTCCGAAGAACCCGAGAAATCGGTTGCCAAGGCGGCGAACTCCGTGATCGGCCGTGTCGGAGTGTTCTATCTCGGCTCCGTCCTTCTCCTGGCGATCATCGTCCCCTGGACTTCCATCAAAGTTGGTCAGTCGCCCTTCGTCGACGCCCTGAACGTCATGGGTATTCCGGGCGGCCCGGACATCATGAACGCGGTGGTCCTGGTTGCGGTGCTGTCCTGCCTGAATTCGAGTCTCTACACCGCCTCGCGCATGATGTTCGTCCTGGCCAATCAGGGAGACGCACCGCGTTCGGTCGCTCGGGTGGACAAGAACGGAGTTCCCCGCGGGGCGCTGCTGGCCGCGCTGTGTGTTGGGCTGGGCTGCGTTGCGCTCGACTACTTCTCACCGACAACGGCGTTCGCGTTCATCGTCAACGCGTCGGGTGCCACGATCCTGATGGTCTACCTGATGATCGCGCTCTCCCAGATCAAGCTCCGTGCCGTGCTCGGCCGGGAGAAGGCCCGCGAACTCCGCTTCAAGATGTGGCTGTTCCCGTACCTCTCGATCCTCGGGGTCGTCGGTATCCTCGCGGTGTTGATCTCGATGTTCTTCGTCGAATCCACGCGAACACAGATCTCCCTCAGTCTGTGTGCCCTCGTCGTCACCCTGATCGCATACCAGGCTCGGCGCACGTTCGGCTCCGGGCGCACGCCGGCCGGTTCCGCCGACGGCCGAAACGTCGATCCGGAACGAGAATTCGACGCCGAGGCGTCGTACGCGGTGCCGGCAGACGCGGCGCCGAGCGACCGGTAGTCGCGCGAGTTCTCTGGGCCGGAGCACGCTGCTCCGGCCCAGAGGTATGCGCTGTCTGACGGTGTCTAGCCGGCTGCGTCCTCGGACGGTTCTTGCCGTCCGGGCCTCGGATGGCGGGAGGAAACGGTCAGACGTCGTGCGGCGCTTCCGGTTGCGGTGTTCGTTCGGGGCGGCTGCTGCGGCGTGCGGGCGGTCGAGAATCGGCGATCGGCCTCGGTCGCGCCGCCCCAGATCCCGTACGGCTCACGAACTGTCTGGGCGTAGGTGTGGCACTCGGTCACGACCGGGCAGGAGTGACAGATCTGGGTGACGAACTCTTCGCGGTAGCGCCGCGCCTGCCGTGTCTCGCCGTCGGGGGAGAAGAACAGGTCGGTGTCCATGTTCCGGCAGCGGGCATGCAACTGCCAGTCCCACATCTCCGTCGAGGGTGCGTAGGGGTGCGCTGTCAGAGACGCGCTCATGACTTCTCCGCTTCTATCCGGTCCTTCACGCTACCGGTGACCGTAGTCGGGATCACACTCGGCGTCAATAGATTCGATCTGTGATCACAAGTGGTATACGCTGGCAGTAACCGTCGGTGACCTCTCGCCGGCGATCTCGCCACAACTCGGAGGTCCCCGTGGGCAGGCCGAATACTCTCGTCTTGCGGGAGATGAAAACGACTCCACCGCACTGTTCTTCGTCGAGCCTGCTGGCGGACCGGGTATACGAGACCCTGCGTGGGCACATCGCGCAGGGGCACTGGGCGCCGGGGACGCAGCTGCGGATCAGGGAGGTCGCCGCACTGGTGGGCACCAGCGTGATGCCGGTCCGGGAGGCGTTCCGGCGACTCGAGCAGGCGGGTCTGATCGTCACGGAGCCCTACCGGGGAGCGTCGGTGCGGGAGTTGAGCATCGACGAACTCGAATACGTGTACGACGTGCGCATCATGCTCGAACCCGATGCCGCGCGCCGGGGCGCCGTCCTGGCCGACGACGCGGCCGTCGAGACGATGAGACAGCACTGGCGGCTGCTGGAGAACGCGGCCGTGCACGGCGACATCGCGGGAGCCGTCGCTCAGGACGAACTGCTGCTGTCGGCGTTGTTCTCCGCCGGAAACAACCCGGTGCTCACGGGGCTGATCCAGGGGATGTGGGATACCTGCCGCCCCTACAAGAACCTCTGGGTGCGCGACGCCGTCGGACACGGACTGTCCCGGTGGAGTTATCTCGCCGACATCGTCGCTGCGGTCGAAACCCGCGACGGCGACAGCGCATTCCGCATTCTCGAACACGTGTGCCGCACCTCCCGGTCCACCGTGCGGGGCATTCTCGATCCGCTGTCCATCTGAGTCTCCGAGCGCATCGACCGACCACCAGTAGATTTCATCGCGGGAACCCGGATCCGGAAGGAACGTGCCGCCCATACGGATGACCGTATGGGCGGCACGTCGTGGCAGGACTCGATCGGCACCGTCGACGTCGGTTCGTGGTGCCGATCGAATCAGCGACTGTGGTTGTGCATGACGTGCTTGGTGCGGGAGTAGTCGTCGAGGGCGTAGATCGACAGGTCGCGACCGTAACCGGAACCCTTGAATCCACCCCACGGGACCTCGTTGGCCAGCACCAGGTGTGAATTGACCCAGACCGTACCGGAATCCAGCCGTGCAGCGATGTCGTGGCTGCGGCGCGCGTTCTCGGTCCAGACCGAAGCGGACAGGCCGACGGGGACGTCGTTGGCGCGGCGCACGGCCTCGTCCTCGTCGGTGAACGTCTCGACGGTGACGACGGGTCCGAAGATCTCCTCACGGGAGCACTCGGCGCCGTCGGGGACGTCGACGAGCACCGTCGGTGCCACGAAGTAGCCGGTACCGGCCAGCGCCGTTCCGCCGATGGCGACGCGGATGCCCTGCTGGGCGGCGCGATCGAGGTATCCGACGACCCGATCGAAATGGGCCTTGGAGACGAGCGGTCCGATCTCGATGTCGTCGCCGGAGCCGGGTTCGCCGACGGCGAGTTCGCGGACCTGGGCGACGAAAAGTTCGACGAACTTGTCGGCGACCGACTCGTGGACCAGGACGCGGCACGCCGCGCCGCACTCCTGCCCGGAGTTCCAGAAGCTCGCGACCCGCAGCGACTCCGCTGCCTCCTCGAGATTGGCGTCGGCGAAGATCACGACCGGCGCCTTGCCGCCGAGTTCGAGGTGGACGCGCTTGAGGGTCTCGGCGGCACCGCGGGCGACGGCGCGGCCACTGCCCACCGACCCGGTGAGGGCGATCATGTCCACGTCCGGGTGCTCGGCGAGCCGGGCGCCGACGACCGAGCCGCGGCCGGTGACCACGTTCAGCACTCCGGCGGGCAGCAGGTCGGCGACGAGTTCGGCGAACTTCAGGGTCGTCAGCGGGGTCTGCTCCGACGGCTTGATCACGAGGGTGTTGCCGGCGGCGAGGATGGGTGCGATCTTCCATGCCGCCATCAGCAGGGGGTAGTTCCACGGGGTGACCACCCCGACCACTCCGAGGGGTTCGCGCAGGATCACCGACAGGTGGTTCTCGACGTAATCCCCGGCCGCCATGGACGTGGTCGCGCGCAGCGCGCCGGCCATGAAGCGGAAGGTGTCGATGGTGCCGTCGACGTCGTCACGGGAGACGGCCAGGGGCTTTCCGGCGTTCATCGATTCGAGTCGGGCGAGCAGGTCGGCGTTCGCGGCGAGCCGGTCGGCGATTCGGTGCAGAATCTCCGACCGCTCCTTGGGCACCACGCGTGCCCAGGCTTCCGCGGCCGCTGCGGCGGCGTTCACTGCGCGGTCGACGTCCTCGGTGGTGCCCTGCGGGATCTGAGCGATGACGTTCTCCGTGCTGGGGTCGATCACATCGAACACGTCGCCGGGAGCAGCTTGGTCGAACACGCCGTCGACGAAGTGCGAGGTCGGGGGAAGATCGGCCGTCGTGATCAGCGGCGCCGAGCCGGATGCACGGCGTACCGTCACGTCCTCGACGGGGGTTGAGATGGACATCAGAGGTACCTCCATGATCGTGGAACTCGAGCTGCAGGCCCGGTCCGTTGTGGATCCCGAGCCGATTACGGCGGGCATGAAACGTGCGGGTGTAATGGCGTGTGTTCGGGGATCGCCCGAGGTGGGTGGGCTGCTGCGGCACCTGCGTCTCACCACAGCCTAAAATGTAATCACAGATCACACAAGGGGGGATCCGAACGCCGGTTAATATGTGATCTGTGGTCATGTCCAAGCGCGCCGAGCCGACTCTTCTGACCGATCAGGTCTACTCGATGATTCACGAGTCGATAATGAACGGTGATCTGCCCGCCGGTGCCCGCCTGCGGGTGCGCGATCTCGCCGAGCAGGTGGGAACCAGCGTGATGCCGGTGCGTGAGGCGATCCGGCGGCTCGAGGAAGCCGGTCTGGCCGAACGCGTGCCCCACCGGGGAGCGGTGGTCAAGGGCCTGACCCTCGCCGAGTTGGTGCACGTCTACGACGTGCGTCGGTTGCTCGAGGTGGAGGCCGCCCGGCTCGGCGCGCAGCGGATCAGCGCCGAGGACTGCGACAGGATGCAGGCCGAGTTCACGCTGATGCGCGCCGCCGTCGACGAGGGGCGCGTGGTTGCCGTCCTCGACCACGACGAGGCCCTGTTGTCGATCCTGTACGAGGCCGCCGCGAATCCTGTTCTTCTGCAGACGATCCGCAACCTGTGGAACCACTGCCGGGCCTACAAGATCGTGGGCGCGCAGGGAAGCCTGGACTCCGGGGGAGACGACCCGCTGTGGCGATTCCAGGAGCGCCTCGTTGCTGCTGCCCGGGACCGCTCGGGTGAATCCGCGGCCGCGGTCAACGAGGAATCGCTCCTCGACGCGACCGACCGCATCAAGGCGCTCCTGGCGACAGAGCAGGCCGCGGCGGCAGACGCCGGATAGCGCCGCCCCACACCTCTACGCCGTCGGCACGAATCGCCGTCGAGCAGTGCACCCTCGGGCCGGAATGACTCCCGAGTAACCACGGCCGGAAGGTCGCGCCACCCGAGGTGGTGAGCCCGCGGCCGGGTGAACCGTCGTGCTGTCCGCTGTGTCATCGGTATGGAAGCACGACCGAGGGGTTGTGTGATCTGTGATTACATATTAGTGTTCTGTGACGAGACGCACATCACACCAGCGGGTGTGGCAAGTGGTGAATGAAGCCGGCTCGCCGGCACGGCCTCGCGTCGAGAATCACGTGTTCTCGAATTGCTTTGTGTCTCAACAGGAATCGAAACATCATCCGACCACCTCGATATCGCCACCGAGGAATGCCGCATCAGGGCCGGGTCGGCACAGAATGTCAACAAGGAGTCCGAGATGACGACGACCAACCCGTTGGACGACGCGCCACTGTCCACCTTTCACAAGAAGTTAGCGGTGTTCTCCTCCGGAGGGCCGTTCCTCGACGGCTACGCCCTCTCGATCATCGGTGTCGCGATGGTGCAGATCTCGGGCCAGTGGAACCTGTCGTCGGCCGAACAGGGCCTGATCGCCGCGTCCACGCTGATCGGCATCCTGCTCGGTGCCTTCGCCGGAGGTTGGCTGACCGACCGCTTCGGCCGGGAGGTCCTGTTCACCCTCGACCTGATCGCGATCATCGCCTGCTCGGTGGCGCAGTTCTTCGTAGAAGATGTCGTCTGGTTGATCGTGCTGAGGCTGCTCCTGGGCATGGCCGTGGGTGCGGACTACCCGATCGCCACCTCCCTGATGACAGAATTTGCGCCGCGTAAATACCGTGGTCCGTTGCTCGGTGCCTTCGTCACCATGTGGTTCGTCGGTGCGGCGGCGGCGTACGTCGTCGGCGAGGTCCTGGCGCGGACCGCCGGAGACGACGCGTGGCGTTGGATGCTCGCCAGTGCCGCATTGCCCGCAGTATTGATCTGCGTGGCCCGGGTCGGCACGCCGGAGTCGCCCAGGTGGCTGGTCAGCAAGGGGAAGATCGACAAGGCCAACGAAGTGCTGCGCAAGGTCTACGGTCCCGGTGTCACCGTCGCCGACCTTCCCGCGGACGAAGAGACCAACGTCGGCGTCAAGGAACTCCTGCGCTCCGGCTACGGCAAGCGGATGGCCTTCATCACCCTCTTCTGGACCTGCTCGGTGGTCCCGCTGTTCGCCGTCTACGCCTTTGCCCCGGCCATCCTCGGTGCCCTCGAACTCGAGGGCGACGCCGCACACATCGGATCCGCCGCCATCACCATTCTGTTCATGGTCGGTTGCATCGTCGCGCTGCTGCTGGTCAATCGGATGGGCCGGCGCCCGCTGCTGATCCACAGTTTCGTGTGGTCGGGTCTCGCCCTGCTGCTGCTGGGAATTTTCCCCGGCGCGCCGAGCGCGATCATCATGGTTCTCTTCGCTGCCTACGCAGTCCTCATCGGCGGCTCCCAGATCCTGCAGTGGGTGTACCCGAACGAGCTGTTCCCCACCGAAGTCCGCGGTTCCGCAGTGGGATTGGCGTCCTCGCTCAGCCGCATCGGCGCTGCGATCGGCACGTTCCTGGTGCCGCTGTCCCTCAGTAGCCTCGGCATCGGCGTCACCATGCTGATCGCCGCCGGCGTCACCCTCTTCGGTGCCGTGATCTCCCAGATGTGGGCACCCGAGACCCGGGGGCTGTCCCTCTCCGAGAGCGCCGGGCTCGGCCAGACGGCCACGTCGCCCGCCCCCGCGGAAACCATCTCCGTGTAACAGAACCCCAGGCGTCATGCGAGAACCGTGTCCTTCGCTCGGAAGGACACGGTTCTCGTGCGTCCCATGGCCGGTTCGACGCGCCACCACTCCGACGCCCGGCCGGCAGTCAGTGGGTGTCGATCGCGCCGGCTTCGTGCTTGCGCCGGCGAACTCCCAGCGCGCTCGGGCCTCGCGACGAGTGACGTCGACCGCTGACGCGCACCGACGCATGATTCCGCGGTCGTTCGTCTGGGACGGTGCTGTCGGATGTCGCCGGTGCCGGAGGGGTACTTTCGTCGGCCTTCCCGGGCTCACGCGTTGCGACCCAGCACACCGTTGCGCCGAGGCACACGATGGCGGTGCCGACCCAGAAGGTGACTCCGAGCGCGGTAGCCAACATCAGCGAAGAGAACGCAGCCGACAGTACCGGCGTGAAGTAGGAAGCGGCAGCGAGCAGGGTCATGTTTCCGTGAAGAATGCCCACATTCCACAGGGCATAGCCGAAACCGATGGCACATGCCGCCACCAGCGTGGCTACCACCCCGGTCACCGTCAGGCGGAGGGGTTCGGTGTCGCTGAACAGGTACAGCACCCAGAACGATGCTGCGGTGAGCATGAAGAACGGAGTAATCCCGTTGTTGCCCTTGGCGAACAGCTTGGTCACGGTGCAGTATGCGGACCAGATGACGGCACCCAGGAGTGCGAGAGCGTAACTCAGGGGATTCGCGCGGATGTTCTCGATGGTTCCGGGCAGGTCGAGTCCGGCGTCACCGCCGAGGACCAGGGCGATCCCGGCAATGGACAATCCGATGCCGGGAATGAACAGGATCGAGGATCTCTGACCGGTGAACAGGATGGCGAACAGGACTGTCAGGCACGGCCACAGGTAGTTCACGATGCCGACCTCGATCGCCTGGCGCGGGTCGGTCGCCAGTCCGATCGCGAGAGCGAAGCACACTTCGTAAGCGGCGAACATCAGCGCACCGGTCAGCAGATAGATGCGGTTGAATTCGCGAAGTGTGGGCCACCCGACGGTGAGGAACAACAAAACGGAGCAGCACGTGTAGATCATGGCCGCGCCGCCGAGGGCGCCGAGGCTCTCGGTCACCAGTCGGATCATGCCGACCATGGTGCTCCACAACACAATTGCTGCCAGGCCGGCCAGGGTTGCGTTCCGGCCAGTCATCGCCACTTTTGCCAAGATGATCCTCCTTCGTGCTGAGCTCAGGGATTGTCGAACCCGAACACCGTGACGTGCAGGCGAGGAGGGAGGTCGTCCCGCGGCACGCCTGAGAGGTCTGTGGATCGAGTTGTCGTGGGCACCACGAATCGGCGTACATCGGCGCGAGGGAACCCGACCGTTACGCGATTCTTACCTAAATGTAATCTGTGATCACAAAGTTGGCAAGTGATGTGCGCCGCAGGGGTCGGTAGGCGTGCAACGAGCAGGAATGATCAGCGGTGGCCATCACGGGAACGCCGTGTGGCCCGCTCGGGAGCGGGCCACACGGAACTCTCGGTCGGACTCAGAAGTCGGGGTAGTAGCTCGGACGCGGTGCCGTGGTCCGAATGTCGGGAAGCTCCATGTTCCGCTTGTCCTCCTCGTCATCGACCCAGCAGTCGGCGATCTCGTCGGTGGTCGCGAACCAGACACCGTCGTGGGACACCATGTGCTCGATCAGCTTCTGGTACCACATCATGTGATGGGCCTGGCCGACGATCTGCGGATGCACACACGAGACGAACGCGGCACCCTCGACGTTCTGATAGCCGTAGTCGAAGATATCGCGCCAGCGTTCGAAGACGGTACGACTGTCCTGCTGGCCGGCCTGTACTCCGGTGATGCAAGCGAGTGGCGGGAAGTCGTCGAGGTACCAGCTGACCGGCAGTTCGAGGACATGGCTCGCCTTGCCGGGCTTGTACTTCGTCGTCACTCGAACGCTGGGGATCAACACCGACCCGTTTCGTGATCTCCGGGTCGGGTCGGGCGAGGGGCTCGGCGGGGCGGCGCGTGAGACCGGGCACCCCATTCGTTCGCTGAACTACGAGGAAGATCGCAACCTTCGCGCCGCGAAGCGCGAGGAGACACGTGGCGAGGGAATCAACTCCGCACTGGCGGTCCCCGTCCGCGACGGCGGCAACGTCGAGGCGGTGCTCTACGTCGCGAGCCGGCGGCCGCGCGCGTACAGCGAAGACGACGAGCGGGTACTGGCGGACTTCGCGAACGCGGCACTGCGGGGTCTGGACCGGTCCAATCTGGGCGAGAGCCGGCGGGGGTCGTTCGAGACCTGGAACGCGCCCGGCTCGCGCAATCACTCCACGACGATCTGGTACGTCGGTTGGCCCAGATCGGTTCGCAGCAGAGGAACTCGAATACCAGTCGACCGGTGACAGCCGTCTTGTAGGTGGCGGCTGCCCTTTCCTTTTCCGAATCGGCGGTGACCAGGGTGGCGTCGATCTCATGGTCGGAAGCCTGTTCACCGGCGGCGTTCCAGGCGATCCGTCGGGCTGTCGAACGCGCGGAGTTGATTGCCGCCAACGCTTTCGGAACGTCAGCGGCCACTGCGGCAATCAGTCTCGAGACGGTGGGGTCGGACGCCACCCGGCCGAAGACTTCGGGTTCGGTCGTCGGTTTACGCCACGGCTCGAGCGCACTCGACAACGCGGTCGTCAGACCAGTCTTCTCTGCGGTACGTAGCAACAACACCGCCCCGGCGTGCGACACGACACCAGTTCCGGCGGGGTCAACGGACAGCGACGGGTACCACGAAGTAGACTTGCCCACCAGAAAGACATCCCATGTTGCTAGGAAGTCAAGTGGCATCCTCTTTTTGGGTTGTCAAACCCGCCTTGGCGGGAGTAGTCCAGGCAATGTGTTCGTCGTAGACACACTCCAATGCGAGGCATCCGTGCAAGATGCCCACGAATCGGTTGGCCAGGTCGCGTAGTGCAGCGTTGTGTTCGACGCCGCGGTGCCGTTGCGTGTCGTAGTAGGCGCGAGCTCCGGGTGAGACCCTGATAGCGGTGAAGGCCTGACGGGTCAGCGCATCGAGAAGTCTGTCGTTGTGGACGTAGCGGCGCGAGACGGCAGACTTCTTGCCTGATGCTCTGGTGATGGGGCTGGTCCCAGCAAAGTTCCTGCGGGCCTTGCCTGTGAGATAGCGACCGGGTGCGTCACCGAACTCGGCGAGCACGCGCGCCCCGACAACTGATCCCATGCCGGGCAGGGACGCGATGATCGCCGCCTGGGGTGGCTTTCGAAGGCCGTGGTGACCTGTTCGTTGAGAAGTTCGATGTGGGTATCGATGGTGGCGATCACGGCCAACGTCGCGACCGTGGCGGCGGCGTGGGCGGCTTCGAGTGCGCCGGGTTGGGTCAGTCGTCCCGGGGCGCGGAGTGCGGTGCGGATCTTCGTTTGCACGTTCGTCGATCGTCCGCCGATGGGCTCGTTTGAGTGCGGCTTTGATCTGAGTGAGGGTCAATGCGGCGGCTCGCGACGGAGTGGGGGGCCTTGGTCAACAGTCCGACACATTCCGGTGACGCCAGGTCGCCGAAGGTGTCGACTGCCGCCCGGGAAATATTGGATTAGATTGTACCGCAGCCTGTTCAAGTGGCGGTTGCGTTCCCAGATGAGGGCCTTGTGAGTACGGGCAAGTATCTTCGAGGCCCTCGACCTCGACGGAGTCTTCGGCCACCGGGCGCAACTGCCGACGGTCGCGACCAAAATGATGAGTGCTCAGCCGGCGTTTCGAGCAGGTAGCCGGTCGGCACGACATCCCATCAGCGATCAGGCGACGGCAGTCGACGAGGGCACGGTCATTCTGTAGGACTCCCCGTCACCGAGGGTCCAGGTGCTCCGTGTGCTCACCCGTCAACTGCTGCCCCGCGAGAATCCCTGTACGAGGGGTTCCCACGACTCATTAGGTGCTCCTCGAATGCAGTGAATATCGGCCCTCAGCAAGCCATATTCTCCCAGTTCAGAGCACCTTTCTTCGTGATCAACACGCGGCCGCGGCATGACCAGCGTGAAAGCCCGAGGTTAGCTGGGGCGATCGCTGTCCCACTTCTCCGATCACCGCGTCGGCGTGCAGTACGCAGTCGGGTGAAGTAGAGGTCGTTGACCTCTTCTCCGATTCATTTGGCGATTCCAGGACGGTCATTTCTGTTCCATCAATTCTCGACGGGTCTGGCACTCCTGTGCCGACCTTGGGGGGTCGGTACAGGAGACTGTGATCTGACCGGATGTCGTTGTGTGAGTGGCTTTGTCTCGCTCACCGTGAACTACTTCGGAAAACACGTCGTCCCGGCCACGGAAAGGCCGGGACGACGTGCCAGAGGCCGGAAGTTGGCCCCCCGATCAGGTGGTCACACGCAGGGAGAACCGAAAACCTGCGGCGTGCTTCCATTGAACTCGTCAGGTCTTGTGAGACTTGTCGCTGCTGTCAGATATGGAAGTGAGTGCAGTCGGTAATTTTTAGCGTTCCGAGCCGTTCTCATCCGACGCTGTTACTTCTGATGTGGGCGCGGGACAGGGGTGTTGGCCGTGTTCCTGCGGCAAACATCATCAATCCTCAGGCAGCGAAGAAGATGTCGGGATGCGGTGTTGACGCCAGTGTCGCGTCAGCTCTTCCGCTTTCGGATGAGTTGGGTGGACTCGAGGGCTTTCTCTCGCTTCTCCGCCCGGCGCTCCTTGAGGGCACGTGCGGACTGTTTCGAACTCTTGACGGCGGACTTGTCGGCCATTGTCGGTCCTTTCCGAATCGGCAACCGCGAACTGACCTCGACCATACCCAACAAAAGAAATAAGTCCAGTTCAGCGGCCGAAATGCGAGGCGACTCGGTGATGCTGGGTCGTGACGAGGGGTCGGGTGGTGCCTCGGGGCGGGGCGGTTCCCCGATCCGAGATGCGCTACGCCCCCTTTCGTCCGGTCCGGTCGTCGTGAAACACCAGTCGGGAGCTTCCGAGGCGCAAGGCGCGCAGGAAATTTCACGGGGCTTGCTTATTTCTTACCGATGGCTATGGTGCAGGGCAGCGTTAGTGGAATCTACTTGGAGGACTGAAATGTGAGTGCAGCTACCGATCGTCAGTGGGCGGTTCGCGACGCTGTTCTGCGTTGGCTTCTTGCGAAGACAACGGAGGGTTATCGCAGCCCGATTCTGGACGCGGATGCCATCGGAGCGGAGGTCGGGTGGGTGGCCTCGGCGCTCACCCACGACGAAGTGGTCGACGCCTCGATGTTTCTCTTCAAGGAGAACTTTGTGACAGGCGTCCCGGTAATGGGTATCGGGATTCCACGACCGATGCTGACTGTCGCCGGACGCCGGGTGGCCAAGGCAGGCAAATCGTTGAGGTCCAAGATCGACGCTCACGAAGCGAAGTTGCGCCAGCGTCTACCGGCCCCCCTCTCAGAGACATCCGCGACGACGTCGGCAGTGAAGTGAACGAGAGAATGGCTCGACCGGTCACTCGACGATGGGTTCGTGAGCCTGGGGTTGAATTCGGAACCGTTGGGGCTGCACCGTCCGGGCTGCACTCTGCGGCGCGAAGGTCCGACCGCATGGGCGACAGCCGGCAGGGCGCCGTTCGCGTGGCTCGTCGATGGACACGTTATTTGCTGGTGAGGGTGTAGCGGTCGGCGATGACGTCTCGTGGGGTGACTGTATGCCCGTCCGTGATCTGGCCGATTGCACTCGGAGCCAACCAATGGATTTCTAGACGAAGGCAGGAATCGTCCATCATGAGTGTGACATCCGACCGCAGGACATCGTCGACCCTCACCGGTGCCGGGTCGATCAGCACCGCGGAGATCAAGGCCCGACTCGCCGTGATGTTCGCTGACGACAACGCCGACACCCCTTCGCCCCCACTGCCGATTGCGCGCGAACTGATCTCTACCGCATCACGATCCGCACCGGCCGCCACACCTGGCCCATCCCGAGGAGGACCTGTCCCGTGAATCTCAATGTCGTTCTACTGCTCCTTGTTCTCGCCGGCGGAATCGGTGGCACCGCCGTCATCCAGGCCGCGTTGCGCCGTTCCGCCGACCGCGGTCGACGTGCGGTGTTCCACGTCGACGGCTGATCGAACTTTCTCTGTCAAGGTCGCCGGCGGTCGAGAAGGGCAGCGGTAAGCGATCCTGCGACGGGGTACCCGCGCTATCGAACTGCGTGACAACGCCATCTGTCTGTTGCCCGGCTTCGGATTGCTCACTTGCGCCCTCCGCGCTAATCGCCTGGCCTCATCCCGACCGTGTCTGTTCGAGCCGCGGTCGCAGCCGCCACCGAGCAGGAGAAGCAATTGATGGAGGAGCTGTCGCAGCGGGTGCACCGTACGTTCGCTGCGGCCGGCGTGCCCACCGACGTGTTCGCGGACGTGCAGGCGACCGCTGACGATCATAGAACCGTAATCAGCCGTGCGAGAGGACGACCTTCCCGAACCCGCTTCCCTGTTCGAGATGCTTGTGTGCGGCGGCCGCTTCGGCGAGGGGGAATGCCGCGCTGGTAGTGCGGCGATGGACTGCTCCCACGTCCCCACCGCATCCAGGACGAGGTCGAATCCCTGACCGTCCGGGGTGAGTCGGCGAGCCTCGTCCGGCCATTCGGGGTCGGTGTAGAGCACGCCGTTCGCGGCGCCGAGTTCCTGTGCCTGCGCGATCTTGGCCGCCGTGGAGGACGTGACGGTGACGTTCGCTCCTACTGCGGAAGCCAGCATGACGGCCATGGTCGCGACGCCGCCGCCTGCACCCAGGACGAGCACGTTCTCGCCGGCGTGGAGGCGGCCGCGCGTGAACAGGGCGCGGTAGGTGGTGAGTCCGACGAGGGGCAGTGCGGCGGCCTGCTCCCAGCTGAGTCCGCGTGGTTTGGGGGCGACGCAGTCTGCGGGAACGCGTACCAACTCGGCATAGGTGCCTCGCTGGTGATCGCCGAGGATCTCCCATTGTGTGCTCGGCGCGGCGTCGCGATCTCCCCACCACAGCGACGGGAGGACGAGAACCTCCTCGCCCGTGTCGGTGCGAATACCTGCACCGTCGGCGCCGAGTACGAGCGGCAACGGTGATGAATACCTGCCCTGGCGGACGAGGACGTCGTGCCAGTTGAGCGCGGCCGCCTTCAAGCGGACGGTGACCCAACCCGGGTCGGCAACCGGATTGGCGACCGACTCCAATTTCAAGACATCGGGCTCCCCGAACTCTCGTAAAACTACCGCGTCGACAGCTACTTTTTCGGTCGTACCATTCGCAAGATAGCGTTTCGCTGAGGACTGAGGTGGGCTACAGCGGATAGTGCGTCAGCACCCCCATCGGATCGTGCCGCTGCCGCAGTTCGCGCAGCCGCCGCAGGTTTCCGCCATAGGCCGCGTCGATCTCGGCGCCGGTCTCGGGGAAGCCGGGCCGGACTTCGACGCTGTAGACGCCGGTGGTGTGGGGTGCGAGTGCGTCGAGGGTGCCGCCCGCCCAGGACAGGCAGGCGGTGCCGTCGTAGGGGTCGGACCAGATCGCGTTGAGGGGGATGTTCCATTCGCCGCCGCGACCCCAGAAGGCGGTGTCCTTGTCGCCCACGTCGGCGAGCGCACCGCCGGTGTGCTGGAAGTCGATTCGACATTCCCGCGTCGGCGCCCCGCGGATCTGGGTGGCGAGGGCTTCCGCGAGGTGGGAATCGAGGGTCGGTCCGGTGAAGACGGCCTTACCGAAGAACGACGCCCGGTGGTCACCCGGTTGGGGAAGCCGGATCGGTTCGGGTTCTTCGCCGTCGGCTCCGGGTGGCGCAAATTCGGGTAGCCCGGCGAGGTAGGTGCCCGAGGTCTCGGACCGATACAGCACGCTGCCCGACACGGCGGCGACCGAGGTGGCGGCGGCCCGGGCGCGGTCGATGTCGGATGCATCCTCGCTCGCGCACGCGGTGTACACGAACAGGACGGGTTCGTCGGCGGACAGTGCGCTGTAACCGAGCACCGCGCCCATCGTCGTGTCACGCGGAAGCGTTGGTGCGACACGGAAATAGGTGGCGAGCGCTTCGAGTCCGAGCACCATCCGATCGACCCACACCGGACCCTGCGGATGGGTGCGCAGCACCGCCGACGTGACGACTCCGAAGCACGGTGCGCACCCCCGGACCGCCCACCACAGGTCGGCCTCGTCGCCGGTACTGGCATCGGACAGGTGGACGATTTCGCCGGAGGGCAGCACGAGTTCGACCTCGAGCAGTTGATCGACGGTCAGACCGAGACTGCGGGTGAGGTAGCCGACGCCGCCGCGGGTGACGAGTCCGAAACCCGCATGTCCGACGATTCCCACCGGCACCACCCGGCCGGTGGGGGCGAGGGCGTTCAGCATGGTTCCCACGGTGGCGCCGCCGGCGACGACCACTCGATCGTCCTCGGGCCGCGCCGTGTTCATCTGCGCCGACAGGTCGAGCATGACGGCGTCGTCGGCGACACAGTTGGAACTCAGCCCGCCGCCGCGGACGGTGACGGTGCCGCCCGTCCGGTGCACGACCCGCACGACGGAGGAGACTTCGTCCACGGACTCCGGTTCGACGACACAGGACGGGCGGCGTCGCGCGGCGTCGGGAAAGAACACTCTGCCCAGTGCGTTGTGGTAGTCGTCGGTGTCCGGCAGATGAACCCGGTGCGGGAGCACCGCCTTCAGCTGCGCGACACATTCCGCGGATGGTGAACTCACGAGCGCCTCCTATCCGGTTGCGTTACCTGCCTGCCACTCGGCCCACGGGACCTCCCAGTCCCCGTACGTGTCCCACACGGGCAGGATCGGTCCGCCCGAGTTGGTGATCTCGACGACGTCGCCGATACCGAAGTGGTCGAACATCCACTGGGCGTTGGCCGGAGCCAGGTTCACGCAGCCGTGGGAGACGTTGCTGTTGCCCTGATCGCCCACCGACCACGGCGCCGAGTGGACGAACTCACCGTCGTTCGAGATGCGGAGGTTCAGGTCGACCTTCTCGCGGTAGTAGTCGGGGTCACCGGCGCAGACCCCGTACGTGCAGGAGTCCATGATGATGCTCTGCTGCTTGTCGGAGACCACGTGCGGACCCTCGTGCGACGGGTGGTCGGGGGAGCCGAGACTCATCGGCATCGAGGTCTCCTGAACACCGTTGTGGAACACGGTGAGTACCTCACTGGCCCCGTCCGCCTTGGCGACCCACGAGTCGTGCACCGTGTAGTCGGCGGCATTGTTCTCGGCGCCGAAGACGCCGTCGCCCAGGTCGACGCCGAACACGTCCGCCTCGATGTGGATCTTGGTTCCCGGCGCCCAATAGTTCGCGGCGCGGTAGTGCGCGTTCTGGTCGTCGGTCCAGTACCAGGCCCCGGGCTGCGGCGGTGTCGTCGTCACGTGCAGTCGCTCCTGCACCGCGGCCTTGTTGGCGACCGGAGCGGTGAACTGGAAGACCATGGGCTGGCCGACGCCGATGCCGGTGTCGGCGACGACCTCGGGTGCCGGGACGACGTTTGCATACGCGGTGGAGCCGGGAGTCATCGTCGTCACCGTGAACGTCTGCTCGACGGGGGCGCCGTCGGGGTTCGCCGCGTCGGCGACGACCGTGTACGTGGACCCGTATCCGAGGGGCGCGCTGCTCGTCCAACTCGTGCCGTCGGGGGCGAGGGCGCCGGCGACCGGTGCGCCGGCGTCCGCGGGATTCGTGACCGTCACGGTGGTCAGCCGCCCGCCCGTGGCGGTGACCACGATCGGGGTGGTCGGGTTGATCGGTGCGCCGTCGGCCGCGGGAACGGCAATCGTGGCGGGCGCGGCCTGGGTGGTGGTCGGGGGTGCCGAGGTGCCGGCGTCTCCGATGGTGCATGCCGTGGCCAGGAACGTCAGGGCCACCACGGCAACGATGCCGGCTGTCCGTGTGCGGAGAGTCACGACCACCTTCTTTCGGATCTCGATCAGCGTTCGCCGTTCCTCATACTGCCAGCGATCGGCTCGGAGTTTCCTGTGAGACGCCCGCGGGTGCCGCCCGACCTGCGGAAATTCGACCAACCAGCGTTCATTAGGCAGTCTTGCTGGCGAAGTTTACCGCCGGGAGCGCGGGTTTATGCCGGAATTTAAGCATTGATTGTCGAAAATAAAACAGCTAGACTGGCTAATGAATCCGACCGGCGAACGAGAGGCGAATACATGGACGACAAGGCTGATCGACTCCGCGAGGACGTCGTCATGTTCACCCGGCGCATCCGGACCCAGCGCTCCGGGCACCTGCTCACGCCCTCGCAGTTGCAGGCCCTCGCGCATCTCGACCGGGAAGGTCCGATGAGCGCCCGCGCCCTCGCCGATCTCGAGCAGGTGGCGCCGCAGTCCATCGCGCGGACCGTCTCGATCCTCGAGGACTCCGGGATGGTATCCCGCACGGTGGACCCCCAGGACGCGCGGGCGAGCATCGTCGCGATCACCGCGCAGGGATTGCAGACCCTCACCGCCGACCGGTCGCGGCGGAGCGAATGGCTCTCGGCCGCGCTCGCCACCGAATGCACCGAGGCTGAACGCGACCTCCTCTTCATCGCCGGACGGCTGCTCCGCCGACTCGCAGCAACCCCCGAGTCGGCGCCGCAGCGGGAGTCACTGATGAACTCGTGAGCGCGACCGTCACCGAAACCGTTGTCGCGCAGAAGTCGCCGTCCGTACCGTTCCGGGTCAGCGGATCCGTCGCCACCGGGAGCATTCTCCAACCGCTGAACTCGTCGATGATCGCGGTGGCGATCGTCGGCATCGCCGCCCAGTTCGGCTCCTCGTCCGGCATCACCTGGGTGATCTCCGCGCTCTACATCGCCACCGCCGTCACCGCGCCGATGGCGGGGAAGCTCGGCGCCCTCCTCGGCGCCCGGAAGGTGTACCTCGGGGGACTCGCACTGGTGGCGCTGGGCTCCGTGGCCGGTCTACTTGCGCCCACGGTCGGCTGGCTGATCTTCTCCCGCATCCTCGTCGGAATCGGCACCGCCACCCAGTATCCCAACGCGATGACGATGATCCGCGGATACGCGGAACGGCACGGTGCGCAACCGCGCACCGCGATCACGACCCTCGCGATCTGCAGCCAGGCCGTCGTGGCGCTCGGCCCGACGCTCGGCGGACTACTGGTGGGTGCGTTCGGCTGGCAGTCGATCATGTGGATCAACCTCCCGATCGTTCTGTTCAGCGCCGTCGCGGTCACGAAGTTCGCGAACGTCGGTTTCGTCGGCGGCATGTCGGTCAGCCGACGGCAACTGGTGCACGCGCTCGACGTCGTGGGAGTCCTGCTGTTTCTCGCGCTCGTCTCGTCCACGATGCTGTTCCTGCTGTCGATCACCACCGACCCGGTGTGGTGGCTGATCCCCGTGTGGGCGCTGGTGCTGGCGCTGTTCGTCCAGTGGGAACGTCGGGCGGGCGAACCGTTCATCGACGTTCGGGCGCTGGCCCGGAACCGGGCGCTCACCGCGACCCTCGCGCGGACCCTCCTCACCTACACGGCCTTCTACTGCGTCTTCTTCGGAATCCCACAGTGGCTGCAGTACTCCCGGGGGATGGGCGCCACCGAGGCGGGGCTGACGATGCTTCCCGTCGCCGTCGTCGGTATCGGCTCCACACTGCTCGCGTCCCGGACGTACCGGCGGCACGGGGTGCGCCGAACACTCACCATCGGGACGTGCGCGCTGCTGGTCGGCGGGGTGCTCCTGGCCTCGGTGGAAAGCAGTACCGCGCCGATCGTCGTGCTGCTGATGGTCGCGGCGGTGCTGGGAATCCCCAACGGATTCAACAACATCGGCAATCAGAATCTGATCAGCTCGGTCACGTCCGTCGAGGAAGTCGGCACAGCGATCGGGATGTACCGCACCGTGCAGTACATCGGGGCGAACCTGTCGGCCGTCGTGCTGCAGACCACCGCCGGTCACGTCATCGGCGACGACGGACTACATCGCACGGGATGGTTCATCGCGATCACGGGTGTTCTCCTCCTCGCCGGGGTCCTGATGTCGCGGAACATGGGCGACCGCCGGTCGGCTGCATAGACCACGTCAGGAGGGAACCGTTCCTCCGACCGCCCGCCAGGTCAGCGCCGCGGTCCGGGCAGGCCAGTCCGCGGGGGGACGGTCGCCGGCCAGGGTGCGGCCGTACCAACTGCCCGTGGTCATCGTGACGGCGATCTCGAGATCGGCGTCGGCGTCGATCATCTTCAGCTCCGCGGCACGATCCAGGATGGCGCGGATACGACGCCGGCGCGGTGCCACCACCCGGGCACGGTACTGCGCGCGGACGTCGCCGTCCGTCGTGTCCTGCAGCATCGTCCCGACCAGCGACAGCCGGCCGGTGCGCGACACCCCGCGCTGGAAGTCGGCCAGTTCGCGAACCAGATCACCGAACGGGTCCGCCGTCGACCGGCCGGTCTCCTCGTCGGCCAACTGCGCCACGACGGCCGCGGCCAACTCCGCCTTCGTCGCCCACCGGCGGTACAGCGCCTGGCGGGTGGTGCCGGCCTCGGCCGCGATCGCGGCGAGCGACATCGCGTCGTATCCGGCCCGGGACAGTTGCCGGCCCGCAACTTTCAGGACCCGGGTGTCGATGTCGGTGTCGCGACTGCGCCCGGCCACACTCATGCTCGAACCTCTTTTCAATCCAATACTGATGTGTATTGTAATGGGGAGACGACGGAAATCGGGAGCTCGCATGAGTGATCAGGGCACCCCGTCCCTGTACGAGTGGGCGGGCGGTGAGCAGTCGTTCCGGCGGCTGATCGACGCCTTCTACGACCGGGTGGAGCGCGACGATCTGCTGTCGCCGATGTTCCCCGGCGGCGTCCACGAGGAGCATCGCCGCAACGTCACCCTGTGGTGGTGCGAGGTGTTCGGCGGCCCGCCGCGATACACCGAAACCCTCGGCGGCTACGAACGGATGTTGCGGCACCACATCGGTCTCGGCATCACGCCGGAACAGCGGCACCGCTTCGCCGCGACCATGAGTCTCGCCGCCGACGACGCGGACCTGCCGTCCGACCCCGAATTCCGCTCGGCCTTCATGGCATACGTCGAGTGGGGGACCCGGCTCGCCCTGCAGAATTCGAGTCCGGGAGCCGAGGTGGTCGAGCACGCACCCGTCCCGCACTGGGGTTGGGGCGTCGCCCCGCCCTACCGCGGTTGACCGGGCAGGGCGTCGGGCCGACGTCCTACAGGTTCCCGCCGGTGAACGGACACCCCGACGTCGCGGGTGCCGGGAGAAAGTTGGGGCGAATGTCCATGTCGGGCGCGTCGTAGAGCCGGTGGAACGTCGGGGTGAGCGCCGCCGACATCGGTGGGTTGATCCACGACCAGTCGGTGGGGCACTTCCGGCCCAGCGATTCCTCGCGTTCGACATGGCTGATGAACTGCTTGGCGACGGTGTGGTGATCGACCATGTGCACCCCGGACTGCCGGTAACTGTGGATCACGGCGCGGTTCAGTTCGACCAGTGCCCGGTCGCGCCACAGCGTTCGCTCCGAGGACGTGTCCAGGCACAGCTTCTCGGCGATGGCCGGCAGCATGTCGTAGCGATCCTGGTCGCTGAGGTTGCGGGCCCCGACCTCGGTGCTCACGTACCAGCCACTGAACGGGGCGAGTGGGTATGTCAGCCCGCCGACCGAGAAGTGCATGTTCGACACGGCAGGCACGGCATGCCATTTGAGACCGAGATCGGCGAACCAGGCGTAGTCGGGGTGCTCGATCTCGACCTCGAGTACCAGCTCGGATGGAATCTCGTACCAGCGCAGCGTCTCGTCGGGGGTGCTCACCAGCAGCGGCAGCACGTCGAACGGCGTGCCTGCGCCCCGCCACCCCATCTTCGTCACCGCCTCGGTGATTCCGACCTGGGCGGGGTCTCCGGTCACCGTTCCGTCCGCGTGGCGGTAGCCGGCGTAGCGGATCAGTTGCGGGCTGACGATCTTGTACTCGCGTCCGTCCGCCAGCGGTAGGGGACCGACCGTGATGACCGAGCGTAGCGCGCCCCCGTTCGTCGCGACCCGCAGGTGCTCCCAGCACGCCTCCGCAATCTCGTCCGCGGTGGTGGCGTGGCGGGCATCGATCAGCTTCAGCGTGCGCCAGTGCTTGCGACCGACGCAGCGGGCGTGATTGCGCCACGCCAGCTGCGAACCGACTTCCAGTTCCTCCACGGTGTGCTCGTAGCGGCCCGTCTCGGCGAGCGACTCCAGTGCGTCCGCGAGGCGGGCGGTGGGCAGGTGGGCCAGCTCGGGCTCGCTGAAGAACTCTGCGCACTCCCGCATCTGCGCTGCGGACCGCGACGTGACGTCCAGCGAGAACGACATAGTCCCTGTGCTGCTCACCATTGACCTCCTGGCGATCGTGGATCCTGCGGCGGTCAGTATGTCAGCGAAGCGGGCACACCCGTCCACCGAGTGCGGACGGGGTGAGGAAATACCGCCGGCAGGACGGCGGTTCCCCCGGAGGTGAAGCTCTCGATTCTGGACCGGTCCCGCACGCGCCGCGGTGCGCCCGACTCTGCCGCGCTCACCGGAACGATCGAGCGGGCGGTGCACGCCGAACACCTCGGATTCGAGCGGTTCTGGGTGGCCGAGCACCACGCCGTGCCGGGCATCGCGAGCGGGTCGCCGCCCGTGCTGCTCGCGGCCCTCGGCGCCCGCACCAGCCGGATCCGGTTGGGCTCGGGTGGTGTGATGTTGCCGAACCACCAGCCGCTGGTGGTGGCCGAACAATTCCTGATGCTCGAGGCCGTGTACCCGGGCCGCATCGACCTGGGGGTCGGGCGGTCACTGGGATTCACCAAGCCGGTGCGGGAGGCACTGCGACGCGACCGCAACGCCCCCGACACGTTCGCGGACGACCTCGACGAGGTGCGGAACTACCTCGAGGGCAAGGGCACCGTGACGGCCCGGCCCCAGGTGGCGAGCCCCCCGTCGATGTTCGTTCTCGCCACGCGCCGCGGACTCGACTTCGCCGCGAAGGCCGGTCTGCCGGTGGTGGTCGGCGGGCCGATCCTCCACGGGTCGGGCGCGAGCGTTCCGGAACTCGACCGGTACCGCGACAGCTTCGTCTCCTCCGCCGCTCACCGGGACCCGTACGTGATGATCTCGCTCGAGGTCATGATCGCCGAGAACGACGACCAGGCCCGCGAACTGCTGCTCCCGGAGGCGTGGGCGCTGGCGCAATCGAGCCGGACCGGCGAGTTCCCGCCGCTCGAATCGGTCGCGGACATACGCACGCAGCCCTGGACCCCGCGGCTGCGCGAACAGGTCGACGCCACGATCGCGTCGTCGATCCACGGCGACGCCGAACAGGTGAAGGTCGCGCTCGACGCGCTGAGGGCACGCACCGGCGCGGACGAACTCCTGGCCTCGACGTCCACGTTCGACCGGGACGCGCTGTTCGAATCCGATCGGCAACTGTCGCTTCTGTACGGTGAGTGAATTGCCGCACCCCCGAGGTCAGGAGAGCAAGCTGATGAAGGAATTCACCGCCTGGATCGCTCGCGAGAACGAGGGCGCCATCGGCCTCTCCGCGGAGACGGTCGACGAATCGTTCCTGCCACAGGGCGAGGTCACGATCCAGGTCGAATACTCCAGCGTGAACTTCAAGGATGCGCTGGCGCTCACGCCGAAGGGCGGAGTGGTGCGCGAATATCCCATCGTGCCCGGCATCGACGTCGCGGGCATCGTCGCCGAGTCGCAGTCGCCGGAGTTCGCGGTCGGTGACAAGGTCGTCGCCCATGGTTACGACATCGGAACCGCCCGGCACGGCGGGTACGCGCAGTTCGCCCGCGTCCCGGCCGACTGGGTGGTGAAACTCGACGGCATGTCCACCCGAACCGCCGCCGCGATCGGGACCGCCGGTTTCACGGCCGCGATGAGTGTGGAGGCACTGCAGTCTCGCGGCGTCGAGCCGGGCCACGGTCCGGTGCTGGTGACCGGGGCGAGCGGCGGAGTCGGCACCGTCGCCGTCGACCTGCTGTCGGCGGCCGGCTTCGAGGTGGTCGCGTCGAGCGGTAAGCCGGAGAAGGCGGAACTGCTCACCCAGCTGGGCGCGAGCAAGGTGATCGGACGCCTCCCCGAACCCGACACGAAACCGCGCCCCCTCGGCAAGGCGCAGTGGGCTGCCGCGGTCGACTGTGTCGGCGGCGCCACCCTCGCCCACGTACTCAGCACCATCGAATACGGCGGTGCCGTGGCGGCCAGTGGACTGACCGGCGGACCGAAGTTGGAGACCACGGTCCTGCCGTTCATCCTGCGCGGCGTCAGCCTGCTCGGCATCGACTCCGTGCAGTACCCGATCGACCAGCGGCGCCGACTGTGGGGCCGTCTCGCGTCCGACCTCGCACCCAGCCGCCTCGAGTCGATCACGCACGAGGTCCCGATTGCCGACGTCGTCTCGGTGATCGATCAGGTGCGGGCGGGCACGTGGTCGGGTCGTGCGCTGACGCGCCTGTGAGTACTTGTTAACGTCCGGCGGTTAACAAGTACTCACGGGCGGCGGAGCCGCACGATCCAGGCGCGGGTATCCGCCGGGTCGATCACGTCGTCGAGTTCGAAGATCGTCGCCGCGTTGAGTGCCTTCCCGTGCTGGTAGGCGGCGTCGACGAGTTGCGTGAACGCCGCGTCCCGCTCGGCGGGGTCGTCGAGCGCCTCGAGTTCCTTCCGGAACCCGAGGCGCACCGCGCCTTCCAGCCCCATGGCGCCGATCTCGCCGGTCGGCCACGCGACCGTGAACTCGGACGCGTGGAAGGAGCCGCCCGCCATGGCCATCGCGCCGAGGCCGTAGCCCTTGCGCAGGATGACCGTTCCGTACGGCACGGTCATCCGCGCGCCGGTGATGAACAGTTTGCCGAACCGGCGGACCGTGGCCTCCTTCTCCGAGTCCGGGCCTACCATGAATCCCGGCGTGTCGCACAGCGAGACCACCGGCAGGCCGAACGATTCGCACAATTCCAGGAAGTGGGCCATCTTGTCGGCCGCGACCGCGTCGATCGCACCGCCGAGGTGGTGGCTGCTGTTCGCGACGAGGCCATACGGCGCCCCCTCGACCCGGATCAGCGCGGTGACGATGCCGACGCCGTGGTCGCGGCGTAGCTCGAGGACCGAGCCGACGTCGGCGATGGACTCCACCGCACTGCGAACGTCGTAGGCGCGCAACCGGTTCTCCGGGACGACGCGACGGGCCAACCGCTCGTCGGGGGCCTCCCAGTCGGGGAGCACCCCCTGGAAGTACGACAGGTACGTCTTCGCCAGTTCGACGGCATGCGCCTCGTCGCGGGCGAGCAGATCGATCACGCCGTTGCGGCGCTGCACGTCGACCGGCCCGATGTCCTCCGGCCGGTACACACCCAGCCCGCCGCCCTCGACCATCGCCGGACCGCCCATGCCGATGTTCGCGTCGGGGGTGGCGATCAGGACGTCGCAGACCCCGGCGAGGGCGGCGTTGCCCGCGAAGCAGCGGCCGGACACGACCGACACCAGCGGCACCTTCCCGTTCAGCGCCGCCAGCGACCGGAAGGTGTTCAGGTCCAGGCCCGCGGCGGGACCGGCGTCGGTGTCGCCGGGACGTCCGCCGCCGCCCTCCGCGAACAGGACGACCGGAACCTGTTTGCGGCCCGCGAGTTCGATCACCCGGTCCGTCTTGGCGTGGTTCCGCATGCCCTGGGTTCCGGCGAGCACCGTGTAGTCGTACGACAGCACCACCGCCTGGGACTTCTGCGGACCGAACACGTCCCCGTTGATTGCGGCGAGGCCGGCGATCAGGCCGTCGGCGGGGGTGTTCTCGATCAGGTCCTGTTCGGAGCGGCGACTGCGCTGCGCGGCGAGAACGAGGGGCCCGTACTCGACGAAACTGCCGGGGTCGATCAGATCCTCGATATTGGCGCGAGCGCTGCGCCTCCCGAGCTTCGCGCGTTTCGCGATCGCGGCGGGCCGGGCGGCGTCGAGGGTGTAGTCGTGCCGCTGCCGGATCTCCGCCAGATCGGCACGCTCGCGATCGAGATCGTGTGCGCTGTCGGCCACGTCGCCGGCCTCCGACCCGGTGCGGCGGATCACGACCAGTGGATCGCCGGCGTTGACGGTCTGCCCGGACGACACCAGATTCCGCTCCACCACAGCGCCGGTGGGCGCGACGATCACGTGCTGCATCTTCATGGCCTCGAGCACCACGAGGTGCGCACCCGACGCCACGGCGGACCCCTCGGCGGCCGACTCCACGACCGTCCCGGCCAGGTGCGCGCGCAGCACGTCCTCGCCGGCCCGCAACTCGAGCGCGTCCGACGCGACCTCCGCCGGATGATGCACGTGCGCGGCGTCGACGAGGGCACCCATCCGCTCCGCAAGATAGTCGGTGCCCACGACGCCGTCGGCGAAGCCGGGATCCGTGAGAATCGCCCGGAGAAAGCCGATGTTGGTGGGGACGCCCTCGACGACGAACTCGGCGAGCGCCGCATCCGCCTTGCGCGCCGCCGCCGCGAACGACTGCCCGCGGGAATGCACGATCACCTTCGCGAGGAGCGAGTCGTACCGCGGGCTCGGCGACAGCCCCGGCCGCCCGTAGGTGTCGACGCGCACCCCCGGTCCCGTGGGCGGGGAGAACACGGACAGCGTGCCCGCGGCGGGAACGGCCTGACCGTCGGGGCGCATCGTCTCCATGTTCACCCGGGACTGGACGGCGATCCCACGCGCGACGGCCGGTGTGCCCGACGTGTCGAGCCCGACCGCGGTGACCCCGTCCGGCAGCGCCAGTTCCCTGAAGTCCGCTCTCCGCGCGAGGTCGATCTGCACGGCGACGAGGTCGATCCCCGTCACCTCCTCGGTGACCGTGTGTTCCACCTGAATCCGCGGGTTGACCTCCAGGAACACGAATCCGTCCGGGGACACCAGGAATTCGACGGTAGCGAGTCCCCGGTAGCCGACACTGGCACACAGCCGCGCCGCGGCCTCGTGGAGTTCGCTGCGCAGTCCGGGATCGAGCCCCTGCGCGGGTGCTATCTCGACGAGTTTCTGGTGGCGACGCTGCACGCTGCAGTCGCGGTCGCCGACGGCGAGTGCCCGCGTCACGCCCGCCTGCGGTGCCGCCACCACCTGCACCTCGATGTGCCGGGCGCCCTCGAGCAGCGCCTCGGCGAACACCGCGGGATTGCCGAACCCGAGTTCCGCCTCCGACGCGCACGCCCGGTACGCCTCCTCGATCCGGTCCGCGCTGCGGACGGCGCGGATGCCGCGGCCGCCGCCGCCCGCGAGTGCCTTGATCATGATGCCGCGCGGCTGCTCCGCGAAGAACGCGCGGACGCCGTCCAGGTCGGTGGGGCCGTTCGTCGCGGCGAGCACCGGAACCTTCGCGGCGACAGCGGCCTCGCGCGCCGACGACTTGTCGCCGAAGATGTCGAGCACCTCAGGGCCCGGGCCCACGAACGTGAGTCCGGCATCGCCGCAGGCGCGGGCGAAATCGGCGTTCTCGCTGAGGAACCCGTAACCGGGGTGCACCGCCGTCGCGCCGAACTCGGCGGCCGCGGCGAGGAGTGCGCGAGCGTCCAGGTACGCGGACGGTCCCGAGCCGCGCAGTGCGACCGCCTCGGTCGCCGCCCGCACGTGGGGGCTGTCGGCGTCGTCCTCCGCGTACACGGCGACGGTGTCGACCGACATTTCCTCGGCCGAGCGGATGATGCGCAGCGCGATCTCGCCGCGATTGGCGACCAGCAGGGTCACTTGTACTCCTCGGCCAGGGCGAACAGGTCGGCCTTGCGGACCTTCCCCGTCGCCGTCATGGGTAGCGCGTCGAGCACCTCGACGGTGGGCACCTTGTAGGTGGCCATGTTCCGGGCGGCCCACTCCCGCAGTTCCTCACCCGACACCCGACGGTCGGGCAGGAGCTGGACGAACGCGAACGGCACCTGCCCCTTGCCCGGATCGGGCTTCGGGACCACTGCGGCCGACTGAATCGCCGGATGCAGCATGAGCAGTGCCTCCACCTCCGAGGGGAACACGCTCATCCCGTTGGTCTTGATCATCTCCTTGTTGCGGGCCAGATAGTGCAGCGCGCCTTTGCCGTTCAGCTTTCCGACGTCACCGGTCCGGAGCCATCCACCGCGGAGTGCGTCGGCGGTGGCGTCGGGTTTGCCGTAGTAGCCGGTGAGCAGCGACGGACTGCGGACGATGATCTGCCCGGGTTGCCCCACCGGCACCGGAACCCCGGCGTCGTCGACGATCAGCACGTCGGTGCCCGGAACCGGCAGCCCGCAGAAGACGGGTTCGCTGAGCAGATCCTCGTCGTCGGTCTGGAAACCGAGCGTGATGGTGTCGGCGGTGTGCGTCTCCGTCATGCCGTAGCTGGCCTCCCGGAGGACGTGCCCGGTGGCTGCGCGCCAGCGGCCGCGGATCTCGGGGTCGAGTTTGAGCACGAACGACACGGCCATCGCGTTGCCGAGGGTGGAGAAGTCCCGCTCGGCGAAGCCCGGCAGATCCATCAGTTCCACGTAGTTGTCGACGGTGCCGACCATCGACGTCACACCACGGCGTTCGACGAGGGTCGCCGCGGCTTCCGGGTCCCAACGGGTGAGCAGCACGACGGTGCCGCCGTTGATCAGCGGGTACAGGATGCCGAAGTCCTCGCCGGCGATCCAGAAGATGGGCAGGAACCCGAGGACCACCGGGGGAGCCTCACCCACCTGGCTGCCCCCGGCCAGGGTCGCGGTGGCGGCGGTGTACACCATGTGCGCCTGAGTGTGTTTGCAGCCCTTCGGCATCCCGGTGGTGCCGCCGGTGTAGTTCAGCGCCGCGAGCGCGTCGGGATCCATCGGGATCGGATCGGCGCGTGGCGATTCCATGATCGACGTCCAGTCGGTGGCCCCGGACGCGGTGGGGAACGGCGGACTGACGCAGGGTTCGGCGGGCAGCAGGTCCGACAGGGCCGTGACCGCGACGTGCCGCAGAGCCGACTCGCCGCGCACGGATTCGACCATGTCCGCGAACGAATCCTGGGTCAGCAGGATCTCCACACCGGCGTCGCCGAGTTCGTACGCGAGTTCGTGCTCACGGAACAACGGGTTGATCGGGACGTGGACCGCACCGATCTTCAGGATCCCCAGCATGGCGATGTGGAATTGAGGGCAGTTGGCCAGGTGGACGCCGACGCGGTCGCCTGCCGACGCGCCCCGCTGCAGCAGCCAGCCGGCGAAGCGGTCCGACAGGTCGTCGAGTTCGCCGTACGTGATGTCGCGGCCGTAGAAGTCGATCGCGACGGTGTCCGGCCGGTGCGTTGCCCAGTGCCGCAGATAGTCGATCACGGTGCGGCCCTCGATCGGGTACTCGACGGTCCGCGGTACCTCCGGTGGCCACGCGGCGTCCTGGAGTGCGCGTATCTCGGCGAGGGCGGATTCCAGTGCCGTGGGGTCACTCGAAGGCGAAGTGGGCATACCGAACTCCCGATTCTGTGCGGATTGTCCTTGTTAGGCGAAGCCGATGAGTCTTTCGGAGATGGCGGTCAGGTCTGCGGTGTACCGCCGTTGTTCGCGGGCGCTCGCATCGACCAGCCGGGCCGCGCCCGCGAGTTGGGCGTCGGCGAGGGTCTGCGCGATGCGGGCGGGTGGTGCACACGGCGTGACGTCGCAGGTGGCGTTGATGCGCTCGATGAACCGGGTGTAGCGGCGGATGAGCCGCGTCTGCACGGTGGTCCAGCTTCGGCCGACCTCGGGGTCGAGGCCGGCGCGGTGCCTGATCAGTTCGAGGACCCGTCCGTTGGTGTAGACGGCCTCGACGAAGGCTTTCGTGGTGGTGCGCAGTACCTCTCGCAGGTCTTCGCTCGCCGGACCTTCGACGTGCTGCGACTCGAGGAACTCCTCGCAGACGTCGGCGGCGACGGCGTGGAACACCTCGTCCCTCGAGGAGAAGTACGCGTAGAACGTCGCCCGCGACACTTCCGCCCGGGTGGTGATCACCTCGACGGTGGTCCGGTCGTACCCGAGTTCGGCGAAGCAGGCGCTCGCGGCGCGGAGGAGTTCGCGGCGGCGGGGACCGTCGTTGTCCTTACGCGCCGACCGCGCCCGCTCCTGAGCCTCGCTTGTGGTCACGGTCACAGTATGGGTTGATATTGACGTCAATGTCAATCACGGCTCGACGACGACCGGATCCGCAGCGGGAGCGCGCTGTGGCGGCGCACGAGGAGGCTGGGGAGCCAACGCGTCTCGGCGTCGTCGGCGAGGGAGAACCGGTCGGTGCGCGCGAGCAGCGTGGTGGTGGCGGCGAGTGCCTCCATGCGGGCGAGCGCCGATCCGACGCAGAAGTGGACGCCCTTGCCGAACGCGAGATGGGAGCGGACGTGCGGCCGGTCGAGCACGATCTCGTCCGGCCTCTCGAACGCGGCGGGATCCCGGTTGGCCGCGCCCCACAGCAGGAGCAGGTGGCTACCCGCGGGCAGGTCGACGCCGCCGAGGGTGGTGTCGGCGACCACGTGCCGGTGATGCCCGCGAAACGGGGATTCGAGACGCAGTGCCTCGTCGAGAAGCGCGTCGACGAGCGCGGGTTCCTGCCGGAGTCGAGTCTGCACTCCGGGATGGGTGGCCAGGAGGCGGGCGGCGTTCGCGATCAGGCCCGCGGTCGATTCGCCGCCCGCGCCGACGAGCTGGAGCAGGACGAGTGTCGCGACGTCCTCGGACAGCTCTCCCGCATTGCAGGCGTGTGCGAGGACGCCCAGTAGATCCTCCGACGGTTGCGACCTCGCCCGCACGAGTTCGGCCCGCAGGTACGCGGCCAGTTCGGTCACGGAGATCACCAGCCGGGCGAGGCGACCCGCGTCGACGATCCCGCCCAGCATCTCCGTGCTGTCGTACGCCCAGGCGAGCAGCTGGGGAACGTCCGGCTCCGGCAGCCCGATGAGATGCGCCACCATCGTCAGCGGCAGGCGGTCGGCCATCTCGGCCGCCCAGTCGATCCGACCGTCCCGCAGGCCCTCGTCCCACAGGGTGTCGACGAGCGTCTGCACGGTGGGGGTCAGCGCGCGGATGCGGCGGCCGAGCGTGGGCAGCACGAGCTTGCGGTGGTGCAGGTGCGTCGGGTCGTCGGCGGTGGCCAGCACGTGAATCGCCTGACCGCCGCCGTCCATGTCGAACGTCGTGGGCGGTCCCGACGGTTGCTGGACCAGCACGCCGGTGAGGTGCGAGGAGAAGTCGTCGGTGCGGCTCGCTGCCTCGGTCACGAGGTCCCACGTGGACACGAGGAAGAAGTCGGTGCCTGCGACGCGATGGACGGGGGAGTGCTCGCGGAGGATTCGGTACAGCTCGTTCGGGTCGTCGAGGTGGGTGGGATCGAAGATGTCGATTCCGTGGGTCGGCGAGTGGCTCATCGAGGACTCCTTGTCGGCGAGAACGTGTTGCACATCACCACAGTTCGCGTCGGAGCCGGGTGCTGTCAAGGGTGGCGATCAAGGTGAGATTCTGCTGATCAGCACGCCGTTCTGTCGGTGTCTCAGCGCTCGATGACCCGGCTTCGTCGATCCTGATCACGGCCCTATCGGAGAGGAACACGTTATAGAATTGGCGCGCATCCGTCTCATCGTGAGACGAAATCGCAAGGACGTTTCTGGAGGTGCCGTGGGCACGGAGCAGGCAGACTGGTTGACCGGAGGCAGCAGGCGGGTGCTCGCGGTCGAGAGGATTCACGCCGCCGCTGCCGACCTCATTCGCGAACAGGGCATCGACGGGGTGAGCGTGGAGGAGGTCGCGGCGCGCGCGGGGTGCTCACGCGCCACGCTCTACCGGTACGCCGGGGGCAAGCGGACGCTCGTCGCGGCCGTGATGTCCCGCGCCGCCGACTCCGTGGCCGACCACGTCGAGCAGGCGCTGGAACCGTTCGAGGACTCGGAGCGGATCGTGGAGGCGATCCTCGCCTCGCTGGTGGCGATCCGCGAGGAGCCGACCCTGGTGCGGTGGTTCACCGGGGCGCATCCCGAGGAGTACGGACGAGTACCTGGCCCGCGCACCCGAACTCGGCCGGGTGGCGATCTCGCTCACCCGCATCGCGCCCGACGAGGAGGCCGCGGGATGGATCGTGCGCGTCGTCCTGGCCCTGTTGACGTGGCCGCTGCCCGACGCGGCCGCCGAGCGGCGCACCGTCGAACGCTTTGTGGAGCCGATCTTCAGGATTCGCGCGGCGTTGTAGCCGATCGGGTGGGCTCGAGCACGAAGAGCCGGAACTCGCGTCCCCCGGACCGCCGGTGCTCCATGCGGTAGCCGGGCCAGTAGTCGACGACGAATTTCCACAGGTTCTCGCGTTCGTCGCCGGTGACCATCCGGACGCGCATCCGGGACTCCCGTGCCCCGGCCTTCACCAGCGCTTCGTCCGCTGCGCGCAGATTCGCCGACCACGCCGGGTGGTCGGGTCGGCCCCAGTTGGAACCGGTGACGATGTATCCGTCGCCGTACGGGATGCACAGCAGCGCCGTCGTCCGCGGGGTGCCGCTCTTGCGTCCCGGGACCGTCACCTGCACGGACTGCAGGCCGGCGATGCCGATGAGACTCACGCGGTTCCCGGTCCACGCTCGTAGGTGTGACTCCAGCCAGATGATGACCGGTGCCATCCGCATCACCCATTCCTGGGTGCCCAGCCACCGCGCGAGGACGCGGAGCGGGTTGCGGAGCGCGCGCGATCGGTCGGGGGGTGCGGGGACGGCGTTCATAGTGGCCATCTTCCCTCAGGTGGCCGGTTCGGGCCGATCGCGATGAGTTTTGTGCTTGCCGCGGGTCTAATGGTCAGGTCCCACCGAAAAGACCTCGATTTCACGCCTTGACCCGAACAATGGTTGAGGTTGCAGGATCGGTCAGTAGCACTTCGAGCCACTCGACAGGGAGTACAGATCATGTCCAACACTGGAGCCACGATTTCTGCAACCACGACCTCACGGATCAACCCGGCGACGCTCGAACTGAGCCGGCCCTGGGCGGTCGTCGCGACCGTCATCGGAGCGCTCGTCCCGAATCTGGTCATCTGGCTGCTCGGCGTCGCCGCCGGCGGGTCGTTCGAGATGACCGATGCGGGCACGACCAGCAGTGTCGCGCCCGGCGGCGTCGTCATCCTGACGGTGGTTCCGACGTTGATCGGGATGACGCTGGCCGCGCTCATCTCACTGAAATGGGTGGCGGTCATTCGGCCCGCCGAGGTGATCGGCGCGCTGCTGCCGCTGGCGACGATCGCGCTCACCGTCCAGGCGGACTTCGACACCGCCAGCACCATCGCACTGGCTGTCATGCACGTGGTGATCGCCGTGGTGATCGTCGTCGGCCTCGAAGCGATGCGTCGGCCCCTGGTCCGTGACGCGCAGATCTAGGGGGTGCTGTTCACCGGCACGTGCGCCTCGATGGTGAGTGCGATGTGCTCGACGATCCGCTTCTGCGAGATCTTCGGGCTGCCGGTGAGCCAGCGCTGATACAGGAAGGCGATCGCCCCGAACAAGGCAATCGCGTTCAGCTGGGTGTTGACGGCATCGCGGGGTGCGCCGTCGGCACCCAGCATTTTCAGTGCCACGGCCATGGGGGTGGTGAACTCGGCGACGAGTTGTTCGCCGCGCTGCGCCAGTTCCGGCACGGACTGCGACTCGACGAACATGATGCGTCCCCGCCGCCGGTCCTCGGCGATGTAGCCGGTGAACGCCTTCACGACGTGGCGGACGAGTCGGCCCGGATCTTCCGGGGCCGTGTCGAGTGCCCCGAGCAGGGTGTCCCTCGCACCCAGGACGACGTGGTCGAGGAGGGCGACGAGTAGCGCCTCCCGATTGTCGAAACTCTCGTAGAAGTAGCGCTCGGTGAGGCCTGCCTGACGGCAGGTCGCGCGCATGGTCGTGGCCGCCGTCCCCTCCGTGCCCATGATCTGGAGGCCGGCCTCGATCAGGGCCGCGCGCCTCGCCGCGCGGCGGTCGTCCGGCTCTTGGCCGCGCCATCTGCGCGGTGCTCCACGAGGGTTCTCGCTGTCGCTCATCCCGTCATCGTCTCACCGCTCCCGGTGTCGATCGGGGTGCCCTCGCGCACCGACTGTTGACATCAGGTGATGTCAACAGTCATCCTGAGTGCAACGCGTTCCACATCCAGCGGCATCAGGAGATCGCCATGACCACCACTGAGCTTCCGCCCCACCGTCGTTCGACTGCGCCTGCGCTCGGGCCCGATTCGCTGACGTGGCACCGGTTCGGCGACTGGCGAACCGCGCTGCTCATCTCGTGGTCGGGCACGCTGCAGGTGATGCATCCCGTCATCGACGCCGCCCTCGTGCAGCATTCGACCGTCTTCGACAACGAACTCGCCCGGCTCGCCCGTTCCGCGGGGCCGATCATCCGGGCGCTCTACGATCCGACGGGCGCGGAGGCCCGGACGATCCGCGACATGCACAAGGACATCAAGGGCACCACGGACGACGGACGGCGGTACCACGCGCTGAACCCGGGGCCGTATTTCTGGGCACACGCCACGTTCCTCGGCACCCAGTACGTGGTCGCCGACTACTTCGGTGAACCGCTCACCACCGCCGAGAAGGAACAGCTGTATCAGGAGTCGAAGCAGTGGTATGCGCTCTACGGGGTGTCGGCCACCCACTTGCCCGAGACGTACGCCGATTTCGTGGACTACTGGAACGAGATGGTCGGCACCGTCCTGGAGAAGACCGAGACGGTGCGCAGGTCGCGGCTTCTGAGTGGACTGTCGATGCCACGTCCCGACGATCGCATCCCCGAGATGGTGTGGCGTCTCGTCGGTCCCGCGCTCGGACGGCTGCTCGTCTGGATCGCCCGGGGAACGCTGCCTCCCGTCGCCCGCGACAAGCTCGGCTGGGAGTGGTCCGCCGCCGACGAGCGCAGGCTCCGCCGATTCGGCGGCGCCGTGCGGTTCGGTTTCCGGATCCTGCCCGAGCGGTGGCGGCTGACTCCCATCGCCCGAAGAGCGTGCGACGGAACGGCATCAGGGTCTCGGGCCGCCCGGGTCGGCTGACAGTTCCGTGACCCAGGCCGCGATCTGAGCCCGGGAGGAGAATCCGAGTTTCGAGAGGACGTGCTCGACGTGACCCTGCGCGGTGCGTTGAGAGATCACGAGGCGGGCGGCGATCGCCTTGTTGGTCAGACCCTGCGCGACCAGGTCGGCGACCTGGCGTTCGCGCTTGGTCAGCGCCGCCGCCGGATCGCCGCGCCGCGGCGCTGCCGGGAGAGGTTCGCCCAGGGCATACGACGCGGCGGCGGTGAAGCCCAGCGCCTCGCCCTCGCGGGACGCAGTCTCGAACGCGCGGGCACCGAGCGTGCGCCGCGTGACGAGCTCGCATTCGTTGTGGGATTCGGTCAGGTCGGGGATCTGGACGATGGACGTGCCGACCCTCCGTCGAAGCATCTCTGCCGCTGCCAGCAGGACGGCGGCGCGGTGGAAATCGTTCTCGCGGCACGAGATCCAGGCGAGAATTTCGAGGCACCAGGTGGCTCCGAACGGATCGTCGACCGCGCGGGCCAGCTCGAGTCCCCGCCGCAGAAGCAGCACCGCACGATCGCGGTCGCCCTCCCGCCACATCACCAGCCCGAGGGTCAGGGACGAGCGGCCCAGGTACACCGATTCACCGTGTGATTCGGTAATCCGGATCGCCTCGTCGAGACAGCGGGTGGCGGCCTCGGCGTGCCCGAGGATCTCATGGGCCAATCCGAGCGCATGCAACGACGCGACGTGTGCGAAAAGGTCGCCCTCGCCACGTAACACCTGGAGAGCCTCGGTGAACGAGCTCACGGCGTGCTGCGGGTTGCCGGCGTGCACGGCCTGCGCTCCGTCGGCCTGACGCATCAGTGCGCGATCGAATGCACTGCCCCGGGTCTCGGCGAGCACCCGCCCTTCGTCGATCAGTTCGGCTGCCCGCTCGAGGTCTTCGTGCCGGCTGGCGAGGATGGCGGCCGAATGCAATGCCTTGACCCGGAGTGCGGTGTCGTGTTCGCCCTCCACCGCCAGTGCACGGTCGAGCCAGCGGCGTCCCTCTCGCAGCAGCCCACGGGAAACCCAGAACGGATACAGTGCGGTCGCGATCTCCAGCCCCGCATCGGCCGAGTCGGCAGCCGTGGACAGGCCGTACTCCATCGCTTCGCGCAGGTTGGGTTGTTCCCGCTCGAGCCGGGCGAGCCAGGCGACCTGCCGGGGGCCGATCCATTCGGATTCGGCCTGAAGGGCGAATTGCCGGTACCAGCTGTGATGCCGCCGCTGGAGATCCGAGAGGGTGCTGTCCTGTTCGAGCTTCTCCCGGCCGTACTCGCGCAGCGTTTCGAGCATCCGGAATCGCACCACCGCCCCCGAACCCTCGCGGATGAGGATCGACTTGTCCACGAGCGATGCGACGAGATCGATGAGACCGGCCGGTTCGGCGTCGTACATGGACACCTCCTCGGCGGCGTCCAGTTCGAAGCTGCCTGCGAAGACCGACAGCCGCGACCACAGTTGCTGCTCGGCCGGGACACACAGGTCGTAGCTCCAGTCGATGCTCCACCGCAACGTCTGCTGCCTGGTCGGCGCACTCCGGCTTCCGCGGGTCAGCAGCTCGTACCGGTTGGTCAACCGCTGCAGGATCTGTTCCGGCGACATCGAACGCAGCCTCGCCGCCGCCAATTCGATGGCCAGGGGCAGGCCGTCCAGCCGGATGCAGATCCGGGCGACGGTCGCGGCATTGTCTTCGGTGACCTCGAAGCCGGGCACCGCCGTGGCGGCCCGTTCGGCGAACAGCGTCACCGCGTCGTAGCCGGGCAGACTCTTCAGCGACGGCTCGCTGTCCGAATCCGGAAGCGCCAGTGGACGAACGCGCAGGGCCGCTTCCCCCGCGACGTCCAGGGTTTCGCGGCTCGTCGCGAGAATCCGCAGGCCCGGGCAGGTACGCAGCACGGTCTCCGTCAGGTCTGCCGCCGCATCCACCACCTGCTCGCAGTTGTCGAGGACCAGCAGCATGTCGCGCGGCTCCAGGAACTCCACGAGGGTCTGCAGCGGTCTCGGCGACCGCTGCCGCAATCCCAGCCCGGCCGCCACGACTTCTCCCAGCAACGATCCGTCGCGCAATTCGCCCAATTCGACCATCCGGACCCCGTCGTCGAATGCCCGCCGGATGGTGGTCGCGACGCGCAGTGCCAGTCGGGTCTTGCCGACACCGCCGATTCCGGTCAACGTGACCAGCCGTGACGCCGAGAGCAGTTTCTTGGCCTCGGCGAGCTCTTTTCGCCGGCCGACGAAGCTCGTCAAGTCCAGCGGCAGAGTCCCGTCGGCCGGCGTTCCCGAGGGGGCTCCGCTGGATGATCGTCCGGGCGACGTCGGGCGCTGCGCGTCTCGCTTGGCTTCGGGGTCCGGGCCCAACGCCATGTCGTCGACCGGGACACCACGGCGAAATTGGATGTCCCGCAGCGCTTCACCCAGCATCGCCGCGGACGGGCGCTCGTGCGCGTCTCGCGACATGGCCCGTTCCAGCATGGCGGCCACGTCGGCGTCGATACCCGACTCCCGGAGGTCCGGCGCCGGTTGCGTGGTGATCCGCAGGAACTGCGCGACCACCTGTTCGCCGCTCCGGCGCTCGAACGCCGCGTGCCCGGTCAGTGCGGCGAACAGAGTCGCCCCGAGGCCGTACACGTCGGAGGACGGACCCGGGGTGTCGCCCTCGAGGACCTCCGGGGCGGTGAACGCGGGCGATCCGGTGATGGTTCCCGTCGCAGTCTGGAAGCCGCCGGTGATGTGCGCGATGCCGAAGTCCGTCAGCGCCGGCTCGTCGTAGTCGGTGAGCAGGATGTTGCTCGGCTTGACGTCGCGGTGCACGATCCCGAACCGGTGCGCCGTCTCGAGCGCGCCCGCCATCTTCACGCCCAACCGCAGCGCCTCGGTGACGGTGAGCGGACCTTGACGGCGAATCCGCATGTCGAGGGAATCCTGCGGATGGTAGGGCATCACCAGGAACGGAAGCCCGCTCGGCGTGACGCCGACCTCGAGCACACTTACGACGTTCGGGTGCCCGGTCAGCCTGCCCATCGCTCGCTGCTCACGGAGGAACCTGGCCCGGCTCTCGTCGTCGAGGTCGCCGCTGTGAATCTTCACGGCCACGGCGCGCTCCAGAGCGGACTGAGTGCAGCGGTACACCACGCCGAAGCCCCCACGCCCGATCTCCCGGGCATCGTCGAACCCGGCCGCGCGGAGTTCGTCCGTCGTCGCGGTGTCGGTATCGCGCTGTGTGCGGAGCGGATCGCCGTCGGTTGCCAACGCGCTATCCGTCCCTGTGCCGCCCCGGAACCCGTGGTGTCATCCGCCTGCCTCTCGACGACACTTCCCAGAGTATCGCCGCCGCCCGGGCCGCGGGACCGAGACGATCCGGAATGCGGTCACGCGGCCGTCGAGTAGGCGACCGGTGGCGATCCGGGCGGCGCCGCCTAACGGCGGATCGAACCTCCGTCGACGACGAGCGTCTGCCCGGTGACGAACGAGGAGCCGGGAGAGAGGAAGAATCGGGTCGGGCCGACGAAGTCCTCGACCGTTGCGGGTCGTTTGATCGCTCGCGTGTTGATGTTGGCCTCTTCACCTGCGGCGATCGCCGTCGAGAGTGGGGTCAGCACCAAACCGGGGGCGATCACGTTGACCGTGATGTTCCTGGCCCCGAGTTCCGCGGCGAGGCTGCGGGCAAAGCCGATCACGCCGGCCTTGGAGGCCGCGTACGCCGCTGCGCTCGCCGGGGCCTTGAAGACCGTCCCGGACGAGAACAGGACGATCCTGCCGCCGTCTGCGACCATGTCGGCGACGCCCTGGACGAAATTGAGTGTTCCGTGCAGGTTGACCAGGAGCACCCGTTCCCACTCGGACTTCGGCATCTCCATGAAGGGGCCGAATGCGCCGATACCCGCGCAGTGGACGACGCCGTCGATCGTTGCCCGGCCGTTCTCGGTCAGGGTCTTGCGAACCGTGTCGACCGCATCGTCGGTGGTGATGTCGCCCTGGAGGTACGTCACACCGGGGACAGGCGTGTCCGGCAGATCCCGATCGACGACGGTGATGTCCCACTCGCCTGCCAGATCGCCCGCCAGCCCGGCGCCGATTCCGGACGATCCGCCGGTGAGAACGAGCGAACCCACGGTGGATGCGGCCGCGGCAGTGCCGTCCGGGGTCGGCATCAGTTCGTACCGCCGGTGCAGCTGTCGAGGAACTCGCCGATCACGGCCCACGTTTCCTTCGGATGGGTGATGTTCGGGCAGTGCCGGTACGGCAGGACCATCGCGCGGGAATTCTGGAGTTCGGCCTGGAGGTGTTTGCTCCACCCCGCCTCGAGCAGCACGTCCTCGGAGCACTCGAGGAGCAGCACGGGGGTCTGAACGCCGGCAAGTGTGGCCGGGTAGGGGTCGGTCGGGCGCTCCTTCCGCAACGCCTCGGGTACCGGCAGATGCGGAGCGCTCATGCACCCGAAGTGACCGGGCGCGATGGCCCACCTGTATCGGGCGTCCACCTGTCCGGCCCTGCCGGAGAAGTCGTCGCACAGCAGGTCGACGAACGCCTCGATTCCGGCAACCGAACCGTCGAAGTCGCGCAGCTTGCCCATGTCCGGCGCTTTCCAGGGGCCACCGGTGCCACTGAGTGTGGTGACCGAGGCGATCCGGGATCGATAGTCACCGTCGGCCAGCGCCCGCAGACCCACCGATCCACCGAACGAATTTCCGACCAGGTGTACCGGACCGTCGATGCCGAGATGGTCGAGCAAGGCGAAGACGTGCCGGATCCGGAACGCGAACGGTGAGACATCCAGGCGAACGGACTTGGCGGATCCGCCGTAACCGAGAAAGTCCGGGGCGATGACCCGGTACTTCGCCGCGGCCAGGGGCAGGACCTGCCCCCACGTCACGTCGGCGCTGCCGCCCCACGCGCCGTCGTGCAGGAACACGACGGGGACGCCGTCTTCCGGACCGCCCGTCAGGTAGCGGGTTTCGAGGTTGGCGACAACTGCCGTTGTCTCGGTGATCAAAGTAGCCTCCGGGGAAATGAAAAATGCGGATGATGACGTCGTGCGGGTCAGTGGATGTGGTAGTCCTCGTCGTGCACCGCGCTGGTGCGCTCGAAGTACTGCCGGGCCGGGAGTGGCCACATGATGGTGGACCGCCCGGCGGCGTTCTGATACCAGCTGTGGGTCTTCGACCAGCCCCAGGTGCGCTTGGCGCTCTCCTTGGTGACCTCGTCGGTGTACTCGGTGAACACGTCCGGTCGAAGAGCCATCGAACGGTGGCCGCCCTTGGCCAGCATCTGGACCGCGCTGATGATGTACGCGGCTTGGCACTCGAGGAAGAACACCAGGTTGCCGTGGATGACGGTGTTGGTGTTCGGGCCGTACATGCAGAAGAAGTTGGGGTAGCCGGGCAGCGTGATGCCGAGGTAGGCGCTGGCGTCGATACCCCAGGTCTGGTGCAGGTCCTGTCCGCCGACGCCCGTCACCGTCATGGGGACGAGGAATTCCGAAGCCTTGAAGCCGGTTCCGAACAAGATGATGTCGGCGGGGACGTGCTCGTCACCGATCCAGACACCGTCCTTGTCGATCCGTTGCACCGCCTGGCTGACCAGGCGCACGTTGTCCCGCTTGAGGGTGGCGACCCACGTGCCGTCGTCGCAGATGATTCTCTTCGCGGCGGGCGGGTAGTCGGGCATGATCTGCTCGAGCAGATCGAGTCGGTCGCCGGCCTGTTCGGTGAGGTAGTCGGTCAGCTCGACACGAAGGGCCTCGTTGGCCGCGGACACCGAGACCTCGGTCGGCGGAAAGTCCGGATCGACCGTTGCGGCCGGGAGGTTGCCGATGAGGCGGGGGAGGAAGATGGAGAAACGGTAGTAGGCGCGGTAGTGCTTCAGATTCGTGAGGAGCCAGCGCTCGCCGGGGTCGATCTCCTGCCGGAGCACCGGCGTCGACCGCAACCAGGGGGCACTCCTCTGGAAGATCGTGACGTGCTCCGCTTCCTTCGCGACCGCCGGAGCGAATTGCAGTGCGCTGGCACCGGTCCCGATCACGACGACGCGTTTGCCGGCGAAATCGATGCTGTGGTCCCATTGTGCGGAGTGCATGACCGGGCCGGTGAAGGTGTCGAGGCCGTCGACGGCGGGGATCATCGGCCGGTTCAGTTGTCCCACAGCGCTGACGACGATCTGAGCTTCGGCCGATCCGACGGCGCCGTCGGACGTGCGGGTGTCGATCGTCCAGGTGCTGGTGCTCTCGTCCCACCGGGTCGCGGTCACTTCGGTGCCGAACGAGATGTGCTCCAGGAGACCGTTCTTCGCCGCGAAGTTGTAGAGGTACTCGTGGATGGCCTGCTGGCGGCCGAAGTGCGTGACCCAGTCGTGTGGAACGAACGAATACGTGTAGATGTGGCTGCGGACGTCGGTCCGGCAATCCGGGTAGCTGTTCTCGTACCACGTGCCACCGACATTCGTGCTCTTCTCGAGGATCGTGAAGGGCACACCTGCCTGCTTCAGTCGAAGTCCGGCGAGGAGACCGGAGAATCCGGCGCCGATGACCACGACACTCAGGCCGCTGTCGGGCGCGATCTCGTCGAGATTCCACTCCGGCCCGCGAGGATCACTGTCGTCGGGTGTGAAGGCCACCGCGGCCAGAGCCTGGGCGTCCTCGATG
This sequence comes from Rhodococcus sp. NPDC057529, assembly GCF_042802055.1. Lineage (NCBI taxonomy): Bacteria > Bacillati > Actinomycetota > Actinomycetes > Mycobacteriales > Nocardiaceae > Rhodococcus > Rhodococcus sp. NPDC057529. Next base: position 465,797 of record NZ_JBHVEY010000004.1, read on the forward strand.
TTCTCGTCCATCAGCCAGGCGCACATCGACTCACGCAGGGAATCGTCGGGCAGCGCAGCCCAGTCCCGCTGCGAGGAGAGGTACGGTGCGAGGCGCTTCAGGCAGAAGGCTCTGATCTCCGCGTCGGTCTCGGGTGCGAGTCCACTGGCAGGCAACGTCGCCCGGGTGGGCTTCCATTCCGCACGCAGTACGCCGGCGTCACCCGTGACGTGGGCCGTCAACATCAGGAGCGCGGGCGTGAGGGCCGAATCGAGGTGTGCGCGAAGCTCATCCTCTGTCATCGCGCGATCGAGCGTGAAATCCATGTCGTCTCCGTAGCAGTATGGGGAACCAGTGTGCACGTGGGCCGAGTGGCTACCAGCAGTCGAGGCCCTCGAGGAAAGGTCGCACCGTGGCGGCGACTTCGCGGGGGTTGTCGAAGGCGGCGAGGTGTCCGCCCCTGGCGAAACGCAGTTCAGCACCCGTGATGGACGCTGCGAGCTGTTCGATCACGGCACGAGGGGTGCTTCGGTCGTCGTCGCCGCCGACCACGAGGGTCGGGGGCGGTGAATCGGTGTGAAACGTGCCGACCTCGGTCATGGCGTCGAAATAGGCGCCGATGGTGTTGCCGCCGGCGTTCCGGAACTGTTCGCGAGCTTTCCGAACCAACGGGTCTGCCTCGTTTCGCGATGCGTCGCCGAACCAGCGATGCATGGTCATCTCCTCGGCTTGCTCGAGGCCGCTCGGTGCACGAACCTCCGCCGCGCGGGCCGAAGTTCCGCGAATGGCCTCCTCATCATAGGCGCCCCGGGTGGCCATCAGGATCTGCGCGTCGACCCGGTTTGGGAAGCTGCCCGACACCGCCTGAGCGACCATGCCTCCCAGAGAGATTCCCAGCACCACCGAACTCTCGACGTTCTCGGCGTCCCACATCGCGGCGACGTCCCCGGCAACGAGACCGAGAGTGATGGCAGATCCTCCGCGCGCAGTCATGCCGTGCCCGCGGAAATCCGGCGCGAGCAGACGGTAGTCATCTCCGAGGGCCTCGGCCAAAGGCGCATACCAGGATCCGTCCAATGCCAGGGAGTGCAGGCACGTGATCAGGCGTGGCCCTCGGCCGAATTGCTGATAGGCAATGGTGGCGCCATCGGCGGTAGTCGCAGTCTGCAGAGTTTCAGTCATTCTGGTTTTCTTCCATCATCCGCTGTTCGGCAAGATCGACTTCGGCCCGAAGCCGGGCGGACATATCGTGGAAATAGGTTTTGAAGAGATCGGAGGACCTGCGCATCTCCTGATGCCGCGGCCGCTCGAGTTCGATCTTCATGTCGACCACCATGCGGCCCGGCCTGCTGGCCATCAGGATGACGCGGTCGCTGAGCAGGATGGCCTCCTCGAGGTCGTGGGTGACGAAGATGACCGTCGGTCGCTCGGCCTCCCACAGCCGGAGGAACTCCTCCTGCTGGATCGCGCGGGTCTGGGCGTCCAACGCTGCGAACGGCTCATCCATCAGAAGGACGCCGGGGCTCTGGACCAGGGTGCGGGCGATCGCAACGCGCTGGCGCATGCCCTGCGACAGGTGGAGAACATCCGAGTCGGCGAACTCGTGCAGGCGAACACGACGAAGCCATTCCTCGGCGCGCTCGCGTCGTTCCGCCTTGGGAACGCCCCGGACCTCCATGCCGAGCTCGACGTTGCTGCGGACCCGTCGCCACGGAAGGAGCGCATCGCGCGCAAAGAGGAAGGCCGCATCATTGCTGCCGGGCCGCACCTCCGCTCCGTCGATGCGAACGGTTCCACTGCGCGGCTTCAAGAGGTTGCCGACCATGCCGAGCGCCGTGGTCTTCCCGCAGCCCGACGGACCGACGATGCTGACGAACTCGGACGGCTCGATGCGGAGGTTGAAGTCGTCCAGCACGCGCACCGGTCGATTGCCGTGGAGGAACGCGTGGCGGACATTCTCGAACTCGACCGAGACCCCCTTGGCGGTAGTGGGCCTCGTCGGAGTTTCAGCTGGACCAGTCACAAGATTCTCACTCTCACTGTTTGACCGTAGGGATGAATCGGACACCGTCAATCCGATGGTGTGTGTGCGGGGCCGACCGATCGCTGCCTCCCGTGCCGGACGATCTGCTGAATCGGCACAAAATCCGCGGTGGATCCGGACTGCATGACCCTGTGGTGAATATCACCCTATCGGCCTATGAATCGTTGAACACGTCGGCGGCGGTGTCAAGGAAATGTGGGCGGGTCCGCGGCTATCGCCTTGATAGCGATTCAGTCATTGTCCACGGCCTCGAATGGCACGACGCTAACTCGAACGCACCTTGCCGGGAACGGCTCCCAGTGCGTCACAAGCTGCCCACACAGGGTGCGAATCACGAGGAGGACGTCAGGTGACCAGAGAAGCCGCCACCATCAACAAGGTCGGTCAGACCACTTTCGACTTCACGGATCAGGTCGTCATAGTGACGGGCGCTTCCGGAGGCATCGGGTCGGCGCTCGCCGACAAGTTCGCGGAAGCGGGAGCAGATCTGATCCTGCACGGGCGCAACGCCGAAACGCTCCAGGCAAGAGTGGAGAGCGTCGAAGCGCTCGGGCGGAAGGCGGCCCTCGTCGCCGGCAACATCCGCGAGCCGAAGACCGCCGAAGATCTCGTCCGGACCGCCCTCGAAAGGTTCGGGAGGATCGACGTCCTGATCAACAATGCCGGCGGCAACTTCGCATCGCGGCTCGAGGACCTGTCGGTCAATGCCTGGAACGCGACGATCGATACCAATCTCAGCGGCGCCTTCCACACGGCCCGCGCATGCCTGCCGGTCTTCGAACGTCAGGGCGGCGGAAACGTCATCAACGTCGGATCCGGATCGGCCAACCATGCGCACCCGCTCCGCGGCGCCTACGCGGCCGCAAAAGCGGGGCTCGCCTCGCTGACGAAGACGATGGCCTGGGAATGGGCGGACCGTGGCATCCGGGTCAACTGCGTCGAACCCGGCGCCACTCTGACGCCGGCGTCCCGTTTCGCCTCTCCGGAAGCCGAGCAGAAGTTCGGCCGCTACCTCGCACTCGGACGCGTCGGAAGGCCGGAAGAAGTCGCCGATGCGTGCCTGTACCTGTGCTCCGACGCCGCAAGCTTCATCACGGGAACCGTCCTGCAGGTCACCGGCGGCCCCCACACCTCCTCGGCCGCCGACGTCGAGCTCGTCCGAGGACCGCTCGATGCCTGACCGACACAGCCGTCCAGAAGACCCGAAGGGAAGGTCCCGGCATGGAATCCATCACTGAAGCGCCCCGCACGGTCGCACCGATCGGCGGAGTCGCGAACAACGACGACGCGGCGGACATCGACAACGCGATCCTCGTGGAGCGGCGTCGCACCCGACGCAACGAGAAGCTTCTCGTCTGGTCGCTCCGGGTCGGTGCACTCGCACTGTTCGTCTCCGGCTGGGCGTATGTCTCCGGAAACATGATCGTCGACCCGATGATGATCTCCGCCCCACTCGACGTCGCGCGCGCGTTCATCGACCAGCTGAGCGACGGCGTCTTCTGGACCGACGTGACGGCGACGTTCAGCGGGGCAATGGTCGGACTGGTGACCGGTGCGATCGCCGGCATCCTCGCAGGCGTCGTCTTCGCCCGCGTCCAGGTGCTCCACACCGCGGCCTCACCTTTCCTGACCTTGATGAACAGCCTTCCGCGTCCCGCGCTGGCACCGATCTTCATCCTCTGGTTCGGCCTGGGTTTCGGACCGAAGGCCCTCGTCGCGTTCAGCGTCGTGTTCTTCGTCCTGATGACCAGCACGATGGGTGCGATGAAGAGCATCGACCACGACATCGCTCAGCTGACCAAGTCGCTGGGCATGACGCGGACCCAGCGCTTCTTCAAGATCGAGATTCCCGCGGCTCTGCCTGCCATCGTCGGCGGCCTGAGGCTCGGCGCGGTCTACTCGGTGCTCGGCGCCGTGGTGTCGGAAATGGTCGGCGCCTACACCGGCCTGGGGCAGCGGCTCGTCGTCGTGACCAACAATTTCCAGGTTGCGGAAACCTTCGCGATCCTGATCGCCATGGGCTTGCTGTCCATGGTCCTGGACGTCTCGATCTCCGGCCTGCAGAAGCTGGTCACCAAGTGGACGAGGTGAGTCGGTGAAGATCGACGACCCCGATCAGCCACTTCTCGCCGAGACGGTCGATCACCACAGCCTGTTCCGGCTGGACGGCAATTCCTACGTCGTCCTCGGCGCAGGCGCCGGGATCGGTGAGCACGTCAGCAGGACGATCGTCGCCCTGGGCGGCCGCGTTCTGTGCGTCGACGTCAATGGTGACGACGTCGACGCCGTCGCCGGCTCGTTGCGGATGCCGTCGGTGGTCGCGGACGTGACCACCGAAGAGGGCATCGACTTCGTGGCGACCCGTGCCATCGCCGAGTTCGGACAGATCAACGGCTACGTGGACGTCATCGGCCGGATGCATCGCACGCAGATCGCCGACTACGGACTGGCGGAGTGGGATCAGGATTTCCGGGTGAACCTGGCCCACGCCTTTCTGTCTGCGCGCCGGCTGTCCCCGTTGATAAGCCACGGCGCGATCGTCCACGTCTCGAGTGTGATGGGCTCTCACGGAGGTCGCACGGCACCCGGCTACGGCCCCGCCAAGGCGGCACTGGAAGTGTGGTCGAAGGAGTTGGCCGCCGAGCACGGACCCCGCGGCGTTCGCGTCAACGTGGTCGCCCCCGGCCTCTTCCTCTCGCCACGCGTTGCCGCGACCCCGCGAAGCCCGAACGATTCCCGGATCCTGGCCGGGCGGCCCATGCTCGGGAGGCTCGGTCAGCCTTTCGAGATCGCCGCCACCGTCGCGTTCCTTCTCTCGCCCGCTGCGGGATACATCACGGGTACAACGATTCCCGTCGAGGGCGGCTCCCTGTCGCGGGACTCGACGGGCCTCGACGACCTGGTGAACTGACCGGCACGGTTCGGTCCGCTCGGGCTTTCGAGTCGAGTGCTGCGACAGCCCGACGCCGAGTTCGGTGAGACCCCGGCGAGCTGTAATGTGGGCCACGTCGCATGGCAGCACCGAGGGAGACCGATGAGATTCGAGCAGTTGCGATATCTGGAAGCGGCGCTTCGGACCGGATCGTTCCGTCAAGCCGCCAAGGAACTCGACATCTCGCAGCCGACGATCACCAACCAGGTGCAGCGGCTCGAGGAGGACCTCGGCGTCGTGCTCGTGGTTCGCGGTGCCAAGGGAGTTCGGCCGACGTATGCGGCCGAACGGATCCTGCCGCACGTGGTCGCCGCCGTTCAGGCCGAACACCTGATGCGCGAGGAGGCCAGCGCCATCGGCGGCCTGAAACTCGGCACCGTCCGCCTGGGCACGGTGCCCGCGGGATCTCAGACGATCCTTCCCGGGGTGGTCAAGCGCCTGTTGAGCGACTTTCCCAATGTGCGCTTCGAGGTGGAGGAAGGCCCGTCGAGAATGGTGAGCCGCGGCGTCCTCAGCGGCCATTTCGACGTGGGTCTGGTGACGCGTCTGGCCGGAATCGATCTGATTCCGGCGGAGCAGGCCCTGCTGCACCACGTCGACCTGATCTCCGGCCGGCTGGTGCTGGCGGTACCGGAGAACCACCGCCTCGCCAGCAAGGACGGCTTCGAGGCCGCCGACCTGGAGGGCGAGCCGCTGATCTTCCCGGCGGAGACCAGCATCCTCCGTACCGCCTTCGAGCAGCTGCTCGACGGAATCGAAGCGAGGATCGTCTACGCCACCAACAACGCCGAAGCGTCGCAGAACATGGTGCGCGCCGGCGTCGGGATCTGCATGGCGAACACACTTCTCAGCTCGACGGTGAGCGGCAACGGCGTCGCGCTCGTGCCCCTCCCGTTCGAGTGGGCCCATGCCCGCATCTCCGCGATCGTGCGGAACGACGAAGCGCGGACGTCGGCGGTGCAGGCCTTCCTGGGCCTGTTGCGGGAATCTGCCAAGAATTACTGACGGCGTCGTCGATCGGGACACGTCGGCTACGGCCCGATAGCGCACCCGTATCACCCCGCCAACGCTGCGGACCTTCCCAAGCCGTGTGCGGCTGACCACACTGAAACACGTGCCGAGCGAGCGAGATCGCCGCCGGATCCGACGTTCAGTGAGGAACTTCAGGTGTCAGTCGATACAGCACAGCCATGCACCCGGGACGCAGTCGCCGAACTCATTTCCGTTGCACGGGAAAGAGAATCGGCGATGTTCACGGAGGCGGAAGGTAAATCCCTGCTCTCCACCTTCGGGATCGACACCCCCCGGGGCATCGAAATTGCTGTCGGCCAAATGATTTCCGACGACATTCGCGAGCCGTTGGTCGTCAAGGCCATCTCGTCCACGCTCGTCCACAAGTCCGACGCCGGCGGCGTCCGGGTGGGGGTGCGCCGCGACGAGATCGACGACGTCGCTGCACGGATGGGCGAGCGGCTCGCCGCCGCCGGGCACCGCTTGGACGGCCTCCTCGTCGAGGAAATGGTGCCGTCCGGTCACGAAGTGATCGTCGGAGCAGTCCGGGCTCCGGGGCTGGGCTGGACCGTCATGGTGGGCCTCGGCGGCGTACTGGTCGAGATCTTCGAAGATGTGGCGTTCGGTCTCGCACCGCTCGCGAACGAACAAATCCTCGACATGCTGCACGAACTGCGCGGCATGAAGGTGCTCGACGGAGCCCGCGGTGGGGAGAAGGCAGACATTCCTGCCTTGGTGACACTGATCTCGCGACTCGCCGGGCCGAACGGTCTGCTGCAGTCGCTGCCGGACGACGTGATCGAGATCGACCTGAACCCGGTCATCGTTTCCGGAACACGCGCAGTGGCCGTGGACGCACGTTTCGTCGTCGGTCCGGTGGAAGACACCGGATCGGCACCCGGCGACAGCGATGACGGCCGGGCCACCGATTTCACGCCGCTGTTTCATCCGCGCAGGATCGCCGTCCTCGGCGCGAGCGGTCAGCGGCCGAATCTCGCGAACCGGTTCATCCGGAACATTCTGAGCGGCGGGTTCGACGGCACCATCGTGCCGATACACCCGACCGCGGACAGCATCGAAGGACTTCCCACGGCGCGGTCGCTGGCCGAGGTCGATCAACCGATCGACTACGCGTTCGTGGCGCTGCCTGCGACCCGTGTCAGCGAGGCGCTGAGCCGAGGCGCCGGCCGAGTTCGGTTTGCCCAGGTGATCTCCAGCGGCTTCGGTGAGGTCGAGGAAGGAAAAGATCTCGAGGCGACCCTGGTCCAGACCGTCCGCGACGCGGGCATTCGGCTGATCGGCCCGAACTGCCTGGGCACACACGCCTCGGCCGGTCGACTCTCGTTCGTGCCCGAAGCTCCCCTGACACCGGGGACGACGGCTGTGGTCTCGCAGAGCGGCGGGCTGAGTGTCGACATCCTGCGCGTCGGATCGTTGCGCGGCATCGACTTTCACAGCGTGGTCAGCATCGGGAACGGCGCAGACGTCACCGCTGCAGAGCTCGTCGAATCCGCCCTCCGGAACGACGAGGTCCGTGTCATCGGCCTGTACCTCGAGTCGCTGGCGGCGGCACGAGAGGTGCTCGACGTGCTGACCCGCGCCGAAATGCGCAAGCCGGTAGTGCTTCTCGCCGGTGGCCGAACCAGCGAAGGCTCGCGGGCGGCGACCAGTCACACCGGTGCCCTCGCGGGAAATCACCGACTGTGGCCCGCGATCGCGCGGCAGGCCGGAATGACACTCGTCGATTCACTCGACGACTTCGCGACGGCCCTGCATGCCCTGTCCACGCTCGACCTCACGGTCAAGCCGAACGGTCGCGATGCCGTTCTGTTCGGCAACGGCGGCGGCGCGAGCGTCCTCGGCGCCGACGCACTCGAGCGGCAGGGACTGGCGACACCGCCACTCGCCGCTTCCGTGGTCGACGAACTGGACGGCCTGGGCCTGCCGCCGGGCAACGGACTGCGGAACCCGATCGACGTGCCTGCGGGGACGCTCGCCGTCAAGAACGGTGCGATCGCGAAGGACGTACTCGCGGTGGTGCTCGCCGGCAGTGAGTCCGCAGTGCTGATCTCCCACCTCAACGTGGGCATCATCCAGCGCAACCTCGGGGAAACCCACGGCGACGTGACCGGCACCGTCATCGACTCGATCGCAGACGCCCGCGACGAAGCCACATCGAACACCCACCAGCTTCTCGTGCTCAAGACCGACGGCAGCGCCGAGACGGAGGCATTGATCACGACGTACGCGCACCGCGCCCGCAGCCGCGGAATCCCGGTCTTTCCCGCCTTCGAGGACGCGGCCCTCGCCGCACGGGCGGTTCTCGAGCAGGGACTGCGGACATACCAGGCGTCACGCGACGCAGACGGAAGGCAGTAGAGATGTCACAGGACACAGTGATGGCCGAACCCACACTCAGCCGAGAGCAGGAGCACGAAGAACGCCGCGCAGCCGCGCTGGCGATGGGTGGCCCGAAGAAGCTGGAGCAGCGGCGCGCCGAGGGCACACTCAACGCCCGCGAGCGGATTGCGTTGATGCTCGACCCCGGAACCTTCCGGGAAAGCGGGTTGTTCACGACCTCGGCCGTCGACGCCGATCGCGACAAGACACCCGCGGACGGCAAGGTGACCGGAACCGGTGAGGTCGACGGCCGGCGCGCAGCCGTCATCGCCTACGACTTCACCGTCAAGGGGTCGTCGAGCAGTCCGGTGAGCAACAAGAAGATGTCCCATTTCAAGGAACTCGTCGTTCAGGTCGGGATGCCGCTGGTCTACCTGTCGGAGTCCACCGGGGTTCGGATGCCGGACGCGATGGGCGGGACCGGAATGGGCGCCGCCAACAGCAAGAAGCGGTTCCTCCGGCAGCGCGAAAGTCCCTGGGCATCAGCCGCATTCGGATACTGCTTTGGATCGGCTGCGTGGCACACCGTGTCCGCCGACTTCGCGGTCTTCCGCAAGGGGAGTGTCCTGGCGGTGTCGAGCCCCGGACTCGTCAGCCGCGCCACCGGGCAGCAAGTCGACGCCCAGGAGCTCGGAGGATGGAAGGTACACGCCGAGGTCACCGGCTACGCCGATGCCGTCGCCGACACCGACGAGGAAGCGATCGAACTGATCCGCCGGTTCCTCTCGTACCTGCCTTCGCACAACGGCGAGACACCGCCGGTCGCGCCGATCCCGACCGGATCCGGCGAGCGTGCCGCCGAACTCAACGACATCGTTCCCCAGGCCCGCACCCAGACCTATGACGTGCGCAAGGTCATCGAGATCGTCGCCGACACCGGGTCGGTGTTCCCGATCAAGGCACGCTACGGCAAGAGTCTGGACACCTCGCTGGTCCGGATCGGTGGACAGAGCGTCGGCATCATCGCCAACAACCCGATGTTCAAGGGCGGGGCGCTCGACGGTCCGGCGTGTGACAAGGCGACCAGCTTCCTGGTTCTCTGCGACTCCTACAACATTCCCGTCGTGTTCCTCGTCGACCAGCCGGGATTCCTGATCGGGTTGGAAGCCGAGCGGAACAAGATCGCCGGCAAGGTCATCAACTGGATGAACGCCCTGTCCCTGGTGACCGTGCCGAAGATCGCTGTCACGCTCCGCAAGAACTACGGCCAGGCCTACATCAACATGGGCGGCGGACTGACCGCCGACACGACGGCAGGCTGGTGGTCCACGGAGGTGAGCTTCATGGATCCCACGTCCGCGGTGTCGGTCGTCCACGGAGTCGACGCGGAATCCGACCCGGAACTCTATGCTCAGCGCCTCGCCGAGATGGCCAAGGGGACTACCGCGTACGACGTGGCACGCGTCTTCGGCGTCGAACAGGTCATCGATCCCGCCGAGACCCGTGACTTCATCCTCGGTGCGCTGAAAGACCACTACCGAGCCCGCACCAACGGCATCGGCGAGCACCTGCTGCGCGCCTGGCCGACGAGTTACTGAGGACGACGTGATGAACTCATATCCAGATTGCCTGCTGGTCGCGAATCGCGGCGAGATCGCCCGGCGGATCATCTCGACCGCCAACACGCTCGGTGTCCGCACCGTCGCGGTCTACCACAAGGTCGATGCGGACCTGCCGTACATCGGAGAGGCCGACCACGCCGTTCAGCTCGAGGGCGACACGCCGGTGCAGGCCTACCTCGACGGCGCCCAGATCGTGCGAATCGCACAGCAAGCCGGCGCGACCGCCGTGCATCCGGGCTACGGATTCCTGGCAGAGAACGCCGACTTCGCCCGGCTGGTGGCCCAGTCCGGACTGACGTGGGTCGGCCCGAGTGCCGAGGTCATCGAGGTCATGGGCGACAAGGTCGAGTCCCGCCGGGTGGTGGCCGCAGCCGGTGTGCCGATCAGCGGTGACGTCGGCGCGGCGCTCGAGACGGGCGACGAAGCCGTCGCGGAGGCAGGGCGTCTCGGATACCCGGTGATGGTGAAGGCCTCCGCCGGCGGCGGCGGAATCGGCATGGCCGTTGCTCACGACGAAGAAGGCCTGCGCAAGGCGTTCGAGAACACCAAGTCGATGGCGGCGCGGAGCTTCGGTTCCGATCGGGTCTTCGTCGAACGGTATGTGTCGTCCGCGCGGCACGTCGAGATCCAGATCCTCGGTCTGGAGGACGGTTCGATCGTCGCTCTGGGAGAACGGGACTGCTCGACGCAACGACGTCACCAGAAACTCATCGAGGAGAGCCCGGCCCCGCACCTGGATCCGGTTCTGAGGAACCGCCTCGTCGAGAGTTCGATCGCGGCCGCCCGGGCCGTGGGCTATCGGAATGCGGGTACGGTGGAATTCCTGCTCGACGCCGTCACCGGCGACTTCGTATTCCTCGAGATGAACACCCGCATCCAGGTCGAGCACCCGATCACCGAACTCACCCACGGTGTCGATCTGGTCGAGCAGCAGCTGAGCATCGCGGAGACGGGCACCACCACCCCCGGCTTCGCCCCCGTCTCGCGCGGTCACGCGATCGAATTACGGATCTGCGCGGAAGACCCCAAGAGGTTCTTCCCACGCCCGGGGCCGATCGACGTGTGGCAGGAGCCGACCGGGCCCGGTATCCGGGTCGACTCGGGCTATACGGCGGGCACCGAGGTGACGCCGCACTTCGACTCGTTGCTGGCCAAGGTGTGCGCGTTCGGCGCGACCCGTGAGGAGGCGCGCGCCCGCGCCCTCGCGGCCTGCAGGGAGTTCGTGATCGAGGGGCTCGTCACCAACAAGCCCTTCCTCGAACACGTGCTCGGCTCGGAGGAGTTCACGAGCGGGCGCTACGACACCGGTGTGGTCGAGAAGATCCAACGGAGACAGAAGAACTTGGCCGGAAGGAGTGCGTGAGATGTCGGAGACGATTCAGTCGGATATGGGTGCCAACGTGTGGAAGATCCTCGTCGCACCGGGTGACCGGGTGGAGGAGGAGGCGACGTTGATGATTCTCGAAGCCATGAAGATGGAGATCCCGATCCTCGCCGAAGATGCAGGCACGGTCGTGGCAGTCCACGTCGCCGAGGGCGACAGCGTCGCGTCCGGTCAGCCCCTCGTCGAATTCGAGACGGCATGAACACATCGATTCCCCGCCGCATGAAATCGTGGTCGGTCGCGCAACTCGGCGAACCGATCGACGTCGTCCACCTCGTCGAAGGTGATGTTCCCGAACCCGGTGCAGGGCAGGTCCTCGTGCGGGTCCTGGCGGGCGCAGCCAACTTCCCGGACGTGCTGATGTGCCGTGGCAAGTACCAGGTGCGCCCCGACCTGCCCTTCACCCCCGGACGTGAAGTCTGCGGCGAGGTCGTCGCGGTCGGGCCGGACGTCGTGCGGGCAGCGGTCGGCGACCGGGTGCTGGGCCTGACCACCCTTCCCTACGGCGGATTCGCCGAGTACGCCCTCATGGACCAGAGCACGACCCATCCGGCGCCGGCTTCACTCGACGACGCGCAGGCCTCCTGCCTGTTCATCGGGTATCAGACCGGCTGGTTCGGGCTGCATCGGCTGGCTAGGATCCGGGAGGGGGAGACCCTTCTGGTGCACGCGGCCGCCGGCGGTGTCGGCAGCGCGGCCATCCAGCTCGGCAAGGCCGCCGGTGCCCGGGTCGTCGGTGTCGTGGGCGGCGAGGAGAAGGCCGCCTACGCCCGGCAACTCGGTGCCGATGTCGTCGTCGACCGCAGGCGGGAGGACTTCGTCGGGGTCGTCAAGGACTTCACCGACGGCAGAGGCGCCGACGTCGTCTACGACCCGGTGGGAGGCGACGTCTACCACCGTTCGACGAAATGCATTGCGTTCGAGGGGCGGATTCTGGTCGTCGGCTTCGCGGGCGGCGAGATCCAGACCGCGGCGCTCAACCACGCGCTGGTCAAGAACTATTCGATCCTGGGGATTCACTGGGGGCTCTACAACACGAAGAATCCTGACGCGGTGGATCGATGCCACCAGGAACTGTGCACGTTGGCGGACTCCGGAGCCATCGATCCCTTCGTCAGCCAACGGGTCTCGATGGACGCAGTGCCTGCAGCCCTGCAGAGCCTGGGGGACGGAAAGACCGTCGGCCGAGTGGTGATGGAGCACACCGGGATCGGCCGGTAGCCAGTTTGCGGAAACCGGGGGCAGCACATCGGCAGGCCACCAGGCATGCACTGATCACTAGGAGTACGAATGTTTGGGTCGAAGCAAGGTGACTCGCCCTTCGGAGAACTGCGGGCATTGGACAGCACCATCTCGAGAAGGTCGATGTTGAAGTATCTCGGTCTCGGCACGGCGGCGGTCGGCGCCACCTCGTTGCTCGCGGCCTGCGGGGGCGGGCCGGGCGCCGGTGCCTCGGGCCGGGCCGCCAAGTTCACCATCGGGTCGTTTCCGGGTGACACGTTTCTCCTCGATGCGGTGAATCTTGCCAACGACGACTTCGCCAGGAACAACCTCGACGTTCCGAAGTTCATCACCCCGCAGAGCGGTGTGCAGGCGCTACAGCTCGTCTCGGCGGGCGCTGTCAACGGCTACAGCTCCGACACCCTGCTGCTGATGGGTGCCCACGCCAACAGCACACAGGGCAAGCGACCGGTCATCATCGGTCTGAAGAACGTGTCCACCACCTACGGGATCGTCGTCGGCCCGAACGGCAATTGGCCCGGCGAAGACGCGACGTTCGAAGAGAAGATGCAGTCGCTGAAAGGCAAGTCGATCGGGGTGAGCGCCATCGGCGCGGGCGGTGATCTGCAACTGGACCTCGCTCTCGAGCTGGCCGGTATGCAATCCTCCGACGTCACCCATCTGGCGGTCGGCCCGTCTGCCTCGGCCATCCCGAACATGAAGGCCGGGCGACTCGACGGCTACGTGTCGGTCCAATGGAGCTCGGGGCTGTTCATCGCCCGGGAGACAGGCGGATCGGTGCTGCTCGACTTCGGCAGGCCGTCGATGCCCGAGACGTTGCGCAACCAGGCCGTGGTCTGCATTTCCACCAGCGAAAGTTTTGCCGAGGAGCACGAGGACGTGCTGAAGAACTGGCTTCGAGCACAGTCGGAGGGCAGCGAATGGATGCTCTCCCACAAGGACGAAGCAGCGGAAATCCTGAACTCCGGCACCTTCGACGGCAACGCACCCGAAATCGCCAAGGCCTACATCGAGCACTACGCGCAGGATGTGGCGCCGAAATTGCAACCGATGTTCAAGGCGCCCAAGGATCAGGTCGACCACATGATCGACCTTGCCGTCCGCTTCGGAAACGCGAAGGAAGGCGCTATCAGCTACGAGCAGATAGTCCCCGCCTTCGCACGGGCGTGAGGTCTCACATGGAGTACACACGAACAGGTGCCGCCCCGACGCGTCCCCAATCCCCGCCCGGGCTGGATCTCGATCGAATCACCGAGTGGCTGGCCGGGGAGCGACCGGGGCTGGTGGCAGGGGAACTGTCGGCCCGGCTGATCGAGGGCGGGAAATCGAATCTGACCTACGACCTCTCCGACGGTGAGAACCAGTGGATCGTGCGTCGTGCGCCACTGGGCGAGGTCATGGCGACGGCTCACGACATGCGCCGGGAGTACCGAATGGCCGGCGCACTTCGAACCACCGACGTCCCCGTGCCGGCGATGATCGCCTACTGCGACGACAAAGACGTTCTCGGCACCGACTTCTACCTCATGGAGCGGATCGAGGGCGTGCCCTATCGGTACGCCGACGAGCTCAGACCACTCGGCGCAGCTCGAACGCGAGCCATCTCCGTCGAGCTGGTGCGCACACTGGCAACGCTGCACCGGGTAGAACCGGGAGAGGTGGGCCTGAACGACTTCGGTCGTCCCGAGGGCTTCCTGGGGCGGCAGGTGACACGCTGGAAGACGCAGCTGGACGCGTCCTACACCCGCGATCTCCCCGGCGCCGACGAGCTCTACACGGCACTCGTCGCGGCTGTCCCCACGAAGTCGGCCGCGGGCATCGTCCACGGCGATTTCCGCCTGGACAACGTGCTCGTCGGCGCCGACGACCTGCCTGCCGCCGTCATCGACTGGGAGCTGGCGACGCTGGGCGACCCGCTTCTGGACCTGGCCCTGATGCTCACCTATCAGCGGCGAGCGAAGATCGTGGCCGAACGGGAGACGACGGAACCGGCGAAGTACGACGCGACGCTGGCACCCGGCTACCTCACCGAGAAGCAGATCATCGAACACTACGAAACCGAGAGCGGCCGTGAACTGGAGGGATTCGGCTTCCACCTCGGTCTGGCCTGTTTCAAGCTCGCCGCGATCTCCGAGGGCGTCCGGTATCGGCACATCAATCGTCAAACCGTGGGTGCGGGTTTCGAGGACAGTGGCAGCACTGTGCCGTTGCTGCTCGAACTCGGGCTCGACTCACTGAAGGAGCACAAGTAGATGGAATTCTCGACAGACGCCCGGACCGACGAGTTGCGCAAGGAACTCGTCGACTTCATGTACGGGCACGTCTACCCGGCCGAGGCGGCGTACCTGGATGAGCTGGACGGCCTCGGGAACCGCTTCGCGTGGTCGGAGTCGCCGATCCTGCAGAAGCTGAGAGCCGAGGCACGCAGCCGTGGGCTGTGGAACCTCTTCCTCCCCGGGGCCGAGGGGGCCGGGCTGACGAACGTGCAGTACGCACCGCTCGCCGAGATCACCGGCCGCAGCAAACTCCTCGCTCCCGCGGCGCTGAACTGTTCGGCCCCCGACACCGGCAACATGGAACTGCTGTCGATGTTCGGCACCGAGCAGCAGAAGAAGGAGTGGCTCACCCCGTTGCTCGAGGCCGAGATCCGTTCGGCCTTCGCCATGACCGAGCCCGACGTCGCGTCGTCGGACGCCACCAACATCTCCACCAGTATCGTTCGCGACGGCGGCGACTACGTGATCAACGGCCGCAAGTGGTACATCAGCGGTGCGATGAATCCCAACGCCGAGATCCTGATCGTGATGGGCAAGACGGATCCGTCGGCCGACCGGCACCGCCAGCAGAGCATGATCCTGGTGCCGCGGAACACCCCCGGCGTCCACATCGAACGTGCGATGAAAGTCCTGGGCTACGACGACCATCACAGCGGGGGACACGCCGAGATCGGGTTCACCGACGTGCGGGTTCCGGTTGCCAATCTCATCGGCAACGAGGGCGACGGCTTCGGGATCGCCCAGGCCCGGCTGGGACCCGGCCGGATCCATCACTGCATGCGCGCCATCGGTATCGCGGAGCGGGCGATCAAACTCATGTGCGAGCGGGCCGACGACCGTGTGGCGTTCGGCAAGCCCCTCAGCCAACAGGGCGTGATTCGCGACTGGATCGCCGAATCGCGGGTCCGTCTCGAGCAGTTGCGCCTGCTGGTCCTCAAGACGGCGTGGCTCATGGACACGGTGGGCAACAAGGGCGCCCACACCGAGATCCAGGCCATCAAGATCGCCACTCCGTCGACCGTCGAATGGATCATCGACAAGGCAATCCAGGTTCACGGCGCCGGCGGACTGTCCCAGGACTACTTCCTCGCTCCGGCAGCGGCGTATGTCCGCACGCTGCGGTTCGCGGACGGACCCGACGAGGTGCACAAGAACGCGCTGGCGCGCAATGAACTTCGCCGCCAGGCCGCACGACGCAGTGCCTGACCGCTCGGTCGATTACCGCTGAGACGTGCGGCTCCGCTCGCCCACGAAGCGAGTCGGTGTCGCCGTGACGGCCCACCCGTGTCCCCCTCACCCGTAACCCGGGTGAGGGGGACACTGTCGTGTGCAGGGCCCGTTCGGGAGGCGACTGTGGCTATCGCCTTGATAGTGAGTGAGACATTGATCTCACCAGCAGGACCCGCGCATGATCATGACGTGCCAAATCATCTTGCTCAGCATGGTGCCGACTCGTCCTCGCCCGCATCGCCGGTCACGCGGCGACCCGGAAATCAGACGCTCGAGGTCGCGCGGAAGGACGTCGTGGCAGACGGCGTCGTGAAACTGCGGCTCGAGGAGCCGACCGGTGGACGGCTCCCGCATTGGACGCCCGGCGCGCACATCGACCTGGTCATGCCGACCGTGGACGGTGGTTCCCAGGTGCGGCAGTACTCGTTGTGCGGCGACCGGTGGGATGCCTCCGCCTACGAGGTCGCCGTGTTGCGGGAGCCGAACTCCCAGGGCGGATCGCAGTTCATTCACGAGAATCTGGCCGTCGGGGACATGCTCAGTGTCGGCACCCCTCGGAACAATTTCGGTCTGGCACAGGCGAGCCGATACGAATTTATCGCCGGCGGCATCGGGATCACGCCGATCATGACGATGATCGCCGCAGCAGAGAAACTGGGTATCGACTGGCACCTGCTCTACGGTGGCCGGTCACGTCGTTCCATGGCCTTCCTCGGCGAACTGGCCCGATACGGAGACCGCGTCACGGTGTGGCCGCAGGACGAATCGGGTCACCTGCCGCTCGATTTCCTCGAGGAGCCGACGGACGGGGCAAAGGTCTACTGCTGCGGTCCCGAGCCCCTGCTGGCGGCGGTCGAATCCGCGTCCGCGAACTGGCCCGGGTGGGCCGTCCGGTTCGAGCGGTTCGTGGCGCCTTCGCAGCCGCCACCGGTCCGCACCGAACCCTTCACGATCGAACTGTCCCACTCCGGCAGGACCGTCACCGTCGGTACCGAACAGACCGTTCTCGAGGCACTGGACGCCGCCGGCGTCCCGGTGTTGTCCTCGTGCAACGAGGGAGTCTGCGGCACATGTGAAGTCGGCGTCGTGGGCGGTGTTCCGGATCATCGGGATTCACTCCTGAGCGACGCGGAACGCGCCAAGGGGGACCGGATGTTCGTCTGTGTGTCACGTTCGATCACCGAACGACTCGTGCTGGATCTCTAGGAAGGTTGACAGTGTCGATTACGGATACCACCGGACGGCAGGGTTCGACAGCCCCGTCCCTCGACGACGACCCCTTCTCGTCGGAAACGCTCGAGAACCCGCTGCCGTTCCAGGAGCGGCTGCGTGAATCCGGGCCCGTCGTCTTCCTGCCCCGGTACAACGTCCACGCCGTCGGGCGTTACGACGAGGTCCACAGCGCGCTCTCGAACTGGCAGGGCATGACCTCCGGTTCCGGAGTCGGTCTGAACGAGCCCTGGCGGGCGCGGGGACTGCTTCAGACCGACCCACCCGAGCACGACGCACCCCGCGAGGTGCTGCAGTCGATTCTGTCCGCACGAGCATTGCGTGCGATGAAGGACGCCTGCACCCGGCAGGCCGAGACGCTGATCGACGACCTGCTCGGTGGCGCGGCTGCCGGGGACGCGATCGAGATCGACGGATACAACGACATCGCGGCCAAGTTTCCGGTGAACTTCTTTCCCGACGCGTCCGGCATCGACGAGGAGCAGCGGGAGAATCTCGTTCCCTACGCCGATCACATCTTCAATGCCCTGGGGCCGCGAAACGAACGAGTCCTGCAGGGGGAGTGCCGGAGCGAGGCGCTGGCGGAATGGGCCACGGCGAAGTGTGCCCGCGAGTCACTGAAACCCGGAGGATTCGGCAGCGAGATCTGGGCGGCCGCCGATCGCGGCGACATCATGCACGAACTGGCGCCGCTCCTCACGCGTTCGCTGTTGTCGGCAGGTGTCGACACGACCGTCTACGGTCTCTCTGCGATGCTCTACGGGTTCGCCACCCATCCCGATCAGTGGGCGGCGCTTCGCGAGAACCCCAACCTCGCCCGAGTCGCGTTCGACGAGGCGCTGCGCTGGGAGTCTCCCGTCCAGATGTTGTTCCGCAAGACGTCGGCCGACGTCGAGATCTCCGGGACCGTCATACCGGCCGAGACGCGGGTGCTGCTGTGCTACGCCGCGGCGAATCGTGACCCGCGCAGGTGGGACGACCCCGACCGGTTCGACCTCTCGCGTGATCCCTCGGGGCACGTGGCCTTCGGGATGGGCATCCACCAGTGCGTGGGGCAGCACGCGGCGCGTCTGCAGGCCGAGTGCCTGCTCGAGGTACTCGTGACCCGCGTGACGTGCATCGAACTCGCGGCACCCGTACGTCGCTATCACAACAACACGCTGCGAGGATGGAAGGCCATGCCGCTTCGGCTGAGTCTCGCCCAGATGTTGTGAGCGAGTTCGTGTTCGACTGCGCCATGGAACGATTGAGTGCCGGTGCCGGTTCGACGTACCTGATTCACGGTGAGGCAGGCACCGGTAAGACACACCTCCTGCGGAGCACGCTCGACGCGGCCCGCAGGCGTGGTTGGTCCTGCCTGTACGCCGCGGCGCACGAGTACGACCGCGACATCCCGTATGCGACGGTGCGCACTCTCCTGGGAGCCCTCGGCCACAGCACGGTGTCGAGCGATCCGAACAGTGTGACGGTGCTGTTGCAGTCGATGACGGCTTCGTCGCCGGTCGTCGTGGCCGTGGACGACGCGCACCTGGCGGACGAGGACAGCCTCGTCGCCGTGACCCTCGCCGCACGGCATCTGGCGGGCCGCCCGCTCCTCGTGATCTTCGCCTCGCGGACCCGGCCGTGGATGACCGGCGAACGTCTCTTCGCGGCGATCGGCCCCCTCGTGAGCGAACAGGAGCAAACTGTTCTCGAGCGTCACTCGGTCGAGGGGCATGCCCTCGGCACCCTCGTCGAGTCGGTCCTCGGAGCTGCGCCCGACGAACGACTGACCGGCTACCTGACCGAGCGGACGCGGGGGAACCCGCTGCTGGTCCGGGAAACGCTGAACGCGTTGCACACTGCGGGTGCAGTCCGGTCCGAGCAGGGAACCGCCTACCTGGTCGATGATTCCCCGCCGCAGCTCCCGCGTCCCGCGGCGTTGCTCCACCGAATGTTTCCCCGGGACCCCGCTCTCCGCGCGCTGGGTCGTCTGGTCGCGGCGCTCGGCCGGGTGGATCTGGACTACCTCCCACTCCTCGCCGAACTGGCCGAGAGGTCGCTGGGCGAGGTCCGGGCCGTCTTCGACTCACTGGTCTCGAGCGGTGAACTCGTGGCAACGGGGTCCGGATGGTACGAGTTCCGCCACCCACTGGTCGGTGAGCTGCTCTACGACGAAATAGGCCCGGCCGAGCGCCGCCGCGTCCATGCTGCGATTGCGGCGTGGATCGCGGACAGCGAGTTGGGCATGCCGGCCCGCGAGCGCGCCCGACACGTCACGGAGGGCGCGGCGCGCGGCGACACCGCCGCGGTCACCGTGGCGGTGCGCGCCGCCGATCGAGCGATGCGCACGTCGCCGCGCGTGGCTGCTCGCTGGTACGGCCGGGCGCTGGATCTGCTGCCACGCTCGGACGCCGCCGCCGGCGAGATACTTCGACGGCAGTCCGCGGCGTATTGGAAGGGTGCGCGACCGGCCCTGGCAATCGACGCAGGCAGGAAAGCGCTCGGTGTGCTCGGCGCGGGCCGTTCCCGCGACCGCACCGTGGCGACGATCGTGCACTGCCACAACGCGATGGGCGATCCGCAGAGCGCCGCAGACCTACTGGTCGCCGAGGCGGGGCAGGCGAGAGACCCGACGCCCTACCTCGCGCAGCGCGCGGCGATGTCGGCGCGCCTCGGTGACACCGATCAGGCGCGCGTCCTGGCCGCGACGGCGTGGTCACAGGTGCGCGAGTCGACCCCGGCGGCCCAGGTCGTCGCCTACACGTACCTCGGTCAGGTCGAGGCCGCCGTCGGCACGTTCCCGAACGCGCGCGAGGCCGTCGATCAGCTCGAGATCCTCGGGACCGGCGAGCAGGAAGTCCCGGCGGGCACGCGCACCGGTGCCCTGGAGTCGGCAGCGCACCACGCCGCAACAGCCGGCGCGACCGATCGCGCGAACGCGCTGCTGACGACAGCGGGGGAAGCCGCCGGACTCGCCGGATCCGCAAACCTGGGCGGGCAAGCCGCACTGGCCCGCGCGCTCGCCGAGTTCACGGCCGGCGAATGGACCGCGGCCTCCGAGACGATCGCCCGGGAGGCAGTCCATCTCGAGTTCTCGGGTATGCGCAGCACTCTGGCTCGCCTGCGTGGCGTGGAAGTCCAGATCCTCACGGGCCGCGGTGATTTCCGGCGTGCCGTGTCCGTGCTGGCAGCGACGAAGCCGCCGGCCTCCTGCCGGATCGACTTCGCGATCTGGCAGGCGGTGCAGGCCTCGGTCGAGGTGTCGAGGTCCCGGATCGAGCACGCCATCCCGATCCTGGAGCGACTGCGGTCGGAAGCGGGAGCCCGCGGCTGGAACGAGGTCGGGACCATCACCCACACGAGTCTGGTCGAGGGCTACCTCGCTCGCGGAGAGATCGAGGCCGCGCGGCGCGGCGCGGACGACTTCTGCCGCCACGCGGAGAACGTCGGTACGCCCAGGGCGCGCATGGCATCCGGCATCGGCCGTGCCCTCAGCTTCGGTGAGGCGGACCCGGCTCGCGACGTGCTTCTCGAGGCCGAGGCGCAGAACATGCACTACATCGCGGCGCAGGCCCATCACGCGCTGGGCGTCGTCGGTCCGGACGTCGCCGATCACCTCGAGGCCGCGTGGGCGTTGTTCCAGAAGATGGACGCGACGCTGTGGCTGAAGCGGGTGGAGGCCGCCGGCCGGTCGCGCGGACTCGTCCTCGGCCGACGTGCCGACACGGCGGGGGCACCCGGACCTCTCACCGATGTGGAACGTCACCTCGTCACGCTGGTCCGAGACGGCCTCAGCAACCGGGAGATCGCCGACGTTCTCCATTACAGCAGCAAGACCGTCGAGGCCTACCTCACCCGGCTCTACAAGAAGACCGGCTACACCTCGCGGGTCGAGCTGATCGTGGCCCACGAGCGGGCGGACAGTCTCACCGGTAGGTGACCCAGGGGTCCGGGAGATGACCGTGCTCGTTGAACGCCACGAGGGACGTCCCCGACGAGCCGATCACGATCTTCGTGACGCCGGAATTGACCGCGACCCTGTTCAGGGCGAGCCATTGCGGGAAGCCGCCGCCCAGCAGCCGGGCGGTCACCCAGGCGATCGCACCGGCGCTGGAGAAGACGACACCGGTCTGCCCGCGGTCGAGTCCTCCGGCGACCCGGTCGAGGGACGTGTCGACCCGGGCCGTGAACGCACCGAACGTCTCGGCGTAGTCGGCGTCGTGGTCACCGGACGACCACCGTGTGGACGCCCGCTCGAGCAGCCGCTGGAAGGCGCGCGAATCCGTCTTCGCCCGCGGATCGTGCTCACCGCTGGCAGCCAGCAGATCGCTCGCGTCGAACTCGTCCCAGCCCGGATCCACGTCGGGGTGCGTCGTGTGCCAGGCGGCGGCCGTGCTTGCCTCCTGAGCCGTCTCTCGTTGGCGTTTCATGTTTCCGGTGACCGTCCGGGCGGGAGCGATGCCGCGACGACTCAGTTCGGTGCCGAGGGCGCGGCTCTGTTCCCGGCCGCGAGGCGACAGGCGGTCGTAGTCGTCGGTGCCGAAGGATGCTTGCCCGTGACGGACCAGAAGGACAACACTCATGCGGCGCACGGTAGTTCACCCGACCACCCGCGGCATACCCTTCTCGGCCGGTCGCCGCACACTGTCGGGAGATCCCTATCGGCCGCCCGCCACGGTGCCGGTACCTCTAGATTCAGAGGATGGACATGCGGCAGATGGAGTACTTCCTCGCTGTAGTCGACTGCGGCGGGGTCACCCGCGCCGCAGCGCAGTTGCGTGTGGCGCAGCCGTCGCTGTCGCAGGCGGTGCGCAAGCTCGAGAAGGACTTGGGCGTCGAGTTGTTCCATCGCGTCGGCCGCGGCCTCGTGCTCTCGCCTGCCGGTGAGGCGCTCGTCGGCCCGGCACGCAGCATCCTGCGGGAGGTGGAATCGGCCGAGAACGCCGTGCGCGACGTCGGGGCGATGCGCGGCGGCCGGATCGACATCGCCTCGCTCTCGGACCTGTCCTCGGATCCGCTGTCGGTGTGGGTCGCCAAGTTCCGCCGGCAGTATCCCGACGTGCGGTTCCACATCGAGGAACGGGACGAGACCGCCGACATCGTGACGCTGGTCCGGTCGGGGGCGTGCGAGCTGGGCATTCTCGCGCTGCCCCTGCCGACCGAGGATCTCGTCGGGGAGGAACTCATCGATCAGCAGCTCGTCCTGGTGTGTCCGCCCGGCACCGACGCCCGGTGGCCGGACCCGGTGCCGATCGAGGCGTTGACCCGCGTTCCGTTCGTGATGGGCGAAAAAGGCACGGCAACGCGGGATTTCATCGACCGCTCACTACGGCGGCGCGGCGTCGAACCCGACGTCGCGGTGGAGGTGCGTCAGCGTGGTGCCGTGCTGCCGATCGTTCTCGCGGGCGGCGGGGTGTCGATCGTGGCCCTGCGCAGCGGACTCGACGCGATGCTGCGCGGCGGGGTGGTGCGTGAACTCTCGCCGCGGCTCACCCGGCGGATGGGGGTGATCCGCCGTCCCGGCCGGATGACCCAGGCGTCCACGGAGTTCCTGGCCTGCGCCCGCGCGTCGTTCGAGGAGTTCGCCACGTCCATCGCCGCGCTCATGTCCTCGGGTGTTTCCCTCGTGGAGGCCGCGAAGCTGACGCGGGCCGAGTTCGACCGCCGGATTCGCGACGACAACGCGCGCGCCACGAACTCATAGGCAATTGCAGTATTTCTCCTACTTTTCTGGTCTTTGACCCGATCGATACTCGGGACTTCAATGGTGTGCACCTGATCACACCGTTGCGACGGGATCCGGATCGATCGAAGGTCGTATTCGAGATCCGTCCGGACTGGTTCACGCCGTGCAGACACGTCGCGACGGTTCGTTTCCGAAGAGGCCCTATGACTCAAGTATCGACGCCGACCACCGCAGCGTCCCGGCGTACCGGATCGGCGCTGACCCGGCGCGCCTGGATGATTACCGGACTGCTCGTCGTGTTCATGCTCATCAATTTCGCGGACAAGTCCGTCATCGCGTTCGCCGGCGTCCAGATCCAGAAGGATCTGGGCCTGACGCCGCAACAGTTCGGCATGATCCAGAGCAGCTTCTTCTGGCTGTTCGCCGCCGGCGCTCTGTTCTTCGGCTGGCTGTCGTCCAAGGTGAGTATCCGATGGCTGCTGGCCGGACTGATGTTGCTCTGGGTAGCCACCATGGTGCCCCTGACCGGCACCGTGACCTTCGGCGTCCTGGTGGCCTGCCGGCTGATCCTCGGGTTCGCCGAGGGCCCGGCCTTCGCCCTTGCCAACCACGCCGTCCACTCCTGGTTCCCGCCGGAGAAGCGTGCCCTGCCGAGCAGCTTCGTCACCGCCGGATCCTCACTCGGCGTCCTCATCGCCGCCCCCGTGCTGACCTGGATCATCGTCAGCTGGGACTGGCACGCCGCGTTCTATCTCCTGATCACGGTCGGTCTGGTCTGGATGGTCGCCTGGATCGTCCTCGGACGCGGCGCACCCGGCGAGACCGCCGAGCCGGCCCAGGCAACCGAAACCGTCGTCGACACCGTCGACGCCCCGTACCGGACGATCCTGCGCACCGGGACCGTGATCGGGATCGCGCTGTTGATGTTCTGCTCGTACTGGTCCACCACGCTCAAGGTGTCCTGGCTTCCCGTCTATCTGGAAGACGGCCTCGGCTACGACACCCTGACCACCGGTCGGTTGGTCATGCTTCCCTACGGACTCGCGGCGGTCGGTGCGATCGCCGCCGGATGGTTCTCGAATCGCCTCGTCTCCCGCGGCGTCTCCCGGAAGGTTGCGCGCGGCTACCTGTCGGCCGGCCTGATCGCCGGCGCCGGCATCACCATGGTCGGGTTCACCATCGTGTCGGCCGGACTGCTGCAGATTCTGCTCGTGTCCCTGGCCTTCTCGCTCAACACCGCGGCGTACGGCGTGGCGTTGACCGCAATCGCGGACGTCGTGCAGTCCCGTAAGCGCGGCATGGTCCTCGGTGGCCTCGGCGCGGTGTCGAGCATCTCCGGCATGGTGGCACCACTCGTACTCGGTTACTCGGTCGGGCGGGCGGCCGACAAGGTCTCCGGCTACGGCACCGGCTTCCTGATCAGCGGGATCCTGATGATCGTCGGTAGTGCGATCGCGGTGTTCCTGGTCAACCCCGAACGCGACATCACCCTCATCCGCCGGCGTGCCGAGGAGACCGCATGATCGACAAGCCTCTCGACGGCGTCCGCGTCATCGACTTCGGACAATTCATCGCTGCCCCCGCCGCCACCCAGGTCCTCGTGGACCTCGGCGCCGACGTGATCAAGGTCGAACCGGTGCACGGCGAGTCCGCGCGCGGAATCGGCGCGCACGGTAAAGCCATGGTGGAGAACTACAACCGCGGCAAGCGGGCAATCGCGCTCGACCTCAAGGACCCGCGCGGTCAGGAGATCGCCCGCCGGCTGATCGCCGGCGCCGACATCGTGGTGCAGAATCTGCGCCCCGGGGTGATGGACAAGCTCGGTCTGGGCGCGGACGAGATGCGCACCGCGCATCCGCACCTCGTGTACGCGACGGTGAGCGGGTTCGGCCTGCACGGACCGTCCAGGAATCGTGCCGGACTCGACATCGCCGCGCAGGCGGAGAGCGGCCTGATGTGGGTGACCGGCGAGCACGACGGCGAGCCGCAGAAGGTCGGTGCCCAGATCGTCGACGCCGCCACCGGCTACGTCTGCGCCCAGGCAATCCTCGGCGCGTACATCAGGCGCCTGCGCACCGGCGAGGGCGACACCGTCGAGGTGTCGCTGCTCGAGGTCGCTATTCATCTGCAGACCCCGAACTGGGGCGCCTACCTCGACACCGGCACCGAACCGCGGCGCATGGGCAACGGTCAGCCGACGGTCGCTCCGGCCGCCGACATCATGCCCACCAGCGACGGCAGCGTCGTGGTCTCCGCGTACTCCGAGGTCCACTTCCGACGGCTGTGCCGACTGCTGGGCCGACCGGAACTCGCCGACGACGCCCGGTTCGCCGACAACGAGAGCCGGGTCCGCAACCGCCCCGCCCTGCTCACCGAGTTGCGCGCCGCGTTCGTGACCATGACGAGCGACGAGGCGATGGACGTACTCGCCGCCAACGGTGTCGTCGCCGGGCGGATCAACACCTACCCCGAGGCGATGCGCAGTCCCGACGTCCAGGCCTCCGGGCTCTTCATCGAGGTCAGCCGCCCCGACGGCGTGCCGGCGACCGCTCTGGGCACGCCGTGGCACCTCGAGAGCGTCCCGAAGCTCCCGACCACGGGTGCGCCCGACCTGGGGCAGCACACCGCCGAACTGATCGCCGAACTCGGCTACCCGACCGACGCGCTCGATGCGCTGGCCGCCGACGGCGTCGTCGCGCTCGGCCGCTGAATCCGTCGTCGATCCCCACCTGTACCGATAAATATCTGAGGAATCTTCATGCAACGCACCATCTTCACCGACGACCACCATGCCTTCCGTGATGTGGTCCGCCAGTTCATCGCCAAGGAGATCACCCCGAACCTGCCCGACTGGGAGGCCGCCGGCTCCATCCCCCGCGACTTCTACAAGAAGACGGCAGAGATCGGGATCAACGGACTGCAGGTGCCCGAGCAGTACGGCGGCGGTGGTATCGACAGCTTCCTGTTCAACACCGTCGTCTACGAGGAGATCGGTTACGCCGCAGCCTCACTCGGCGGGTTTCAGGTGCATTTGAACACCGTGCTGCCGTACTTTCTCGAGTATGCCAATGAGGAGCAGCGCGACCGCTGGTTCCCCGGCTTCGCCGACGGCGGCCTGGTCAGCGCGATCGCGATGACCGAGCCCGGCATCGGCTCCGACCTGGCCGGTGTCACCACCACCGCGGTCCGCGACGGCGACGACTACGTCCTCAACGGCAACAAGACGTTCATCACCGGCGGCATCAACGCCGACCTGGTGATCGTGGTGGCGCGCACCTCGAAGGATCCCGAGAATCGCCGCAAGGGCCTGTCGCTGCTGGTCGTCGAGGGCGACATGCCCGGCTTCATTCGCGGTCGGAACCTGCACAAGATCGGCATGAAGTCGTCCGACACCGCCGAGTTGACGTTCGACAACGTCCGCGTGCCGGCCCGGAACCTGCTCGGCGAGGAGGGTCAGGCGTTCGGCATGCTCGCCCACAACCTGCCGCAGGAGCGGCTGTCGATCGCGATCACCGGTCTGGCCACCGCGACCGCCGCCGTGAACCTCGCGATCGACTATGCCAAGGAACGCCGCGTCTTCGGCAAGCCGCTGGCCGACTTCCAGAACACCAAATTCGTGCTCGCCGAGTGCGCGACCGAACTGCAGGCCGGGCAGGCGCTGGTCGACCAGGCGCTGATCGCGCTGGACGCCGGCACGCTCACTCCCGCCGACGCGGCCAAGGTGAAGCTGTTCTGCACCGAGGTGCAGGCCCGCGTCATCGACAAGTGCCTGCAGGTACACGGCGGCTACGGCTACATGACCGAGTACCCGATCGCGCGACTGTACGCCGATGCCCGCGTCACTCGGATCTTCGGCGGCACCAGCGAAGTCATGAAGAGCGTCATCTCGAAAT
Organism: Rhodococcus sp. NPDC057529; assembly: GCF_042802055.1. Taxonomy (NCBI): domain Bacteria; kingdom Bacillati; phylum Actinomycetota; class Actinomycetes; order Mycobacteriales; family Nocardiaceae; genus Rhodococcus; species Rhodococcus sp. NPDC057529. The sequence goes on from NZ_JBHVEY010000004.1 coordinate 492,648, forward strand.
CGATGGGGCTCTAGGCAACTCGCACTCCACACCATTCCGGGCGCCGCTGGGGCCCGGCCACATCGAAGGTTCATCCATGCAGATCAAGGACATCAACGCCGTCGTCACGGGCGGTGCCTCCGGACTCGGACTCGCCACCGCCACCCGGCTGGTCGAGTCCGGCGCCACCGTCACCCTGCTCGACCTCCCCGGTTCGCCGGGGGCGGAGCAGGCCGCGGCGCTCGGGCCCGCGGCGCGGTTCGTGCCGACCGACGTGACCGACGGCGACGCGGTGGCCGCGGCCTTCGCCGCCGCTGCCGAGCGCGGCCCGGTGCGGGCCGTCGTGCACTGCGCAGGCCGCGGGCGGCCGATGCGCGTGCTCACCAAGGACCGCAAGGCCGCCGACCTCGAGCCTTTCGAATCGGTGATCCGGCTCAACGTGATCGGGACGTTCAACGTGCTGCGGTTCGCGGCCGAGGCGATGGCCGCGAACGAGTTGCTCGGAGGCGACCGCGGAGTGTGTGTCCTCACCGCGTCCGTCGCCGCGTACGAAGGCCAGATCGGGCAGATCAACTACGCGACGTCCAAGGCGGGCATCGTGGGGATGACACTGCCCGCCGCCCGCGACCTCGCCGGCGTCGGGATCCGGGTGTGCACCATCGCCCCCGGCGTGTTCGCGACGCCCCTCCTACTCAATGCACGCGACGACATCCGGGACGCGCTGGCGGCGTCGGTTCCGCATCCGCAGCGGCTCGGCGAGCCGTCCGAGTTCGCCGCGCTGGCCGAGCACATCATCGAGAACGGCATGCTCAACGGTGAGACGATCCGCCTCGACGGTGCGATCCGGATGGCACCGAGGTGACCGCGGAGCCGTCCGCACCGGTCGTGCTGACGGAACGGGCGGGGCCGGTGCTGGTCATCACGCTGAACCGGCCGCAGGCCCGCAACGCGGTGGACCGTGCGGTCGCGGAAGCCGTCGCCGAGGCGGTTCAACTGCTGGACTTCGATCCGCAGCTGAGGGTGGGTGTGCTCACCGGAGCCGGCGGATACTTCTGCGCAGGAATGGATCTCAAGGCCTTCCTGCGGGGTGAGAGCCCACGCGTCGAGGGCCGCGGATTCGCCGGGCTGGTGGAGGCGCCGCCTGCCAAGCCCCTGATCGCCGCCGTCGACGGTCCCGCGCTGGCGGGCGGTTTCGAGATCGTCCTGGCGGCGGATCTCGTCGTGGCCGCGCCGACCTCGACGTTCGGCCTGCCCGAGGTCCGTCGCGGCCTGGTCGCCGCCGCGGGCGGGTTGACCCGGCTGCCCGCACGGCTGCCGCGAACGGTGGCGCTGGAGATGGTGCTCACCGGCAAGACCATGACCGCCGCGCAGCTCCACCCGCTGGGACTGGTCAACCGGCTGGCCCCCGAGGGCGAGGTGTTGGCGGCGGCGCTCGAACTGGCCGCGGAGATCGCCGGCAACGGGCCGCTCGCAGTCCGGGCCAGCAAGCGGGTCGTCGACGAGTCTCCCGGCTGGCCGCACGCGGAGATGTTCGAGCGGACCCGGCAGATCGTGATGCCGGTCTTCGACTCCAACGACGCCCGCGAGGGCGCCGCCGCCTTCACCGAACGCCGCGCCCCGGTCTGGACCGCGACGTGATCACCGAGAACGAGAGAACAGGAACACACCATGCGTGATGCAGTCATCGTCGAAGCGGTACGGAGCCCCATCGGCCGCCGCAAGGGCGGCCTGGCAGAGGTCCACCCCGTCGACCTGTCCGGGGCCGTGCTGACCGCGCTGCTCGACCGGGCCGGCGTCGACGCCGCGTCGGTCGACGACGTCGTGTGGGGATGCGTCGGACAGGTCGGTGAGCAGGCCGGCAACATCGCACGCAACGCGGTGCTGGCGGCCGGATGGCCCGAGTCGGTTCCCGGCACCACGATCGAGCGGCAGTGCGGATCGAGCCAGCAGGCACTGCATTTCGCCGCGGCGGGAGTGATCGCCGGTCAGTACGACATCGTCGTCGCGGGCGGCGTCGAGTCGATGACCCGCATCCCGATGGGATCGGCGAGGCGAGTCGGCCTCGGTGACCCGAACAGCGACGCGATTCGGAAACGCTACGACGGCATCGAGTTCAACCAGGGCCGCGGCGCCGAGATCCTCGCCGACCGGTACGAACTGAGCCGCGGCTGGCTCGACGAATACAGCCTGCGCTCACATCAGCGCGCCGCCGCCGCGGTCGACGAAGGCCGATTCGCCGGCGAGATCGTGCCGGTGACCCTGCCGGACGGCACGAAACTCGACGCCGACGAGGGGATCCGCCGAACCACGACCCTCGAGAAGCTCGCCCAGCTGGAGCCGGCGTTCGGCGAGGACGGCCGCATCACCGCGGGCAACGCCTCACAGATCTCCGACGGCGCCGCAGCACTGCTGGTGATGTCCGGCGACCGCGCCCGCGACCTCGGACTGACCCCGCTGGCACGGGTACACACCGCCACCGTCGTCGGCGACGACCCGGTCGCGATGCTGGCCGGACCCGTCCCCGCCACCGCTCGGGTGCTCGAACGCGCAGGCCTGGCCCTCGACGACATCGGAGCCTTCGAGGTCAACGAGGCCTTCGCCAGCGTCGTCGGCGCCTGGCTGCGGGCGACCGGGGCACCGGAGGAACGGGTCAACGCGCTCGGCGGAGCGATCGCCCTCGGGCATCCGCTCGGCGGATCCGGGGCCCGGCTCGCCACCACCCTCGTGCATCACCTGCGCGCCGAGGGCGTCCGCTACGGACTGCAGACGATGTGCGAAGGCGGCGGCATGGCCAATGCCACCATCTTCGAAAACCTCGCCGTCACGGTCTGACCGTGGCGAGCGGGTTGGAGAGGGTGGACGCAGCCATCCTCGAGTTCGCGTGCCGGTGGCTGCCCTACGGTGGTCCACCTCCCGACGAGATCTGGATCGGGTTCGGTATGACGACACCCCGATTCGACCGGAGACTGTCGAAGATCCTGGAGAGTGTCGCCGCACGAGAAGTGCCCGCCGAAGTCCGAGCGCGGTTGCGCGACCAACTGTCCGAGCGGGCACGACGGTGGGCGAATCGATCGAGGCCCACCGTCTCGTTGTAGGGGGCACCCGCGACGTCTCGCTCAGGCGCGGCGCAACCCGTCGAACGTCAGCTCGACGACGGCATCGGCGAGGTCGGAGACCGTCCCGCCGGTGCGGGGGCGGTACCACTCGATCAGCGAGTTGACCGTGCCGAACACGAGCCGGCTGGTGAGTGCGGGATCGATTCCGGGCCGCAGGTCGCCCTCTTCCGCCGCCGCGACCACGAGGTCGCTGACGAACGCGTCGAACTCGCGGCGGCGGGCGAGCGCGCGACGTTCCACCGCGGTGTTGCCCCGGACGCGCAGCAGGAGCGTGACGTACGGGAGTTCGGCGGCGAGGACCTCGACACTGCGGCGGACGAGGTACTCGAGGCGGTCGATGTACCGGCCGCTCGTCGCCTTCTCCTCGGTGGTGACCGCGAAGAGAGCGTTGAGTGCGCGCGACAGCGCCAGTTCGAGGAGCTCCGATTTCCCGGACACGTGGTGATAGATCGACGACTTCGTGATTCCCAGGCGCTGGGCCAGCACCTCCATGCTGGTGCCGTCGTAGCCCTTGTCGTTGAACACCTTGACCGCGACAGCGAGCAGCGAGTCGAGGTCGTAGCCGGGCCGTCCGGGCGAACCGGTCTTCCGTGCGGGGCGTGCCGTAGTCATGCGCGCAATCCTTCCAGGTGCAGAACTCCACCGCATCGGTGCGCCGTCGTCCACAGGAGCCGACCGAAGGTTCGGTTCAGATGAGAATACCGTGACCGGCCCGGCGGCGGTGAACCGTGGGGTCTCGAGGCGCTTCGCCAAATCTCGTCGGCGGTGGCCACTCGGTGGCCGGTAGGCGGATGGCGGGATCATCGGTATCGAAATCGGGAATTCGATGTGAGTGCCCGGCTCGAGGTTGCAGGGAGTATCGGCATGGCGCAGGGCATTGTGACGTGGCAATGGATTCAAGTCGCTCGACGAGAATCAGCGGGTGGAGTTCGAGGTGGGCAGGGGCAGAAGGGCCCGCAGGCGACGAATGTGCGGCCTGTCCAACTAGTCAGCGGGCCCGCCCATCCGGTGGGTGCGGTCCTCATTCGATAGCGAATGCGGATCCGCTCGAGGCATCGCGCCGCCGAGTGGGTCGGCCCAATCGGCGAGCCTGAGAATTCGACGTCTGTAACAGACCGGTCGGTATAAACGATCAAGGTGTCAGGTTATACCGACAATAGGGAGCGGGAACGATGGGTTCGTCTGAGGTCTTCACTGATTTGGTTGCCTGGGGTGCCGAGGGTTTTCTGAACGGAAATCCGGTTCAGTCGGCAGTGGGTGCGGTGCTGTTCCTGGGCCTGGGGCTCTGGGACCTCGTCACCGGTGCACCGATCGTCATCTGAACCGGCCGGGCCTGCGGTACCTGCCAGAGGATGTCCATCCGGGCCTGGCCACTCGACGCCAGACATACTGCTACTGAAAGGATCTCAATGAGAAGCGCAACTATCGCTGCGACACGCATCACGACCGCCGCCGTATCGGGGCTGGCCTTCGCAGCGATCATCGGCTCCGGCACCGCCCAGGCGGCGCTCCAGGACTGCGTCATTCAGCGGGATGCCTTCAGCGCGACGGCGACCTGCCATGACACCGATGCGCCCCCTGGCAGGGAGTACGCGCTGATCGTCGACTGTTGGGGCCTCCACGGCATCCCCAACGCCTTTCCGTTCTATGCGATCGGGCCATTCAGCCAGTCCAGTCGCTCATTCGCGACGACCGGTCAGGCCACTGGTTCTTGTAGCACGAATTGGGGTGCCCCTTCCTTGGATGCGGGCGTAGTCACCGACGCCCACGTGGAGATCTACCGCCAGTAGCAGGTGCCAGGGACGCGACCGCGTGTCCGTCGATGCGCGGAAACAATATTCGAGGAACCTTCGTCGTCGTCGGCTGGCAGGCCGTGCGGCGGGTGCCGGGGAGGTAGCGCGATCAAGTCGTGTCGTTCCTCGCCGGTCCGGCGCGGTGGGTGAACGGAGCAGATTCTCCCCGTGAACGGCGGCGTCACCCGGCTCATCGGCCCAGGGCCTGGGTGCGGCCTTCCTTCCGGGCCTTCGCGAGGCCGCGGCGGGCCATGAATCCGTTGGCCAGGAGCATGATCGTCTTGTTCGGCGGCGCAGTGAATCCGCCCTGCGTGTGCGGTGCGTACACCGCCTCGATGCCGGTGACCTCGATCCAGCCGGTGTTCTGACGCGACTCGAGGCCGACGAGCTGGGGCCGGTACGCGTGGGCGAGCAGGCCGGCGCGGCGGCCGCCCTGCGGCACCCCGGCAGGGACCCTCATACGCACGCCCTCGTGGCTCGCCGAGTTCACGTCGACCGGCACGACGGTCGGATAGCCGTCCGCCTCTCGGTAAGCGAGCAGCACGTGCGGCAGCTTCCGGGCGCGCTCACCGGTCTTCACCGCATCCACCCGTGGCCCGGTGCCCTTCTTCGGCGGCGCCTGTGGCGCCGCGTCGGTTTCAGGGAGCGGTGCGCCGTAGACCTCGGGCTCGCCGGTCGTGCGCAGGTCGGGCCAGGCGGTCACCCGCGTCACCACGACCGTCACCAGCACCCGGTCGGTGTAGTACGCGCTGAGCCAGCGGTCCCAGAATCGGCCACGCCGCGGCGCGCCCACATAGGGGGCCGAGCGCTCGCCGAGGGCGTCGAGGACGTCCCGGTCGGGGCTGGGATCGAACGTCGCGTCGCCCTGTACGAGCACGTAGCGCCGGTTGGTGCCGTCGCCGATTCCGTGCTCACGCGCGTGGAAGGCGAGCGCCACCCGCGGTTCCGCCGTGATGCGCTCGAGCTTGCGGCCGAAGCCCAGCGAGGTGGTGAATCCGACGGTGCCCCGCTCGCGGTCACGCAACCCGAAGGGTGCCACCGCGGCCACCACAGCTCCTCCCGCGGGCGTGACGTACGCGAACCCGCTGGTGAGGTCGTCGCGGATGACCTCGTCGACGTCGTCCGACCAGGTGACCGGCATGTCCCGAGCCTACCCAGGCGACGCGGCACCGGGCCAGCACTTCGTGCCCGCCGAGGGTTGACGCCCTCACCAAAATGAATAATGCTTCATTTGCTGTGAGCAGTCGCTCAAATCTAATGATCGTGCATTCACCACGGCATCGAGGAGCATTCCATGGACCTGACACTGACCGAGGAGCAGAAGGAATTCCGGCAGCTGGCCCGCGACTTCCTGAACAAGGAGGTCGTCCCGCACCGCGCCGAATGGGACCGCGCCGAATCGGTGGACACCGCGATCGTCGGGAAACTCGCCGACATCGGCTTCTTCGGCATGACCATTCCGGAGGAGTACGGCGGGCTGGGCGGCGACTACATCACGTACTGCCTCGGGATGGAGGAACTCGGCCGGGCGGATTCCGCGGTCCGGGGCATCGTGTCGGTGTCGATGGGACTGGTGGGGAAGGTGATTCTCTCGCACGGCACCGAGGAGCAGAAGCACGAATGGCTGCCCCGCATCGCGTCCGGTGAGGCGCTCGCCTGTTTCGGGCTCACCGAGCCCGACAACGGCTCCGACCCCGGAAATCTGAAGACCAGGGCGGTGCGTAGCGGCGACGAGTACGTCATCAACGGGTCCAAGATCTTCATCACCAACGGCACGTGGGCCAAGGTGTGCCTGGTGTTCGCGCGTACCGGAGGTCCGGGGCCCAAGGGTGTTTCGGCCTTCCTGGTCCCGACGGATACCCCCGGCTTCGAATCCCGCGAGATCCACGGGAAGCTCGGACTCCGCGGGCAGGCGACCGCCGAGTTGTCCTTCACCGACGTGCGGGTGCCTGCGAGTTGCCTCCTCGGATCGGAGGGGCAGGGCTTCTCCATCGCGATGCACTCGCTGGACAAGGGCCGCGTCTCGGTGGGCGCCGGATGTGTGGGGATCATCCAGGGCTGCCTCGAGGCGGCCGTCGACTACGCCCGCGAGCGCACCCAGTTCGACCGCCCCCTCGCGTCGTTTCAACTCGTGCAGGACCTGATCGCCGACATGTCCGTCGACGCCGACGCCGGGAGGCTGCTCACCTGGCGGGCGGCCGACCTGATCGAGCGTGGGGAGCCGTTCGGGACGGCCGCGTCGAAGGCGAAGTACTTCTGCAGTGAGGCCGCGGTTCGTGCCGCCAACAACGCGATCCAGCTGTTCGGAGGGTACGGCTACGTCGACGAGTACCCCGTCGCCAAGTACATGCGCGACGCGCGGGTGATGACCCTGTACGAGGGCACGAGCCAGATCCAGAAGTTGCTGATCGGGCGGGCGGAGACCGGGATCAGCGCCTTCCTCTAGCGGTCGCTGGGGCTGCGTGACCCTTGACACACTCCGCGTAGTGAATGTACGTTCATTCTCACCGAATACAAGTTCACGATTGTTGAACCAACTCTCATAACCGGCTTCCCGGAAAGGAATCACCGTGACCGACTACGAAGACATCACCTACGAGGTCGACGGCCCGGCGGCGGTCGTCACGATCAACCGCCCCGCGCGCTACAACGCATTTCGCGGCAAGACCGTCGAGGAACTGATCAAGGCGTTCCGCTCGGCATGGGCCGACGACACGGTGCAGGCGATCATCCTCACCGGTGCGGGGGAGAAGGCGTTCTGCACGGGCGGCGACGTCAAACAGCGGGCGGAGACCGGCGACTACGGCCCCACCGAGAGCGGCATGTTCGAGATCGGCAACCTGCACAAACTCATCCGCGACGTCCCCAAGCCCGTCATCGCGGCGGTCAACGGCATCGCCGTCGGCGGCGGCCACGTGCTCCACGTTCTCTGCGACCTCACCATCGCGTCCGAGACCGCGAAGTTCGGCCAGGCGGGACCGCGTGTGGGCTCGTTCGACGCCGGCTTCGGATCGGCATTCCTGGCGCGAGTCGTCGGTGAAAAGCGGGCCCGCGAGATCTGGTACCTCTGCCGTCAGTACGACGCCGTCACCGCCGAACGCTGGGGCCTGGTCAACTGGGTCGTTCCCGCGGACCGGTTGCTCGACGAAGCGAAGGCCGTCGCCGCGGAGATCGCCGAGAAGAGCCCCACCACCCTGCGCTTCCTGAAGCAGTCGTTCAACGCCGACACCGACCACCAGGCCGGCCTGAGCAACCTCGCGATGTCTGCGCTCGATCTGTTCACGCATTCACCCGAGGGCCTCGAGGGGGCGACGGCGTTCGCGGAGAAGCGCAAGCCCGAGTTCGCCAAGTACGTGAACGCCTGAGTCCGACACCCACGGGAAGGGGAAACACCATGAGCAACAACATCGCAGTGGTCACCGGCGCGGGATCCGGCATCGGCCGCGCCATCGCGCTCGCGCTCGCCGAGCAGGGCGACCGGGTGGTCGTCGCCGACCTCGACCTTCAGGCCGCGGAGAAGACCGCGGCGGAACGGCCCGACCTGCTTTTTCCGATGACCGTCGACGTCGCCGACCGGACGCAGGTCGACGCCCTGCGGGACCGGGTGGCGGCCGAGGTGGGGGTCGCGAACATCCTCGTCAACGCGGCGGGATGGGACCGCACCGACCAGTTCCTCAACGCCACCACCGAATTCGCCGAGAAGGTCGTCGCCATCAACTACCTCGGGCCCGTGCACATGTGCAGTGCCTTCCTCCCCGGCATGGTGGATGCGGGTAACGGTGGCCGGGTCGTCAACCTCGCCAGCGATGCCGGCCGCGTCGGCAGTGCGGGGGAGAGCATCTACGCGGGCGCGAAGGGCGGTGTGATCGCCCTGTCGAAGTCGCTGGCGCGGGAGATGGCCCGGCACGGGATCAACGTCAACTGCGTGTGCCCCGGCCCGACCGACACGCCGCTGTTCCAGGCGCAGGCGGAGAAGCTGAAAGAGGCTCTGGTCAAGGCCATTCCGTTCCGCAGGCTCGCGCGCCCGGACGAGGTTGCGGCGCCGGTCGTGTTCCTCGCGTCCGAATCCGCATCGTTCATCACCGGCCAGGTGATCAGCGTCAGCGGTGGCCTCACCATGGCCGGCTGACCGGCACCGGGACGGAGGACTCATCATGTACACATACGATGCCCACGCCTATCGTCAGTACTTCGAGCACGACTTCACCTATCTGAACGGCTTCCGGCGCAACACGCACCGGTACGCCGATCGACTCGCGATGCAGTCCCCGTCGACCGGCGAGAGCTGGACGTACGCCGAACTCGGCGACCGGGTCGACCGGCTCGCCACCGGCCTCGCCCGCGCCGGTGTGGGTCCCGGCGAGGTCGTGGCCTACCAGTTGTTCAACGGCCCCGAGTTCGCACAGCTGTACCTGGCCGGGCAGGCCTGCGGGGCAGTCGGATCGCCGATGAACTTCCGCCTCGCGTCCGGCGAGACGGCGTTCATCCTCGACGCGAACCGTCCCACGGTGTTCGTCTACGACACCGAGATCGGCGAGATGGTGCGGGACGCGCTGGCGCGCTCCACGCACAAGCCCACGCTCGTCGTCGCCGTCGGTCCGGGAGAGCCCCTGCCGGGGAACGGATTCGAGGTGATCCGGTTCGACGACCTCGTCGCCGAGTCGGCGTCGCCGCCGGACGTGACTCGCACGGTGTGGGACGAGACCACCCGGCTGTTCACGTCGGGAACGACCGGCATGCCGAAGGGCGTCCCGCTCAACAGCATGATCGAGATCTTCAGCGCCCACGACGTGATCATGCACTTCCCGCTGACGGCGGAAGACAAGACGCTGAACATGACGCCGTGGTTCCACCGCGGTGGGCTGTACTGCGCCGGTCCGAATCCCACGTTCTATCTCGGCGCGTCGCTGGTGGCGCTGCGCAGCTTCGACGCCGATCTCACGCTCGACCACGTCGAGGAGTACGGGCTGACGTTCCTGATCGGCGCCCCGACCAACCTGGCGATGCTCGCGCGTGCGCAGGAGGAGAAGCCCCGCGACCTGTCTACCCTGAAGGGCATCGTCACGATGGGTGCGCCCCTCGAGCGGGAGGCGGCACTGCACTACCAGAAGGTGCTGAACCCGCGAATCTTCAACGGCTACGGCAGCACCGAAGGTTTCTGGAACACCTTCCTGCGTCCCACGGATCTGCCGGACATGGCCGGGACCGCGGGGCGGGCCTGCATCGACGACGACGTCGCCGTGGTCAAGTTGTTCGACGACCGCCTTGCCGACGCCTACGAGACGGTCGCCAGGGACGGAACGGAGATCGGCGAGGTCATCGTCCGCTCCCCGAAGGGCGCCAACGCCTATTTCGATGCCCCGGAGCAGGAGAAGCGGAAGTTCCGGAACGGCTGGCTGCACATCGGCGACCTCGCCACCTGGGACGAGAAGGAGTTCGTGACGATCGTCGGACGCAAGGACGACATGCTCCTGTCCGGCGGCGAGAACGTCCACCCGGTGCAGATCGAGGAAGCGCTGAACGAGCACGCGTCGGTGACGGATTCGCTCGTCGTCGGTGTTCCGGACGACAAGTGGGGACAGGTCGTCGTCGCCTACGTCGTCGCCACCGCGCCGGTCCCGTCCGCCGACGAACTGGACGACTTCTGCCGCAGACACCCGATGCTGTCGCAGTTCAAACGCCCCCGTGCCTACCGCTTCGTCGAGTCGCTCCCCGTGTCGGCGACGGGAAAGAAGCTGCACTACAAGGCAACCGACACCGCCCGCAGGGAGTTCGAGAGCGGGGCATTCGTCACCCCGGGCACCCGCGGATCCCAGACCATCGGCTCGTAAAGGACACCGTCATGACCACCCACTCACCAGCGCGGCCTTTCAGCGCCGTCGACCCTCTCGACATCGACTCGCTGTACTCGGACGACGAACTCGCCGTGCGCGACACCGTCCGGAAATTCTGCGCCGAACACGTCACCCCGCACATCGCCGACTGGTTCGAGGCCGGCGAACTGCCGGGAGCCCGCGAACTGGCGAAGGAATTCGGGAAACTCGGCGTCCTCGGCATGCACCTCGAGGGCTACGGATGCGGCGGATCCTCGGCCGTCCACTACGGCCTCGCCTGCCTCGAACTCGAGGCCTGCGACTCCGGCATCCGCTCCCTCGTGTCGGTGCAGGGCTCCCTGGCCATGTTCTCGATCTGGAACAACGGCTCCGAAGAGCAGAAGAATCAATGGCTACCCGGCATGGCGGCGGGCGAGATCATCGGCTGCTTCGGTCTCACCGAACCGGACGCGGGCTCCGACCCGGCGTCGATGTCGACCCGCGCCAAGCGGGACGGCTCGGACTGGATCCTGAACGGCCGCAAGATGTGGATCACCAACGGCAGCATCGCCGACGTCGCGGTGGTGTGGGCGGCCACCGACGACGGGATCCGCGGATTCATCGTTCCGACCGACACCCCGGGTTTCAGCGCGCCCCTTATCAAGCACAAGATGTCGTTGCGCGCCTCGGTCACCAGCGAACTGGTGCTGGATGACGTGCGACTGCCCGAATCGGCGATGCTCCCCGGCGCCCGCGGGGTGCGCGCCCCGCTCAGCAGCCTGTCCGAGGCGCGCTACGGCATCGTGTGGGGAGCGATGGGCGCGGCGCGGTCCGCGTGGGAGGCCGCCCTGCAGTACTCGAAGGACCGCGCCCAGTTCGGACGGCCCATCGGCGGATTCCAGCTCACGCAGGCCAAGCTGGCCGACATGGCGGTGGAACTGCACAAGGGGCAGCTGCTGTCGCTGCACCTCGGCAGGCTGAAGGACACGGCCGGCCTGCGACCGGACCAGGTCAGCTTCGGCAAACTCAACAACACGCGTGAGGCCATCGAGATCTGCCGCACGGCGCGCACCATCCTGGGCGGCAACGGAATCTCCCTGGAGTTCCCCGTCATCCGGCACATGGTCAACCTCGAATCGGTCCTGACCTACGAGGGGACACCCGAGATGCATCAGCTGGTTCTCGGGCAGGCCTTCACCGGCGAGAACGCGTTCCGCGGATAGGAGACGAACACCATGACCATCGAATACGAATCCGAGCACCAGCAGTTCCGGGACAGCGTCCGCAGCTTCGTTCGCGAGCGGATCGTCCCGCGGCACGAGCAGTGGGAGAGCGAAAGCTGCCTCGACCCGGCACTGTTCACCGACGCGGGTAAGCAGGGGCTGCTCGGCTTCCCGGTCCCCGAGGCGTACGGAGGTCCCGGCGTCGAGGACTTCCGCTACAACGCGATCGTCGTCGACGAGGTCAACCGGGTGGGTGCCGCCGCCGCGGGGATCGCGTTCTCCCTGCAGAACGACGTCGTGCTGCCGTACCTGACGGACATGACGACCGAGGAACAGAAGGCCCGGTGGCTTCCGGGAACCGTGACCGGCGAGACCGTCCTCGGGATCGCGATGACCGAGCCGGGCACCGGCAGCGACCTCACCGGCATCCGCACCACGGCGGTGCGCGACGGCGACCACTACGTGGTGAACGGCAGCAAGACGTTCATCTCCAACGGCCAGAACGGCACACTCTTCGTCGTTGCCGTGCGCACGTCGCCGGACAAGCACAAGGGGCTGTCGCTGCTCGTCGTCGAGTCGGACACGCCCGGGTTCTCCCGTGGCCGCAACCTGGAGAAGATCGGGTTGCACGCGCAGGACACCAGCGAGCTGACGTTCACCGACATGCGCGTTCCGGTGGCCAACCTGCTCGGGGAGGAGGGGCAGGGCTTCTATCAGCTCGTCCACAACCTGCCGCAGGAGCGGCTGTCCCTGTCCGTCGGCGCCGTCGCGGCCGCCGAAGGAGTCCTCGAGCAGACCCTGGCGTACGTGAAGGAACGCAGCGCGTTCGGGCGTCCGATCGCCGGATTCCAGAACACCCAATTCGTTCTCGCGGAACTGGCCACGGAACTCGACCTGGCCCGCACCTACCTCGACGACTGCATCCGCCAGCACGTCCGCGGAGACCTGACCGCGGCCCGTGCGGCGCGGCTCAAGTGGTGGACCACCGAACTGCAGGTTCGCGTCGCCGACCGGTGCCTGCAACTCCACGGCGGGTACGGCTACATGCGCGAGTACGCGGTGGCGCGCGCGTTCGTGGACGCGCGGATCCAGACCATCTACGGCGGCACCACCGAGATCATGAAGACGATCGTCGCGAAGGATCTCGGCATCTGACACGGACCGGACTGCGGTTCCGGTCCCGCGCGGGATACTGTGAATACCCATTCACCGCAGGTTCTGCCACCAAGGAGAGGTCATCTGTCATGGCGAAGGACACGTCCGCCCTTCCACTCGACGAGGCGGTCCGCGCCGTCCGCGTCAGCTCGCGTCGACGTCAGGTGCTCGACGCCGCTGTCACGGTGATGCAGCGGACCGGGTTCCATCAGATGTCCATGCAGGCGCTCGCCGACGAGGCGCAGGTGAGCGTGGGGCTGATCTACAAGTACTTCGGCGGCAAGGAGGAGATCCTCCTCGCCACGATCGTCGACATCCTCGACGCCTTCCGTGATCAGCTCGAGCCCGCGATGGACGCCGCGGGAACCGACCCCATCGAGCGGCTGGCCGCCGGGTTCCGGCGGTTCGTCGAGATCGTCGACGAGAATCTGGACGCCGTCGTGCTGACATACCGGGAGAGCCGGACCCTCGACCAGGACGGGCGTGAGCGGATCAAGGAACTCGAGGTGGCGACGTCCACACCGCTCCACGACGCCCTCGAAGCCGCGATCGCCTCCGGGATCGCCGGCGACCTCGACGTCGACCTGACGACGTTCGACATGATGATGCTCGCGCACGGGTGGGCGCTCAAGCACTGGCATTTCGCGCCCCGCTATACCGTCGACCAATACATCACGGCGCAAACACGATTCATTCTCCGCACCGTCCTGTCGGATCGGAGCGCCGCCGCGTACCGGCACCTGACCGAATGACCCGATGGCGTTTCGACGGTGAGATCACCGGCCTGGGCACCGGGTCGGGAGTCCGCATCGTCGTCGGCCACTGGTCCCGATCGCCGCTCGGGGAGTTCACCGACGTGATGGTCGAATACGCCGACGGCCTGCGGGTGCTCCTCGCGCCGTCGGACGCCGTCCGCGATTTCGTCACCGAGACGTACACTTTCGACCGGATGGTGATCACGCCCGTCCACTACACGCGGTCCGGCGACAGTCGGACGGTCCGGGCAGGCGACCTGCACGTGCGGTTCGAGGTCGGCGCCCGCACCCCGCTCGGGCGCCTGCTGAATCTGGTGCCGCGTCCCGTCGCGAGCGCGCCGTGGGTCTGCGCGGTCAGCGACCCGATCGCCCGTGTCGTTCTCCGCGGGGTGCGCACCCGTGGCAGTGCGGGCAATGGGCGTCGCGAGTTCTACGGAGCCGTCGACCAGCGGCGGCTGGCCGGAATGTCCGCCACCTGGTGCGGCGAGAACCTCGGCGCCCTGACGCCGGTCGATCCGCCTGTCCGGTTCGGGTTCGGCTCCACCCCGCGGACCCCGGCGGTCACGTCGATCGTTACCACGATCGACGGCTAGTCGTAGTGGTAGCGGGCCTGCTGTACGACGACAGTGTCGTCGACGATCACGTACACCAGGCGATGCTCGTGGGTGATGCGCCGAGACCACACGTTGTCTTCCATGTGGCGGAGCCGTTCGGGTTTTCCGATCCCCTGGTAGGGCGACCGTTTGATGTCCTTGATCAGCGCGTTGATCTTGGCGAGAACCTTCCGATCGTTGGTCAGCCAGTACGTGTAGTCGTCCCAGCCGTCGTCGGTGAAGGCGGTCTTCACTCGATCAGTTCCCTGTCGGTGTATTCACCGCGCCGGGTCGCCTCCAGGCTGCGGAACAGCCGGCGAGCGTTCGCCGGGCTGGCCAACAGGTAGGCGGTCTCCATGATGGAGTCGTAGTCGTCCTTCGAGATCAGGACTGCGTTGCCGTTCTTCGACACGATCTCCACCGGGGTGTGGTCCTCGTTCACCTGGCTGACCAAGCCGAACAGATTTTTCCGGGCGTCGGTGGCGGTAATAGCGGACATGGGTCACCTTCTTTTCCTCGCATCGCAGGCGGGGCCGCACCTGCCGTGGGCAAGCGATACCCGACGCTGCCAGGATACCATGTACGTACTTGATCTGGTACGTAATGAAGGCGTGAACGACGTCATTTGTGGACACGAAATCCTCGTGATCTAGTCGAAGAGCGTGGGCGCCTCTCCCGGCTGATCGCGGGCGGTTGGTTCGACCTCGCCCGCCGGGCTCGTCGCCTTGTGCACCACCGACAGCGTCGTCGTCCGGACCGACAGTCGATGTCCGTCGGGGTTCGGATCGGAGCGCCGCCGCGTACCGGCACCTGACCGAATGACCCGATGGCGTTTCGACGGTGAGATCACCGGCCTGGGCACCGGGTCGGGAGTCCGCATCGTCGTCGGCCACTGGTCGCGATCGCCGCTCGGGGAGTTCACCGACGTGATGGTCGAATACGCCGACGGCCTGCGGGTGCTCCTCGCGCCGTCGGACGCCGTCCGCGATTTCGTCACCGAGACGTACACTTTCGACCGGATGGTGATCACGCCCGTCCACTACACGCGGTCCGGCGACAGCCGGACGGTCCGGGCAGGCGATCTCCACGTGCGGTTCGAGGTCGGCGCCCGCACCCCGCTCGGACACCTGCTGAATCTGGTGCCGCGTCCCGTCGCGAGCGCGCCGTGGTTCTGCGTGGTCAGCGACCCCATCGCCCGCGTCGTTCTCCGCGGTGTGCGCACCCGTGGCACCGCGGGCAACGGGCGTCACGAGTTCTACGGCGCCGTCGACCAGCGGCGGCTGGCCGGAATGACCGCCACCTGGTGCGGCGAGAACCTCGGCGCGCTGACGCCGGTCGATCCGCCCGTCCGATTCGGGTTCGGCTCCACCCCGCGGACCCCGGCGGTCACGTCGATCGTCACGACGATCGACGACTGGCCTCATTGACTCAAACGAGGTGTTCGGTCTTGGTTTCGGGTGCCCAGAGGAGTGTTCCGAACATGCCGAGCAGGAGCACACCTGCCAGCCAGTACATGGTGATCGGAATTCCCCAGCTGGTGAGGCTGAGCGGGAGGGCGAATGTTCCGATTGCGGATGCTATTCGGCTCAGCCCATTGAGTAGCCCGACACCGGATGCGCGCAGTTGTGTTGGAAAGAGTTCCGGAGGATAGACCTGGGTGATGTTGGAGGCGGCGGACATCACGAAGGTGTAAATGACAAACGGGATCATCATGACCATCGCGGATGCCGTGCTCGAGGCACCAAGTGCGATCAGCGACACTGCGAGTATGAAGAACGACCAAATAGTGAATGAGCGCCGGGGCATCTTGGCGACAAACCAAATACCAGCGATACCGCCGGCGAGAAGGAACAAGTTGAGTACGAGGTACTGAAGATCGGCATCCTGAACCTTCAGATCCGACAGGATGGTGGGAACGAAGGTGTAAATCGCAAAGTACGGCAGGACCAGCGCGCTGAAGAACAGAACGCCGAACCAGGTGCGCGTCCTGTTGCCCGCTGTGAACAATTCGCTGTAGCGCGCTGAAGTCGACTCCGCCTTGAAGTCCTGAGGATCGAGTTCGACGTTGAAATAGCGGCGAACGATGCTCCGTGCTTCGTCCGTCCGGCCCTGGCTGATCAGCCAGCCCGGAGACTCCGGCGTTCCAATGCGAACGATCAGTACGATTACGGCCGGAATGGTGCCGCTTGCCAGCAGCCACCGCCATGAATCTGGTCCGGAGTTGAGGTACGTTCCCAGAACATTCGCGGCGACGTACCCGACGGTCCACGCCACTGTGAGCGAGGCAAGCATTGCGCCGCGCTGTTTGCGTGGCGCGAATTCGGACATGAGCGTCGGGCCCACTGCGTAATCGGCGCCGAGGCCGAATCCGATGAGTACGCGAAGAATGAAGAGAGCTACGACGCTTGGTGACCAGAGTTGCAGGACTGACACGACTGCGATGAGTGCGAAATTCAGAACGTACAGGCGCTGGCGACCGATGATGTCTCCGACGCGCCCCAGGATCAAACTGCCGAAGAACAGCCCGATGAGCGCCGAACTCGCGATCATCCCCTCCCAGAACGAGGTGAGACCGAGTTCTGCGCTGACGCTCGGCAGGACAGCGCCGATCATTCCCAGGGCGTAACCGTCGGAGAAGTTCGCCCCAAAGGTCATTGCGGTGATCTTGGCATGAAACCGGTTGAAGGGAATCTGATCCAAAGGTGTGGTTGCGAGAGGCTCTTGGCCCAATCCAGCCGTCGCTGCAGAGTTAGACATCAGTGTTGCCTTTCAGGCCGGCGGGCTGCCGCAAGAACGTAACAGCAGCTGCGTGATCGTCTCCCAGCGGCCGGTCGACCATGCTGGAGTTTAGGTGATGGCGTGCGCGCAGGAAATAGGAGCCAAGGGGGGTGCTCGAATCCAGCGACACCTTACTCAAGCTCAGTGCCCGTACGGCGGCTTGGAGCTCGCACGCCAGTACCTCGTTGGCGGCCGAGATGCAGTCGTGGAGTTGGTCGGTCGCTTGTGATCCGAAGCTTGCGTGGTCTTCGGTTCCGCGTGAGATCACGGTGGTCCCGAGTGTCGCGGGGAAGGCGGCCGATCTGAGTCGCGAGAGGGCTGCGGCGCCGATGTACTCGAGCAACATGATGCCGCTACTGCCCGGCGGTCCGCCGGCAAGGAAGGGCCGTAAGTCGGTGATTGCCGGTTCGGTGAGGTTCGCAAGTCGCCGGCCGGACAGTTGTGCCGCACTGGCGAGTGCCAACTTGCTGTGATCACATGCCGCAGCCAGCGGCAGGGCGTGGAAGTTGGCGTTGTGGAAGACGTCGTCGTCGATGGCGCTGACGAGTGGGTTCTCGGCGGCGGAGTTGAGTTCGATGTTCAGCGTGGTCGAATACGCGTTCAACGCGTTCCGGGCGGAACCGAGCACCTGGGGCAGGGCCCGGAATCCGTACGAGTCTTGAACGCGTTTCGGGTGCCAGTGGTGTCCGCGCAAGAGGTGACGAACGTCTGCCGCCACCTCTGCCTGGCCGGGTTGTGGGCGGGCTTGGTGGACCTGGTCGGCGAATGGCTCAGCTGACCCTTGCGTCGCAATCAACGCAAGGCAGGCGGTTGCTTGGCAGTGGTCGAGCCATCGCTCGAACAGTTGGTTCGCCAGAAGGCCGCGCGCGATGCCCATGGCGTTGGTTGAGATGAGCGCCAGTGCGTCGCCGACGCTGGGAGTCCACAGTGTGTGGACTCGTCCGCTCTCCAAGGCGGCTTCGCCGATCAGACCGAGCCCGATCTCGGCGAATTGGCTGAGATCGCCGGTGCCGATCGAGCTACTCGCGTGTACGCGAGGTAGGTCATCGCTGTCGAGTGATGCCACCAGTGCATCGATAATGGCGGGGTGCATTCCGGATCCGCCTGCGAGCAACTGGTTGAGGCGGACGAGCATCGCGGCGCGCACAGTGCCATGGGGTACGAACTCGCCCGCTCCGGTCGCGTGGCTGCGGAGCAGTCTCGAGTCTTGTTCGATCTGCTGTTCGACCTGGGTATCTCGGTTCGCGCCGACTCCGGTGGTGCGGCCGTAGACCTGTCGGCGCTGAGCGGCTCGGCCGGCGGTCTTCCAGGATTGATACACCAGATCGAGAGCGACGGAGTCGACAGGGGGGAGTGGCATCTCCCCTGACGCGAGTTCCAAGATCTCCGCGCCGGTGACTTTCTGGCAGCCCAGAGTGTTGGAAACTTCTAGAATTTTCACGGGGATACTCCTACGAGGAGAGATGATTCGTGCTGAATGCCCAACTCAGATGCTGAAGGGCCCGGAATTGCACTGTGGATTCATTCCTCGGCGCAATTCCGAGCCCCCATTTGATGCTTCGATATTCGGAAGTTTAGGTGGTTCGTCCGTAGAACAAGCTCTGAGTGAGTGAGTTGAGTTTGTCATCCGGCTTTTCCGAGTACGCCAACACTGCGTTCACTCGTGTTGTCTCGCCGAGTACGGGCTTGACGCGATGCATGGAGTAGCGGCCCCGGAAGAGGCTGAGCGTTCCGGGTTCGTTCGCGAGCCGGATGACGCCCTCACTCGATCCCCTGAGGCGACTGACAACGCCCTGCTCGTTCTCGTCCCCGGGTGTCCGCAGCATGTGGAAGTACTCGTACTCACCGCCGGCATCGGTGGGCTGGAGCATCAGCGTCACGGCGAAGTGGGATCGGTCGAAGTGCCAACCCAGCTCATCGCCCTTCTCGAACAACGCTACCGAGCAGGCTCCCAGCGTGTCGTCGTAGCGGTAGAACTGGGGCATCTCGAGGGCTTGCCCGATGAAGTTGGTCAGGGCATCCCAGTTGTAGACGGCGCGCAGGGGGGAGTCCTGGTCGATGCGATCCCAGGCGATCGTGAGTTTGGAGGAATGCTGCCGCATGCCCCTCGGGTCGTCGTCGGCGACCGAGTCGGGGATTGTCTCGAAATAGACGTTGTGCGTGTCATCGGTCCGGTACGCGGAGTCAGCCTTACCGAGGGCTTCGGCAACGAGGCGCTCGACCGCATACGGACGGAGGAATCCGTCCAGCTGGCATGCGCCACGAGTGCGCAATTCCCGTTGGCATTTCTCGAGCAGGCTCTGGCCTTCAGGAGTTTCGAGTCGGTGAATTGGATAGCGATTCAGGTCGATGAATTCGGAGACCTTTTCCGCTTCGTCGGTTGCCGACAGCATCTCACGGGACATCAAGTCGCCTTTCTAAGAACTGGATTCGTGCTTGCCTGCTAATGATTGGTGATGCCCGTCACGTGGCGCAAGCGACGAATTTTACTGACCCCCATTACTGATTCTTCTCAGGGAAAGTCGAAAGAATCCAACTACGGCCGGTCATGGGGTATTGCGGCCGAAGGACGTGTGCACGCGTCTCCCCGGGACGGGGCCGCACGAGCGGGGTTCGGTCAACGTCTCGATTTGATTTGCGCCGCGATGGTGGTTGCCACGTCGATGAAGGCCTTCATTGCCGGCGTGACGCGGCGACCGTTGTGCCAGGCAATCCCGACAATACGAGGACTCACGCGTTCCAGTTCGAGGACTTTTATTCCTGGCTGGTACGGGTCCACTGAGAGCTGGGGCATCACGGCAACGGCCAGTCCCTGGGCGGCCATGCCGAGAATCGTCCCGTTGTCGTTGCTTCGGAGTATCACCTGCCTGCTCAAACTCGGACGCCCGAGTCGCGCGGCGATACCGTGGACATCACGCAGTTCACCGTAGGTGGCCAGTGGCAACTCGGACAGGCGATCGAGCCGAAGGGGCAGGTCCTCGTGCAACAGCGGAGAATCATCGGAGACAACGAGAACGTAGGGATCCTCGAGCAGTTCCGTGGCTGAGAACGGGCCGGGGATCAGAGGGAACACCATGAACGTCAGATCGAGTTCACCGCGTTCGACGTGGCTGAGAAGTATCTCGTCGTCGTCGTGCTCTTCGAGTACGACTTGGATATGCGGCCACTGGGTCGAAAATTCTTTCAGTGCGTGCGGGAGGATCCGTGCTCCGACACTTTCGTAGCTTCCGAGTCTCAGGTGCCCCGCGACTCCGTCTCTCAGCGCTTGGAGATCTGCTTCCGCACTGGCCAGACGTGCCTCGATCGCTTCGGCATGTGAGACGAGTACTTGTCCCGCGGTAGTCAGCGCGACTGGTTGTGCGCCACCCGAACGCTCTACCAGCTGCTGTCCGACAACAGTTTCCAATCGCTTTATCTGCTGACTGACCGCGGACTGCGTGTAGCCGAGTGACGTGGCAGCAGCTGTGAACGAGCCCGTTCTCCCGACCTCGGCAAGCGCGATGAAGTGCCGCAACTCAATCGAACTCCACAGCGACTTCTTCATACCGTGAGTCTAGTTAACGCACCGAGTAGCAGTGGCTTGATGATCGCGCTGGATGAAGGTTGCTGCTTTCGCCCATCCGAAGGTCTCCCTGCCGGGGTGTGCAGCGGGCCCAATGTTGATCGGCGCGGATGTGCATTATTGTTGTGGAACATCGGCTTTCGCAATCGGGATCGAGTACCGGCTGGTGGGTTGCGCGGTATCGTGACCAGTTGGAGGCCTACTGCGAGAGGTCAGGTGAGCCGGCGCCGCGTGTGGCGGCGAAGTCGGGCCCGGTGGCGGCGACCGCTGGAGTCGGTGCTTGGTCGCGGGGCTTCTCGGCGACCATGGTCAGGTCGGCGGGGTAGATCATGTGCGCGGGTGGGTTGCTGGTCCGGCGGGCGGCGGGGTAGTACACCAGTCCTGTGACCAGCAGTGAGACGATCCATGAGATGTCGGCCCCGCCGAGTAGTTCCGTCACGGGACCTGTGTACAGCGATTGCGCGAGGAAGGGGATCTGGACGACGACACCGACCAGGTAGCAGGTCAGTGCGGTCATGTTCCACTTGCCGTAGCGGCCCGCTTTGTCGTACAGGGCCGGAATATCGACGCGCTCTTTGGATATGAGGTAGTAGTCGATCAGATTGATCGCACTCCATGGCACGAAAACCGTCAACAGTAGAAGGACGAAGTTCTTGAAGTTGTTCAGGAAATCGGCGCTGGCGAAGAGAGCAATCACCACCGAGGTGGCGGTGAAGGAGGTGATGAACAGGACGCGTGTGAGTCTGGAGATGCGGGTTTGGCCTGTGAAAGCGGTGACTGCGGTGATGATCGACATGAATCCGCAGTAGGCGTTGAGGCAGTTGACGGTCAGCTTTCCCACGATGATCACGAAGTACATCAACATCGCGACCGTCGCCGGGCCGGCGAGTGTTCCGATGAAACCGACCTGATTGCTGATGAAGGTGGGACCGACCACTGCTGCGATCAGTGCGCCGAAGGTCATTGACCATTGTGAGCCGATGACGCTTCCGGCAAAGGTGGACCAGAACGTGGTTCGTTCGCTTGTTGTGCGTGGCAGGTATCGCGAATAGTCCGCGACGTAGGGCCCGAAGGTCAGTTGCCATCCGGCGCTCAGCGAGATGGCGAGCAGGAAGGTGGCGACGTCGAACGACTTGACTCCGACGAAGGCAGCGACGTCGTAGTTTGCGAACAGGCGGATCGCGAGATAGCTGAAACCGGCGATTCCGACGACGGTGGCGATCTTGCCGATGATGTGGATGAGCTTGTAACCGGTGATCGCGACGATCGCGGTGAACGCCCCGAAGAGGATGATCCCGACGGTGGGGTCGTCGATATGCAGTAGTGCGTTGACGGCTTGGCCGGCGAGCACCGTTCCGGTGGCCGCGAATCCGAGGCACAGCAGCACAACCAGGATCAGCGGAACTGATGCTCCGAGGACACCGAACTGGGCCCTGCTCGAAATCATCTGAGGTAGACCCAGCCTGGGGCCTTGTGCTGAGTGCAGTGCCATCACTGCGCCCCCGAGGAGGTTCCCGATGAGCAATCCGACAATCGCCCAGATGGCGTCTGCTCCGAAGATGACCGCGAGAGCGCCGTCCACGATTGCGGTGATCTGCATGTTCGCGCCGAACCACAGGGTGAATTGGCTGCGCGCAGTTCCATGCCGTTCGTTGTCGGGAATCACGTCTATCGTCCGCCGCTCGACCGTGAGGGTCGCCTCGGTCGAGGGTCGATGGTCTGTCATGAGCTGCCCTTCTGCCGCACACCCCTCCAGTCAAGGGTGCATCGAGATGTGTGGAAAGACCACGGTCCTTCGCTGTCGTCTCACACCCTCCCCGGCTGTGCGGCGCAGGTCACTATGCAATCGAACGGCAGTTGTGGCTATTTCTGGATATCTGCACAGTGTCTTCGCCTCCGCTCTTGCTTAACGTCGCAGAGACGCCCGAATTGGAGGTCGAATGTTTATCAAGAACGCGTGGTACGTCGCAGGCTGGAGCCACGAGGTCAGCGCTGGGAAACCGCTTCAGCGCATGATCTGCGGCGAAGCGATCGTTTTGTTCAGATCAGGTGATGAGGTGGTGGCGTTGGCCGACGCCTGTGCACACAGGCAGTACCCGCTGTCGTCCGGTCAGCTGGTGGACGGCAGGATTCGATGTGGTTACCACGGCTTCGAATACGACAGCGATGGCGTCTGCCAGCGCGTGCCCGGACAGAAGACCGTGCCGGCGAAAGCACGTGTTCGCAGGTATCCCGTCGTGCTCAGGAACGGATGGATCTGGATCTGGCCGGGAGACACTGCGGGCGAGGGTGCGGCGGACCCCGGATCGATACCCGATACGCCGTGGCTCACCGCGCCGGAGTGGGACGGCGTGACGTTCACTCACTTGTACGACTGTCGATCGTCGCTGGTCCATGACAACCTCCTCGATCTCACCCATGAGGCGTTCATTCACGAGACATCGATCGGCGACGACGCGGTGTACGAAAACGGCATCACGGTGGAGGTGACCAAGGACGCGGTAGTGGTCGACCGGTTCATGCCCAATTGCCACCCGTCCGATCTGTACGTCACCGCGATGGGAGTTCAGCCGCCAATGGATCGATGGCACACAACCGAATTCAGGCTGCCCTCTCTGCATGTCATCCATTGTGGCGTCACATCTCCCGGTGCCTCGCGAGAGTCCGGCTACCACATCGAAGTACTCAATGCGATCACCCCCGCGACCGAGAACTCCACATGGTACTTCTACGGCAATTTCCGTGACTTCGCCCTGGGCGACGACGACATCAACGCACTGATGCGGAGTTCGTTGAGCCAGGTACTTGCCGAGGATGCGGACGCATTGGCAAAGCAGGAACGGATGTTGGCCGAAGGCCATGCCAGTGGCAGTGACGTGCTGATCGCCCAGGACGCCGGAGTTGCACGAGCACGGCGGATGATGCAGCAACTGCTCGATGCCGAACTCACCGAACCGAAGCGGGACCGGCATGCGGCTGCTGTTGACGCGTGAGGTGCACCGCCCAGTGGACAGCGGCGCGGAGATCGCGGCCAGTCCCGACAGCCGCAGGCCCGAGCCCTGGCTGTGGGATCTCCACATACGGAGGCAGCCGCAGTCCAGTCCGAGCGGACGCGCTCAGGCCGACGTCGCGATCAGGGTACTCGACGGGCCCCTGCTCGAGTGGAGAGCGAATCGGCACCTGCGTCTACGCCATCATCGACGTGACATTGCTGCGGAGGTCGACATGATCGACGCTGTGGGAACGATGTGTTTCGATCGGCCGCAGCAAGAGATGTGGATTCTTGTCGGTATCACGGGCCTCGTCTACGAGGGCGGACGACGCATCGGGCCCGGAGACGCCTTGATCCTCGAAGGTGACGACCCGTCGCTCGTCGAATTGGTTTCGGCTGATCACGCGAACATCAGGATCGCGCGATTTCGCCTGCGCCGCACAGCCGGCTCCGATCTCAGGTGGGTCCCATGACACAATCAGACGAGCCATTGACGCTGCGGGTACTGCAGCTTCGATGGGAGGCCGACGACGTCGTATCAGCACAATTCGAGTCCGCCGATCACCGTCCACTCCCGACCTGGTCACCGGGCGACCACATCGATCTTCACCTGCCCGGTGGACTGGTGCGGCAGTACTCACTGTGCAGCGATTCCAAGGCTGGTGCGCCATGGCGCATCGCGGTGCTGCGGGTCGCCGGCGGCCGAGGTGGCTCCGCCGCGGTCCACGACAGCATCCGGCCGGGTGATGTGTTGCGCGCGGCCGGGCCTCGAAACAACTTTGAGTTCCGCGCTGCCGATAGATACTTGTTTCTCGCAGGAGGTATCGGCATCACACCCATCATGCCGATGATTCGCGAGGCAACAGCGGCGACGGCAAAATGGCAACTCTGGTACGGCGGACGCAGTCTGTCGAAGATGGCGTTCGTGTCCGAACTAGCGGCACTGGAAAATAAATCAGGATCTGAAGTGTCCGAACGGGTGAGGGTTACCCCGCAAGACGCCCACGGCATGCTGCCCCTCGAAGCAATCTTGCGAGAACCACAGCCCGAGACCCTGATCTATTGCTGCGGGCCGACCCCGATGCTGGACGCGGTCACACGGGCTTCGGCGCATTGGCCGAAAGGCAGTCTGGTAGTCGAGCGATTCGCTCCGAAAGCAGACTCCAGTGACAGTGCACCCCGGTCGGGCTTCGAGGTGGAGGCGGCTCGCTCGGGAATAACCGTCCATGTCCGACCGCAGTCGAGCATCGTGGAAGCGCTCGAGGAAGCCGGAATCACACCAGATACCAGCTGTCTCGAGGGTATCTGCGGGACCTGCGAAACCAAGGTCCTTGCCGGCATACCAGAACACCGGGACTCCCTGCTCAGCGACGCCGAGCGGGAAGCGAACGACACCATGATGATCTGCGTCGGCCGATCCCGAGGAGCGAAACTGGTTCTCGATATCTGAGGAAGCCTTGACTCAGGGCATCTCCATGGCGGACAGGGCCAACCACAAGTGAGCACGATCATCGAACGATGCGAGATTGCGCCCGGTCAGTTCTGCGATTCGCTCGAGCCGGTACTGCATGCCGTTTCGGTGGATGAAGAGCAGCCGCGCCGCGCGACTGGGGGAGCAATCGGTCTCCAGGTACACCTTCAGCGTCTTGATCAAGTCTCCGTTGCGGCTGTTGTCGTAGTCGATCAGTGGCGCAAGGGTGTGCATTGCGATGTCGCGCACAGGAACGGTCGAATTGCTCAACAGCAACCCCGCAAGTGTCAGCGGTTCGACGCTTGTCTGACCGTGCCGGCCGGGACCACGCGCAACGGCCGTGCCGGCTTCGAAATGTCCGATCCGCAGACCATGCACTCCTCGGTGCACTCCACTGACGCCTACCGCAGCGTTCGGCCCCAACTGGGAGAGGGCTTCGAACAAGGCAGTCGAGGACTCCGCGGGATCGCGATCTTCGGGGCTGATCACGACCACAGCCTCGCCGATCAACGCCGCGAATTGCTCGCTGGAATGCTCGCCGGTCAAATCGAGCACATTCCACGGCACCCGGCGCAGCCGCACGGTGCTGCAGTCCACTCGGCCGATCAGTACTCGGAAACTCGAGTCGACGTCGAGTCCGTGGAGGGCAAGGCGTCGGACGGCTTCCGACGGAGGTAGGTGTTCGGAGATGATGTCTTCGAGCACCTGCCCCAGCATTTCTCGGTTCCCGGTCAATACCGCCTGGCGACGTGCGAGTTCCAATCCGATGAGACTGATAGCGAATGGGATGACTGGACTGCGCTCGGGAGACGTCGCAGCACAGAGATACGCGACCACAACCCCCTCGATCTCCACGGCGGCCGAGGTCAGTGGCTCAGCACCGGGCAGTTCATGATCGGCTTGTTCGATGGCAATCGATCGGAGCTCCGTGATGGCCGGCCACTTCCTCCGTGCAGGATGGCTTGCGAGGACCTGACCGTGTACGTCGATAACCGCGACAGGCGCGCCGAGTATCTCGCGCAGTTTTCGGACCAGAGATGTCAGCCCGAGGTCGTTCACCAGTGCACTGGTCAACTCCTTCTGCGCGAAGGTGATCTGCCGTATGAGGTCGTATTTTTCTTCGAAGAGGCGATCGGCGAACCATCGGCTGATGGCGATGAATGGGGTGGAAAGTGGCACCTCGAAGAGGGCGAGTCCTGCAGCGTCGGCGGCGGCTGTCACTTCCGGCGGCACACTTTTGTGCACCAATCCTGTTGCAAAGCCCAGGCCCGAGATCGGGACGGAGGCCAGCCGCGCAACGAACTCTTCTCGTTGTGCCGCGCTCTCATGATGGACGCCGGTTGTGAGGACCACCTCCCCTCCGCGCAGAAACTGGGAGGGGTCGTCGAGCTCCGTGGTCGAAACCCAGGTGACCGGGTCCTGATCGCCGCTGGTCGCCATGCTGTTCAGGGGAACGAGACCCAACTCCGGTGAGGCGACGAACTCGCGCACGTAGACGGCCATCGCGGAAGTGTGCACTCATACAGCTGGGATTTCAAGTGCCGTTCATGTGCACAGTCCGATAGCGCCTATCCCGTGCTGATGCGACGGTCGAGGCGGGCCCTCGGCAAGGCGCTCGAGCTCGGCGTCCTGATCGCGCGGCCCGATCTCCGACGAAACCTGCTCTCGGTCGGGTAACTCCCTGACGCGGAGACCCGGACTAGTCGAAGAGCGTGGGCGCCTCTCCCGGCTGATCACGGGCGGGTGGTTCGACCTCGCCCGCCGGGCTCGTCGCCTTGTGCACCACCGACAGCGTCGTCGTCCGGACCGACAGTCGATGTCCGTCGGGATGCTGCAGTGAAGCCATGCCCTTGCTGACCTCGACGACCAGCCAGGGGCCGGCGTGACCGGACGCCTGCACCAGATCACCCACCTGTATCTGTACGGCTACCACCGCGTCCTCCCAAGGTCTACTGCTTCGGCCTGTGCCCAGCGTAGCGACATCGGCCTCTGTCAGCCGACCAACGGGAGCAAGCCGTCGAGACGGGGAAGGTCACCTCGATATGATGCACATCGAGGTCTGTCCGAGAACTTCACGACTGATCCGAGCAAGCACGATGACGCGACAGTGGTCACGGTGGTCGATCGGAGCGCAGTCACGGCGCGACGCGGCGTCCCGCTTCGGGGCTTTCGATGCAGACGCGCGAGAAATGCCTGCGCGTCTGACAGCGCTCCTGGTGCGCCCGACCACCCCTCCGCTGTGGCTGGGCATCGTGGTCGCCGCCACAGTGATCACCGTGGAAACCGTTGTGGTGCATCAGCTCGACACGGTCGCGCCGCAGAACGCCTTCGGTGCGGTGTTCCTGCTCGGCGTCCTGGTGGTCTCGGCGCGCTGGGGATTCGGGTTGTCGGTGATGACGACGTTGGTCAGCGCAGTCGTCTACGTCTACTTCCACCTCCAGGTGGCGGGGTCTCTGCTTCCGACCAAACCCGGCGACTGGGTGGCCGTCCTGGTCTTCCTCCCGGTCGCGCTGGTGGCCAACCTGATGGCCGGTCAGGCCAGATTGCGCACCGCCGAGGCGGTCCTGCGCCGGCGCGAGGCCGAGGCCAGTCGCGACGAACTGGGGATTCTCGCCGCACACCAGGCCGCACTGCGCCGGGTGGCGACTCTGGCGGCGCGCGGGGTGAGCCCGCCGGAAGTGTTCACCGCGGTCGCCGAGGAACTCGCGCTCTGGCTGCACGTGGTCAATGCCGTGCTCCTTCGCGACGACGGGGACGGCACGGGGACGTTGGTCGCCGTGCGATACGAGCCCGGGGTCACCGGGATGTCCGTTACCGGAGACAGAATCCCGATGAAGGGCGACGACGTCGGGGCGATCGTTCTCCGCACCGGCCGTGCCGCCCGGATCGACAACCACGACGACGTCGGTGGGGAAGTCGCCACCCGCATTCGCGAGGGGGGTTTCGGATCGATTGTGGGAGTCCCGATCGTCGTGGACTCCCGGGTGTGGGGTGCGGCGATCGTCGGATCGCGGAGCGCCGAGCCGTTGCCACCGGACACCGAGGCGCGGCTCGGTGATTTCGCCGATCTCGTCGCGACCGCGATCGCCAATGCGGTGACCCGCGCCGAACTGCTCGCGTCACGCGCGAGGATCGTCGCGGCCTCCGACGAGGCCCGGCGTCGCCTGGAACGCGATCTGCACGACGGGGCTCAGCAGCGACTGGTGTCGCTGGGGCTCGAGGTGCGAATGACGGAGGCATCGGTGCCTGCCGAATGGGTGGACGTGAAGGAACAGCTGTCGGCCATTGCTTCGGGGTTGAAGGGGGTGTCGGAGGATCTGCGCGAACTCTCGCACGGAATCCATCCGGCGATCCTGTCGAAGGGAGGGCTGGGGTCTGCGGTACGGACTTTGGCGCGTCGCTCGGCGGTCCCCGTCTCCCTCGACGTCTCCGTCGAGGACCGCTTCGCGGAATCGGTGGAGGTAGCCGCCTACTACGTGGTCGCCGAGGCGCTCACCAATGCCGCCAAGCATGCGCGGGCCTCCGAGGTGTCCGTGTCGCTGAGGACGGCGGACGGCATCCTTCACCTCGTGATCCGGGACGACGGCGTCGGCGGTGCCTCGCACGCCGCGGGCTCCGGGCTCCTCGGATTGCAGGACCGCGTCGAGGCCCTCGGCGGCCACCTTCGGATGACGAGTCCACCGGGTCACGGCACGACGCTGGACATCACCATCCCGGTCGCCGGCGAATGAACGGGGATCTTCCTGCTAGCGGGAATGCGTATCCGGGAGGATCGGGTCGACGATGGACGGCATGGTGGTGCAGCACGGTCGTCCACGATGCCTGATCGTCGATGACAGCCCGTGTTTTCTGGACAGTGCTCGGCGACTGCTCGAGCAGCAGGGCATCCCCGTGGTCGGCACGGTGACGAACACCGCCGATGCGGTGCGGACGGCCGCGGAACTGCAGCCCGACGTCGTTCTCGTCGATGTCGAACTGGGTGCGGAGAGCGGATTCGACCTCGCGTGGCGACTCGACGAGTCGTGCGCAGCGGCGGTGATCCTGACTTCCACGCACGCCGAGCAGGACCTGGCCGACCTGATCTCCGCGAGTCCGGCGGTGGGATTCGTGTCGAAGACCGAGCTGTCGTCGGACGCCGTCCGGGATCTGCTCGACCCTGCAGATCTCGCGGCTCCGGTCAGCGAGCCTCGAGAAAGGTGACGACTGCGAGAACCCGTCGGTGATCGTCGCCGGTCTCCGGGAGGTTCAGTTTGGTCAGGATGCTGCGCACGTGCTTTTCGACGGTTCCCTCGGTGACCCACAGTCGGCGGGCGATGCCGGCGTTGGACCGTCCTTCCGCCATGAGGGCCAGAACCTCCCGCTCCCGCGCGCTGAGTGCCGCGAGCGGGTCGTTGCGCCGACGGGCGGAGAACAACTCCTGCACCAGTGCCGGGTCGACGACGGAGGCCCCCGCGGCGATGCGCTGCAGGGTGTCGATGAAATCGTCGACGTCGGTGATGCGGCTCTTGAGCAGATAGCCGATTCCCCGGCCGCTGGCCAGTAGTTCCATCGCGTGCTCGACATCGGCATGCGCCGACAGCACCAGAATGCCGACTTGGGGGAACTCGTCCCGTATCACCCGGGCGGCGTCGAGGCCCTCGGTGGTGTGGGTCGGGGGCATCCGGATGTCGACCACCACCAGGTCGGGCGGCCGTGTGCGGACCAAATCGAGGAGGGTGGTTGCGTCGCCCGTCTGCTCCAGGACATCGAAGCCGGAGCGGGCGAGCAGGCTCGCCACACCCTCGCGGAGCAGAACGTCGTCCTCGGCCAGCATCACCCGCACCCGTGGCGTCGCCGGCTCGGACCGCGCCGCCGGAGGATGGAATTCGGCCATCGTCGACCCCGAGCTTCCGCGTCGTCCGAG
This sequence comes from Rhodococcus sp. NPDC057529, assembly GCF_042802055.1. Classification (NCBI taxonomy): domain Bacteria; kingdom Bacillati; phylum Actinomycetota; class Actinomycetes; order Mycobacteriales; family Nocardiaceae; genus Rhodococcus; species Rhodococcus sp. NPDC057529. Next base: position 522,781 of record NZ_JBHVEY010000004.1, read on the forward strand.
AGAGAGCGCCCGATCACCGTCGAAGTGATCGACTTCGAGCGTACGTCATCGGTATCCCGCCGACAAGCCACGACGCGGTCTGCACACGCCGGCGGGTAATGGAATTGCAGCTACCAGGAAGACCGGGATTGCGGCTGGCAGCCCCGGCAACCACCTGCTGGCGGTGGCGACTCCGGGCCGCGTTCGGACGAGAATTTTCATCAATGGTCGTTCGATCATCGACCCGATCACAGCTCCAGAGAAACGAAAGGTGAGAACAATGTACAAGCTCGCAATCCGCGCGGCGGTCGCCGCAGCCGCAATCGCACCCCTGATCGTCCTCGGCGCCGGAACCGCCTCCGCGGCAACGGTAACCGACAGCGTTGCTACGCCCGCCGCGCGGGTCGTGCCGGATGCGCCCGTGACCGACGTGCCGCAGTCGGGCTTCCCCTGGGGCTGGCCGGGAACCTACGGGCCCCAGCGACCGGAGGCCGGCCCATTCTTCGGGGGCTTCGGCGGGTTCGGCCACTTCGGTGGTTTCGGTGGCCACGGCATGTTCTAGACCAAGGGCGTATTCGATTCGGCCGCATCCACGTTCGGGAACGACTCCTCGGGTGCGGAACCGGTCAGCGGTGCCCGCCGGAACGGGTTCGGCGGGCGTGACGTCGGCGGTCGGCCTCGGTCATGCCTCCCCAGATTCCGTACGGTTCGTCCGCGGTGAGGGCGTGGTCGCGGCACTGGGCGAGGACTGGGCAGTCTTCGCAGATCTGCCGGGCGTTCGCCTCGCGGCGGGCCCGGGCGCGACCGCGTTCGCCGTCGGGGGAGAAGAACACCGACGATGCGACTCCGCGGCATGCGGCCACCTCGCGCCACTCCTCGTGGTGGGGTGCGGCCGCGGGGGCCCGTATTTCTGACGTTTCTGCCAACAGCACTGCGGTCCTTCCGTTCCCGGCCCGTGGACGATCCACGCGTCGGGAAACAGATGTCGTTTTCTTTATGTGAGTGTCGGTATCGGTTACGGCCGTTGCCGGATAACAAACCGTACGACCCGTTTGAAGGTATACCGGATGGCGCCCGGGTGTGCCACCAGGTCGGGCGTCCAGCGGTGCCTGCGCGCGACGCCCGCTGGTCAGGGAAGGGCTGCGACGATGAGCGAGGCCATCGCTCTGTGCCCTTCGTGGGTGGGGTGCAGGGGCATCGTGAACGATCGGGGGACGAGGCCCTCGAACCAGCGTCGATCGGGTCCGGCGCACGCGTCGTGCCCCACCGCGGCGGCGGCAACGTCGACGAACCGGGCGCCGTTCGCGCGCGCCGCATCGGCGAGAACGGCGTTCATTCTCGCGAAGAACTGCACGACGAAGGCGGCGTCGGCGTCGCTCGCGGGGATGTAGGGCCAGCAGCCGCGGTCGCCGAAGATGCCGCCGTGTCCCACCAGGAGCGCAGTTGCCGCGGGCGCCTTCGCGGCGATGGCGGCCAGGGTGGCGGACACCTTCGGGCCGAGCACGGTGAGGGCGTCGGTCATGCGCCGGGCCGTGGTGGCGTCGGAGCGACATTTCGCGTCGAATCCCGGGGCGGGCGTGTAGCAGGGCTCGACCAGCGACGACCACGCGATGTCGTTTCCGCCGATGCTGACGGTGACGAGCGTCGTGTCCGGCTGGAGCGCCCCGATCTGCGGTGGGTGCGGGCCGGTCACGGTGAATTGCGATGTCGTCGTGATGTTCTCGGTCTTCGCGCCAGCGCACGCCCGGCTGACATAGGATTCCGCGCTCAGGGTGTCGGCGACGATCTGCGGGTACGCGTCGGACGTGCGGAAGCACCCGTTTCGAATCGACAGCAGATCCTGCGGCGACCCGGTGGCTCGCGAATCCCCCAACGCGACATACCGGACGGCGTGGTCCGGCGCGGTGTCGGCCACGGCCGGTTGCAACCACGGGAGCGCGAGCGCCACCGCGCACGCGACGAGGGCGGAGGACGGGCCCGGCTTCACGGGACCACTTCGAGGACGACCGGATGGTGCGGGCCCGGCGGGTTTTTCGTCATCACTCATCTTATTTCCGCCCGCCGGATATCGCCTGACTTCGACGGACTCGGAGAAAATCGGGCTACCGACGTAACTCAGATACTGCTAGTCTCCGGAACCATGGGAATCTTCAGCGGACGGAACTACCCCGAGATCGACCCGGACGGTGCGGTCGTCGTCGTGACCGGGGGAGGGCGGGGCATCGGACGCGCCACTGCGGAACTGTTCGCCGCCAGGGGCGCGACCGTGTGCATCGGCGACCTCGATCGTGCGGTCGCAGACGAGGCCGCGGCGGCGATCGGCGCCCGCGCGTACACGGTGGACGTCGCTTCCGCGGAGTCGTGGCGGCAGTTCGCCGACGACGTGCTCGCGGACCGCGGCCGCATCGACGTGCTGGTCAACAACGCCGGCGTCATGCCGCTCGGCGGGTTTCTCGACGAATCCGGCGAGACCAGCCGGATGACGATGAACGTCAACGTGTGGGGACCGCTGCACGGCATGCGAACGGTGTTGCCCGGCATGATCGAGCGTGGTCGTGGCCACATCGTGAACGTCGCATCCATGGCAGGCAAACTGCCCGTGCCCGGGATGGCCGTCTACAACGCCAGCAAGTTCGGGGCGGTGGGACTGTCGGCCGCCGTCCGCGCCGAGTTCGCTCCGGCCGGTGTCAGCGTGAGCACCGTCCTTCCCAGCGCGGTGCGCACCGGGCTGTCGTCGGGGGTGCCGCTGGGCGGTGGGATGCCGACAGTCGACCCCGAGGACGTGGCGGACGCCATCGTCCGGACGCTCGAGCATCGTCGCGCCGAAACCACGGTGCCCCGTTACCTCGCCGGGTGGGACCTGATCTACGCCGTGGTCCCGGAGCGCCTCCTCGACCTCGGACGTCGGCTGGTCGACGACCGGCGGGCACTCACCGCCGTCGACCCCGCCGGGCGTGCCGAATACGACCGTCGCCTCGCCCGGCAGTCGCGGTCGACGTGAGCGGCAAAGAGTGCCCCGGCACTCTTTGCCACTCACCTGCGGCGTGACCGAAGCGCCAGTACCACGTGACGTCAGGCCATCAGCGGGGCGAGCCGTTCCGCATGCTCCCGCAGTGACGGGACGTGCCGCAGCATGAGGTGTTCGTGATCGACGTGCCCCGACAGCGCCAGACTGCCGACGAGTGCCCCCGTTCCGGACCGGACGGGGACCGCGACGCACGCCGACGCGTCCCGCAGCTCCCCCAGTTGGGTGGCGAACCCCTGGCTTCGGATCAAATCCAGATTCGCGAGCAGCTCACTCCGCACGACGATCGTGCGGGCCGTCAGCGCCCGCGGCTCCCAGCGGGGAATCACGGATTCGAGTTCCGACTTCTCCGCGAGGAGAAGCTTCCCGACCGCGCACGCGTAGAGGTGCCGGTTGAGAAACGACTCGTCCTCCGGCGGCGGGTATTCGGGATCGGCGTCGGCGGTGCGGACGGCGACGTTGGTGTAGTAGAAGAGATGGACCCCGAAGCGCACCGACAATCGCAGCTCGGCCAGGACCTCCCGCGCCGCCGCACACACGGTGGGCACCACGGCGGCGTCGACGAGGACCCCGATCTTCTGGCCCAGGGCGAACCCCGACAGGTCGGGGAGCCGCACCACATAGCCTTCGCCGACGAGGATGTTGAGCAGCCGGTACGTGGTCGCCGACGGCATCGACAGGCGGGCCGCGATGTCCTTCGCCGTGACGCCCGAACCGGCGCGGGCCACTTCCTCGAGCACCCGCAGCGCGCTGGTGACGGCCTTCGGCTGCCGCCCAGACAGGGCCCTGTCGTCGGCGTTCACCGGCGGACCTCCCACGGGCGGTAGCGGCCCAGCAGGTCGTCGGCCACGGCCTCGTCGTACACACCCATCCGTTCTCCGATTCCGGGGGATCGCCTGGCGCGGATCGCGAACACCGCGGCGCCGAGGAGCATCAGAAGCACGTAGACCGCGGTCGCCGCGCCCGCGACATACGTCCGCGAGAACGCCGCCCACCCGACCAGTGCCACCATCGCCGTCGCCGCCAGCGCGCCGATGACCAGCGGGAGCCGGGTCAGTTCGCCGATCCGCCGGAGGAACGCCGGCGTCGCGACGCACAGCAGGACGTACGCGAGGACGTAGCCGTGGGCGGACACGGCGAGCAGCCCGATCAGGACGTCGCGGCTCGAACCGCTGACGAACAGGTAGAGGACGGGGACGGCGACGATCACCGGCATCGCGACCGTCAGCGCCACGTGCGGGGTGTGGAACCGGTGGTGCGTCCGGCCGAACACGGTCGGGACCACCCCTTCGCGGCCCATCGCGAACAGCGTTCGCGACAGTGCTGTCGTCGAACCGAGGACGCAGGCGAACCAGGAGGCGGTGATGCCGAGTTCCATGACGATCGACAGCGCCGACGAACCGGCGCCGGACGGGTCGGGCAACGTGAGGACGATCGGCAGCGAGTCGACTCCCTGCCGCACCGGTTCCGGCAATTGCAGGGCGGCCGCGAACACGTACAGGACGCCCAGGGCGATCGGGGTCCACCGGATGGCTCGGGGAACGGTGACGAACGGGTTGCGGGCTTCGCGCGCCACCGTGCCCGCGCTCTCGAATCCGACGAACGACGTGATCGCGAGCAGTACGGCGAACCCGACCGCGGACCCCGACTTCGCGCCGCCCGACGACGGGGTCGCCCCCTCCCGGACCGATTGGACGAACGCGACCACGAGCGCGGCCGAGGCGGCGACGATGGCGAAGACCTCGATGGCGAGCATGATCCGCGCCGACAACTTCACCCCCCGGATCATCAGCATCAGGGCGAGCAGTCCGACGATCGCCGCGAGGACCGCGATGAGCGTCGACCCCGTCGGAAGTCCGACTCGGCCGAGCAGCGCCGCGAGGTAACTCGCGGCGCCGAGCGTGCTCGCCATGGCGGCGGCCGCATAACCGACGAGCAGCGACCAGCCGCCGCCGAAACCGGGCACCGCCCCGAGTCCCTTCACGATGTAGCTGTAGAGACCGCTGACGGCCACCATCCGAGTCGCGAACTGTCCGACGCAGTAGCCGACCGCCGTCATCAGAATCGCGGCGGCGACGAACACCGCGATGGTCGCCCGGCCGGCGTCGGGGATGACGAGAGCGGGCAGCGTGACCATCACGGCCGACGGTGCGACCGCGGACACGGACTGCCCGAGCACCTGGACGAAACTCAGGCGCGCGCGCTCGAGACCGGCGACCGGTGATCTACTTCTGATTCTGGGTGTACCGGACACCACGCACCTGCTCTCCACACTTTCTCGCCTGCCCGCGCGTGATCGACGCCGGGCTGCATGAGTTGCACGCTAGCGCAGCAGCCGAGCGTGATGCGCCGATCGGAATTAATTTTCGGTCACCTCGAATGAGAATGGCCGCGGGATTCCTTCCCGATTCCGGAGCCTGCGCCCGCGTGCAGGGCGGATCAGCTGCGCCAACCCGGAAAGCCGGAATGAGAATCGCCGCCGCCGTGGCCGGAAAAGTCGAATGAGAATGCCGCAGGACCGGATTCCCATCCGGATTTAGTAGTGACCGGCGACACATCCGGGGTTTATCGTGGGTTCGGGCCACAGCACGACGAGGCGAAATTTCCCGCCAAAAGTGTTCTGCCGAAGCCGGATTCATTCACAGTTTCGTTCACTCCATCGAAGAGGACATGATGACTGCACTCGTTCACACCACCGCCGCCCTCGACCCCCGGGTCGTCGACTTCGTGTCGTCCCCGAAGCGCATGTTCGTCGACGGCCGCTGGGTGGACTCGGCGTCGGGCCGGACGTTCGAAACGGTCGATCCCGGCACCGGACAGGTGATCACGACAGTCCCGCACGCCGGCATCGAAGACGTGGACCGGGCGGTGGCGGCGGCCCGGCGGGCGTTCGAGTCGGGGCCGTGGCGCGCGCTCACCCCGGCCGAACGCCAGCGGATCCTCTGGAAGATCGGCGAGGGAATCCTCGCCCGGGCGGATCAGTTCGCGCAGCTCGAGTCGATCGACAACGGCAAGTCCGTGGCGGTGGCGAAGGCCGTCGACGTGACGTGGGCGGCGGAGATCTTCTTCTACTACGCCGGCTGGGCCACCAAGATCGAGGGCCGCACCATCCCGGTGTCGGTGCCGTGGGCGCCCGGAGCCCGATTCCACGCCTTCACTACCCGCGAACCGGTCGGCGTGTGCGCGCAGATCATCCCGTGGAACTTCCCGCTGGTGATGGCCGCGTTCAAGGTTGCGCCCGCGCTGACCTGTGCGAACACCATGATCCTCAAGCCCGCGGAGCAGACCCCGCTCACCGCGCTGCTCCTCGCCGAGGTGATCGCCGAGGCCGGCGTCCCGGACGGCGTGTTCAACGTGCTCACCGGTTTCGGCGACATCGGCGCGGCGCTGTCGAGTCACGACGACGTCGACAAGGTCGCGTTCACCGGTTCGACCGAGGTCGGAAAGAAGATCGTCAATGCCGCGTCGGGGAACCTCAAGAAGGTGTCCCTCGAACTCGGCGGCAAGAGCCCGCAGGTCGTGTTCTCCGACGCCGACCTCGAGGCTGCGATCCCGGGCGTGGCCAGCGGGTTCCTGTTCAACCACGGCCAGGCCTGCACGGCCGGAACGCGGCTGCTCGTGGAGGATCGGATCTTCGACGAATTCACCTCCGGGGTAGCCGATTTCGCGAAGTCGCAGAAGATCGGCCCCGGGCTCGACCCGACCAACGACATCGGCCCGCTGATCTCCGGGGAGCAGTTGTCCAAGGTGACCGGATACATCGATGCCGGACTCGCCGACGGCGCCCGCGCCCTCTCCGGCGGGCAGCGGCATGGCGACACCGGCTTCTACGTCGAGCCCACCCTGCTGGTCGACGTGAGCCGTGACTTCAGCGTGTACCAGGAGGAGATCTTCGGACCGGTCGCCGTCGCGGTGCCGTTCAACCGCGACGAAGGCGTCCGCGCAGCCGCCAACGACACCCCCTACGGCCTCGCCGCCAGCGTGTGGACCCGGGACGTGTCCCGCGCCCACGTGGTGGCCGCCGAGATCAAGGCGGGCACCGTGTGGGTGAACTGCCACAATGCGTTCGACACGGCGCTTCCGTTCGGCGGCTACAAGCAGTCCGGGTGGGGACGCGAACTCGGTGAGGGCGCCATCGCCGAATATACCCAGAGCAAGTCCGTCAACATCGCGCTCTAGGGACCGTGACCGGAGCCGAATGAGAACAGCTTTGCGCGCGTTCTCATTTGCCGTCGACGAACCGTGACGCTTCGGCAACCGCGCCGACAACCCGCCGCCGCATGCTCGTTCCGGAGCCCACCGCGGAGCATCCACGCAGACCCTCTCCTCGTGAAAGTCGAAGGAAGCCATGACAACCAACGCCTCACCGCACCCGAGTGCAGTCAGCGACGGCGCATCTCGCAGACTGGCAGGCACTCTCGGCCCCGGTGCCATCGTGTTCATGGTCGTCGCAGCGGCGGCCCCGTTGACGGTGATCGCCGGCACCGTCCCGCTGGGGATCTCGGCGGGAAACGGCGCCGCCTATCCGGCGTCGTACCTCGTCTGCACGGTGGTGCTGCTGTTCTTCGCCGTCGGATTCACCGCGATGGCCAAGCACCTCCCCGGCGCCGGCGCGTTCTACACCTACATCACGCAGGGCCTGGGCCGGCATGCCGGTCTCGGCTCCGCGTTCCTCGCGCTGCTGTCGTACACCGCCGTCCAGGGCGCGGTCTACGGATACATCGGGGCCGCCGTCAACGATTTCGTCACCGCGCACGGCGGTCCCGAACTTCCCTGGTACGTGTGGGCCCTGGCCGTGACCGCCGTCGTCGCGATCCTCGGATACCGGCACATCGACCTGTCCGGCAAGGTGCTCGGCGTCCTGCTCGTCTGCGAGGTCGGCATCGTCCTCGTCATCGACGCCGCCGTCATCCTCCGCGGCGGCGGTGACGAGGGATTCTCGACGGCGGCATTCCACCCCGGCGAGTTCTTCTCCGGGGCGCCCGGCATCGCCCTGATCTTCGCCATCGCCGGGTATATCGGATTCGAGGCCACCGCCGTCTTCCGTGACGAGGCCCGCGATCCGGGCCGCACCATTCCCCGGGCCACCTACCTCGCGTTGCTGGTCATCGGCGGCTTCTACGCCCTGTCGAGCTGGGCGATGGTCAGCGCGTGGGGCGACGTGGGCGCGGTGGCCGTCGCCACCGAGAACCCCGAGGGCATGATCACCGAGACCGCCACCCGGTACGTCGGCGCGATCGCCGGCGACCTGGTCCAGATCTTCCTGATCACGAGCCTGTTCGCGGCGCTGCTGTCCTTCCACAACGTGCTCTCCCGGTACATCTTCTCGCTCGGGAACAGCGCCGCCCTGCCCGCCGGCTGCGGCCGTTCGCACGACAAGCATGCGTCGCCGTACATTGCGTCGGTCGTGCAGACGGCGTCCGCCCTGGTCCTGATCCTCGCGTCCGCCGTCGCCGGACTCGACCCGGTGACCGAGGTGTTCGCCTGGTTCGCCGGGGTCTCCTCGGTCGGCATCGTCGCCCTGATGACTCTGACGTCCGTGGCCGTCCTCGTCTACTTCGGCCGGACCCGGGTGGACCGGCGGCTGTGGAACACGGTGATCGCACCGCTGCTCGGACTCGTCGGCCTGGCCGCGCTGCTGATCATGACCGTCGCCAACCTTCCCCTTCTCGTCGGCGGGTCCAGCACGCTCGCCGCCGTCATCGGGGTCCTGCTCGTCGGAACCTTCGCCGGCGGAGCAGCCGTCGCAGTGCTCCGGCCCCACGCCGCACGACACGACACCGCACTACCTCAGCACCACACGAACGACACCGTCCTCGACAAGGAGATCGCACGATGAGTACCGCCACCACCGAGACCCCGGCCACCGTGAGGTCCGCAGCCCCGGATCACCCGCTCACTCCGCTGTCCGCGGACGAGATCCGCTCGGCGAAAGCACTCCTCACCGATGAGGGGCTGATCGGCGAGAACGTGCGCTTCGTGTTCGTCGCGCTCGCCGAGCCGCACAAGTCCACGGTCCTCGCGTTCACCCCCGGCGACCCCATCGAGCGGCGCGCCCGGATCCTGCTGCTCGATCGGTCCACCGGCATCGGCACCGACCTCGTCGTGTCGGTGACGGAGAACCGCGTGATCAGCAGGGCCACCGTCGATTCCGCCACCGACGGCCACGTCCCGATCCTCGACGAGGAGTTCGAGGACATCGAAGCGTTCCTGCTCGGCAGCGCCGACTGGCTCGCGGCGATGGGCAAGCGCGACATCGAACCGTCGAAGGTCCGGGCGGTTCCCCTGTCGGCCGGTGTGTTCGGCCACGAGGACGAGGTCGGGCACCGCATCGTCCGCGTCCTCGCCTTCCACCAGGAGGACAAGGCGGACCTGCCGTGGGCGCACCCCATCGACGGGGTGGTGGCCTACGTCGACCTCACCGAGCGCCGCGTCCTGAAGGTGGTCGACGAGATCGAACTCCCGGTGCCCGCCGAGCGCGGCGAATGGGATGCCGAGCCGCACGCGACACCCACCCGCACCGACCTCAAGCCGATCGAGATCACGCAGCCCGAGGGGGCCAGCTTCTCCGTCGACGGCAACGAGATCACCTGGGCCGACTGGAAGTTCCGCTTCGGTTTCGACGTGCGCGAGGGACTCACGCTGCACCAGCTCTCGTTCGACGACGGCGGGGTGGAACGGCCCGTGATCTACCGCGCGTCGATCGCCGAGATGGTGGTCCCGTACGCCGATCCCTCCCCGGTCCGTTACTGGCAGAACTACTTCGACCAGGGGGAGTACCTGTTCGGCCGGTACACGAACTCACTCGAACTCGGCTGCGACTGCCTCGGTGAGATCCAGTACTTCGACGTCACCATCGCCGACGAGTCCGGCGACCCGCGGGTGATGAAGAACGCGATCTGCCTCCACGAGGAGGACTACGGCGTCCTGTGGAAGCACACCGACATGTTCAACGGCATGACCGAGACCCGCCGCTCGCGCCGCCTCGTCATCTCGTTCTTCCTCACCATCGGCAACTACGACTACGGGTTCTACTGGTACCTCTACCTGGACGGCACCATCGAACTCGAGGCGAAGGCCACCGGAATCGTCTTCACGTCCGCGTACCGCGGCGCGGAGGGATTCTCCACCCAGATGGCACCCGGGCTCGGCGCCCCGTTCCACCAGCACCTCTTCTCCGCTCGACTCGACATGGCCGTCGACGGTAACGTGAACACGGTCGAGGAGGTGGATGCCGTGCCCGTCCCGATGGGACCGGAGAACCCGTGGGGCAATGCCTTCCGCTGCCAGAAGACCACGCTGACCACCGAATCCGAGGGGCAGCGCACCGCCGACAACCTCAAGGCCCGCGTCTGGCACATCACCAATCCCACCAAGCAGAACCGCCTGGGTCAGGACGTCGGCTACGCGCTGCACCCCGAGGGACAGCCGGTGCTCCTGGCCGACCCGTCGAGTTCGATCGCCGCCCGCGCCGCGTTCGCGACCAAGCACCTGTGGGTGACGCAGTACGACGAGTCCGAGCGCTATCCCGCGGGCGACTTCGTCAACCAGCACCCGGGCCAGGCCGGTCTGCCCTCGTTCGTGGCCGGCAACCGGGACATCGACGGCGAAGACCTGGTGCTGTGGCACACGTTCGGGCTGACGCACTTCCCCCGGCCCGAGGACTGGCCGGTCATGCCCGTCGACTACGCCGGGTTCAAGCTCAAGCCCGTCGGGTTCTTCGACCGCAATCCCGCGCTCGACCTGCCGGCGAGCACCGCGAAGCACTGCTGCGAAGGCTAGACGTCGTGACCACCGTCTTCTCGACGTCCTCTTCTTCGGCCTTCTCGACGGCCGCCCGCCGCACCAGCCACTGGTGGCGGCGGGCGGCCGCGGCCCTCGCGGTCGCCACGGCAGGCCTGCACGCCGCGACGCTCGGTGAGCATGCGGCGGCGTCGCCGATGGTCGGGGCGGTGACCGTCGCGATGATCCTCGGGTGCCTCTACTGCGCGGGGCACCTGTGGATGCGGGGGTCGCAGCGGGACTGGGGGCTGGTCGCGATGATGAACGTCGGGATGATCGCGCTGCACCTCACCGTGATGAGTCCCGGTTCGGGTGGCGGCGGCCACCACGGGCACGCGATGCATGCGGCAGCGTCGGCTCCTCCGATGGCGCATGCGATGTCGGCCCCGATGGCGGCGGCCCTCGCGACCGCCGCCCTCGAGGCGGTGGTCGCCGTGACGGTGCTCTTCTACCGCAGCCGGCTCGACCAACCCCCCATGTGAGTGGCAAAGCGTGCCCGGGGACGCTTTGCCACTCACATGGGGGTGGTGGGGGCAGGCCGGGGCAGTGAGTGTCTAGCCCGCGTCCTGCTGCGCGAGTTGCGTCTTGATCCGCGCGGTCGCGTCGAGGAGCGAATCGTTGTTGACCGCGGCGGCCGCAGCGTCGTCGTGCTCCCGGGCGGCCTCGACGAGACGCTGCTGGTACTTCCACAGCGAGTCGTCCTCGGTCGTGTCGACGGTGCCCTCGGCGCCGACGATCTTGTACGCCCGGCAACGCTGCCACAGCGTGCGGATCGTGTCGACCAGCACGGGATTCTCGGCGGCCTCGTACAGGATCGTCAGCAACGCCTCGTCGTGGTCGAGATAGGCCACCACACGCCGCTCGTCGAGGGCGGTGCGCATGAGAGCGAACTCGTCCTGCATCCGGGTACTGTCCGCAGCGCTGATCCGCTGGGCGCCCAGCCGGGCGGCCTCCACCTCGAGCAACCGGCGCACGTCGTAGACGTGCACCAACTCGGCGAGGGTGAGGCCCTTGACCACTGCCCCCTTGTGCGGTGACCGCTCGGCCAACCCGGCTTCCTCGAGCCGGCGGATCGCCTCGCGCACCGGCATCACGCTCGTTCCCACCTGTTCGGCGAGATCTCGCACCCGCAGGCGGGCACCGGCGGGCAGATCACCGTTCATGATCGACTCGTGGATCATGTCGTAGACCTGGTCGGTCAGCAGTGACGTTTCGGCGCGCTTGGACATAGCCACGACTCAAATATAAACAGTTCACAGTTCCACAGCGTTTACGCTCTTCGGAGGTGCTCCGGACGGCGTGACGGATGGCGGGTGGGCTGTGAATCGCAGGGTGGGCAGATCGACGCTGACGATGGCGGTGGCCGCGGCCGCTGTCCTGACACCGATCGCGGCGGCCGCTCCGGCGACCGCCGACGCGGGCGGGTTCACGAAGACGACGCTCCATTTCCAGGTCTTCGTCGGACCGAACCGCGACGTGCCGTGCGACGTGATCGGGGACGTGTACAAACCGGATGCGGCGTCGGTGTCGAATCGCGTTCCCGCCGTCCTCACCACCAACGGCTTCGGCGGTTCCAAGAACGATCAGGCGGGTATCGCCTCGTTCCTCGCCTCGCGGGGCTACGCGGTGCTCGCCTATTCCGGGCTGGGGTTCGGCGGTTCGGGCTGCAAGATCCACATGGACAATCCCGAGTACGACGGAGTTGCGGCGAGTGAACTGGTGAGCTTCCTCGGCGGCCGCGACGGGATGGCGTTCGTCGATCCCGAGCACACCGTTCCCGTTGCGGGTCTCGACTACGTGGTGCAGGACGCGACGGCCCACCACGGCACGGCCGAGGCGAACGATCCGCGGGTGGGGATGATCGGTGGGTCGTACGGCGGGGCGGTGCAGTTCGCCGCGGCGTCGGTGGACCCACGGATCGACACGATCATCCCGATGATCACCTGGAACGACCTCAGCTACTCGCTCGCGCCCAACAGCATCGACCAGACGTCCGGGGTCAGCACGTCGGTTCCCGGTGCGTCGAAGGTGGTGTGGTCGCTCACGTTCGGGGCCGTCGGCGTCACCAACCCGCGCGCGGAGGGCTATGCGCAGGACCCGGTGCGGGCCCTGGGGTGCCCCAACTTCGCCGACCCCGCCTGCCCGGCACTGGCACAGTCGGCGGTGCAGGGTTTCCCGGACCCGGCGTCCGTCGACTTCCTGCGGCAGTCCTCCGTGGTGTCGTACGCCGATCGCGTGAAGATCCCGGTGCTGCTGCTGCAGGGTCAGCAGGACACGCTGTTCGACCTCAACGAGTCGAAGGCCACCTTCGAGACGCTGCAGGCGCAGGGCAACGACGTGAAGATGATCTGGCACAGCTGGGGGCATTCCAACCTGACCCCCGCCGAAGGCGAGATCAACATGAAGGACCCGAACCCGGACACCCAGTACGAGACGGGCCGGATCATCGACTGGTTCGACCACTACCTGCGGGACAGCGGGGCCGACACCGGACCGGTATTCAGTTACTTCCGCAACTGGGTCGACTACACCGGCAACGCCGCACCCGCGTACGCCGAATCCTCGGACGTCTCGGTGGGTCAGGACTTTTCGCTGTACCTCTCCGGCGACGGCGCACTGACCGACCGCCGCGACCGCATCGTGGCCGGCGCCCAGACGCTGAACACGCTGCCCGGCGGATTTCCCACCGACCGCGAGGCGCCGGACACGAGGCCGAACGCCCCGGTCCCGCAGAGTGTCGAGCCCGGAACCGAGGCTGAGTGGTCGTCGGGGATCCTCGATGCCCCGCTGGACGTGGTCGGCGCGCCGGTGCTCGACGTCCGGGTCACCGCCGCACCCGCGGTCACCGGTGTCGAGGACTCGGTGGTGGTCTTCGCCAAGCTGTACGACGTGGCTCCCGACGGCACCGAGACGCTGATCAACGGGCAGGTCGCGCCGGTGCGGATGGTGGCACCCGGCGAGCCCGTGCAGGTCGTGATGCCGGCGATCGTGCATCGCTTCGGTGAGGGGCACCGTGTTCGCCTCGTGGTGGCCGGCGGCGATCCGAGCTTCCGCGGCGGGCTGGTGCCGCATCAGGTCACCATCGCCGCGGGCGACCCGGGGCAGGCGCTGGTGCTGCCGGTGTCGGGCTGAAAACGAGCCCCGAGCAGCACGTGATTGACATCACACCGCCTCGGGATCACACTGGGACCCGCAGTTGAATCCGATGTCAATATCAATATGACGTCGGCCGGTGGAGAGGAACCGCAGGTGACCGAGCTCGGAGGAGTGTGCGACCAGCGCTTCGCGGCGTTGCAGGACGCACTGAAGGACAATCTCGACTCCGGTGAGGAGCTCGGCGCGTCGATCGTCGTGACCCTTGACGGACAGCCGGTGGTCGACATGTGGGGCGGATGGTCCGATCCCGATCACACCGCCGAATGGGGGCGCGACACCCTCACCAACGTGTGGTCGTGCACCAAGACGGTGACCGCTCTCGCCGCGCTGATGCTCGTCGACCGCGGTCTGCTGGACGTGTACGCGCCCGTCGCGAAGTACTGGCCCGAGTTCGCCGCCGCCGGCAAGGAGCGCGTCGAGGTCCGGCATCTCCTCTCGCACACCTCGGGGGTGTCGGGGTGGGATCAGCCGATCACGGTCGAGGACACATTCGACCTCGCGGAGTCGACGAAACGACTTGCCGCCCAGGCTCCGTGGTGGGAGCCGGGCACGGCGTCCGGGTACCACGCGCTGAACTACGGTCACCTGATCGGCGAGGTGGTCCGACGGGTCGACGGACGCACCCTGGGCCGCTTCGTGGCCGAGGAGATCGCCGGACCGCTGGGCGCCGACTTCCACATCGGATTGGACCCGTCGGAGTTCGGCCGGGTGTCGAACGTGGTCCCGCCGCCGCCGTTGCCGATCGACCTGGCGTCCCTCGACCCCGCCAGCGTCATCGTCAAGACGTTCACCGGGCCCGGACCGGACGCCTCCGCGTCCTGGTCCGACGCGTGGCGCAGAGCCGAGAACGGCGCGGCCGGCGGTCAGGGCAACGCCCGGTCGCTCGCCCGGATCCAGTCCGTGGTGGCCTGCGGCGGTGAACTCGACGGGGTCCGCCTGCTGTCGCCGGACACCATCTCCCTCATCTTCGAGGAGCAGTCGAACGGCGTGGATCTGGCGCTGGGGCAGCCGATCCGGTTCGGCGTCGGCTACGGATTGCCGACACCCGTGTCGGTGCCGTTCGTCCCCGAAGGGCGGATCTGCTTCTGGGGTGGCTGGGGCGGTTCGCAGGTCGTCGTCGACACCGAACGCCGGATGACCATGACGTATGTGATGAACAAGATGGGTCCGGGACTGCTCGGGTCCGACCGCACCGCCCAGTACGCGACGGCGACGTTCGACGCACTGGGCTGACGCGGGGGAGGATCAGGACGCCAGACCCTTGTCCTGCAGCCACTCCCGGGCGATGTCGCCCATGTCCTCGAGGTCGGCCACCCGCTCGTTCATCGCGATGAGATCCTCGGTCGTCAACGCCGCCGACACGTCCGCCAGCACGGCGCGGACGTCGTCGCCGGCCTTGTTCTCGTTGATGATCGGGGTGATGTTCTCCGCCAGGAACAGGTGCTTGGTGTCCTCGAGGGCCACGAGGTTCTCCGAACGCATCGCCGGGTCGGTGCTGAACACGTCCGCGACCTCGATCTGACCGCTGAGCAGGGCGTTGAGCGTGAGGGGTCCGCCGGCGTCCAGTGCCAGGAACTCCTTGAACGTCAGCCCGTACCTGTCCTTCAGGCCGGCGACGCCGTTCTCGCGGGTCTTCCACTCGGGCGGGCCGCCGAGGGTCAGTTCGCCGGCGTGGGGCACGAGGTCCTCGATCGTCTGGAGCGAGTACTCGTCCGCGGTCTCCTGCCGCACCGCGAGAACGTCCTTGTCCTCGGCGGGCGAGGGTTCCAGCGCAATGAGCCCGGCGGGGAGTTTCGCCTTGATCTCCTCGGTCACCTCGTCCGACGCCGTCGCGGTGGTCGCGCTGTCCAGATACTGGAGCAACGCGCCCGAGTATTCGGGCAGCAGGTCGATGGAACCGTCCCGGATGGCCGGGACATACACTTCCCGGCTCCCGATGTTCAGCTTCTCCGTCACGTCGATGCCGTTCGCCCGCAACGCCTCCGCGTAGATGGTGGCGATCAGCTGGCTTTCGGGGAAGTCCGCGGAACCGACGACGATGGCGCCCTCGCTGCTCCCGCCGCCGTCGGCCGCGAGCGGATCCTTGCCGATCCCGCAGGCCGTCAACGACATCAGGGTGGCGCCTGCCAGCGCGACGATCAATGCCTTCTTCATGGTGATGTCCTTCAGATCAGCGAGGGCTCGGGTACGGACGTGGGACGGGCCGCGACCGCGGTGTCTTCGGAGGCGGAGCGCGTGCCGCTGCGCACCCGCCGGGTGAGTCCGGGCGAGACGACCCGCACCGTGAGGAACCCGATCGCGAGATCGAAGGCGAGCGCGAGGAGCGACACGAGGACCGCCCCCGCCGCCATCTGCGCGTAGTCGCTCTGCGCCTTGCCGTCGATGAGGAGTCGGCCGAGGCCGCCGAGCGAGATGTACGCGGCGACGGTCGCCGTCGAGACGATCTGCAGCACCGCGCTCCGGACACCCGACAGCATCAACGGCAGCGCGCAGGGCAACTCCACCTCGGTGAGGATGCGCATCGACCGGAACCCCATTCCCCGGGCCGCGTCCACGGCGGCCGGGTCGACGGAGCGGATGCCCGCGTACGTGTTGGTGAGGATCGGCGGAATGGCCAGCAGCACCAGCACGATCAGGCTCGGAATCAGGTAGGCCAGCTTGCTCGAGAACGACGGCGCGATGACGAGCACCAGCAGGATCAGCAAACCGATGGTCGGGAGGGCGCGCAGCGAGTTGGCCAGACCGGCGACGACGACGGACCCGCGCCCGGTGTGCCCGATGTACAGGCCGAGAGGAACGGCGATCAGCGCGGCGGCGAACAGGGCGAGGAACGTGTACATCAGGTGCTGGAGGAGCAGGGCCGGAATACCTTCGGGCCCTGTCCAGTGAGCACCGTCCAGCAGGAAGTCGATCATGAGGTGACCACCTTCGGGGTCCACGGGGTGAGTAACCGGTTCGCGAGCACAATGAGGAGGTCGAGAACCAGGGCCAGCAGCAGACTGAGCGCGATGCCGGCGATGATGGGTGTGTAGAAACGCAACTGGAAGCCCTGGGTGAACAGCGAACCGATCTGCGGGATCCCGAGCAGAGCGGCGAGCGAGACCAGGCTGACGTTCGACACCACGGCCACCCGCAGGCCCGCGCAGATGACGGGAACACCCACCGGGAGCTGAACTTTGAGCAGCGTCTGATACGGCCGGTAGCCCATCGCCGTCGCGGCGAGCACGGTTTCCCGGGGCACCGAGTCGAGGGCGTCGGCGACGACCCGAACCAGCATGGCGACGGTGTAGATCGTCAGGGCGACGATGATGTTCATCGGATCGAGGATCTTCGTCCCGAGGATCGGTGGCAGCAGGACGAACAGGGCGAGCGACGGGATCGTGTAGAGCAGGCCGGCGGTCCCCACGACGTACGGGTTGATCCGGCGATTGCGGTGCGCGAGCCAGCCGATGGGCAACGCGACGATCACGCCGACGACGATCGGCACGAGGGAGAGCAGGATGTGCCAGCCGACGAGTTCGACGATGCGGTCGGACTGGCGGCCGAGCCATTCGACGTTCATCGGGCCACCGCCCCCGCGAGATCCGCCGACTCGATCGCCGCCACCGCCGCGTGCGCCGTCACGGTGCCCACGAGCACTCCGTCGCCGTCGACGACCACACCCCGCTTGCTGGGTGCGGACAGGGCGGCGTCGAGCAGCGCCCGCATCGTGCCGTGCGCATCGGCGACCGTGCCGCTGAGATTCACGTCGTCCGGGCGAATGCTGCCGACGACCTTCGACGGCTGAACCCACCCGATCGGCTTGTTCGCCGGGTCGACGACGAGAAGCCAGTCGTCGGACGTCCGCGCGAGCGCTTCGCCCGCCGAATCACCGAGACGGGCAACGGGTTCGGTGGCCGTCTCCACGCGTCCGTCGAGATTCGCGAAACCCAGCGATCGGTAGCCCCGGTCACGTCCGACGAAATCGGCGACGAAGTCGTCGGCGGGCTCGGTCAGCAACTCCAGCGGAGTGGCCGCCTGCGCCAGGACTCCGCCGGTCCGCAACACGACCACCTGGTCACCGAGTTTGAGCGCTTCGTCGATGTCGTGGGTGACGATGATGATCGTCTTGCCGATCTCCTTCTGCAGTCGGAGGAATTCGTCCTGCAGCTGGCTCCGGACCACCGGGTCGACGGCACTGAACGGCTCGTCCATCAGCATGAACGCCGGATCCGCGGCCAGTGCGCGCGCCACCCCGACGCGCTGCTGCTGCCCGCCCGAGAGCTGCCACGGATACCGGTCCGCGAAATGCGCGGCGAGACCTACCGTCTCGAGCAGTTCCATGGCCCGCGTCCGGGCCTCCTTCTTCGTCTTCCCCAGCAGCTTCGGCATCGTCGCGACGTTGTCCACGATGGTGCGATGCGGGAACAGTCCGGCGTGCTGGATGACGTACCCGATCCGCCGGCGCAGCAACGCCGGGTCCATGTCCGCGGTGGACTCGCCGTCGAGGGAGATGGTTCCGGACGTCGGCTCGATCAACCTGTTGATCATGCGCAGCGACGTCGTCTTGCCGCAGCCCGACGGACCGACGAGGGCCGTGATCTTGCCGCTGGGGCACTCGAGGTCCAGTTCGTTCACCGCTGTCGTGCCGTCCGGGTACGCCTTGGTGACTTTGTCGAATGTGATCATCCGCGTGCTACTTTCGTGTAGTCCGGGAGGTGAGGCACCCGGAAGTTCGGTGTCGGTGGGACTGCTTTACCGAGCTGTGTCTTTCTCCGGATTCGGCAACTGTTCCAGGAACTTCACCGCAGCTTTCAGGTCGTCGCTCAGGGGGCGGTCGGTGGTCCGGGGGTCCAGGCAGGTGCGAGCACGGTGCAGGTAGGCGCCGAGTTCGGTGTCCGTGTCGAGATCGCGGTGCTGCTGGCCGAGCGCCCGCACCGCCGAGATCAGTTCGCACGCAAGGACGATGCGGGACTGCGCGAGGATGTCGGTGAGCTGGGTGGCGGCCTGCGACGCGAAACTCGCGTGGTCCTCGGTGCCGCGGGAGATGACCGTGTGCCCGAGGGAACCCGGCGCGGCGGCCATCCGGATCTCCGCGATGGCCGCGGACGTCGTGTACTCCAGCAGCATGGTGCCGCTGCTGCCTGCCGGACCGTCGGCCAGGAACGGCCGCAGCCCGGTGACCGCCGGATCCGACAGGTTGGCCAACCTGCACTGCGACAGCAACGCCGCGCTCGACAGCGCGAGTTTCGCCTCGTCCACGGCGAGGGCGATCGGCATCCCGTGGAAGTTGCCGTTGTGGAACACGGCGTCGTCCTCGACGGAGATGAGCGGGTTCTCGGAGGACGAGTTCATCTCGATCGCGAGGGTCCCCCGCAGTCGTTGCAGCGCCTGCCAGGTGGCGCCGAGGATCTGGGGGAGGGCGCGGAACCCGTAGGAGTCCTGCACCCGGGCGGCCCGGACGTCGTGATCGGCGAGGAGTTCCCGGACCCGGCCCGCCACCTCCTCCTGGCCGAGGTGCCTGCGGGCCGCCTGCACCCGCGCGGCGAACGGCTCGACGGAACTGCGCGTCGCCAGCAGCGACAGCACGCCGACGATCAGCGAATGCTCCAGCCAGTTCGCCACGCTGTCGGTGGCCGTGGCGGCGAGCGCGACGGTCATCGCATTCGTCGAGATCAGGGGGAGCGCGTCACCCTGGTGCGCCGTCCACCGGGGCACGATCCGGCCGTCCCGCAGCGGTGTCTCGCCCATCAGCCCGAGTGCGATCTCGGAGAACGCGCTGAGGTCGCCGGTGCCGATGGCCCCGCGTGCGTGCACGGCGGGCAGTTCGTCCGCGGCGACGGCTTCGATCAGCGCCGTCACGATGTCGGGGTGCAGCCCGGATCCGCCGTTGAGGATCTGGTTGACGCGAATGATCATCGCGGCGCGGACGACGTGGCCGGGCAGCGACGGGCCCGAGCCGGTGGCGTGGCTGCGGAGCAGGCGGAGATCCTGTTCGACACCGTCGGAGACGGACGTGTCCCGGTTTCCGCCGACACCCGTGTTGCGTCCGTAAATCGGCTGACGCGAGGCGATGCGCACCGCGGTCTCCCAGGAGCGGCGTGCGTGGTCGAGCGCGGCGGGGTCGGGCGCGACGACGACCGGCTCCCGGGCCAGAGTCGTCAGCTGGTCGACGGTGAGCTGGGAGCCGTCGAGCAGCACCGGAACGGGCGGGTGCGGTTCCTCGGTCGGGCGGGGATCTTTCGGGGTCATCGGAACTCCGTGATCGATGCGGTGTGCGGGTACTCACGAGGCGGGTGCGGACGGCGTCGTGCGGCGTCTGCGTTCAGTGTGGTCTGCCTCACTCGTTCGAGATGTATAGTCCTGTATATACCGCACCCTGTCAACCGTCGATTTCCGCCGATCGACAGGTTCGCAACCCCGCCCCGGGGGGCTGGCATTCCGGCTAGGTCGACCTCTCACTTCGATCAGTCCCTCTGTGATCGTCCGGAACGTAGGGTCTCGGGAGAGGTGCATATATGGCCATGCATCGATTCCGCTCTGACTGATCGACCGAAGGAATGAGTCCAATGCCGCAGCAGGTACGAGGCGTCATCGCCCGATCCAAGGGTGCCCCCGTCGAGATCGCGACCGTGAATATTCCGGATCCGGGTCCGGGTGAGGTGGTGGTCGACATCGCGGCGTGCGGTGTGTGCCACACGGACCTGACCTACCGCGATGGCGGGATCAACGACGAGTTCCCGTTCCTGCTCGGACACGAGGCGTCCGGGATCGTGGAGAGTGTCGGCGAGGGTGTGACGTCGGTGGCGGTCGGCGACTTCGTGGTGCTGAACTGGCGGGCCGTGTGTGGTCAGTGCCGGGCGTGTAAGCGCGGTCGCCCGCAGTACTGTTTCGACACTCACAACGCGGCGCAGAAGATGACGCTCGAGGACGGCACCGAACTCACCCCGGCGCTGGGGATCGGCGCGTTCGCCGACAAGACCCTCGTCCACGCGGGGCAGTGCACGAAGGTGGACCCGTCCGCGGACCCCGCGGTCGTCGGGCTGCTCGGGTGCGGTGTGATGGCCGGCCTCGGTGCCGCCGTCAACACCGGCAACGTGGGCCGCGGCGACTCGGTGGCCGTCATCGGCTGCGGCGGAGTCGGTGACGCCGCGATCATGGGTGCCCGCCTGGCCGGGGCGAACAAGATCATCGCGATCGACCGGGACGAGAAGAAGCTCGAATGGGCCAAGGACCTGGGTGCGACGCACACCATCAACGGCGGCAACGTCGACGCGGTCGAGGCCGTGCAGGAGCTGACCGGCGGTTTCGGTGCGGACGTGGTGATCGACGCCGTCGGTCGCCCGGAGACGTGGAAGCAGGCGTTCTACGCCCGCGACCTGGCCGGCACCGTGGTGCTGGTCGGGGTCCCGACCCCCGACATGACGTTGGAGATGCCGTTGATCGACTTCTTCTCCCGCGGTGGGTCGTTGAAGTCGTCGTGGTACGGCGACTGCCTGCCCGAACGTGATTTCCCGATGCTGGTGGACCTGTTCCAGCAGGGCCGGTTGCCGCTGGAGAAGTTCGTGACCGAGCGCATCAAGATCGACGAGGTCGAGGAGGCGTTCCACCGGATGCATGCCGGTGAGGTGCTGCGTTCGGTGGTCGTGCTGTGAGCGGGCAGTTGCGGATCGAGCGGGTCGTCACCGAGGGCACCTTCGCCCTCGACGGCGGAGAGTGGAACGTCGACAACAACATCTGGCTGGTCGGGGACGACACCGACGTGGTGATCGTGGATGCCGCGCATGCGGCGCAGCCGATCATCGACGCCGTCGGCGGCCGGCACGTGAACGCGGTGATCTGCACGCACGGGCACAACGATCACGTCACCGTCGCCCCGGAACTGGCCGAGCGGTTGCACGCCCCCGTGCTGCTGCATCCGGGTGATGACGTGTTGTGGAAGATGAGCCACCCGGACGCCAAGTACTGGAACCTCGAGGACGGGCAGCGGATCGCCATCGCCGGCACCGAGATCCAGGTGATCCACGCACCCGGGCATTCGCCGGGGTCGGTGTGCCTGTACCTGCCGGAGGCGGGGGCGTTGTTCTCCGGCGACACCCTGTTCTCCGGCGGCCCGGGTGCGACGGGTCGGTCGTTCTCGGATTTCCCGACGATCATCGGGTCGATCCGGGACCGGTTGTTCGCGCTGCCCGAGGAGACCGTGGTCCACACCGGGCACGGGGACGGGACCACGATCGGTACCGAGGCCCCGCATCTCGCCGAGTGGATTGCCCGAGGAAACTGATTCCATGACCGACATCACCGACAGGTACACGTTCGACGAGGACGACGTCGTCGTCACGCACGAGAAGTCCTATGCGGCAGGTGTTCCTGCGGTGTTGGTCTCGCTCAAGCGCGGTTTCGAGCAGATGGGTCCGGTGCGCACGGCCCGCACGTTGATGAAGTTGAATCAGCGGCAGGGATTCGACTGCCCCGGGTGTGCGTGGCCGGAGACTCCGGGGCACCGCAAGCATGCGGAGTTCTGCGAGAACGGGGCGAAGGCGGTCGCGGAGGAGGCCACCACGCGGACGGTGACCCCGGAGTTCTTCGCCGAGCATTCGGTGGCGGAGTTGCTGGGTCGCACCGAGTTCTGGCTGGGTCAGCAGGGCCGGCTGACACATCCGATGGTCCTGCTGCCCGGGGCCACGCATTACGAGCCGATCGGGTGGGACGCGGCGTTCGACCTGATCGCCGGCGAGCTGCGCGGTCTGGCGTCGCCGGACGAGGCGGTGTTCTACACCTCCGGGCGCACCAGTAACGAGGCGGCGTTCGTGTATCAGTTGATGATCCGGGCGTTCGGGACGAACAACCTGCCGGATTGTTCGAACATGTGCCACGAATCCTCGGGTAGTGCGTTGGTGGAGACGATCGGGATCGGGAAGGGGTCGGTGTCGATCCCCGACATCGAGAACGCCGACCTGATCGTGATCGCCGGCCAGAACCCGGGGACGAATCATCCCCGGATGCTCTCGACGTTGGAGAAGGCGAAAGCCAACGGGGCGAAGGTGATCGCGATCAACCCGCTGCCGGAGGCCGGACTGCTGCGGTTCAAGGACCCGCAGAAGGTGCACGGTGTGGTCGGCGACGGCGTGCAGATCGCGGACGAGTTCCTGCAGATCCGGATCGGCGGTGACCAGGCCCTGTTCCAGGGTTTGGGCCGGTTGCTGCTCGAGGCCGAAGACGCGGCACCGGGCACCGTGCTGGACCGGGAGTTCATCGACCGGCACACCGCCGGGTTCGAGGCGTGCGCGGCGCACCTGCGGCAGGTCGACCTGGACACGGTGGTGGCGGCCACCGGCCTGACCCTCGAGCAGATCCAGCAGACGGCGGACGCGTTGATCGGATCGAAGAAGACCATCATCTGCTGGGCGATGGGATTGACGCAGCAGACCCATGGGGTGGCGACCATCCAGGACGCAGTGAACCTGCTGCTGCTGCAGGGGATGATCGGCAAACCGGGTGCCGGGGTGTGCCCGGTGCGCGGGCACTCCAACGTCCAAGGCGACCGGACGATGGGCATCTGGGAGAAGATGCCCGAATCGTTCCTGACGGCGTTGGACACGGAGTTCGGGATCCGGTCCCCGCGTAAGCACGGATTCGACGCGGTCGATTCGATCCGGGCGATGCGCGACGGGAGGGCGTCGGTGTTCGTGGGGATGGGCGGCAACTTCGTGTCCGCGACCCCGGACACCGAGACCACCGAGGCGGCGCTGCGCCGGTGCGCGCTGACGGTGCAGGTGTCGACGAAACTGAACCGGTCGCACCTGGTGACCGGGCAGAGCGCGCTGATCCTGCCGTCGCTGGGCCGCACCGACAAGGATCTCCAGAACGGTCGCAAGCAGCAGGTGACGGTCGAGGATTCGATGTCGATGGTGCACCTGTCCCGCGGCAGCCTCACCCCCGCGAGCGATCAGTTGCGCAGTGAGGTCGCGATCGTCTGCGGGATCGCGCAGGCGTTGTTCGGGCCGGAGCATTCGGTGCCGTGGGCGGAGTTCACCGCCGACTACGACCGGATCCGCGATTCCATTGCCCGGGTGATTCCGGGGTTCGAGGACTTCAACCGGAAGGTGCGCGGGCCGGACGGGTTCGCGTTGCCGCACCCGCCGCGGGACGAGCGCCGGTTCGTGACGCACACGGGGAAGGCCAATTTCACGGTCAGCGAGTTGTCCTGGGTGCCGGTGCCGGACGGGAAGCTGATCCTGCAGACCATGCGGTCGCACGACCAGTACAACACCACCATCTACGGTCTCGACGACCGCTACCGCGGCGTCAAGGGCGGACGGCGGGTGCTGTTCATCAGCACGCAGGACCTGGAATCGTTCGGGTACGCGGCGGGGGATCGGGTGGACCTGGTCTCGGAGTGGTCGGCCCCGGACGGCAGCGTGGAGGAGCGGCGGGCGGAGGATTTCCGGTTGGTGCCGTACCCGACCCCGGTCGGGAATGTGGCCGCCTATTATCCGGAGACGAATCCGCTGATCCCGCTCGATCACGTCGCGAAAAAGTCGAACACGCCGGTGTCGAAGGCGGTCACGATCCGCCTCGAGAAGCGGGGCTGACCCGTGGGGCGGGTGACGACCCGGACCCCGGTCACCCGGATCACCGACACCCGGCACTCGACCCGGCCGGACACCGTTGTGGTGGAGGAACCCCTCGAGATCCGGGTGAACGGCACACCGTTGGCGGTGACGATGCGGACCCCGGGTTCGGATGTCGAGTTGGCGCAGGGGTTTCTGTTGACCGAGGGCATCATCGCCGGGCGCGGTGATGTCGCGTCGATCCGGTACTGCAACAGTGTCGACGAGCACGGCCGCAACACGTACAACGTCCTCGACGTGGATCTGGCGCCGGGGGTGTTCCTGCCCGACATGGGAATCGAACGCAATTTCTACACCACCTCGTCGTGTGGGGTGTGTGGTAAGGCGTCGCTCGATGCGATCCGGCAGCGCACCCGGCATTCCCCGGCGACGGACACGGTGCGGGTGGAGGCGGCGACGATCGCGGAGTTGCCGGATCAGTTGCGTGCGGCGCAGAAGGTGTTCGACACGACCGGGGGTCTGCATGCGGCGGGGTTGTTCACCCGGACCGGGGAGCTGCTCGCGGTCAGGGAGGACGTCGGTCGGCACAACGCGGTCGACAAGCTGATCGGGTGGGCCACCGAGCAGGACCGGGTGCCGCTGCGCGGGACGGTGCTGCTGGTGTCGGGTCGGGCGTCGTTCGAGTTGGCGCAGAAGGCGGTGATGGCCGGCATTCCGATCCTCGCGGCGGTGTCCGCGCCGTCGTCGCTGGCGATCGACCTCGCCCACGACACCGGCCTGACCCTGATCGGGTTCCTCCGCGGCGCCACCATGAACCTCTACACCCACCCGGACCGCATCACCTGACGTGAGCGGCAAAGCGTGCGCCCGCACACCGTGCCACTCACGTGGGGTCAGTGCCTGCCGGTGGTGTCGGCGCGGACGCCGGCCTCGAGGGCGATCGCGCCGGCCTCGCCTCGGGACGCCACCCCGAGTTTCTTCAGCACCCCGGCGACGTGGAATTTGACCGTGCTCTCGCTGATGCCGAGGCTGTCGGCGATCGCCTTGTTCCTCTTACCCGTGGCCAGGTGACCCAGCACCTCGAGTTCGCGGGGGTTGAGGTCGCCGAGTTGCTGTTCGTCCGGTCGGGCGGCGGGGACGTCGAGGGGGATCGCGACCGCCACCCGGGACCCCCACCCGTCGACCGACTCGACGTCGATCCGGCCACCGAGCGTGTGCACCCGGCCGGAGAGTTGCCGCACCAGTGCGCCGGTGTCGAGTCCGCCCTCGCCGTCGTCGCGGACCTCGACCAGGAGGTTCGAGCCGTCGCAGTCCCAGGCGATGCGAATGCGCTCGAGGGTGGACTGGGTCGCGAACGCCAGGACGGCGCTGCGCACGACGGCCCGCGCGGCGCTCGCCACCTCACCGGGCAGCGCGCGACCGTCCACCGGCGGATCGACGTAATCGACCCGCACGGGACGGTGCTGGAGCAGCGGTCGCAGTTCGCCCTGCAACCGGGCGAACGCCGTGGTGACGGCTTCCTCCGCGAGGATGCGATCGGATTCGCCCGCCGACCGCAGGGTGATCAGCGCCGACGACGCCGTCTCGCTCGCCGTGATCCGCGACCGACGGTCGTCGAGGTCCTTGGACCGCAGCGTCGACAGGATGGATTCGAGGGTCGCGGCGTGCAGGTCCGTCAACTCCACGATGGTCCTGGCCCGCTCGCTCGACGCGGCCCGCGACTCCGCCAGATACGCCGGGCTCGCCTGCGCGACCTGATGCCGGATCGACACGGCGACGACACCGAAGGCGCCCGCCACCAGCGGGACCTCCCGGATGTGCTGCCGCGGCTTCGGCAGCACGAGGAGGAGGGTTCCGGTCGCGTCGAGCAGCGCCCACACCTTCCGCTTCGAGCCGGCGACCACGGTCTGGTCGTCGAACGGTGTGCCTTCCGTCATCCGGGTGCGCAACGCGTCCAGTTCGGCGATGGTGACGCGTTCGACCACCGCGGGGTCGCCGCTGACCTTGCGGGGACGCCCCGTGCATTCCCGGGTGAAGATCACCAGCGCGGTGTGCGGCCAGATGTCGGCGAGGAACTTGGAGAAGCGGACGGCGATGTCGGGCAGGGGACCGTCGATGACGTCCCGCATGGAACCGAGAACATCCGCCGGTGACACCGAAGTCGTGCTGGGAAGAACCACGTGTCGAGCCTATCCGCGCAGGCGGCGAACACCGATCCTGGGCTGTCCGGTCATCGTGCCTGCTCCGCCCGCGCGGCGTCGACGACGTCGGATCGGACGAGCCCCAGCGATTTCAGCGCCCGCGCCGCCGTGCCGTGGGTGACGGTGGCCACGGCCGCGACGACGTCGGCGCCGACGATCGGTCTGCGTTCCGATTTCGCGAGAGCCACCGCGTTGCGGAACGCGCCCTGGGCCGGTTCGGTCAGCCGCAGCGGACCGGTGCGGGGGCGGCTGAGCGCGCTGGTTGCGGCGCCCGCGTCGGTCATCCCTGCCGCCGCGAGGGCCTCGCCGTGCACGTGAACGACCGCCTCGCGCAGCGCGTCCCGGTTCGATCCGAGACGATCGAACACCCGGCCCGTCGTTCCGTCCGGCAGCGCGAACGACGCGAGGAGCAGGTGCTCGAGGCCGGGCTCGCGGTCACCGAGGCGGTCGGCCTCGGCCTCCGTTTCGGAGAACAGTGTCTTCATCGTGCGCATGTCGCGCCAGGCCCGGGTGAATGTCATCGTGGTCCCCTCGTCTTCTTGTCGGTGGATCGTCCCGGCCCGAGGCGTTTGTGCGCCGCCTGACCCGAGACGCCGAGCGCCTGACCGATGTCTGCCCAGGTCCAGCCGGCGGACAGTGCGTCGGCGACGGCGTCACGCTCGAGCTGATCGGCCTGCCGACGCAGCGCGACGACGGCGGCGAACGCGGTGGCCGGGTGCGGATCGTCACTCACAGGTATCAACTTAAGTTGATAATGCGAACCTCGTCAACCTTTGTTGATGAGGTTCGCGGCCCCTAGTGTGTCGGTCCGGAAATTATCGCTGTAATTACCTATGGTGTTGTAGTGGCGGATTTCGGGCGTGATGGCGAGTTTGTGTTGACCGGTGACG